>JANXRV010000045.1:0-15812 GCA_025356665.1 Pseudomonadota bacterium
CGTCACCCGAGTACTGCACCGTCGCCCCAGCCTCCGTACCCGCTACGCTCAGCGTCCCCACGTTCGTTATCTTGTCCGTCCCGCTCGACCCACTGTCACTCGTCAAGCCCACCGTCGGGGCCGCCACCACCGTGTCCACCGTCACTGAAAACGGCGCCGACACAGCGCCGGTCTGCCCAAGATGGGCCACCGTCGCGGTAACGTTGAAGGTCCCGTCGCCGCGCGTTGATATCGTGGCAGCGGGCACAATTACAGAGGCGTTGCCGTTCGTGATGTCCGTCGATGTCAGGGTGTAGGCCACCGTCTGGCCACCCCAGTTCACCGTAACCGTGTCGCCGGCGACGGCATCGACCGGCAGGCCCACTACAACGGGCGTTCCGCCGCCGCTTGCTGCTTCCGCGGCACTAATCCCGCCGCCCGTGCTCTCCACGATGCTGGAGATGCTCGCCACTTCGGGGACGCTGGCGACCGTGATCGTGTCAGTGCTTTTTACCCCCGCCAATGCACCGCCAGATCCGATATTTCCACCGTCATTTAGGGTAAATGTGACAGTACGAGTCGTCGTATTGGGCGCGTCAGAGTTGTTTGCATATCCAATAGATCGAGCCAGCGCCTGAACCGCCGCCGGCGATGAATTGAAATTAAGCGCAACCTTGAGCCCCTGTCCGTTCACACCATTGAGCGTTGTATCGATGGTGCCAATCACAACCCCGCCATAGGTGACATTCGATCCGCTTGCGGTCAGCAGCGTCGCACCGGTACCAGATGTGAGAATTGACAACTGGTCCTGACTCAAAGACGTCCCAAGAACAACCTGAAGATAGCCTGCATTAAAATTAGCAGGGCTATCGACATCAGTGACAGTAATCGCGTTATCGATTACCGTTGCCGCCTGATTTTCCACATAGGCCAGAACCTGCGCCGATCCAGCGAGCGTAGGCATGTCGTTGACAGGGGAGACACTTACAGATGCCGATAGGACGTTACTCGCACCGGTGGCGTCACTGATCTGGTAATTGATCGAGCGCGTATTCGTATCGGGCGCATCACTCGTGTTAGAGAACTTTACGGAGCGCAGTGCGGTCTGATAATTTGCAAGCGTGTCCGTCCCTGTGAAGGTGACCGTCCCGGTGCTAGCATTCCATGACCCGACAACTGAACCGACGTTCGTAAATGACAGAACGTCTTGCCCGCTAACATAATTTCCGATGACCACAGTGGCCCCGGTTAAATTTGCGCTCCTGCCATCTGCAACGGCGATAGAAGCGTCAATCGTCGTAGGTGTCGCCGCTCCTTCCTGGAAACTCACAGCACTGGACACCGATAGCACTGGCCCAGTAGGTGCGGTAACCGATATGGTCGCAGTATCCGTGTTGGTGGAGAATGTCGAAGTCCCGCCAAAAACAGACGTGTCCACTTTGGACCCGAATGTTCCAGCGCTCTGGTCCCATGCGCGGTAGGTAAGAACCCCAGAACCAGAGGCCGTGCCATCCGGATTAAAGCGAATTTTATCGGTACTGCGCAATAACAGCCCGCTTGTCGTGCTAACTGACCCAACGGTATTCCATGTCGCACCGTTGTCTGTCGAGTATTGCCAAGTTCCCGATGAACCGCCTGCACCCACAACAGCAATGCCTAACACTGCACCGGCATCCACATCCGTAACCACCGTACGATTGGAACCCGCAGTGCCCATAACAAAATCAGAAACCAACTGACCGGCGTTGCCAATCTGGGAGGCGCCTATTGTCGTCAGCGTCGGATTACCAGCGGCAAGGACTGGCGCATCATTGACTGCAGTGACCGTTGTTCCCAGCGCGTAAGACGCCGTCGATATTGCGGAGCTTGCGAACGGTGTCGCTCCAACAAACGTACGGGTGGAGACCGAAGTAAAACTACCGGAATAGGTATCATCCAGCGCGCGTATGCTTAACGCTGGCGGCACACCGTTGTAATCGGTAACAGCGAGAAATCGCACCTGGGTTGATGCCGATAGCGCGAGCGCAGTCGTGGCGGTATTGCCGACAGTCCCGACATCAGTCCAGGTCGTTCCGTCAACCGAATACTGCCATTTTCCCTGAGTCGCTGAATTCGCGGTATTACCGATAATCGCGAGCCCCGTCAGGGATGAACCAGAATCCGGGTCAACGAATATGCCAACACCCGTGTCGGTTAGAACCTGCGATATGGTGCGTGGCGTTGGAGTTGGGGCATCCTCAAGACTCGCAACAAGCGTTAATCCCGAGCTAAGCGTCGGCGCCGTGTTGGCACCCGGCAGGACTTTGACCATGAAACTATTCGGCGTGGGATCAAGATCTACGCCGCCCGAAGCGGTCCCCCCGCTATCCTGAATCTGGAATTGAAATACTGCGGACCCCGAGGTCCCGGCGTTAGGTAGAAGACGCAAACGACCCGCGGCGATATTCGCCGCCGATATGCTCTGGTTGACGGTGACCGTACTCCAGCTACCCGTTCCCGTGGTGTCGAATTGAAGCACTCCAACAGAAGACGGCAAGGCCGAAATCTTGACGGCAAGGAGCGCATTACCCTCAATGTCCGAAAACGCGAAATCTGATGTCCGTAAAACAAAGGCCGTGTTGAGCGCGGTTGTTACCGAAGCGTCGATGCCAGAAGGAGCGTCGTTTATCCCTTGAACCACTACGGTCGCAACCGCGGTGTTACTTACAAGGCTTGAAGAATCCGTGACCGAAACATTGATATTCCGCGATACCGTAGATGGATTTTCGCTTGCACTGCTAAAAAACACATGCTGCAGGGCGGTAGCGTATTGGGCCCGGGTAGCTGTCCCGGTCAGTGTGAGTGTTCTGCCGCTGAACAAGGCGGCGATGCCACTTACAAAATTGTCGTATGAGAGAACATCCCCCGACTGCGCATTCGAAAGCGTTATTGTCGCGCCGGAAATGGATGACGCGTTGGGATCCGCAATTACCGTCCCTCCTAACCCAGACACAGGTCCCGACGCAATCGCAACGCCCGCACCATTCTCGATGTAAGTCCCGGCGTTATAGTTGACGGTCGAAGCGTCGATTCGGACGTTATCAAAATCAATTCTTGCGACATTGATCGGATTTACGGCTATAAATCGAATAGCCGCAGTGTTAGAGGCGTAATTAGAGATGTCATACGTCTTCAATGTGCTCGCAGTCGCGCCGGTCGGAGCGATCGTATCCAGCGTCGTCCAGCTCGTTCCCCCGTCCGCCGAGATCTGCACATTGATCCCGGAGCTCGCGCCAGCGGACGAATAATTAAACGACAGTTGCGTGCCGACCCGCGTGGCACTGCCACTTGTCACGCCAAGAAGATCAACCGACCGCTGTATATATTTTTGCGTGGAGCCCGATGTATCAGTGTCAGCCACACGCAAGACACCGCCCGATACGCGAATATCTCCGCCAGTCGGACTTCCGCCATCGTTGGTTTCCGCCCATGCGCCGGCATAGCTGAAGCTACCGACGTTGACCGAATAGCTGTTGCTGGAAAAATCATCAAGCGCGTAGGTACTTGCACCCAGAGCCAAACGTGGTCCGCCGTCCTGTAACGTGATGTTTACAGTACCGGTCGTGGTCGAATTCGCCAGAACCTGACCAACGTCCGACAGATTGGTCTTCAGGCCACCGGTATCAGCCCCTTGGTACCAAACCTTCAGGTCTTCCTGACCGCCACGCTCGCAAAAATCCACGCGCAGGGAATACGTACCGGGCGCAAGCGTGATCGATCCGGAGGCTTCTAGATACGAGTGCAAGCCGTCGTTGTTGACCACGGTGGTGAACGTCCCGTTGCCTGTCGTGTCGATGTAGACCATAGACCCGTCATCGGACCCGCTAGTAAACGTGTAGGTTCCTCCGCTCGTGATGGTGATGCTGTTCGTGAAACGAATGACAAAATTGTCCAGGCTTGTATTCGCCGTTTTTGTGCCACCGACCGTGTCAAGCGCGACGCCATCGACATCAAAACCGGAAATATAGTTTGATTTATCGGGTGATGTCGTCGGAAAACCGGTAGCGAGCGACGTAATGGTGCTGTTAGACCAGTACTGGTAGTTCACCCCGATTACCTGCGCCTTACTGGTGAGCGTATAAGTGAAGCTATCCGTCCCCGTCGCGCCCGCAGTTGGCGTATAGGTGTAAGTACCATCGGCATTGACCACCGCCGTACCCTTCGCCGCCTGGGTCAACAAGGACGTACTCAAGCCCACGGTATCGGGGTCGTAGTCCAGCGTGGTGCTTACAGCACGCTGTGCAGCCAGGCTTGAATTGTCAAATAGCGCCCCGGAGGTCGTACCTAGCGAGGATGTCGTGATAGCGTGGGATACCGCCGTTACCGGATTATCATATGGCGTAATGTGAACAAAGGCATTCGAGGTAATGCTGGTTTCATTGCCCGCATCGATGACCGTTATCGCAATATTGCGGAGCGTCGTGTCTGGAATATTGGAGGAATTGCTGAACGTGATGGACCGTAATGCGGTCACAAAATTCGCCGCCGTGTCACCGCCTGCGCTAGACAAGGTCACAATTCCATTGACGTTGTCCACGGATACCGTGATACCCGTGGGCACGGACCCGACGGCAAACGAATCGCCCGCTTTCATGTTGGTCAGCGCTACCGTGGCGCTTTTCAGCAACTGTCCGGTGTCGGTGTCGGTTATGGTCGCAGCACTGTCAAGAATCTTGACCGGCGTTGCAGCCTGCTCGGAATAATTGGTTACAAAATTATTGCCATCAGCCGTGATGCTGACATTATCTAAAAAGAATTGCTGGCTGCTAGCGGTGGCAAAACCAGACTTTACCGCCAGGCGAATTGTCGTCGTCTCGGAAATGTAGTTGGAAATATCAAAGCTGGCAGTCGTGTTACTGGTAACGTTTGCAAGCACGGCAACTGTGGTGAAATTGGCACCGTCATTATTGGAGACATCTACTTCAATAACGTCACTCGCACTGAGCCCGGCGGTACGGTAGCTGAAGCTCAAGATTGCCGCGGTATAAGCCTTTAGATTGACCGCGCGCTCAATCGAGTCGCCAAACTGGCTGGCGTGGCCCACAAACGCGATTTCCTGGCCGGTTCCGAGACCGGTCACGGTCCCACCTGTGGCAACGCTTGGAATTATCACGTTGCCGCTAATCGGGCTGTTGTCGCTATTGGATGTCGGCGCAAAAGCTCGGTTTGGCGATGCATCGAATTCTGTCCAAGCCGAGGTCCACGTCGTGGTCAAGGTGCTGCTGCCACCGGTATAGGTGCCAGTCGAAAAATTGTCCGTTACGGTCAACACGGTCGGGCCGTTCAGATCCAGCACCGGCTTTGCGAGCAGTCCGGTGAATACCTCTAGCACCGCAGGATCGGCGAAAGGGTGTGAAGAGATAGCCCCGTGGCTGACCTCAAGAATCCAGTCGCCCCCCATCGGTCCGGACCCGGTCAGGTTTTCGGATGCCGCAGAGTCCGCGCCGGTGAGGCTGGAAAGTTCATTGAGCAGGGCCTGCCCCTGGATACCCTGTCCGACATCGCAGCCGTAGATAAGGAAATCAGCGCCTGCCGACAAGCTTGCGCGCCAGCCTGCGACTTGCGCGCTATGTTGTTCAAGCGACTGTACGGTAATCGCATCGTTACCGACCGCGACCCGCCCGGGGTCGCCGTGAGTGACGAGGTGAATTGTTGATATGTCCTGGCGACCAGCGAGTGCCGCCGTGATCTGCGAAAAACCGTCCTTGTTCGGATCCAGGATAAACACCTGGACATCAGCCCGAACGCCATTGAGCAGTTGCTGAACCCCGTTCAGACTCCCATCGATAAACAGAATTTCGCTGGGTCCCTGAGCAGCTGCGGCAGGATTGGAAAGGGCCGCAAGTTGGGCCGCAGGATCGGTCAGATTAGCATCACGAATTGCCTGGACGTCTGCTATCGCCTTGTCGGCAGCGAGCGGCGTTGCGCCCGCCGGAACGCGCGCTAAATCGGGTGCGGAGGCGGCGGGCGCGGTGGCCGCGTCTAGGGCGGCAGAATGCTCAGTTGTCGCGGCGACGGTCTTGTCGACAATGTCGGCCGCCATCGCCCCGTCAAATACGATCCTCGGTTCAAGTGCAAGGAAACGTGTCTTAAGCCGCTGGGAAGGAGCCTTTCGCCTCTCCCGTTTTGACGATTTTCCGACACTTTTTGTCGTGGTTTTATCCTTATCCGACACTTCCGTATTCCTCAAGCCTGACGAAGAATTAAAATACTATGTATTTCAATATGTTATAAAAATAGACCGCATAATAAGCGCATCACCCAGTGAGTCTTCAAAAGTATGTAGCAATAGATGCGCCCAATCTTCAAAAATACAATATATCGTTAAAAATCAATTTTATAAATAGATAATCTAAGTTTTAACTCGAAAAATAAAGCCTACTTTACGCTTCACCAATCGGGATAGCTAGAAGCCGCTCTCTCTGACAAAAATTGATGCCGCCCGGAACAAGAAATTTTGTGCCACCAGCGCCCAGTCGGTGTCAATACGTACCGTCCCGCGGACCATGAAGCCCTCAGGCTCGAAAGTGGCCTCAGGCCGAATCAGCACCTTATAGACCGCGTTTTGCGCGGTCGGGCCGGTTTTCCGATCAATTACGGCCGCTAGGCCTCCGCCGTAGGGCCCAGCCAAAATGTTCCGCGAAATCTGCTTACTCGCCGTTTTGTCGATGGAAATCACCCGCCCCGGAACGGCGCTCATACCGGCGACCTCGGGGATGAATTTCACCAATTGCCCGACCTGCACGGCCTCAATCTGGGAATCGGTCACAAATGCTTCCACGCCTGCCGTCCCAACAGAAACGACCCGCATCATTAGTTCGCGCGTACCGATCCAGCGCCCGGCAACCAAATCCGGCCGCAAATCGCGAACCAAACCTGGACCTGAGGCACGCACTTCGAGCCGTGTTTTTTCCTCCGCGACCGCCCGCAGCTCGGCCTCCGCTTCTGCGACCTGACTGTCAAGCACCATCAAACGCTCTTGCTGAGCGCGGGTAGCCGCGGCACGCAAGTATTCCGCTCTCGCCGTTGCAAGCGACAACAGCGCATTCTGCTCTCGCAATACAATTTCATCGGACTGGAGCCTCACGAGCAACTGCCCGGCATCGACACGCTGGCCGGCGACCACCTCCACCGCCTGCACGCGCGACGCAAGCGGGACAAAAATGTTTTGCTCCCGTTCAGCGACAAAAACGGCAGGAGCAGTCACCTCGTTTGCTACCGGAACCAACCAAGCAAGGATCAGGAGCCCGGCGGCAAACATTGCGATGGCGCCCCGGTTCAAATGAACAACGCTGCGTCGCGCCCACACGTACTTTAGTTCGGCAACTACCGGGCGGATGATAAAGAAGCCAAACTCCAGAATCATCAGCACGATGCCCAGCAATTTAAAAAATGTGTGGTACACGAGCAAGGCAATACCAAAGTAAACGACAAATCTGTAAATCCAAATACCCAGCGCAAAGAGGACCAAGGCGCGGCGCTGATTGTTGTTGAATGTTGGCTCAGGCAGTGCCTCGCGAATGCCGAAGAACTGCCGTCTCACCCACCACTTTGCACAGGCAAAACTGCGATCGTGCAGATTGGGAAAATCAAAAAAATCAGACAGTACAAAATAACCGTCAAACCGCATGAACGGGCTGGCGTTCACGGCCAGCGTCATAACCCAAGTCGTGGTGGCGAGGATGAAAAAAATGCTTTTCATCGCCCCTTCGGGCGTGACAACCCAAAGGAGCGTGGCAAAACAAGCCAATGCGAGCTCGGAGATCACCCCCGCAGAGGCGATTGCAACCTGTTTTTTGCGGTCAGCCAGCTTCCAAGTCTCGCTGGTGTCGGTATAAAGGAACGGCATCATGACCAGGAAAGAAACACCCATGGTCGGGACCCGAACGCCATAGCGCTTGGCCGTATAGGCGTGGGCGAACTCGTGGATGATCTTCGCGAAACTGCCCGCCAAGAGGAAATAAAAGCCCCCCTGGAGGTTGAAAAAATATGAAAACGTCCGCGTCAATTCCGTCCAATCACGCGATACGAGGTAAATATCCGTGACAAAAACCGACAATACAATCAGCAAAAACGAGCGGGTGTAAAACATGTCCACAAGCGGCAGCGTGCGCTCCAGGAACCTGTCCGGGCGTACCAGTGGCACGCGAAAAAAAAGATAGCTGTGAAATAGACGCTCATACCAGGGGTGCTTCGCCGATATCCACCGACGCCGCAATTGCCCCAGCGCCTCAGGTCCGTCAGGAACCACAAGCTGGTTATTGACGAGAAACCCGATGAAGCCCTCAACCTCATCTTCTGTGGGCAATATCGGCGTCTGCTCGATGAGCGCATCGATCAATTCGTCTACTGTGACGTGATCGGCAAAGCGTGCAAGCAACTCGAATTCGAGAAGCCCGATCTCAAAAAAACGGTTACGGACCGGATCAAGTATCCGCCAGCTGGGCGAACCGTCACGGTGCTGCGGCCCCGGGTAAAGCGTGAGGTCTTGGCGAAGCTTGGGAAGCCTCGTGGACTTTGGTGGTTGCTCCGACGTTTCAGGTATCAACCGCACCTCCGATAAGGCGCTGCGAGTTAGGCCACAGCGTCCATGTCAGACAAGCGTCTCTTGTCTGACGAATAACCAATCTTTACAACTTCACAACTTCACAACTTTAAACCGCGCCGTGACCCAAAAGGTACTACCGACACCTTCTTTTCTGATCACCCCGACGTTGCCACCCATCAAGAGCGCGAGGCGTTTGCAGATGGCTAGGCCAAGGCCTAAGCCGTCGTATTTGCGACGCATCCCGCCCTCGGCCTGACTGAAGACGTGGAACAGTCGGGTCTGCTGCTCGAGGCTGATGCCAATGCCCTGATCGCTGACTTCTAGCTTTAGCATGACGCTGATGCTGTCAGCTTCCAGCACGCTGGCCCGCAGGACGATCGTGCCACGCTCCGAGAACTTGACGGCGTTGCCGGTCAAATTCAGCAGGATCTGGCGCAAGCGCATGGCGTCGCCGCACAGCAGCTCGGGCACGGATGCGTCGATTTCGCTGCGCACCAGTAGCCCCTTGTTCAAGGCCGGCACCGCCTGCGCCTGTATTACCTCGTCGATGATCTGCGCCAGAGAGAAGTTGCTCTTTTCCAAGATCATCCCCTCCGATTCGATATCGGCGCTGTCGATGATGTCGTTGAGGAGCGACATCAGAAACTGCGCGTGCTCTTGGCTCTTGGTCAGCCAACCGATCTGCTCGTAATCGGTGGCGTAGTCCAGCGCCAGAGCGTTAGAGCCGATGATGCCATGCATCGGGGTGCGTAGTTCGTGGGTCGCGCCGGCGAGAAAAATGCTCTTGGCGTGGTTGGCGGACACGGCGGCGTCTTTGGCGTGTGCCAGTTCGTCGGTGCGAACAACGACCATTTTTTCGAGGTGGTCGCGGTGGCGCTTGAGGTCGGCTTCGAAATGCCTGCGCTCGCTGATGTCGGTCAGAACGATGCGCACCTTCAGCCCGCCAGTACCGACTTTCCGCGCGGCGCAATCGAGCTGCGCCGGAAACACCGTGCCATCGGGGCGTTGCAGAGTCGCTTCCAGGCTGTGTTTGCCGTCCTGTTGCAGCGCCGATATGAACAGCTTCATCCAGCGGCTCTGGTCATCGGCGACCACCAGCACACTGAAGTGACGCCGCAGCAGGTCCTTGCGCTCCACGCCAAGCAGCGCGGCGGCGGTGAGGTTGAGCATCTCGATCATGCCGTCCGAGTCGAGCGTGATATAACTGATCGGGGCGAAATCGTAGAGATCGATATAGCACTCACGCGAGGCGCCCAGCTCGGCATGCGCGATGCGCAGTGCATCGTTTTGCATTTCCAGCTCGATCTGGTGCACTTGCAGTTCGTGCAGCAGTGCGTCGGCGCGGAGTGGTTCGGTTACCGGATGGGAGGCGAGTTTGGCCACGGCCTTGCTGCGCAGGGTCGGGGGATCCGGTTTCTTGTCGTCAGCCGGGATATTCATGAGCTTCTTTCGCCCCCGTAGGGGCAATAGCCACCATCACCAGCAGAATCAATTCCGTATTCCCCAGCGCCGTGACGATCCGCCGCGCGTTGAGCACCATGCGCTGCGGTCCGATGTTGGGGAAGTTGTGCTCGACCACGTAGCCGTCCAGCACTTGCTGCATTGGCAGAATACCTTCGAGCAGTTTGCGCAAGGCCGGGATGCTCCATTGGCCGTTGCCCAGAGCGTAGACCTTGCACCCCACCGTCTCTTCTGGCTTGACCTGGAAATGTCGGTAGAACGAATGGCTGGCGGAGATGACCTTCAAGGTGCCGTCGAGCACGAGCAGCGGCTCCCTGACCGTATTGACGATGCCCTCGGCCAGTTCCCGCGCCAGTTGCGTCGCCGCCTGTTGTGTCGCCGCGAGCTCTGCGGCGGTCCGCTGCGCCGCCTGGCTGGCGAGCTTGAAGGCGGTCACCGTCGTGAAGGTCAGCGCCACGCCCTCGATCACGTTGTCCTGCGTGCGGTAGGGCTGAACGCGCGCCAGATACCAGGCGCCGTCGAGGGTTTGCACTTCGCGTTCGACGGGGATCAGCGTATCGAGTACCGATTGCAGGTCGGCCGTCAGGTCGGCGTTGTCCAAATTCGATTTGATGTCGCTCAGGGGCCGGCCGACGTCGCCGCCGATCAGGCGGTAGATCTGCACGGCCGCTGGCGTGTAGCGCCGGATCACCAATTGGTGGTCGAGGAACAGCGTGCCTGTGCTGATGCTGTCGAGCAGGTTCTTCATGTCGTTCTGAACGCCGGTCAGTTGCTCGACCTTGGCATTCAGTTCGGAATTGACCGTGATGGTTTCTTCATTCATCGATTGCAATTCTTCCTTGGAGGTTTCCAGCTCTTCGTTGGCCGACTGCAGTTCTTCGTTGGTGGATTGCAATTCCTCGTTGGTGGATTTGAGTTCCTCGTTGGAGGCCTGCTGCTCTTCGCTGGTGGCTTGCAGGCTCTCCCTGGCGTAGGCCAGCTCGCGCTCCAGCGCTTCAAAGCGCATGTTTTCGAGCAAGGCGGCGGCATTGCGTTTGCCGCGTCCCGGTTTGACCGCGGCCGGTTTGCCCGAGGGTTGGGCTGGCTTGGCCGCATCCTCAAAGGTGATGAGGAGCAGAATCTCGCCGCTTTTTTCCCGCGGCAAGACCCGGACGGTGAAACGCACCATCGTGAAGCCCCCATTGGTCTTCACCGAGACTTCACGGCCCAGGGTCGGCTCCCCTTGTGCGCCGGCCGCCGCGGTGATGGCAACACGCAGGTCCAGCTGCAGGCCCTCGCGCGCCATCTCGACGACGTTGGCGCTTATCGGGCCGGGGGCCGGACGCAGGTAGCGTCCAGTGTCGCCATGGACATACAGAATGTTGCCGTGTCTGTCGGTGGTCACCGCAGAGGGCGAGTAGTACTGCATCAAGACGTTGGTACTTAGCGTGGCGATGCTGCTAGAGCGGCTGACACCGGCTTTGCCGATGACCACTGGTTCCGCGGAGCCGCTCTTGTGCCCGAGCTTGTCGCCGTTCCGGGCCAAGTCGGTGTTGGCTATGATATCGGGCGCGACATGGGCGCGGTTGGCCTGGTAAAACTTCCACTTGCGGTCGATTGGCGCAAACAGCTCGGGGCGGTTGGTGATGCTCTCCGAGGTGGACAGGAACAACACGCCCTGGGGCCGCAAGGCATAGTGGAAGCTGGGGATAATGCGGTTTTGCAATTCCGTCTCGAGATAGATCAGCAGGTTGCGGCAACTGAGCAGGTCGAGCCTGGTGAAAGGCGGGTCCTGGATCACGTTCTGCACGGCGAACACCACCGAGTCGCGGACCTCTTTCTTGACCTTGTAGCCGGTGTCGTCCTTGATAAAGAAGCGGCGCAGGCGTTCCGGCGTTATGTCTTGGGCGATGTTGGGCGGATAGTGACCGACCCGCGCCATGGCGACGGCGTCGTCGTCCAGGTCGGTGGCGTAAATCTGAATGCTCAATTCCCGCTCCTGCCTCGCCCGGATCTCATCTTGCAACTCGAGCAGGAGGATGGCGATCGAGTAAGCTTCTTCGCCACTGGCGCAGGCGGCCACCCAGATGCGAAACACGTAGTCCTCGGGCTTGTCTGCCAGCAGGGATGGCAGGATGGTCTGCTTCAACGCGACAAAGGCCTCGGGGTCGCGGAAAAAGCTGGTGACATTGATCAGCAGTGCCCGAAACAACAGCGCCCCCTCGGCGGGGTTTTCCTTTATATAGCGCGCATATATCGCCGGGTCCTCGATGGCGTGCATCGCCATGCAGCGTTCGATGCGACGACCAATCGTGCTCTTCTTGTAGAGCGAGAAGTCATGCCCGGTGGTGGCACGCAGCTGCGACAGAATTTTGCTGATGCCGCTTTGCTGCTTCTCCGACCTGATGGGCTCCACGGGCGTCTGGAAAGCGCTCTTTTGGACCACCTTCAGCAGCATGGCCGGCATGTCTTCCACCGACAGGATGTGGGTGGCGTAGCCGGCGTTGATGGCGCTGCTCGGCATGCCCTCATACTTCGCGGTGGACGGTTCCTGCACCATGCAGATGCCGCCGCCGCCGAGAATGGCCCGCAGACCCAGGGTGCCGTCGGTGGCAGTGCCCGAGAGGACGATACCGATTGCGTGATCGGTCTGATCTTCGGCCAATGAACGCAAAAAGGCATCGATCGGCATGCGATGGCCACGCACCATTTCTGGCATCGAGAGTTGCAGCACGCCATTGAGGATCGCCATCTCGCGATTGGGCGGAATGATGTAGACATGGTCGGGTTCGACCCTGGCATGGTCGTGCGCTTCGATTACCGGCATGACGGTGGAGCGTTGCAGGATTTCGGTTAGCAGGCTGACATGGCTCGGATCAAGATGCGGTATCAGCACAAAGGCGAGGCCAGTGTCTTTGGGGCAGGCGCGAAAGAAGGCTTCGAAGGCTTCCAGCCCGCCGGCGGAAGCGCCGATGCCAACGATGGGGAAGGTGGGCGCAGGCGGGGCAATGGCCGCCTCTGCCGGTCTGCTCTCCAGGGCTGCGGGAAGGGGGCTTGCCGGCGCCTTGCGGCGGGCTATTGTCGCGATTTTTTTGGTGGCCATGAAAATCTCTTTGCGTTAGTCGAGCGTCTGTCTGACATCGAAAGGCGATCAGTGGTTTCGAGGTAACTTTGCTCAGAAGCCGTTGACCGGTTCATCATTCGCTAAATGAACCTTCTTATTTTCTCCGCTGTGCCTGCACTTGGCGCTCCACCACATCGCACAGTTCATTAGCCGTGTTAGGTTTGAATACAACTTCACTCACCCCGGCTGCAGGTGCCTGAGCGAGGATTTCCTCGGTGAGGTAGCCCGAAACCATGACGATTGGCAAATCCGCACGGATCTGTCGCAACGCGCGCGCCACCTCCAATCCTGACAAGCCCGGCATATTATAATCGGTCACCGCAAGACTGAATTGGCCCGGGGCGGCCCGCACTGCCGCCAGAGCGTCCTCTTGGCTGGTAAAACCGCTCACGCTAAAGCCTTTGCGCTCAAGCAGCCGTTTCATCAAGAACACAATCGATTCGTCATCGTCAACGTACAAGATATGTACGCTCTTTACCTGCAATCGGGGCGCATCGGTGTCATGCTTACTGACCGCGTGCTGCCCCCCCACTGGAATCGATGAATCGGCCGAAGTGGCTTCCGGAAAATAGATGCGGAACGTGGTGCCCTCGCCGGGTTTGCTTTGCAACTGGATGACCGCTTGATGTCCGGCGGCAATCCCGTGAACCACAGACAAGCCAAGCCCGGTGCCCTTGCCCGCGGATTTTGTCGTGAAAAATGGCTCGAACACGTGGTCGCGCGTCGCCCCATCCATGCCTGCGCCATTGTCGCGCACCGCCAGGCAAACATAGCGCCCCGGCTGCAGGCTGTCGGGGGTGGGCGCGCTCAGCGCATCGCGTGCGCCATCCCGCGCATGTTCATATACGTCGATCTTAATCTCAACACTGCCTGGCCGACCCTGACCCTCTATGCTCTGCCATGCGTTGTTACACAGGTTAAGCACGACCTGTTCAATCTGAATCGCATCGGCCAGAACCAGCGGCAGGTTCGGTGCACACTCCACATGCAGACTCAACCCGGCCGGTTGGGTCGCGCGCAAGAGCCTTGCGGATTCCTCGACCACGAGTTCGAGAGATATCAGCTTGCGCTCCATGAGCGTGCGCCGGCCAAATGCGAGAATCTGATCCACAAGGTGCCTCGCCCGCTGGCTCACTTTGCTGATCTCCGTCAGACTTTCCAAAGCACTGTGAGCGGGCCCCACGTCTTGCCGGGCGAGTTCTACGTTACCTAAAATCGTCGCCAAAACATTGTTAAAGTCGTGCGCGATGCCTCCGGCAAGTGTCCCAAGCGCATGCAGCTTCTGCGATTCGCGCAATTGCGCTTCAAGCGTCGCCCTTGCCTCTTCTGCCCGCTTGCGCTCGGTGATGTCGGTCAGCGCAATTCCTATTGTGGCCCCACCCGCAAGGGCTTTGTGCAGCACCCAGTTCAGTTGTGCCTGAAACACCGTGCCGTCACCACGTTGCAATTCGAATTCCTCTCTGTCCCGTCCGTCGCCTGGCGTCTGATCGCGGAAATACCGGACAAAGCGCTGCTGATCTTCAGCAGTCACCACGGAGGCGAAGCTTCTATGCAGCAAATTCTTGCGCTCCCGCCCCAGCAGCGTGGCGCCGGTGAGGTTGATCTGCTCGATCATGCCCTGGGCGCAGAGGGTGATATAGCCAACCGGAGCGAACTCATAAAGGTCGACATAGCGGTCATGTGATTGGGCCAGCGCAATCTGTGCCTGGCGCAAGGCTTCGTTTTGCATCTCCAGCTCAATCTGGTGCACTTGCAGTTCATGCAACAGTAATTCAGCCCCGCGCGCGAGGGGCGCGTCCTCCGGCGCATTATCGATCCGCCTCTCGGCGGCCGCCCTCAGGTCCAGCTCATCTTCTTTCTTGTCGTCGGGCGGGTTCACGGCTTTCACAGAGTGGTGATTTCCACCCAGTACTGTTCGGTTAAGTAGCGGGGTATCGGCTTGAAAGCCAATACTGGCGCGCGTTTCGAGGCGGTTGGGGGGGTGTCCCCGATTGCAACGGTGCTTGCCTGTTTTCGCGAGCCTGCGCGCTTTCCTTGATGGCTCGCACCGATGAACACTGGCAAGATGCTGTTCGCGCAGCTCACGGACTTCCTGCCCGGAAGACCTTCCATCGCATCGTGGATCGTTACAGCGGCAGTCAAGCTGCACACGTGCTCGATTTGCGCGGCCCTGGGGGCACCGCGCAGAACGCCGTGCGAACGCGGATCTGGATCGCCATCAGCGTCTACGTGCTGGTGGCGATCATCAAGAAGCAACTCAAACTGGATTCGTCTTTGCATACATTGCTAAAGATTTTGTCGTTGACGCTCTTCGAGAAATTACCGTTACAACGGTACAACAAGTAATTGCCAAAATCGCACCGCTGAAGGGCCGCGCTAAGGCGCCCAAAGCAAACGATCTTATCGCGAATCAGCAGCTTGATGCGACTCAGGGTGCAGGGCAGACCCATCAAGGTTACACCCATATTGGGTGCGCGCAATACCGATGGTGCTAGCCACGGGGGCAGGTCAACCGCGATATTTCATCCGCGCGAGACAAACAGTGGTCCTACCTTCCGCGTAAAAGACCCGTGCCTAAACGGTGGGTACGGGTACGGTGGCGTTCTCAGGAAACAGCAGATCGTTCGTCCAAAACCCAGTGTAAGGGGTAGCCGGATGGAAGCAGGTTAAAACGCGGGGGGG
>JANXRV010000062.1:0-66382 GCA_025356665.1 Pseudomonadota bacterium
GTTGGTGGGCCCACCTGGACTCGAACCAGGGACCAAAGGATTATGAGTCCTCTGCTCTAACCAACTGAGCTATAGGCCCGACCGGCAGACATTATAGCCGTGCCGCGGCCACCGCGGTCAGGCTCTCATGCAATCCTTAGACTGCGGCCTGATTAATAAAGATATGGTCTGGCTCCAGATCCGCCTGGTATCGCGCATACATCATCGCATATGCCGATTCAAGGTTTCTAGTAAAAAGCGGGGTATCAAATAATGGGGAGTTTGAAAAATTATCAGCCAACTTCCGTCTGATAGCGCGCATCTTCTGAGGATCCTTTGCAAACTCTATCGCCCGCGCTTCATAGTCTGCCTGTGTTGTTGTAATGAGCTCTGGCAAATCAATTGCAGTTAGCAGGCTGGCTGCCACACGACCGGGAAATGATTCACCCATCAGCGTAAGCAGGGGCAATCCCGCCCAAAGCGCATCGCTGGCAGTAGTTCCTGCGTTATAGGGCGAGGTGTCTAAAAACAAATCACATATCCGATAACGGGCCAGATATTCATCGGCCGGAAGATGTTGGCCAAAAATAAGTCTTACGCCACTAACCCCCCTGGCTTCAGCCTCTTTTGTTAGATTTTCTTCGGCCCATTGATTTTCGGCATATAAGAAAAGCACGCTTCCCTCGACTGCCTTCAATATCCGCATCCATCCATCAAAGATAGACGGCAAGATTTTGTAGCTATTATTGAAGCAACAAAAGACAAATGCATTTTCTGGCAAGCCCAACTCTTGTCGCGTGAATTGCCTATTGGCAATAATGCGCTTTCTATCGTTCGCCTGATAGCTTGGTAAATAGGCAATTTTCTCAGAATAGAATTTCTGCAAGCGCTCAGGAATAATGGTTTTATCCGCTATCAGGTAATCCATATACTTGGCGCCCATCGTTCCCAAATATCCGATATAGCTCACCTGAAGCGGGGCGGCCCGATAGGCAAAGATGTCCGTTCGACCGTCTTTGGTGTATCCAGCCAAATCCACCGCAATATCTATATGCAATTCTCTCGCAAGTTTTGCAACCTCTATATCGGACATATTGCTCACGACAATGAATCGATCAAAAGCCTGCATTAAACGTAAACGCATGGGGCTTTTATCATCAGCCCCAAAAGAAAAAGCGATGATTTCAAATCTATTTTTATCTTGTAACTCAAATAGTTCTGCCGTCAAAAATGAGACGGCATGATTTCTAAAATCAGGCGAGAAATAGCCGATTCGAATTTTGTCTTTTTTGACAGATTTGGGGATAGGACCTAGGGCAGAATTTAATGGGTATTTATCTTGGGCGTAAATTTCAGAACATTGTTTGTGCAAAACCGCATTGTCAGTCAATGACAGCAATTGAAAAGGGCGGGTTATTTTCTGCTGCGACAGCAACTTTTGAGCAAGGTTTTTTACTTCTTCTTGAAAATTACTCCAGGAACCTATTTTCATTTTTGTATGTAGCAAATCCCCGTATGCCCAGTCAATATCAGCCTTCAGGCTCAGCGCCCTGTCGTAGTGAGCAATCGCCTCTTTATAACGCTGGAGTTCATGCAAGGTATTGCCTTTATTAGACCAACTCTCGGCGTGATCAGACTTCAGACCAAGCGCCTTGTCATAATAAGCACCCGCCTCTTCATAGCGCTTGAGTTCATGCAAGGCATTGCCTTTATTAGACCAAGCCTCCGCATAATCAGCCTCCAGGCTCAGCGCCTTGTCGTGATGCGCAATCGCCTCTTCATAACGTTTGAGTTCATGCAAGCTGCTGCCTTTGTTAGACCAAGCCTCTGCATAGCCAGGATTCAGGCTGAGCGCCTTATCGTAATGAGCAATCGCCTCTTCATAACGTTTGAGTTGGTTTAATGCAGCCCCTTTATTAGACCAACCCTCTGCATAATCAGACTTCAGAATAAGCGCCTTGTCGTGATGCGCAATCGCCTCTTCATAACGTTTGAGTTCATGCAAGCTGTTGCCTTTGTTAGACCAAGCCTCTGCATAGCCAGGCTTCAGGCTGAGCGCCTTATCGTAATGGGCCATCGCCTCTTCATAACGTTTGAGTTGGTTTAATGCGGCCCCTTTATTAGACCAGGCCTCCGCATAATCAGGATTCAGACTTAGCGCCTTATCACATGCCTCAGACGCTTCGGCATATCGTTTTAATTTATTAAGGGGCACACTTTTGTTTGACCACGCCTCGAAATAAGTCGGATTGAGCTTAATCGCCTCGTCAAAAGCGAGGACCGACTCATGATAAAAATTCAAATTGTTAAGCGCAATACCTTTATTAGACCAAGCCTCCGGGAGCTTGGGTTTTATGGCGATTGCCTTTTCAAGAACCTCCAATGCCAGGGCGTAATTTTTAACATCATTACAGGTGGCGCCTTTATTAACTAACGTCTCAACATCGTCCGGCTTAATTTGCAGGGCAAGGTCGTACGCCTCTAATGCACCTTGATGATTACCTTGCAAGGAATGCACAAGGCCCAAGTTATATGAAATGCGTACATCATCCTTAACGCACGACTGTAAGCAATTAAAAATAAACAAGGCCTCGCTTAGCCTATTGTTTTGAGCACAACTGATACCGAGCTTGAAAACCAACTCGATATTGCTCTCATCATCTTTTATTGCTTTTAAAATGACACCTTCATTTCCGCCAAGTTTATTTTCACGGATTAATTTAACAATTTCTAAAACTATGGGGGGGGGAGTTTCATTCATATTGGCCTGCCTGATTTCTTCGGCTCACTCAGAGGTGGTTCCGCGCAGTTGGACAGTTTTTAGGCATTTATCAGTGGGCGCGCACACGAAGCTTGTCCTTGAGCGTGACGAACTCCTCGGCGGCGGTGGGGTGGATACCCACGGTGGCGTCGAACTGGCTCTTGGTCAGGCCTGCGCGCACCGCGATGCCTATGCCCTGGATGATCTCGGGCGCATCAGCGCCGACCATGTGCGCACCCACCACCCGCTGGCTCGCCGCGTCGACGATGAGCTTCATCAGCGTGCGCTCCTCGCGACCGGACAGGGTGTGCTTGAGCGCGCGAAATGAGGTCTTGTAGACATCAAGTTCGCCATACTTCTTGAGCGCGGCAGATTCGCTGTCACCCACCGTTCCCACCGGCGGCTGGCTGAACACCGCGGTCGGAATGTCGTTATGGTCGACAGCGGTTGGCGTGTTATTGAACAGGGTTGCGGCGAGCGCCGCGCCCTCGCGAATGGCAACGGGGGTCAATGCGATGCGGTTGGTCACGTCCCCCACGGCATGAATGCTCGCCACGCTGGTGTGCGAATGCGCATCGACAAGCACGCCCCCGCCCGCATCCAGGCGCACACCGGCGCCCTCGAGGCCCAGTCCCGCGGTGTTGGGTTTGCGCCCGGTGGCAAACATCA
This sequence comes from Pseudomonadota bacterium, assembly GCA_025356665.1. Lineage (GTDB taxonomy): Bacteria > Pseudomonadota > Gammaproteobacteria > Burkholderiales > SG8-39 > CAITSH01. The sequence continues at coordinate 3,410 of JANXRV010000062.1, forward strand.
CGGCATCAACCGTCAGCCGTGTTCCATCGGCGCAAGCCACCTCCAGCGCGCCGTCGGCGCGGGTGATGGCGGTCACCTCATGGTGCAGCAGGATACGAACGCCCTTTTTTTCCATTTCTTCGTGCAAATGCCGCTGCACATCGGCATCAAAACCACGCAGGATTTCCTCACCCCGGTACGACAGCGTCACCTGGCTGCCCAGGCCGTTAAAGATGCCGGCGAATTCCACCGCGATATAACCGCCGCCGACCACCAGCACGCGCTGCGGCAGTTCGGGCAACTCAAACGCCTCGTTCGAGGTAATGGCCAGCTCCGCGCCCGGTATCGCCGGTTTGAGCGGCCAGCCCCCGGTGGCCAGCAGAATATGCGCGGCACTGAACTGTTTCTCACCCACGCTCACCGTGTGCGCATCGACGATCTGAGCGCGACCTTGCATCAGCTCAACGCCCGATCCTTGCAGCAGCTTGATGTAAATGGCCTCCAGGCGCGCAATCTCGCGGTCCTTGTTGGCGATCAGCGTTGGCCATGAAAACTGCGGCGGCGCCACCGTCCAGCCAAAGCCCCGCGCGTCTTCGAAGTCTTCATGAAAATGCGCAGCGTAAGAGAGCAGCTTTTTCGGCACACAGCCGCGAATGACGCAGGTTCCGCCGACGCGGTAATCCTCGGCTATCGCCACGCGGGCGCCATAGCCGGCGCTCATGCGACTGGCGCGCACGCCGCCCGATCCGGCGCCGATCACAAACAAGTCGTAGTCGTATTTTTTATCCTGCTTCATACCCTGCTCCTTTGCGTAGCCGTGCCTGCCCGTGCCTGCCCTTGTTTCCCCGGGTGCCTGAACATCTGCTTACCTGATTACCTGATTACCCGATTACAACGCAGCCCATTTTCCTACGATGCCGGGCGGCGTGAAAACAAAAACGCCCCGCAGGGCGGGGCGTTGAAAATACCAAACTGCCGAAACAAACCCGACCGCGGCCGGGCCTGGCTTCAACTATTGTCCAGAAAACTCTTCAGCCGCTCGGAACGCGAGGGATGGCGCAGCTTGCGCAATGCCTTGGCTTCTATCTGGCGGATGCGCTCGCGCGTGACGTCGAACTGCTTGCCGACTTCCTCGAGCGTGTGATCGGTGTTCATTTCAATACCAAAGCGCATGCGCAACACCTTCGCCTCGCGCGGCGTCAGCGAGTCGAGGATATCCTTGGTGACATCGCGCAGCGACGAGTACATCGCCGCATCATTGGGCGCCAGCGTGGCCTGGTCCTCGATGAAATCGCCAAGGTGCGAGTCGTCATCGTCACCGATGGGCGTCTCCATGGAAATGGGTTCCTTGGAGATTTTCAGGATTTTGCGGATCTTGTCCTCGGGCATTTCCATCTTGCCCGCCAGCGTCGCCGGATCGGGCTCCGCGCCGGTCTCCTGCAGTATCTGCCTGGAAATGCGGTTCATCTTGTTGATGGTCTCGATCATGTGCACCGGGATGCGGATGGTGCGCGCCTGGTCGGCGATCGAGCGCGTGATGGCCTGGCGGATCCACCAGGTGGCGTAAGTCGAGAATTTGTAACCGCGGCGGTACTCAAATTTGTCCACCGCTTTCATCAGGCCGATATTGCCCTCCTGAATGAGGTCGAGGAACTGCAGGCCGCGATTGGTGTATTTCTTGGCGATCGAGATCACAAGGCGCAGGTTGGCTTCGGTCATTTCGCGCTTGGCGCGGCGCGCTTTCGCCTCGCCGGTGGACATCTGCCTGTTGATGTCCTTGAGTTCCTTCAGCGGAATGCCGATGCGCTTCTGGATGTCGATGAGTTTTTGCTGCTGCTCCAGGATATTGGGCTCATAGCGCGTGAGCTGGCTGGAGTAGGGCTTGCCTGCGGCAAGCTCATTCTTGAGCCAGCGCATATTGGTTTCGTTGCCCGGGAAGACCTTGATAAAGTGCGGGCGCGGCATGGTGCCCTTGATGACGCAAAGCTGCTGTATCTGCCGCTCGTGGCGGCGCACTTCGTCAACCAGGCCGCGCAGGCCGTCGCACAGGCGCTCGATGATGCGCGCGGTGAATCGGATATTGAGCAGTTCGCCCGAAATCTTGTCGCGAGCGACGATGTAGTCCTTGCTGCGCGATCCGCCCTTGGCGAGCGCGAGACGCATTTTGTCGTACAGCCGCTGGATTTTGGCGAAACGCTCGAGCGAGTCTTCCTTGAGCTTGAGCAGGCTGGCGGTCATGGCGGCACCGCCGTCATCGACCTCTTCTTCATCATCGGGCTCCACATCGTCCGCCAGCTCCGCGATGGGCTCGTTTTTGGCGTTCGGATCAATCAGGCCGTCGACCAGCTCGTCGATGCGCATGTCCTCGCGCTTGACCTTTTCAGAGAGCTCGAGAATTTCGTGAATCGTTGTCGGGCAGGCGGAAATCGCCTGGATCATGTGCTTGAGCCCGTCCTCGATGCGCTTGGCGATGACGATTTCACCTTCACGCGTCAACAGCTCAACCGTGCCCATTTCGCGCATGTACATGCGCACCGGGTCGGTGGTGCGGCCGAACTCCGGATCCACCGTGGACAAGGCGGCTTCTGCCTCTTCCTCGGCATCCTCGCCAGACACCGCAGCGGTTCCGGGCAGCAAGGGATCATCGACCGGGGCCTCGTCAAACACCTGGATGCCCATGTCGGCAAAGGTGCTGATGATCGCCTCAATCTGCTCGGCGTCGACCATATCGTCGGGCAGGTGGTCATTGATCTCGGCGTGCGTCAGGAACCCGCGCTCCTTGCCCAACACGATCAGCGTCTTCAGCCGCGTGCGGCGTGCCTCGACATCTTCGGGCCTTGAAGCCATGCGCTCATGCAGGGCTTTTTCAGCCTCGCGCGCTTTGCGCGCGCGCGCCGCCTTGCCCAGCGGCTTTTCCGTAACAACCGGCACTGCCGCCTGTTCCTGTGCCTTGGTCGCCGCCAATGCCGCCGCAGCGGCTTTGGCCGCCGCCTTGGTTTCCTTGGCGGTGAGCTTTACTTGCTTCACCGCGACCGGCGCGATCAGTTTTGTCGGTTTGGCAGGCGCTGGTTTGACGGGCGGCTTTGCGGCGACTTTTGCTGCGACTTTTGTTACGGGTTTTGCTACCGGTTTGGCTGACAACTTGGCGGAGTGCTTTCTTGAAATAGCCTTCTCGGCCGAAGCCTTGAGCTTGGTCTTGGCGAGAGGACGCGATGATTTGACCGGCTGGGATGGCTTGCGTACTGGTGCTTTGGCACCCTTAGCCCCCTTAATGGACTTGGTGGACTTGGTGGCCTTGGTGCCGTTGGCGCCCTTGACCCCGGATGCCGCAGGCTTTGATTTTGGCGCAATTTTTTTCAGCTTTTCCCGGGCAACAGCCTTACCCTTGGATTGAACCTTGGGTTGTGCCTTGGGTTGTGCCTTCGCCTGGGGTTTGGATTTCGCTTTGGGCTTCGCTTTTTGCTGCGCCATGGTCGGTATCCTAACTAACGGAAATAAATGCGGAAAAGCTTTAAATTATACCACGGCTAAAGCGATTGGCCGGGGGCAGAAGCACTCGCCTTGTCCAGCACCGCTATCTCCTTGATGATGCTGTTAAGTTCAGCCTTTTCATCCTGGGTCAGCGCCGCACCAGCGGCTTTGCCGAGCAGTTCATCGTGCCGCTCCTCGACGCGCCGGCGGCGCAAGCGCGGCAGCGCGTCGCGAAACTCCGCATCGGCCTGCTCGGCGGTAAGGTTGATGTCCATCAGCTCAGACAGCACCTGATTGAACAATGCCTCATGCTCGCCACCGCGAAACTGGTCAATGAGGCGTGCCTCGAAATTCGTGCCGGCATTCTCACGCGCGTACGCCGCCATGGACAGCAAACCCTGGGTTTCCGCGCCCCCACCCTCGAACAAGTCGAGCGGCAATTCGCCGGCCAGATCGGGCTTGACCATCAAAAAATTCAGGAATTTGCGCTCCAGGCTTTGCGTCGTGCGCCGCTGGACACGCGGCGGTGCACCGCGGCCCGAAGAGCGCGCGCCGCGCGATTCGGTCGCGATACCCCGAATTTCCACCAGCCCGGCCGCCTCCGCGGACGTCATGCCGCACAAATCGGCGAGCTGCTTGACCAGTTGCAATTGCAGCGCCGGAGCGGATATTTTTTGCAGCAGCGGCTTGGCCTCATGCAGGATGCGCGAGCGCCCCTCGAGCGTGCTCATATCGACGCGCGACTTGAGCTCGGATAACAGCACGTCGGACAGCGGGCGCGATTCGACCAGTTTTTTCTCGAACGTCTCCTTGCCATGGGCGCGGACAAAGGTGTCCGGATCGTCCTCGGCCGGCAGGAACAGGAACTTTACCGCCTTGTGATCGGCAAGGCAGGGCAGGCTGACCTCCAGCGCGTGCCAGGCGGCCTTGCGGCCGGCGTTGTCACCGTCAAAACAAAATACGATTTCATCGGTCTGGCGGAACAGTTTCTGGATGTGGATTGCCGAGGTCGCAGTGCCCAGGGTGGCCACGGCGTAGCCAACCTCGTGCTGCGCCAGCGCGATCACGTCCATATAGCCCTCGACAACGATGGCGCGACCCGCCTCGCGTATGCCCTGTCGCGCCTGCGACAAACCATAAAGCTCACGCCCTTTTTCGAACAGCGGCGTTTCCGGAGAGTTGAGGTATTTGGGCTCGCCGGCGTCCAGGATGCGGCCACCAAAACCGATCACCACGCCGCGCTGGTTCATGATCGGAAACATGATGCGATCGCGAAAACGATCGTAACGACGACCCTCGTCGTTCTCGATCACCAGTCCGACATCCTTGAGACTCTTGTCGTCGTATTTCGGAAACGCCGCCTGCAGGCTTTGCCAGCCATCGGGCGCGTAGCCAAGACCGTATTGCGCCGCGACCTTGCCCGACAGTCCGCGGCCCTTCAGGTAATCGACGGCGCGGGTGGAGTCCTTGAGTTTGTCGCGGTAAAACTGCATCGCCTGCTGCATGATGGCGTACAGGTCGGGGCCCTCGGGCAGGGCCTTGGCACTGCCGCGCGCCTCGTATTCGGGCATTTTCATGCCGGCGTTCTCAGCCAGGTCTGTCACCGCCTCAACATAGCCAAGCCCGGAGTACTCCATCAAAAATCCGATGGCGTTACCGTGGGCGCCGCAGCCAAAACAATGATAAAACTGCTTGGCCGGACTGACCGTGAACGAGGGCGATTTTTCGTTATGGAAGGGGCACAGCCCCATGAAATTGGCGCCACCCTTTTTGAGCTGCACGAAACGGCCGACCACATCGACGATATCGACGCGATTGAGTAGGTCCTGCTTGAAGGAATCTGGAATCACCGGCGCGCAGGAGTAGTCTGGATTCTGTCAAAAATAGTGCATGAAAACGCGGTCTTGCCTGTCTGCTGCCCGCTGCCCGCTGCCTTGGATGCGCGGCATACGCAGAAAAACCGCCAAGGCCGAACGCGGTTTAAGGGTATTTATATCCAATACCGGTGGGAACGCAAGCACCACAAACCACCGCCCTGCCCGCCACCACCGCCCTGCCCGGGAAACTCGCCCGAGCCCCCGGCAATCAGCCGGCCAGCTTGGCTTTCACCAGGGCTGAAACCGCACCAATATCTGCCTTGCCGGCAAGCTTGGGCTTGAGCACAGCCATCACCTTGCCCATATCCTGGGGCCCCGTGGCGCCCGCGGCGGTAATCGCCTCGGCAACCGCGGCGGCGACCTCTTCAGCGCTCAGTTGTTGGGGCATGTAGCCCGACAGCACGCTGATCTCGAATTTCTCCACGTCCGCCAGGTCCTGGCGGCCACCGGCCTCGTATTGGGCGATGGAATCGCGACGCTGTTTAAGCATTTTTTCCAGGATGGCCAGAATGTCGGCATCCGAGAGCTCGATGCGCTCGTCCACTTCACGCTGCTTCATCGCCGACAGGAGCAAGCGCACCGTGCCCAGGCGCTGCGCGTCCTTGGCCTTCATCGCGGCTTTCATGTCTTCGGTGATGCGTGTTTTCAGGGACATGGCGTAATCACTCCGCTTCAAAATGGCGCCAGCTCAGAATCTCCCGGCACAAAAGATTACGGCGCGACAAGGGGCGCTACAGCGCCCACCCGATCGCGCCGAATTAATCCGGCGATATATCACGGCGTCAAGGACGCCGCCCCGAATCAATACATCTTCGGCGGCAGTGTCTGGTTGCGCAGACGCTTGTAGTGGCGCTTCACCGCGGCGGCCAGCTTGCGCTTGCGCTCGGAGGTGGGCTTCTCATAGAACTCGCGCGCGCGCAGTTCGGTGAGCAGGCCGGTTTTCTCGACAGTGCGCTTGAAGCGGCGAAGCGCTACTTCAAACGGTTCGTTTTCCTTGACGCGTACGCTTGGCATGTAACAAAACCCCTCACTAATGCAATTCCAGCCGATGTGGCTGAAACAAAGTCTGCAAGTTTAACCGATTCGGCCGCGAGACTGCAAGAGCCCTGTTCTTGCAGCCTGAAAGGGCCTTCCGCCGACCATGCCACCCCGGAAAGTGACGTTTAAGATACCATTTCCGACCGCACATCTGATCCCGGTTGCCACCGCCTGCGCGCAGCAGTTAAAGTCGCCCCATCTCATCTCAGAAAAAGCAAACCATGACTTACCTTATGCTGCTGATCGCAATCATCGCCGAGGTTGCCGCCACATCCGCGCTCAAGGCTGCGGACGGATTCACCAAACTGTGGCCGTCGGTCATCGTTGTGGTCGGTTATGCCACGGCATTTTATTTCCTGTCCCTTACGGTAAGGGTTATTCCGGTGGGCATCGTCTACGCCATCTGGTCCGGCGTCGGCATCGCGCTCATTGCCCTTGTCGGATGGCTGATTCTGGGACAAAAACTCGATTTACCGGCGATTGCCGGTATCGGCCTGATCGCCTCCGGCGTCATGGTGATCAGTCTTTTTTCCGGATCCGTACCGGAGTAGGCAACGCGGCTTTTCCCGGCGAACCTATTTGAAATCAGACGCCATCTGCTCCTGGATGCCGATTTCAGCGCTGGTCACCACGCAGCGGTCGATGTAATCAACCAGGCGCATCGGCGCACGCAGCCCTTCTTCGAGCAGGCGCCGGTTATCGAAAACAAAGTTCAACTCGGCAAATGCGCCGTACAGCTTGAGGGCGCGAACCAGCAGCCTGCGGTTGATGATGCCCAGTTGTTCCTCGCACTGCCCGGCCAGGCTGGCCAGATCATCGACGGCGATTTTTCGGTAATTCTTGCCCATGGGCGAAAGGCCGGCCGCACGCGCGTAGGCGACGTCGATTTCATCAAAACGGCAGGAGTCAAGCGACGAAGAAACGTGATACAGGTTGTGCTTCAACTGCGCCTTGAAGGTCAGTTCGATTAGAACCGAGGCGCAATAGTCAACCGGAACCACATCAATGCATTCGGCCAGATCGCAGGTGAACTGCTTTAGCGCGTGCGCCATGCGAAAGACCCAAAAAATACTTCCCGAGGGTCCGCAGCCCAGGACGGTGTGCCCGACAATGATGGAGGGCCTGACCACCAACAAGGGCAGGGTGGGCAGTTCCTTGCGCAGCTTTTCTTCCGCCTCGAGCTTGGAGGCGGTATAGGGAACGAGGTGCTCCTCGATGTCTGCCGGCGAACCCCAGACTTCCTGAACCGGGCTGATGACATTGGGACCGCAGGACATCGCGGTGCCGACCTGGACAAAGCGATCCAGTTTCGCGCGCCTGTGAACCAGCGCCGCAAAGGCGAAGGTGCCATCGACATTGACCGGCCAGATCTTCGGGCTGTTGGAAAAGGTCGCCAGCGCGGCGCAATTGATGACGTGTGTGACCGTTGTCAGGCGGGTGCTTTGTTCCAGTTCATCGAGATACTCAAAGTCGCCGCAAATGACCTGGCCGGGACTGAGCGTGTTGATCTTTTGCTCGTCAATGTTGAATCTGGCCAGATTGGCCTGGACGCGCATCAGGCCCTCGATCTTGTTCTTGGCACGTACGAAAAAACTCATGTTTGGCGCGTGTTCGGCACCGAGCAATTCGGCAACGATGGCACCGCCCAGAAAACCGGTGGCCCCGGTAATCAAGAGATGCTTGCTTGCCATTGGGGGCTTGATCATCAATTCGTCCAGAAAAGTGCTTCCGATCGCATTGTATTCCTTATGACAGACGCGGGATGGTTTCTAGGCATTGCCCACGTTAGCGGCCTTGAATTGCGGCTCGCGGTGCCCATTAGCTCGACCTTGCAATTGAAAAAAGACCACTCGAACTCACCGGATAAGCCTTTCGCCAAAAAGAGCGCCATCGTCCCGCCGCGATGATCGAGCCGCTACGAGCCTTAACCCGTAGACTCTTCATCGGCGAAGAACTTATAAAGTATCGGCAACAGCAGCAAGGTAAACGCTGTCGCGGACACGATGCCCCCGACAATAACCACCGCAAACGGGCGCTGCGTTTCCGATCCGATGCCGTGAGAAAGTGCCGCAGGGAGAAGTCCCAGTCCCGCCATCAGGGCCGTCATCAGAATGGGCCGCAATCGCATCACCGCGCCATCCATGATGCTTTCCCTGAGCGGGCGGCCGTTGCGCACGAATTCCATGATCTGCTCGACCATGATGACGCCGTTTTGCACTGAAATACCGGCAACGGCAATAAAGCCCACTGCGGCCGAGACAGACAGATGCAAGCCCGCCAACCCCAAGCCGGCGATGCCGCCTATCAATGTGAAAGGCACCATTAGCAACACCAGTAAAGCGCGCCTTACGGACCGGAAGGCCCAGAACAGCAGGCAAAAGATGATCAACATTGAGAGCGGCACCACAACCTTCAATCGCGCCATGGCGCGCTGCTGGTTCTCAAACTGCCCTCCCCATGTGATCTGGTACCCGGGCGGCAGCTTGATCTGGTCTGCGACGCGCTTTTGCGCCTCAGCAACAAAGCTGCCCTGATCGCGCCCGACCAGATTGACCTTTACCGCGACGTTGCGTCCGCCCGCCTCGCGGGCGATGCGCGTCGCACCTTGCCGAACCTCGATTTTCGCAATGTCCCCCAGTGCGATCGTGCTTGGCGCCCCGGTCTGGCCGCCGGCAGCGCCGGTTCCAGGCAAGGCCACCTGCAAATCGGACACATCGTCAACCGAGTCGCGATACCGCGCCTGCAGTCTGGCCGTCACATCAAACCGCCGGTCGCCGTCATAAAACGCATTGGCCGGATTCCCGGCAAGCGCCGTTTGTATGACGTTGTTGACGTCACTCACGTTAACCCCGTATCGCGCGGTCTTTTCGCGATCCACCGTAATGGTCAGCTCGCTCTGCCCGCCTATCTTGAAAGCCGCAACGTCCGTTGCACCGCGCACGTTGCTGAGGATGCTGACGATCTGCTCGCTTTTGCTCTCCAGAATATCCAGATCGGGACCGAAGAGCTTTACGACGATTTCCCCCTTCGCGCCCGAGAGCGCCTCCTCGACGTTGTCCTGGATTACCTGCGAAAAATTCGTCGGCACGCCCGGCAGGCGGCGGATTTTGGCGGACATGTCGGTCACCAGCGCATCCTTGCTCTCGAAACGCCATTCCCCCCTGGGTTTGAGATCGGCAAGCACCTCCAGATTGTTCGGGCCCTTGGGGTCGGTGCCGTCATCCGGGCGACCCACCTGCGTCACCACCATGTTCACTTCGGGGTAGCTTCTGAGTATGGCCCGGACTTCTCGTTCCACTTCCTTTGTCTTGTCCAATCCGGTTGCCGGCGGCAGCGTAATCGTCAGCCAGATGTTGCCCTCGTCCAGTTTGGGGAGGAATTCGCTGCCCAGCAGGGGCGCGAAGCCAAGTGAAATGACCAGCAGCGCGACCGAGGCGGCAATGACCTTGCGGCTGTGGCGACCCGCCCATTCAAGCATGCCGCGGTAGCGATTTTGCAGCGACACCATCCAGTTCGAGTGCGTCTCCGCCATGTCCTCGCGCCGCATCGCATAGGCGAGCAGGGTGGGAACCAGCGTCAAGGTCAGCAAAATCGCCCCGAGCAGGGCAAACGCCAGCGTATAGGTCACCGGCGTGAATATCTTGCCCTCGACCCGCTGGAAGGTGAAGATCGGCAAAAAGGCGGTGATGATGATCGCCTTGGAAAAAAGTATCGGATGGGCAAGCGTTGCGGCGGTATGCCGTAATTCATGCAATCGCCAGCCGACACCCGAATGCTTTGGATTGGGATCGGTTTGGGCAATGGCGAGGCGGACCATAAGCGCCTCGACCAGAACCACTGCGCTGTCAACGATGATGCCAAAATCCACGGCACCGAGTGAGATCAGGTTTGCCGAAACGCCGCGCGCATCCATGAGGATGAACGCAAACAGCAGCGACAGCGGTATCACCGAGGCGACGATCAGCGCCGCACGCCAGTTGCGCAGGAACAGCAGCAGGATGGCGATGACCAGGGCGGCGCCCACCGCAAGGTTCTCGATCACCGTCGCAACGGTGTGGCTCACAAGATCGCTGCGCTCGTAGGTCGGCCGTATCCTGACACCGGCCGGAAGCTTCGCGTTGACGTCATTGACCCTCGCCCGCAACCGTTCCACCACCTTGGACGCGTTCTGCCCCTTGGTCATGACGACGATGCCTTCGATTACATCGTCCCTATCGTTGTAGGCGACGATGCCAGAACGCGGCTTCTCGCCAACCTTGACTTCGGCGAGGTCGCTCACACGCACCGGCTTGCCACCCTGAGAGGAGACCACGGTCCGTCCGATGTCCGAAACATCGCGAAACAGGCCGATGCCGCGAATCACCAGCGCTTCATCACCGCGGCGCATGAGTCCGCCACCCACGTTGGCACTGTTATTGGCAAGCGCCGCACTGACCTGGTCCAGCGTGAGGCTGTAACGCTTTAGCGCGTAGGGGTTGACGAGCGCCTGGTACTCCTTGATGGTTCCGCCAAAGCTGACCACATCCGCTATACCGGGGACAATGCGCAACGCCGGCTTGATGGTCCAATCCTGCAAGGCGCGAATCTCGGAGAGGGGCATGCCCTCAGGAGCGTCCAGCACATAACGGTATATCTCGCCCACTGCAGTCGAGAGCGGTCCGAGCGACGGCTGCACGCCGGCCGGCAGGATCACCGTACCCAGTTTTTCCAGAACCTGTTGCCGGGCGAAATAATCGTCCGTGCCCTCAGCAAAGGTCAGCGTGACAACGGACAGACCCGTAATGGAGACAGAGCGCACCTGTGACTGGCGCGGTACACCGCTCATCTCACGTTCGATGGGCAGGGTCACGGTACGCTCGACCTCTTCGGGCGCCAGCCCGGGCAACTGCGTCACAACCTGCACCTGCACATCCTGCACATCCGGGAAGGCCTCGATAGGCAGGTCGCTAAGGGCGCGCCATCCGGCCAGCGCGATCGCCGCGGTCATGACCAGCACGAAAATCCGCTGGTGAAGTGCAAAGGCAATCAGGCGATCAAGCATGTCTGTTCAGTTCGGATTAGTAGCTGGCAATGAAGAGGCGCATGCGCCTCAGGATCCCGAGGCAAGCTCGGAGTTGAGCAGCAACGCACCGGTGGTAACCACGCGCTCGCCCGGCTTGATGCCTTCCCCGACGTAGCTGTATTCGCGATCCTGCACCGAGAGAGTCACTTTGCGACGCTGGAACACACCCGGCTCGATTTCGACAAAGGCGAAGGCATATACGCCCTGCGTGACCAGCGCCGAATTGGGAACGCGAACGGTCCGTTGCTTCTCGTCTGCGATCAGCGTCACCCGCGCGTACATCTCCGGCTTGAGCCGACGGTCCGGATTGCTCACCGCGCAGCGAACCTGGATGCGGCGCGTTCCGGTATCGACCACCTCGCCAACGCGCTCTATGACGGCAAGAAAGCGCTCGCCCGGGTAGGCATCCACCTCAACCGTCACCGGCAGGCCCACTTTGACCTTGCCAAGGTTGCGCTCGGGCAGGTCGATCAGCACCCACAAGTGTCGCGGATCGGTAATAACGAACAAGGGCACCTGCATGTCGGGGCGCACCTCCATGCCTGGGTTCGCCTGCCGGTCGGCGACTATGCCGGACAGCGGTGCTCGGAGTGCGAGCTGGCCGGCCTCGGTCGGTTCTGCGCGCAAATTACGCAGGCGCAAGCGAGTGCGCACAACCTCCGCCTGTGACTGGCGTAAATCCGCATCTGCCAGTTCCAGGTCCTTGCGCGCAAGCACCTGGCCTTCAAACAGCGTTTTGGCGCGTTCGAACGATTGCTGCTTTCTCGCCTGGTCGGCTTCCGCCTTGCGCAGGTCGGCCACGGACGCCGCAAAATCAGGAGAATCCATGACCATCAGCGTATCACCCTGCTTAACCACATCGCCGGGCTGCGCCTTGAGGACGACAACGCGCCCCGCCACCGGCGAACTGACGCGTGCGGTGACGTTTTCGTTGTAGGTGATGCGCCCACTCAGCGGCTCGGCAAGCGGAACCGGCGCCTCCTCTGCCGGATTTATTTTCAGCGATGCCAGTTGCGGCGCGCCGCTCGGAAAGCGCAACTGACCGGGCGACAGCACGGTCGCCGGCTGCTCCGACTTGGTCGCGACTGGAGCGGCAGCCGGCTTGGTGAGAAAATAGGCACCCGAGCCTACCGCCGCAAATACGGCGAGGCCAAGGATCACCTTCTGGGTTTTGTTCATTTCAATCTTCCTTTGTTGCCATGCCAGCTTCCCACGAAGCGAGCGCCTTGCCATAATCCGCTTGCGCGGTAACCGCATCAATCTGCGTGGCGCGAAGAATGCGCCGCGCATCAAGCAGGTCCATGATCCCCAGTGCGCCATTCTTGTAGGCAAATTCGGCTGCATCGGCGGCCCGCTTCGCCTCGCCAATCAGACTGTCGTTGTAACGGCGTACGCGCTCCGAGGCCGATTGCAGGTCGGCCCACGCCCTTGAAAGCTCGCCTGTCGCCAAGGCTCGAACGCGCTCAAGTCCGTCCCGCGTCGCGTCAAGGTCCACCTCGGCGCGACGGATCTCGCCCTCGTAGGCGTGTCTTACAAAAAGCGGCACCGAAATGGCGATCCCAAAGCTGTTGCCCGTTCCCTGCTGATTGATCTCGCTTTGCGGCCAGTGCTCGAACTGCGCACCGACCGAAACATCGCGGGTGCGCAGCCGGCGCGCAAGTTCACGTGCGCTTTCCGCGGCGGCAACACGCTCTTTTGCCGCGCGCACGTCCGGACGACGCTCGATCAGGCCGTAGTCGAATCCGCCGGGAGGCGTCGTGGCATTCGGCCACGGATCCCCGGCGCGCAGGCCCTGCGCCGACGCCTCGGCGCCAATGAGGTAGGCAAGCGCAACCTGCGCGCGCGCCCGATCTGACTCCGCAGCACGCGCGTCGTTCATCGCCCGCAACGCATCCACGCGCATGCGCGAAAGATCGGCTGCGGAGATATCACCCGCGCGCAGTCGGCGCTCCGCGGCGTCGAGGGAGCGGTCGAACAGCGCCGCGGTATCGCTAAGGATGGTCGCCTTTTCCTGAGCCAGCCCAAGATCGTAATAGGCGTAGCGCAGCGCCTGACGTTGCTGGCGCAGCGTATCCAGATAATCAGCATCGACGGCCGCCTCCAGTGTGCGCGCTGTTTTTACGCGCAATTCACGTTTGTCCCCGCGTTCAATCAACTGGTCGATACGGACCGTCGTGTCGACGGTCTTTTCGCGCAAGCCACCGGCACCAACACCGAAGCGCGGATTGATATTGGCCGTCTGCAGCGTGAGATTGGGATTGGGCGCCCTGTCGACTGTGGTCGAGTCGGCGCGGGCCGCCTCCTGGGCCCGGCGCGCGGCCTGCAGATCCCGGTTTTTCGCGAGCATCATGCGCTGCGCCTCGGCCAGTGACAGGTCAATGTTCGCGCGTCCAAGGCCCGTGGCCTGCGCATACACGCTGGCTGCAGGCGCCGCTAACAGCAGCGCAAGCGCAAAAAAAACCTGTAGGCTCCGCATCGGGCGTGTAAATCCTGTCATTGCAAGCTTGCCTCAACACCGTGTTTGGAAAACAATGCCGCACTCTAGACATCAAACCTGTCATTTACCTTTCAAAACCCTGTTTTTCCACGGAAGTACGCTCTAAACAAATGGGTCTGCGCATTCTTATCGTCGAAGACGACGCCGTGCTCGCCGACGGCATGAGCAGCGCGTTGCGCAAATATGGCTACGTCGTCGACTGCCTCTCCGACGGCGCGCATGCCGACCAGGCCCTCACGACGGAAGACTACGACCTCGCCATCCTCGACATCGGCCTGCCGCGCATGGACGGCTTTGAGGTGTTGCAGCGCCTGCGTGCGCGCAAGCTGAAAATGCCCGTGCTGGTGCTGACGGCGCGCGATGAACTGGCCGACCGGGTCAAGGGGCTTAACCTCGGCGCGGATGACTACGTCATCAAGCCGTTCGAACTGGTCGAACTGGAGGCGCGCATACGCGCCCTCATCCGTCGCAGCATGGGCGAAGCCTCGCCCGCCCTCGAAATCGGCGGCCTCACCCTGGATATGGCCGCAAGGCGTGTCCTGCTCGATGAAAAAACACTAGACCTTACGGCGCGCGAGTTCGGTGTGCTGGAAATCCTGATGAGCCGCGCCGGCCGCGTCGTCAGCAAGGAACAACTCAACGAGCGGCTCGCCGGCGGCGCCGAAGATCTGGCGGAAAACGCCATTGAGGTCTATGTTTCGAGGCTGCGCAAAAAAATCAACGGCGCCAGGGTCACCATCCGCACCGTACGCGGTTTCGGCTACCTGCTCGAGCCCGTGCCAGGCGGCTGACCATGCCTGCGGCCCCAACCCTCAGCCTGCGCCGCCAACTGCTGTTGCGACTGCTGGTGCCGCTGGCCGCGCTGTTTTGCATAGGCGCCGCGGCTTCTTACTATATCGCCCTCGGCTTTGCCAACAACGCCTACGACCGCGCGCTGTACGACTCGGCGCGCGCGCTGGCGCAGCAGATCAAGGTGGTCAACGACCACCCCGTGGTCGACCTGCCGCGCGCCGCACTGGAAATGTTCGAATGGGACGACCTGGACACCACTTACTACCGCATCAGTTCGGCGAGCGAAGGCTTTCTTTTCGGGCACAAGGCGATGCCCGACTCACCAAAGGCCTTCGGCGACGATGCCCGCGCCCATTACTACGATGGCAGCATGCTCGACCAGAAGGTGCGCGTTGTAGCCCTGCACCTGCCTGTGGGGCCGAACGGTTCGCCGGTGAACGTGCAGGTGGCTGAAACGCGCAACAAGCGCATTCACCTCGCAAACGACATCCTGTTGACACTGGTGCTGCCGCAATTGTTGCTGATCGCCATGGCCGGCGCACTGGTCTGGTTTGGTGTGAGTAGCGGGCTTGGTCCATTGCTGCTGCTGGAGAAGGAGATCGCCACACGCACGCACCGCGACCTGTCGCCGCTGCCCGATCACAGCGTACCGGCCGAGGCGCTGCCCCTCACCCATGCCATCAACAACCTGATGCAACGCCTGGGTCAGACCCTGTCGGTGCAGCACCGTTTTATCGCCGACGCCGCACACCAGCTGCGCACCCCCATAGCCGGCCTCAAGATTCAGATCGAGCGCGCGCTCTTATCCACCGACATGGACGAGATCCGCCCGGCCTTGGGCCAGTTGCAAACCTCGGCCGAGCGCATCGCACACCTGTCAAACCAGTTGCTGACCCTCGCACGCGCCGAGCCAGGGGCAAGCGACGAGACGCGTTTTACCGATATCGACCTCAATGCGATTGCGCGCGAGACCGGTATGCTCTGGGTGCCGCGCGCGATCGAGCGCAACATCGACCTTGGCTTTTCCGGCAGCGACCGGCCGGCGCACATTCGCGGCGACGTGCTTTTGCTGCAGGAACTCATCTCCAACCTCATCGACAATGCCGTGCGTTACGGCCGCGATGGCGGCAGCATCACCGTTTTGGTTACGGCACGGCCGGTGCCGCAACTCATCATCGATGACGACGGGCCGGGAATTCCTGAACAGGAGCGGGGCAAGGTGTTCGAACGCTTCTACCGCATGCCGGGCAGCCCGGGGGGTGGATCCGGACTGGGCCTTGCCATCGTGCGCGAGATCGCACAAGCGCACGGAGCCGAATTGCAGCTTGAAAAGCCCGAAGGCGGGACCGGAACCCGCGTTCGCATCACCTTCGCGCGCGCTTAAACGGAACACACCATGCTGGTATTGGGCATAGAAACCTCCTGCGACGAAACCGGTGTCGCCCTTTACGACACCGCGCGCGCGGGCGACACCCCCCTGGCAGGGCTGCTCGGGCACGCCATCCATTCGCAGGTCGCGATGCACAACGAATACGGCGGCGTCGTGCCCGAACTGGCTTCGCGCGACCACATCCGGCGCGTTCTGCCCCTGGTGCGCAAAATCGCCGCCGAAGCCGGCGTCGGCATAAACAATATCGAGGCCGTCGCCTACACCCAGGGTCCGGGCCTCTCCGGCGCCCTGCTGGTCGGCGCTGCGGTGGCGGCGGCGCTCGCCTACGGCCTGGGGGTTCGGGCCGTGCCGGTGCATCACCTTGAGGGTCATCTGCTCTCGCCGCTGCTGTCACGCGATCCGCCGTCCTTCCCCTTTGTCGCCCTGCTCGTCTCGGGCGGACACACGCAATTGATGCGTGTTGCCGCAGTCGGCGACTACACGCTGCTTGGCGAAACGCTCGATGACGCCGCCGGCGAAGCCTTCGACAAAAGCGCGAAGCTGCTCGGGCTGCCCTACCCCGGCGGACCGGCGCTTTCGCAACTCGCCCAATCGGGCAAAACCGGGCGCTTTCGCCTGCCCCGTCCGATGCAAAAAAGCCGGGATCTGGATTTCAGCTTCAGCGGACTGAAGACGGCGGTGATGCTGGCGGCAAGGGCACCCGGATTTGGCGAGGCCGACCGCCCGGACCTCGCACGCGCAGTCGAGGAGGCCATCGTCGACGTGCTGGTTTCAAAATCGCTCGCCGCGCTGGAACAAGCGGGCATGGACAGTCTTGTGGTGGCCGGCGGCGTCGGCGCAAACCGTCATCTGCGCGTCACGCTGAACGCCGCTGCGGCCCGGCTCGGCGCCCGGGTCTATTACCCGGAAATGGAGTTATGCACCGACAACGGTGCCATGATCGCGCTGGTGGGCGCGCTACGGCTTCAGGCTGGCACCGCCTCGGTAAATCCGTCGCGCGGATTTACCGTCAAGCCCCGCTGGGATCTCGCCTCGCTGTAAACAGCGACCGCCATCGCCCCCCATAACACTTGGGCAAAGGGGCACGGGGGCACGGGGGCAAGACTATCGAATCAACGCGGATCGCCGGCCTTTTGCTTTTGGCCGATGCGGCTTTCCTGTCCGGCCAGCAACTTGCGGAGGTTAGCCTCATGCCGCCACACCAGCAGCAAGGAGACGCCCAGCACCGCAGCCGTGTAAGGCGACAAGCCGAACCACCAGAAGGTGCACAGGGGCGCAAACACGGCGGCAATGATGGCGGCCAGAGACGAGATGCGCAAGAACACCGCGATCATGACCCATGTCGCAAGCGTGGCCAGACCCAGCCACGCATTGATCGCCAGCAGGATGCCCAGTGCCGTTGCGACCCCCTTGCCGCCCTTGAACATAAAGTAAAGCGGGAAAAGATGGCCGATGAACACGGCCAAGGCAACCGCCGCGACGGTGCCCTCAGCCAGACCGTACCCAGGTGCAAACAACAGCGCCAGCATGACCGCAAGCCAGCCCTTGCCCGCGTCACCGGCCAGCGTCAGCACTGCGGCGAGTTTGCTGCCGCTGCGCAGCACGTTGGTCGCCCCGGGGTTGCCAGACCCGTAGCTGTGCGGATCGGGCAGGCCGAAAGCCTTGCTGACAATCACGGCGAAGGATAGCGATCCGATCAGGTAGGCGACAAGAACAAATACAGCAGTCAGCATGTTTCTGGTACCGTTAAAAATGCCTTGGGGGAATACGTAAACACGCGCGACAAGCCTTCAATCCATGCCCGCAGCAACGACACTTGCCACACATGCCACACATGCCACGCACGCCACACATACCAGGCGTACCAGGCGCACATTGGCGATTGCCCGGGCGCTTACAGCCATATAGTCCGCACATAAAATCCGGCGTCGGCACTTGCAGTCAAAGCTACAATGCAAGCGCCGCATTTTAACTTGTTAGAGCCCCGGGCCGCTTCCCCATATGGACATCATCTTCATCCGCGAACTCAGGCTCAACGCCTGGGTCGGCATTTACAAGCGCGAAAAACTGGCGCCGCAACCGGTACAACTGGACATCGAAATCGGTGTCCCGACCGCGGTCTTCAAAACCGAACGCGTTGCCGACACCATTGACTACGCGGTGGTGGTGGAACGCCTTCGCCAACTTTTCGCCGACACCCGCTTCGGGCTTGTGGAAAACATGGCCGAACGCATCGCCACTATCATCATTGACGACATGAACGCGCCATGGGTCAAGGTCAGCGTCGGAAAAATCGGCATCGTCAAAGAAGCCAAGCGGGTCGGTGTCACGATAGAGCGCAGCCGGAAAATCGCTTGAGCGCTGCGAACGAATTTCAATCATAAGCTGGAAACGCCCTACTGGCGGGCATTTCCAGTCATTACTGAAAAACCACGCCAGCAAAAAGTTTCCAGCTATCGGCATGTTTGAGACGCGTGCCGAGGCAGAGCTATGGCGTGGCTTTGGGCGGCGCCATGCCCTTTGGTAAGCAATAGCCACATCTGTCCCCAGGAGCGCGTTCGCCGCGTACTATTTTTGTCATTGCGAGCGCAGCAATCCCGTCGTCCTTGTGACCGCCGTCGCAATACCACAAGATTGCCGCGTCGGCTTCGCCTCCTCGCAATGACATGGATTTTTGTCATTGCGCGCGCAGCAATCCCGTTGTCCTTGTGAGCGCCGTCGCACTACCACAAGGTTGCCGCGTCGGCTTCGCCTCCTCGCAATGACATGGATTTTTGTCATTGCGAGCGCAGCGAAGCAATCCCGTCGTCCTTGTGACCGCTGTCGCAATACCACAAGATTGCCGCGTCGGCTTCGCCTCCTCGCAATGACATGTGTTATACCCCGGGTATTGCATTCGGTTGTTGTATGGCAATGGCTGGAAAGCCCAGTAAAGGGTTTCCAGCGAGCAATTGCAATCCGGCAGCGCGACCTCCACCGCCACCGTCTGCAGCACCCATGTCAGCCCCGCGGATGATGTTTCTGGTGCAACAGCTTGAGCCGCTCGCGCGCCACATGCGTGTAGATTTGTGTCGTCGATATGTCCGAGTGACCCAGCAGCATCTGCACCACGCGCAGGTCGGCACCGTGGTTGATTAGATGCGTGGCAAAGGCATGCCGCAGTGTATGTGGCGACACCAGCTTGCCCGGGATCGCCGTCGCTGCGTGGCGCTTGAGCAAATACCAGAAAGCCTGGCGCGTCATCGCCTCACCGCGTCCGGTGACAAACACCGCGTCCGATTGCCGCCCCTTGAGCAGATCCGGGCGCGCCCCGACCATGTAGCGGTTGATCCAGTCGAGGGCCTCTTCTCCCAGCGGCACCAAGCGCTCCTTCGCGCCTTTGCCAAACACACGCACCACCCCCATGTCGAGGCTCACCTCGGCTATCTTCAATGCCACCAGCTCGGAAACACGCAAGCCGCTGGCGTAAAGCACTTCGAGCATGCTGCGGTCGCGCAGGCCCAGCGTGGTCTCCACCTGCGGCGCGCCAAGCAAGGCCTCAACGTCCGCCTCGGTCAGCGTTTTGGGAAAGCGCGGCGGCTTTTTCGGCGAGTCGAGCCTGGCCGTCGGGTCCGCAACAATACGATTGGCGCGCAAAGCAAAATGATAAAAGCGCTTGAGGCTGGAATGCAGCCGCGCCTGGGTGCTGGCCTTGACGACGCCGCGCGGCCCGGCGCCGACAGCCTTGCTTTTGCGCGCGGCAAGGTAGTTCGCGATATCCGCCTCCCCCGCCTCGAGCAGCGTCCTCCCGGTGTTGGCCGCGACCCATTGGGCAAACTGGCGCAGGTCACGACGATAAGATTCCAGCGTATTCTTGGACAGCCCGTCCTCTAGCCAGAGCTGGTCGCCAAATTCATCCAGCAGCGCGCTGTCGCCGTCCTTCATGGACCTAGAAAAGACGCCTGGTCGCGCCCGGGATCACGCCCGGGGTCACGTCCTGGGTCACGTCCTGGGTGACGCCCTGAATGACCCCTTCGTGCGCCAGCAGGCGGCGCTTGACCTCGATCAGGTAGCCACCGCCGCTGTGCGCAAAGCCGCCCAGGCCCGTCGCCGCAACAACGCGGTGGCACGGAATGACCAGCGGGAAATAATTGCTGCCACAGGCCTGTCCGACGGCGCGTGCCGCCGAACCCAGGCTGCGCGCCATGCGCCCGTAGCTCAGCGTCTGCCCGCCGGGTACGGCGGATATGGCGGCCCAGACACGGCGCTGAAAATCGGTGCCGACGGTTTTCAGCGGCAGGCGAAATCTGAATTCCGGATCGTCGGCGTATTTTTCGATTTGCGCGCAAGCCCGCTCGGCAAGCCTGTTCAGCGGCGGCAACGCACCCATGGACAAAGGCAGGAACATGATCTCGGCCAGCACATCGCCCTCGGTGCGCACACCGACCAGGGCAAACGGCGTGGGCAGCCGCGCCTGAAATGAACCGTCGGCACGGGGCTTTATGCGGCGCGGCACGATGGTCGGGCTGCCCTCGGCAGCACTGGTGGGGCCTGGACGCACAGAACGCACGAAAACCCCGTTACTCACGTGCCGGCGAGTTCGCGCAACTTATGCAGCAAGGCATCGGGCACATCGACCCCCTGCGCCATCGCCAGGCGCTGTGCGTCAAAACGCCGGCCGCCTGGCAGACGCACGCCCTCTTCAGACAACATCATCGCGATCAGCGTCTCTAGCCTTTGGTCGTAGACGGCGCGCCCCGCCGCCGCACCCGGGTCTATGGCGATAAAACCCTGCCCGAGGCTAGGCCGGTTGCCCTGCTCAACCCAGAACGAATCGTTGTCGCGGCTGATGGCCGCGCCGGTGAGCGCGGTGCACAGCAGTTCGAACACCAGCGCCAGCATGGCCCCCTTGCTGCCACCCACCGGAAAGAGCGTGCCCGCCTCCAGCACCTCCTGCGGATCGGTGGTCGGCTTGCCGTGACGGTCGAGCGCCCAGCCCTCCGGAATGCGCTCGCCTTTTTGCGCCGCCAGCATGATGCGGCCGCGCGTCACCGTGGTCATGGACAAGTCAACGACCAGCGGATCGGCGCCGGCACGCGGAAAAATCGCCGCCACCGGATTGGTTCCGAGCGTGGCGGCCTGCCCGCCCCACACCGGCATGGCCGCCGGTGAGTTCGACAGCGCAATGCCGATCTGCCCGGCCGCAACCATCGGCTCGAGCGCCAGCGCCAGCGCGCCGATGTGATGGCCGTTGGTCACGCCAGCGTAGCCTATGCCAAACTCGCGTGCACGCCGCACCGCCTCGCCTGCAGCCATTGCGCAGCCCTCGTAGCCCAGACCGCCGGCATTATCGATGACGCAGACCGCCTTGTGATCGGACATGACACGCGGGTGGGCGCTGCCGTCTGCCCGACCGTTTTTGAGCATGCCGCAATAAAACGGCACGCGCGACACGCCGTGCGAGGGCAGCCCCTGCATGTCGGCGGCCACCAGCGCGCGCGCGCTCGCCTGCGCCATTGCCTGGTGCGCGCCGGCACGGGAGAAGGCTTCGCGGGCGATTTCGGTAAGCGTGTGTTGGTCTATTTTTGCCATAGCATGGATTTTATTTCAGCGGCCGGATCGGCATCTTGCGCCCGATGGCAACGGTGGCCACCACCGCTGCGGCAAAGATTATCATGCCCATGCTGACCTTCTCGCCGAGCAATAGCGCAGAGGCGATCAGCGTCAGGAAAGGCTGCGTCAACTGCACCTGTGAAACGCGCGCGACGCCGCCCAGCGCAAGCCCGTGGTACCAGGGGAAAAAGCCCAAGTACTGGCTGAATAGGCTGACGTAGGCAAAACACAACCAGGCCGTGATCGAAGCGTTGACGCCGTGCTCGGCCGCCGACCAGAGCACCGGCGGCAACAAAAAGGGCACCGACACGACCAGCACCCAGCTGATCACCACCCAGCCCGGCATTTCGCGGGTGAGCCGCGCACCCTCGGCGTAACCGAGCGCGCCCACCGCCACCGCCAGCAACAGGGCAAGGTCGGCCAGATGCAAAGTGCCGCCCCCTTCGATCAGCGCAAACGCCACCACCAGCAGCGCACCAAAGCCGGCGGCAAACCAGAAGCCCCGCGACGGTCTCTCCCTTCCGGACAAAGCCACGATCGCCGCCGTCGCCAGCGGCAGCAAGCCAATCACGATTGCGCCGTGCGCCGAGGGCAGATAGCGCATCGCATAAGCGGTGATAAGCGGAAAGCCCAGCACGACGCCAAAAGCGGTCAGGATCATGCGCAGGATCTGGTCGCGCCGCGGCAAGGGCTGGCGCGTGATCAGCAAGACCAGCGCGGCGAGCACGGACGCGGCGAGCGAACGGCCAAGACCGACCAGCACCGGATCGAGTTCGGCGACGGCAACGCGCGTCGCCGGCAGGGTCAGGCTGAATATGGCGACGCCGATAAACCCCCATGCAAGCCCCTGCAATTCGCGCTTGCGCCACGCCGCCTCCATTCAGGACTTCATCGCCTGCCGGACGAGGCCTGCCATCGCGGCGGCATCCTCGCCGCTACTTTGCGCTAGGCCTTGCACCACGCCTTCACGATCCGCGACCGTGCGGTTCTGGCTGACTTTCCACTTGCCGGTGATGGTGGTGATCGGAATTTCGATACCGACAATCGCTCGCAGCATCTGCTCGATGTACTCGGCCGGGGCGTCGTCCACTTTCCATGGCATCTGCCTTGCCCCTTCGTGCCGGTCGGTCAGTTGCGCGACAAAATTGCGCAGCCAGGCGCGGTCTTCGATCACGCGCAGCGAACCCTGGACATGTACCACGGCGTAATTCCAGGTCGGCACGACTTTGCCGGTTTCTTTCTTGGTGACGTACCACGAGGGCGTGACATAAATCTGCGGCCCCTGAAACACCGCCAGCGCGCCTTGCGCCGCCGCGTGATCGTGCCAGACTGGATTGGCGCGTGCGACATGCCCGCGCAGCGTCCCGAACGGGGCGGGATGCGGATCGAATTCAAGCGGGATATGGTTGGCCTCCAGACCCGACGAGCCCAGCGTAACCAGCGTCGCCAGTGGGTGCATGCGAATCAGCTCATGCATCACTGCGGCCCGCATTTCCTCGAATTGCAGCGTTTGATACATGGCTATCCTCCCATCCGGAATCCTGAATTGCGTGACGCGATAAAAAACCCGCAGGAATCGATCAGGCCGGGGTCGCCGGAATCGCATTTCGCCGCAAATACTGCATGGCCAGTGCCGCAATCACCAGCCCGAATCCAACCAGGTCGGCGCTTGCGCTCGGGTACACCAGTGCAAAGCCCGCCACCACCAGCATCACGCGTTCTATGCTCGTTGTTTTCTTTATCGCCCAGCCCTGGAAACCGGCGGCGAGCGCGGCAATACCCACCGCGGCGGTCAACGTAACCTCGGCGATAGACCACCAATTGGCCGCGCCCAATGCCTTGGTCGAACCCATTAACAGCAGGCCCTGTCCACTCGGATCGAGCACAAACATGAAGGGCACGAGAAAAGCCGGAACGGTGTACTTCCAGCACTGCATGGTCGTTTTGTACGGATCACCGCCGGTGATCGCGGCCGCGGCAAAAGGCGACAGTGCCGTCGGCGGGGAAACTTCGGACAGCACGGCGTAGTAAAAAATGAACATGTGGGCGGCAAAATCGGGAACGCCCAGCTTGATCAGCGCCGGCGCCGCTATCACCGCGCAGATGATGTAGGACGCGGTCACCGGCACGGCGAGTCCGACTACCCACACGACCAGCGAGGTAAAAATGGCGGTCAACAGCAGGGAACCGCCGGCGTAGTCGATGACAATGGAACTGAATTTGAGGCCAAGGCCGGTGAGCGTAACCACCCCGACGATGATACCGGCGCCGGCGCAGGTCGCGCCAACGTTGAGCATCCCGACCGAACCGCCCTCCAAGGCCTTGATGAAAGGCGACTGAAAGACCAGCTTGCTGATCGAACCCTTGAGGCTGAAAAGGTCGTAGGAGAACAGTGCGCACTCACGCCGCAGGAAACTGGTGACGAAGGACACCACGGTCGCCCAGAACACCGACAGCACCGGCGAGAATCCCCACATCATGAAAACGACGATCGATATCAGCGACAGGAAATGAAACCAGTAGCGCCTGGTGAGATTCCACACCGAATCGGGTTTTGCGAAAACCGTGTTGCCCATGCCGTATTTACGCGCATCAATCTCGACCATCAGGAACAATGCGAGATAGAACAGGATGGTCGGAATGCAGGCCATCAGCAACACGTCGAGATAGGATATTTTCAGGTACTCGGCGATAAGGAATGCCGCGGCACCCAGCACCGGCGGGGAGATGATGGCGCCCAGGCCGCCGGCCGCAAGCAAGCCGCCCGCCGCGTTCTTTTCATACCCGACCTTCTCGAGCATGGGCCAGGCCACCGCACCCAGCGTCACCGTCGTCGCCACACCCGAACCGGAGGGGCCGCCCAGCAGGAAGGAGGCGAGCACCACGGTGCGCCCGGCTCCCGTTGGCTTGCCACCCATGGCGGAGAAGGAAAAATCGATATAAAACTTTCCCGCGCCCGAGTACTGCAAAAATGCGCCGAATATCGTAAAGAGAATGATCAGCGACGAGGACACATCCACGGCCGAACCGTAAATCCCCTCGAGCGTCATGTACATCTGCCCGATAAGCCGACCGACCTCGTAGCCCTTGTGCGTCCAGGGCTGCGGCAGGTAGGCGCCGAACAGCGCGTAAAGGACAAAGGCCATGGTTATGGCGGGCATGATCCAGCCGTTGATGCGGCGCATCGCCTCCATCACCAGGCCGATCAGCATCACGCCAAAGAAAATATCCCAGCCATTGGGCGATGTGTTGCGGTCGGTAAAGTCATCCCCGCCCATGATCAGGTAGACAACGATGCCGATGGCCATCAAGGAGGCGACACAGTCCCACCACATGATGCGGTGGCGAAAACGGCTGGAAAGCGGAAACAGCAGAAAGGAAAGGAACAGCACAAAGCCAACGTGCACCGGGCGCAGCGTCTGCGTCGGGACAATGGCGTAGGCGGTGTAGAGGTGAAACACCGACATCACCACCGCTGCAAGGGTCAGGAAGGCGGCCAGCCAGCCGGTGAATTTATTGGCGGCGCCCTCCTCCTCCTCGATGAACTCCTCGGCCTTCTTGAGTTTCTCGCTATCGATCGCCGACTGCACATTCGCGTCGATCATTGGGTTTTGGTCTGCCACGGCATCCTCCCTTTGCGCCAGCCCAGGCGCTGTTTTGTCCCGTCCCGCTGTTTTGTCCCGTCCTTGTGAAGCTTGGCTCGGTGAGCCTCGGAACGGGGTGTCCCTGTTTTTTGCTAGTCTAGCAGACCGCCCTGCCGGTTCCGCTGACAATTCACCGGGATGTTCCCGCTGATGCCTGCGGCGCGACAGCCTCCTCCGGCAACCCCCAAAACTCAAGGTTTCAAAGGTTCAAAGATTCAAATATTCAAAGGTTCAAAGGTTCAAAGACACCAAGACACCAAGACACCAAGACAGCACACCGCACCCATTGCCTGCCACACAAGGGCCCACACAAGGGCCCACACAAGGGCCAAGGTTGTCCGAGGCTGGCACGGGGAATATACTGCGCCCGCCCCAACCGCTAAGCACCGTCATGGAACGCATTCTCGTCACGTACCAGGTTACTGCCCCGGAGACTGCGATCGCCGCACGGGCCGCATCCATTGCGGTCGAACAAAGCATCGAAATGCCGCTGTCGGCGGTGCGCGAGCAACGCATTCTTGATGATTACACCGGACGCGTCGCGTCGATCACGCCGCTTGCCCCCGGGCTGCACCGCGTGCTCATCGCGCTCTCCGCCGGCACGCTCGACGAAGATCCGGGCCAGCTGATGAACATGCTCTTTGGCAACACCTCGCTGCAGCCCGACGTTGAACTGGTCGACATCGAACTGGGTGGGTCGGTGGCGGCGAATTTTCCCGGTCCGCGCTTTGGCATCGAGGGCTTGCGCCGCCTCACCGGCGCGAGCGCACGCGCACTGACCTGTAGCGCCCTGAAACCGCAAGGCAGTTCGCCCGCGCAACTGGCCGCCATTGCCAGGACGTTCGCCCTGGCGGGCATAGACATCATCAAGGATGATCATGGCATCGCCGATCAGGCTTATGCGCCCTTTGCCGCGCGCGTGAAGGCCGTGCAGGCCGCCGTCACCGCCGCCAATCGCGAAACCGGCGGGCGCACGCTTTACGCCCCCAGCCTGTCTGGAGGGCCGTCGCGCCTCGCCGCGCAGGCGGCTGTTCTACGCGACGAGGGCGCCGGCATGGCCCTCGTTGCGCCCATGCTGATCGGCCTGCCGGCTTTTTCCGAACTGGTTGCCACACTAGGCGTGCCGGTGCTCGCCCATCCGGCACTGGGCGGCGCGACGCGCATTGCGCCAGCCTTGCTCATCGGCAAACTATTCCGGCTGTTTGGCGCCGATGCGGTGATCTATCCCAATCACGGTGGGCGCTTCAGTTACACGCCGCAAGAATGCCTGGACATCGCCGGATCGGCGCGCGGCGCGTGGATGCACATACGCCCCGCGCTCCCCGTTCCCGCAGGGGGCATGACCGTCGAGCGCGCGCCCGAAATGCTAGACTTTTACGGCAATGACAGCATGCTGCTGATCGGCGGCGGCCTGCTCGCCGCGGGCGATGCGTTGCTCGAGCGTACCCGCGAGTTCGTCAATACAGTGGCCCAAGGTCAAGGTATATGAGCATCAAATCATCTGTCGCAAGCGTAACAGCAGGCAAGCTGAAGCCGGAAAACACAACAGCACACCGCCCGAACGCCGGACCGGGCCTCTGGACCGGCGTTGAACCGCATCATTACAAACAGGAAGGCAGCGCGCCGTTTCGCGCTGTCAGCCGGCGAGTACTGTTTGCCGATCCGCAACTCGCCGCTCAATTACGCTACTTCGAGGTGCAAGCGGGCGGATACACCACACTGGAACGCCATCAGCACATGCACGCCGTGATGGTGCTGCACGGCGGCGGCAGGGCCTTGGTGGGGGAAGAGCTTTTCGAGCTTGCCCAACATGACCTCATCACGGTGCCCCCCCTGACATGGCACCAATTCCGCGCGCGCAAAGACGCGCCGCTGGGTTTTCTGTGCATGGTCAACACAGACCGCGACCGCCCGCAGTTGCCGGGTCCGGAAGAACTCGACGCCATGCTGTCCAATCCGAAACTGGCCGCTTTTTTGCAAGAACAGTCCGCATAACAGGCGCAAAAAAACCCGCTTAAGGCGGGTTTTTCCGGTGCTGGGAAGGTTTCACCCACCCTGTCAGCGGCCGCCAGCCAGCAGCCTCAATTGAGCTTGACGCCCTTTTCTGCAAAGTACTTCAATGCACCCGGATGGAAGGGAATGGGCGAGGCGGCGTATTTCTGGCTTTCGAGCCTGATGTTTTCCGCCTCCTTGTGAACCGCAATCACATCGGCGCGCTTGTCAAAGATGGCCTTGACGATGTTGTATGCGGTCTTGTCGTCCATCGATTCATGCACGAGAAGAATATTCATCACCGTCGCCTGCTTGTTGTCGGTGTCCATGCCCTTGTAGACCGCCTTCGCTATGCTGTCCTCAACGTACAGGTCGCCGTATTTTTTGTTCATCGCCGCAACCACTTCGGAATGATCGATCATCTTCAGCTTGGTGCCCGGCGTGTTCGCAAGATCGGTCACCGCAGCAGTGGGCAGTCCACCGACCCAGAAAAAAGCGTCGATCTTGCCATCCTTGATGGCATTGACCGACTCGGCGACGCCCAGGCGTTCGCGCTTCAGGTCGCGGTCCTTGTCCAGGCCGGCCGCCTCAATGATGCGAAAAGCCATCACTTCGGTCGCGCTGCCGGGCGAACCGGTCGAAACACGCTTGCCCTTGAGGTCGGACATCTTGTTCACGCCGCGGCCGTCGATGGAAACGACATGCATGCGGTTAGGGTACAAAATCATCAGGGTCCTGAGCGCAACTTTGCCGCCCTTGAACTTGTCCTCTCCGCGGTAGGCATCAAGGGCGGCATCGGTCATTGAAAATCCGACGTAGGATTTACCGCTGCCAATGAGCTTGAGATTGTCAACCGAACCACCGGTCACTTCAGCGGTGGCCTGCATGCCCGGAACGACCTTGGACAGCACGGCGGCGATACCCCCACCCATCGGATAGTAGACACCGCCGGTACCGCCGGTCGCGATCGAAATATTTTGCGCCGTGGCGAGTGCCGCAAACGACATCGCCGCCAGCGCCAGACCTGCGCGCAAAAACTGTTTCATTTTGAGTCCTCCGATATGTAAGCGACACCATGCAGCCAAGCGCTGGCCAAGCAGGGTTATTTTACCAACGCCCTGTGGCCTAATTATAGAGCGGCCCGCGCCGTTTGCGCCGCCGCATCAAGCCGGCCTGCCGCCGGACGCTCCGCAGCACAGCTTACTTCGCGAACAAGCGGCCTATGTCCTTGAATGCCTTGAATTCAATCGCATTGCCGCACGGATCAAGAAAAAACATCGTAGCCTGCTCACCGACCTCGCCCTTGAAACGAATTTGCGGCTCGATGATAAATTGGGTGCCGGCGCGAATGAGCTTTTCCGACAAGGCCTCCCACTCGCCCATCGACAACACCAGGCCGAAATGCCGCACCGGCACGTTCTCGCCATCGACCGCACTGGTATTGCGATGCCCGGCCTCCTCGGGCGACAGGTGGGCCACGATCTGGTGTCCGTAGAAATCAAAATCAACCCAGTCCGGGGCGCTGCGCCCTTCGGGGCAACCGAGCAATTCGCCGTAAAACGCACGCGCCTTTTGCAGGCTGGTGACCGGGAAGGCAAGGTGAAAAGGATGGGCGACAGACATGATGGCAACCTGCGTAATGAACAAAGAAAGCTGATTATCGCGGATTTTCTATTGCCAAGGACAGGGCGCGCGCGGTCTTCCGCCCTCAGCGTGCGTCGTCCCCGGCCAAGCCCCTGCGACCCTGCTAAGATTGCATCATCAATCGCAGTAGGGCGCCAGGGCATTAAAACATTGGGTCTTCTGCAAAGTGAGTGGGGCATTTTGACGAATGGGTGCGCCTGGTCGAGGGCATTAGCGATGTGCAGACCATACACGCAACCGCCCTGCGGCTCAAAGACATCGACTACAGCATCCATTTTCACGTCTGGGACTTCGACAGTTTTCTTTACTTCGTTGATCTGGTGCGCGACCAGAACCCGGGGCTTGAATTCGACTGGTCCCACATCGAACTCAACCAGCACGAAATCATTTCCATCTTCACCAAACGCTGAGGCCGCGTCCGCCTTCAGGCGGCCGCGGCCCCATGACATCCCGAAAAAGCAAGCCGGGAACTCAGGCGCTCTCGTAAAGCCGCGTCAGCACGAATTCGCGATGTCCCAGCGCCTCGGCCGCGGTGAGCCGGCCGTTGGCCGTGCGGAACATGCAATCGAGCAACTTGTCGCCGGCATCATCGGGCGACATCTCGCGGCGCAGCAGGCCCGACACATCGACGTCGACGTGTTCCGACATGGTGCGAACGGTGCGCGGATTGGCGCAGATCTTGATCACCGGCAGGATCGGGTTGCCGATCACGTTGCCCTGCCCGGTGGGAAAGAGATGCACCACATAGCCGGAGGCCGCACACAGCGTGACCATCTCCGCCGCGGCCGAAGACGAGTCCATGAACCACAGCCCCGGACCGGTCGGCTCCTCGGCCTTGTCGAGCACGCCGTCGATGAGGCATTTGCGCCCGATCTTCTGGATGTTGCCCAGCGCCTTTTCCTCGATCGTGGTCAAGCCGCCAAGGATGTTGCCCTTGGTCGGCTGCGAGTCCGACAGGTCGCTGGTCTTGTGGCGGTTGATGACATCCTGGTAGCGGTCAAACATGAACTGGAATTTTTTGCGCACTTCGTCTGTGCGGCACCGCGCGGCGACAAGGTGCTCACCGCCGGTAAGTTCGGTTGTCTCGCCAAAGACCAGCGTGGTGCCGTGCGGATAAAGCTTGTCGAAGGCGTTGCCAACGGTGGGATTGGCACCGCAACCCGACGTGGTATCCGACTCGCCGCATTTGGTGGAAACCCACAGATCCTTGAGCGGACGCGTTTCACGCTGCAGTTCCGAGGCCCATTGCACATACTCCTTGGCCACTTTGGAGGCGCGTAGGATGGTGTCATGGTCGCCATGCTGCTCGATGCCAAAACCGACCACCGGCTTGCCGGTCTTGGCAATGCCATCGACGATCAGCTTGGTCCAGCCGTCCTCAATGCCGATCACCACCACCGCCGCCACGTTGGGATTGGAACCGGTGCCGATCAGCGTGCGAAAATGCAGCTCCAGGTCGGCGCCAAACTGCAGCCGGCCATAGGGATGCGGGATCGCCATCGCGCCCTTGATATTGTGCGCCACCGCCTCGGCAGCGGCATTGGAAAGGTCATCAACCGGCAGGATGATGACGTGGTTGCGCACGCCGACACGGCCGTTCTCGCGCTTGTAGCCCTGAAAAGTCGCTTTGGAGAGATCCACGCTTACCACCTCTTGGTTTTGATGTTGTGCACATGGGCGTGCTCGCCCAGCTTGATGGCCGCGACAGTGCGGCCGATGTCGACACCGTATTTGATCACCGTGTCCTTGTCCTTGAGTTCGCGTATCGCCAGCTTGTGACCGATGGGGATGTCGTTGAGCGCCTTGATCTTGAGATCTTTGTTCTGGTCCATGATCCAGCCGGCCAGATCCTGCCCCGCCTTCACCCCCTCGACCACCACCACACCGACCGAGTCGTGCTCGTCGTGCACCACGAAATGAATCATTGCCGTATCCCTCGCTAAAGACAAAAAACCCTGAAGACCAATGGCTGCGAAGCAACCCTGAATCCGCGATAATACGCGCGCCCCTTGTTCCGCGTCGACCGCCATGCGCAAGGGCCCCCTTCGAAGGCCCGCATGATCGTATTACTACCCATCGTCCGCTCCATCCCCCTGGGACTTTTCTACCAGGACATCGCCAACGGCATCCAGGATGCGCTGCAGGAACTGGGGCATACCGTGCAATGGTTCCCGCTTGGTGAAATCGGCGTGCTTAGCGCCGCTGAAGCCGAAACGGCTGTGCGCTGGGCGCGTGACGGAAAAGCCAAGCTGGTCCTCGACCTTTGCTGCTGGGGTCACGCCCTGTCGCAGGCCAGGCTCGACAGCGAAGAAAACGCTGCCCGCGTCTACGACGTCGGCGGCGTCAGCTGCGTCGCGATGCTGCTCGACCAGGCCTATTTCCAGCCCATCGCCTCCATTCATGCACGCCGCCTGTATGCCGCCTTTCCCGCCCCCAGTGTGCTCGAACAACTGGGCATGATCGAACCGTCGCTGCCGCTTGCAGGCAGCGTATTCGCCCCGCCCGGGGTGCGGCCGCAAAACGACCGCTCGACCCTCTGGCCCGACCGCGACATTGATGTGCTTTACGCCGGAAACCTGCAGATTCAGGCGCTCAGTCGCGAATGGGGTCCCCAGGCAGACCACGAATTATGCGATGCGCTTGCCGATGCCACCAGCGGCGACGTTCCGCTTCACCAGACAGCCATCGACATAGCCCACAGCCTGGGACGGTCCCCAGACGCCGGGCAATGGTGCGCTTTGCTGCGTGACGTGGAATTTTTCCTGCGCGCAAAAAACCGCCTTGCCGTGGTGCGCGCTGCGGCGCAGTCGGGCGCACAGATCCATGTCGTCGGCGACGGATGGGACAAAATTGAACTACCCGCCAACGTCACCGTGCTGCCGCTGATGCGTTATGCCGGCATGCTCGATCTGGCGGGGCGCGCCCGTTTGTGCATCGATTCGTCCTCTTATCCTGACGGCGCCAACGACCGGATTTTCAATTACGCGCTCAACGGCACACCCTGCCTCACCAATTCACGCAGCTGGGTGGAGTCGCAGTTCGGGCCCGGCCAAGGCATGCATTTTTATCTGGGCGCGGAGACGCAAACCCTGAGCGAACGCATCCCGGCGCTGTTATCGCAGCGCGAACAACTGCGCCAGCAAGGTGAGGCGGCCCGCGCCATCACGCTCGCCGGCCATACCTGGCGGCACCGGGTCGAGGACATCCTGGCTCTGCTCGATCCGGCCTGAACGGGACGTTTGCGTTTAGCCGCGGCATTTCATCGCCAGCGCATCTTCAGCGGCAACTGACATTGCCGGCGCTGTATTCGATCGGCCTGGTGCAATCCTGAATGTTGATTTTTCGGTCTTCCGCCAAGGGCGGGGCGGCGCGCGTCCAGCGCCCGGTGCCGCGAACATAGTCCACGCCATCGGCAATCATCACCCCGATAACAATGACCCCGAACAACGGCCCCGACCCGGAACTGATGTTTGCACGCACGCCGTTGGAACCGCTACTAATACTGTTGGCGCTACTGTTGGCGGAGCCGGACGCGGAAGGCGCGGATGGGGGAACGCCGCTGCGCAGCGCAAACGACCCCGAACAGGCGCCAAGCAGCAGCAGGCAGGACAGCGCAGCGGTCATTCGTATGGCACGAAAATTCTTCATGAGCTGAGATGATTCTTCATGAACTGAGATGATTCTAGCGCCAATTGGCGGCGATGATTACCGCCGATGTGAGAAAGGGGGACGTGCCGCTAACGACACACCCAACGCGGGGCAGACACCGCGATACCGCAGGTGGGGACGGCATAAAAATCGTACGACCCTGCTGCACACTCCGGTAAAATGTGGCGCAGTCCAAGATTCAGTCTCAGTCTCAGTTTAAGTCTTTGTGCCGACGGCCCCGCCCGGACGCAAATAAAAACCATTCAGGAGCCAACTCCATGCTGTTTCCCACCACGCTCGTCGGCAGCTATCCGCAACCGGAATGGCTGATCGATCGCGCTAAACTCGCCGGACGTTTTCCGCCGCGTACGCGCGCCAAGGAGTTGTGGCGCATCCCCGAGGCCTACCTCGAGGAAGCGCAAAGAGATGCGACACTGATCGCCATTCGCGCCCAGGAAGAGGCCGGATTGGACATCCTTACAGACGGTGAGATCCGGCGCGAAAGTTATTCCAACCGCTTTGCCACCGCGCTCTCAGGCATTGACATCGACAATCCGGGGACCGGCCTGGACCGCTCCGGCCACCCCAACCCGGTGCCGCGCATCACCGGCAAGATCAAGCGCCTGCGCCCGGTGGAGGTCGAGGATATGAAGTTCTTGCGCGCCAACACCACGCGAATGGTCAAGATCACCGTGCCCGGCCCGTTCACCATGAGCCAACAGGCACAAAACGATTTCTACAAGACCGAAGCCGAGGCGGCGATGGATTACGCCCAGGCCGTGAACGAGGAAATTCGCGACCTCTTCGCCGCCGGCGCCGACATCGTGCAAATCGACGAGCCGTATATGCAGGCTCGTCCGGAAAAAGCGCGCGAGTACGGCCTTGCCGCGCTCAATCGCGCGCTCGAGGGCATCACCGGTACCACCGCCGTGCACATCTGCTTCGGCTACGCGGCGGTGATCCACGCCCGGCCGGAGGGCTATTCCTTCCTGCCCGAATTTGCCAACTGCACGTGCAAACAGGTGTCGATCGAAACGGCGCAATCCAATCTCGATTGTTCGGTGCTGACCAAACTGGCGGGCAAGAAGGTCATGGTCGGCTGTATCGACCTGTTGGACATGAGCATAGAAACGCCGCAAATCGTCGTCGCGCGCATCAAGCGCGCGCTACCTTTCATCGCCAAGGAAGACGTCATTCTCGCCCCCGACTGCGGCATGAAATACCTGCCGCGCGATGTCGCCGACGGCAAGATGCGCGCGATGGTGGCAGCTGCAAAAATACTGCGCGCCGAGTACGCCTGACTGGAAAAGCCCGCCCAGTGCGGGTTTCCAGTCGGTTTGCAAGGCCGGAAAGACAGTCGTTTAGCGGAATCGGGCGGCGCTGAAGGGCTGCGGGGACACGCACGGCGTGCGCCCCGCCACCATATCCGCAATAAGCCTTCCGGTCGTCGATCCGGCACACATACCGACGTGGCCGTGACCGAAGGCGTAATAGGCGTTGGTAAGGCGCGAAGCCGGTCCTATGACTGGCAGTGAATCGGGCATGCTCGGGCGAAAGCCCATCCAGCGCGTGACCCGCATTACATCGTCCTCGGGCAGCAGTCCGGGATAAAGACGGCGCGCGCCGCGCAACAACAGGTCGGCCCGGCGCCAGTTCGGCGCCGCATCCAGTCCGGCCAACTCGACCGTGCCGGTGACCCGCAGGCCCATGTCCATGGGGGTCGCACCAAAATTGCCGTCGACAAACAGCGTGGGCGTACGCGGACCTTTTTCCGGATTCTTGACGATAACGTGATAACCGCGCTCGGTGTCCAGCGGCAGGCGGTCGCCAAGCTGTTCGGCCAACACTTTGGACCACGCGCCGCAGGCGAGCACGACCTGGCTCGCCGCATGCCAGCCCTCGCTAGTGCGCACCGCACTCAAGGCCACGCCGTTGTGCTCAAAACCGGTAACGCGCTCGCGCAGCACCAGGGCACCGCGCGAAACGACGCCGGCGACCAGCGCGCGCACCAGCGCACGCGGATCGGAGGTGTGGCCGTTGGCGCGAACCAGGCGCGCATGGGTGAACTGCGGCCCCAGGTCGGGCTCAAGATCGCGCAAGGCCGGCCCGGTCACATCCTCGATCACGATGCCGTTGCGACGGCGAATATCAGTCTTGAGCGCGTCCTCGCGCCAGCTTTTCTCTCCGCCATAGAGATAGAGCGTGCCCTGCTGATGCAGCAGATGCAGCGCGCCCGCATCGCGAAGCAAGGGCGTGTAATTTTCCAGCGACCCGGCCAGCAAGGCGCGCAGCGCGCTTGCCTGCGCCTCCACCTTGTCCCGCGTGGCCGAGCGCAAAAACCGCCACAGCCAGGGCGCGATGTGCGGCAGGTAGCGCCAGCGAATGGTGAGCGGCCCTTCGGGGTTCATTAACCAGCCGGGAACTTTTGCCGCCACCCCCGGCATGCCCACCGGAATAATGGACGATGCGGAGAGCATGCCACCGTTCCCCGAAGAGGCGCCCGCTCCGGGCTCGTTGTGGTCGATCAGCGTGACGGCGTGCCCGTCGCGCTGCAAATACGCCGCGGCACAGGCACCGACAATGCCGGCACCGATGACGATAACGCGCGGTGGCCCGGCCGGCGTGCTCACGCCCTCACTCTTCCAGAACAATACCGTTGCGTTTAATGAAGGCGGCCCAGCCGTCGCGCTCTTTTTTCAGGCTGACGGCAAACACCTCAGGCGTGTCGAACACGGCGTTGAGCGCCTGCGCCTGGAGTTTTTCCGCCAGTGCCGGTGCTTTCATGGCTCTGTTAATCTCGGCCGACAGGCGTTGCACGATCGCCGCCGGCGTTCCGGTCGGCGCGACAACACTGAACGAACTGGTTGCGTCGACCGCGGGCAAACCCGCCTCTGCCAGGGTTGGCACACCGGGCAGCAGCTCGGTGCGTTCGGTGACCGCCAAAGGCACGGCCTTGCCCGACTTGATGTGCCCGAGCACCGACGCGACATCGGGGAACATGAATTTAATCTGTCCGCCGAGCAGGTCCTGGTAGGCCTGACCCATGCCCTTATAAGGAATGTGCAGAAATTTTATCCCTGCAGTCTCTTCCAGTTGGCGCACACCGAGGTAGGTGGTGCTGCCCGAACCGGCCGAACCGTAAGCGAGCCTGCCCGGTTCGCGTTTGGCGAGGGCGATAAATTCGGCCATTGTTTTGGCCGGGACGCTGGAGGCCACGACAATCACCTGCGGCGCGACCACGCCGCGCGCCACCGGCACAAAGTCGCGCTCGACGTTATACGAAAGATTCTTGTAGAGACTGGGATTGACCGTCAGCGCCGGATTGGCCGACAGCAAAAACGTATAGCCGTCGGCAGCGGACTTGGCGACGATATCGGCACCGATGTTGCCGCTGGCGCCAGGCTTGTTCTCGACGACGAACTGGCGCTTGAGCGAGTCGTTCAGCGCCTGCGCCAGCAAGCGCGCGTAGGTGTCGGTGCCCCCGCCCGGCGAGGAGGGAACAACGAACCTGACCGGCCGCGCGGGCCAGGCTTCCTGTGCGAACACGGTCCCGGCAAGCAATATGTGAATGAGGCCAGCGATGGCTGCAAAGATACGAATCATGATTACTCCCGACATTTCAATTCATAAAAACAGTCTTCCGTCATTGCGAGCGCTGCGAAGCAATCTCGTAGCACTGTGCAAGATCGACGAGATTGCCGCGTCGACTTCGCCTCCTCGCAATGACCGCAAAAACAACTATTCGGCCTTGATGCCCGCGGCCTTGATGATCTCGGCATTTTGCGCCAACTCTTCCTTGATGTAGCTGTCGAACTGCTCGGGGCTCAGGCTGAACGGCTCGGCACCCAGCTTGGCCAGGCGCTCGCGCACATCGGCGGTCTGCAGCGCCTTGATGGTGGCCTGGTTGAGACGGTTAATCACATCGCGCGGCGTTTTCGCCGGCACCAGCAAACCGATCCAGAACACATAGTCGGCCTTGGCAACGCCCGCCTCCAGCGCAGTGGGCACATCGGGCAGCAACGCGGAGCGCTTGCTGGTGCCCACCGCAAGCGCCAGCAGCCTGCCGTCCTTGATCAGCGGCAGCGCCGATACCAGCGGCGCAAAAAAATAATCAACGCGTCCGGTCATGGTTTCAGTGATGGCCTCGGGCGAACCCTTGTAGGGAACATGCACAGCATCAATGCCGGCGCTGGCGCGGAATTTTTCGGCGTTCATGTAAGTCGCCGTGCCAACGCCAACGGAGGCGTAGTTGAGCTTGCCCGGATTGGCCTTGCCCGCGGCAACCAGATCCTTCACCGACTTGTAGCCTTTTTCGGCCGAGACCACGAGCACGTTGGGCACCACGGCGAGCGGCGTAACGCCGGCGAAATCGCGCACCGGGTCGTAGGGCACCTTGGAGATCAGCGGCGTCACCGTATGGGCGGCGGTGTAGACAAACACGGTGTAGCCGTCCGGTGCCGAGGTGGCGACATGCTGCGCGGCGATCACGCCGCCGGCGCCCATCTTGTTCTCGAGGATCACCGCCACGCCCAGTTCGGCCTGTATTTTTTCAGACACGGCACGGCCGACAAGGTCGGAGGCGCTGCCCGGGGAGGCGCCCGACACCAGCCTGATCGTCTTCGCAGGCCAGGCCTGGGCCATGACCTGCTGCGATGCCCCAAGCGCCAGCAAAGCGGCCGCAACAGCAATACTTATTCCACGCTTGCACATCAATGCTCTCCTCAAAGTCCGCCCTCTACTGCTGCGGCAAACCCAACTGCGTCGCCATCCAGTCGGCGCTGCGCGAACGCCAGCGGTAAGGACGGTTGTTGGCGATGTGGTTGCCGTCCTCGACGATGAGCAGTTCCGTCGGCCCTGATGCCTCGTCAACCAGGCGCTGTGCATCCTGCCACGCAATCAGGCGGTCCTGCTTGCCGGTGACGATGAACAGCGGACACTCAATCTGCCTGGCAATGCCATTCTTCATTGTCAACGTGCTGCTGTGGCGCCTGGCCTCTTCCTGCGTAGCGCAATGGCTGCGCACGCGAAACGCTTCGCGCGTCAAATCGGGAAGCTTGTCCCATTGGTCGGAAAAATCGTAGGGGCCGGCCAGACCGATACAGGCCTTGAGGCGTTTCTCGAACGCCGCGGCGCGCGGTGCGTAATAGCCCCCCAGGCTCACGCCCCACAAGCCGATGCGGCTGCTATCAACATCGGTGCGCTGCATCACCCAGTCGACCATGGCCTTGACCGGCACTTCGTAGTCACCGCGAATCGGGAAGTCGTATTCAGCTTCGCCCTGCCCCGGACCATCAACCATCAGCGTCGCCATGCCGCGCGCAAGAAAGGGCAGCTCGTAGGCTTCCAGCTCCTCCTTCGCCGAATCGAGTCCGGGAACCATGATCAGGACGGGCGGCTTGGCCGCGCTCCGGTCCGAAGATGCGGGCAAACGCAGGAAGCCGGCGAGAAATTTTCCCTCGTAGGGAATCTCCACGCGCACGGCCGGCGGACGTTGGTGCGGCAGCGCCAGTTGGCGGCACTCGACCGCCTTCATGTGCGCCGCGCGCATCTCTGCGATGTCATGCACCGCGAGGAACTTGCCAAAGTGATAATAGACGGCGGCACGCGACAAATGTTCGGCCGCAGTCAGCTTGTAGCCGGCGGCAAGCATTTCGCGTCCGAGATTCTCGTGTACGGCAGCACGTGCGCTCCATGCGCCGCACCAGTCCTCCCAGCGCTCAATGCCCGCGGTAACGTCCTCGAAGTCGGCGAGAATCACGCCATTGGAAATAAACCGCGGCGCCCAGTGGGCCGTCGCCGAGGCAACTCTTGCGTCCTTAGTCATGCTTCCTCACTCGTGAAAATTGCTAAAAATGGCGTTAGTACGTCCCCTCGCCCCTTGCGGGAGAGGGGCAGGGGAAATTCCGGCAACTGCGATCGAGCCAGCATTCACCCTCTCCCCAACCCTCCCCCCGTCAAGGGGGAGGGGGCAGGCTTGTCGCTGAATTGAAGATTGCACGATGCATGAACAGCCAAATGCGGTTCAACGCGCTGCCACGCCCAACTGCGTCGCCATCCAGTCGGCGGTCTGGTCGCGGTAGCGGTACCAGAGATTATTAACCACATGGTTGCCGCCCTCGATCACCGACAGCACGCAGGGGCCGGACACTTCCGCGGCAAGTTTTTCCGCCGCGGTATGCGGCGTCAACCGGTCCTTGGTGCCAGCCACGAGATAAATCGGGCAAGTGATGTTCTTGGCAATGCCGGCAAGCGACATACGCAGCGCGACCTTGCCCGCCTCATCGAGATTGGCGCTGCCGCTGCGCACGCGAAAGGCCTCGACGTTGATAATCGGCCGACCGTCAAAATTGCTCGAGCGCTGGTAGGCGCCAGACAGCGCGACGCAGGCCTTGATGCGCTTTTCAAAGCACGCGGCGCGCGGCGCGAAATAACCGCCCAGCGACACGCCCCAGATACCGATGTGCGCCAAGTCAATATCCACGCGCTTTTCCAGGCAGTCGATCACCGCCTTGACCGGCTTTTCATATTCCGGGCAGAGCGAAAAATCGTACTCACCCTCACCCTGCCCGGGGCCGTCAAAAGCAAACGTCGCCAGGCCGCGCTTGAGGAAGCGGTTTTCGTAATCATCCATCTCCTCCTTGGCCGAATCCAGGCCCATGCACATCACCACCACCGGTGGCTTCGCAATACCCGCCGGTTTGCGCAGGTTGCCGTAAAGGAACTTACCCTCGTAAGGGATGGCCACGCGCTCGCCCGGCGGATCGATCAGCGGCAGCGCACGGTTACGGCACTCCACCGCCTTCATGTTTGCGGCCTTCATCTGCGCAAGGTCGTTGACGAATAAAAATTTGCCAAAGTGATAGCACACCGCGGCGCGGGTGAAATGCGCGCCGGCCGACAGTTTGTAGCCTTGCGCCAGTGCCTCGATGCCCAGCGCCTCGTGCTGCGCGGCGCGCGCCGACCAGGCGCTGCACCAGTCCTCCCAGCGCTCACAGCTCGAGGTGACCTGCTCGAAATCGCTGAGCGGCACACCGTTGGCAACGAAGCGCGGCGCCCAGTGCGAAATGGCCGATTGGACGCGGGGGTCTTTTTCTGCGGACTGCGGTGATGCGGACATGGGTAGATTCCTGATTTTTTTTGGGGGGCTGCGAGCCCTTGATTACAGCGCCGGATCAGGCGCCCAGGGTGACAAAATAACCGGGGTTGTAACGCTCGCCGGCGCGGGCGCCGGGCTTGAAGGTCTCGGACAGCAGGTCGATCTCATCCTTGTCAAGAACAAGGTCGGCCGCGGCGACGTTTTGTTCCAGCCATTTTTTCTGCTTGGTGCCGGGAATGGGCACGATGTCGTCGCCGCGCGACAACAGCCAGGCGAGCGACACCTGCGCCGTGCTCACGCCGCGTTTCTCGGCAATCGCCTCGATTGGCTTGAGCAGCTCCAGGTTTTTTTCCATGTTGCCGGGTTGAAACCGCGGCTGCTTGCGCCGCAGGTCGTGCGGCGCAATGTCATCGAGGCTGCGCACCCTGCCCGTAAGCAGGCCGCGCCCAAGCGGCGAATAGGGCACAAAGCCGATACCCAGTTCGCGGCAGGCGGGCAGGATTTCATCCTCGACATCACGCGCCCAAAGTGAATATTCTGTCTGCAGCGCCGCGATCGGATGGATCTTGCAGGCGCGCGCGAGCGTTTTTGGTCCGGCCTCGGAAAGGCCCAACCAGCGCACCTTGCCGGCCTCAACGAGGCGCGACATCGCGCCCACCGTCTCCTCGATCGGCACGTCCGGGTCAATACGATGCAGGTAGTAAAGGTCGATCACATCAACGCCAAGCTGCTTGAGGCTGGCGTCGCAGGCCTGCGGTACGTAATCGGGACGGCCGTTATAGCCCTTCGTGCCATCGGGCAGATCGAAGTTGCCAAATTTGGTCGCGATCACCACCTCGTCGCGCCGCCCCTTGAGCGCGCGCCCGACAATGCGCTCGTGCCGGCCACCCATGTAGCGGTTGGCGGTGTCAAACAGCGTCACCCCCAGATCGAGCGCACGGTGAATGGTTTCTATCTGCACATCATCGTCGCGCTCGCCAAAGTCCGTGGTCGTACTGCCCGCGCCAAGGCCCACAGCCGAAACCAGGGGACCATTTTTTCCCAGCCTGCGTTGTTGCATCGATGCTTCCTTTTCGATATCAGGTTTTA
This sequence comes from Pseudomonadota bacterium, assembly GCA_025356665.1. Classification (GTDB taxonomy): domain Bacteria; phylum Pseudomonadota; class Gammaproteobacteria; order Burkholderiales; family SG8-39; genus CAITSH01. The sequence continues at coordinate 44,221 of JANXRV010000062.1, forward strand.
CCGCCCGGACGGGCAGTCGTGCCTAGTCGGCGGTGATGCCGGCCTTGCGAATGAGCGGTGTCCATTTGTCTATTTCGGTCTTCACCCATTCGCCCAACTCCTCGGGCGAGGAGGGTGTGGGCTCGGCGCCCTGTGCCAGCAATTGCTCGCGCGTTTCGGGGCGCCGCAAAATATCACCGATTTCGCGATTGAGCTTGATCACCACCGAACGCGGCGTCTTTGCCGGCGCAAACAAGCCGAACCATAGCTTGGCTTCCATACCGGGGATACCCGCCTCTACGGCACTGGGAATTTCGGGCGCGCCGGCAAAACGCGTCGCGCTGGACACCGCCAGCGCCTTGACCTTGCCCGCTTTCAACTGGCCGTGCGCCGTCAAGGCCGACAAAAACGACACCTGCACCTCGCCTGCGAGCAGGGCGGTCAGCGCGTTGCCCGCGCTCTTGTAGGGAATATGCTGCAAGGGCACACCGGTGACGCTCTTGAGCAGTTCGGCGGCCAGATGGCTGATGGTGCCGTTACCCGCCGACGAATAAGTCAGCGTGCCTTTTTGCTTGGCATAGGCGATGAACTCTTTGGCGTTGGACACCGGCACCGACGGATGCACCACCAGCACCACAACGCCGGTGGCGACCATGCTGATCGGCTCGAAATCCTTGACCGGGTCGTACTGCAGGTCCTTGCTGTAAAGGGTGAGCGCGCTGACAAACGGCCCGGCGTGGCCCATCACCAGGTTGTGCCCGTCCGGCGGTGACTTGGCCACCACATCGGTTGGAATGGTACCGCCGGCCCCGGCGCGGCTGTCGACCACCACCGCCTGGCCCCAGCGCTCCTGCAGACGCTGCGCGAGAAATCGCGACAGGTAATCGGCAGTGCTGCCCTGCCCCTGGCCCATGATACGAATCGGGCGCGACGGAAAACCCGTCGCCGGATCCTGGGCGAAACCACCCGCCGCGTGCGCCAGCAACAACGCCGAGAAAAAAACCTTCGACAACAGTTTCATATCCCCTCCCCGCAAAACCGCGATCTTGTCCGCCACGGTGACCTGATTATTATCTGCCGGCCGTGTTCATCACAGCATTATTTTGCCAATCGCACGAACCCGGCTTCAAGATCGGCAATCAGGTCGTCCACATGCTCAAGGCCGGCGTGAATTCTGAACGCCGGTCCGCTGTAAGGCCATTTTGTCGCATTGCGCGCATCGGCCAGGCTGAAGGGCATGGCGAGGCTCTCAAAACCGCCCCAGGACGCACCTATGCCATAGAGCTGCAGGCCATCCATGAACGCGGCGAACGCCTGGTGCGAAACCGGCTTGAGCACCACGCTGAACAATCCCGATGCGCCGCTAAAGTTGCGCTTCCAGATGGCGTGTCCGGGGTCGCCGGGCAAAGCCGGATGCAACACGCGCTCGACCTCGGGGCGCCGGGCCAGCCACGCGGCGAGCGCCAGGCCGGTTTCGCCGTGCTGCTTGAGCCGCACCGCCATGGTACGAAGTCCGCGCAGCGCGAGGAACACATCACCGGGTCCTGCGGTCTGACCCAGATCGACATGCGTGTCCTTGAGCGCCTTCCAGGCCTCGCGCGTCGTGGTGACCACGCCGAGCATCGCGTCGGAATGACCGACGATATATTTGGTCGCGGCATGAATCGACACATCGACACCGTGCTCGAACGGTTTGAAATACAGCGGCGTCGCCCAGGTGTTGTCCATGATCACCGTCGCGCCCTGCTGGTGCACCACCGCCGCGATGGCGGGAATATCCTGCATCTCGAAACTGAGCGAACCGGGCGCCTCCACGACAACGACGCTCGTGTTCGAGCGCATCAGCGCGGCAATGCCCGCGCCGACCAGCGGATCGTAAAACTCAACCTCGACGCCGAATCGGCGCAAAAACCGCCAGCCCACACGGCGCATCGGACCATAGGCACTGTCGCTGATAAGCACATGATCACCGGCCTTGACGTACGCGAGCAGCGCGCAGGAGCAGGCGGCGAGCCCGGAGGGATATAGCATGCTGCGATAGCCGCCCTCCAGATCGGCAACGGCCTCCTCCAAGGCGGCGAGCGTCGGCGTGCCATGACGGCCGTAATACACGCCCGGTTTGTCAGCGGCGTAATCCTTGTGCTTTTGCTCCCACTCGGCGAGCGTTGGCGAGAGCACCGTGGAGGCGTGATACACGGGGGTGTTTACGACACCATGCTGGTCCTCAGGGTGACGTCCGGCATGGACGAGCCTGGTTTCTTCTTTTCCGGATTTGCTCATGTTCGATGTGCGTGACCGACATGCCCCGCGGGGCGATGAAGCGTATTCTCGCAGAAAGCCGCCTCGCCCAGCACGCGCGCGATACCTCATGTGCAGGTACCGGGTACCATGAACCGAATACCTTGCACCGGGGCGCGGCGGGGCCAACGCTGAGACACAAAAAAGGAACAGCATGAACGAGCGCATACGCAAGCTGATGAACGACATGAACGCGCTGGAGGGGGAGTTGCGCACCGCGCTGCACGAGCAGGAAGAGCGGATGTTTTTCCAGATCAAGGGCAAGCGCGTCGAGTTCGAGCGCAATGTGCGCGACGCACACCTGAAGTTGAAGCGCAATTTCTTCCGCTGGGTGCTCACCGACCGGCCGCAGAACCTTCTCACCGCGCCCTTCATCTATGGACTTATCCTACCGCTAGTCTTTGCAGACCTGTGTGTCACGCTCTACCAGGCGGCGTGTTTTCCGGTCTACGGCATAGGCAGGGTGCGTCGTGCCGATTACATCGTTTTCGACCGGCAGGAACTGGGCTATTTAAACTGGTTCGAGCGCTTTCACTGCACTTACTGCGCCTACGCCAACGGACTCATCGCCTATATCGGCGAGATCAGCGCACGCACCGAGCAGTATTTTTGCCCGATCAAGCATGCGCGCAAGGCCCTTGGCACGCATGCCCGGTATGCGCATTTTCTCGGGTTTGGCGAGGCCCAGAACTACCACGCCAGGCTGGAGGGCTTCCGCGTGGCACTCGGCGAAGAAAAAAATTGACCGGCCGGATGATTGCATCCGCCGGTCGGGATATCTAAGGGGGTAGCCCCCTTTTTCAGCAGCGCCTCAGCGCTTGCCTGGCGCCCGCACCAGCAGCACCGGCACAGTGGCCGAGCGCACCACGCCTTCGGCATCACTGCCCATCAACAAGCGTGATATGCCGCGCCGGCCGTGCGTGCCGATCACAATGACATCGGCCTTGAGCTTTTTGGCCTGCGACACGATGACCTCGTACACCGGCAGTCCGATGTCCTCGATCAGCACCGGCTTGACCGTGACCTGCTGCTTTTTCGCCTCAGCCACCGCCTTGGCGAGGACTTTCTTCCCGTTCTCGAGCAAGCCCTCGAGCAAGCCCTCGATGAAATAGCCGCCGCCCAGTGCGCTTTGCGTGACGACATTCTCATCCACAACGTGCAACACGATCAGGGTCGCATTTTGCGCCTTGGCCAACCTGACGGCCTGCTGCAAGCCCTTGCCGGAGGTCGGACTTCCATCCACAGGGACTAGTATTTTTTTGAACATGATCAAGTGCTCCTTGAAAGCAAATATTGCAAACTGGTTGCCGGTTTTACAGGCCCAGCATCCTGCCAATGCGTCCGGCGTAATCGGCGGCCTTGAGGGCATCGTCAATGACGACATCCACCGCATTGTCGATGATGCCATGGATGGTGCGCAGCCGATGGCCGACCCGCTCCTGGTCCGGTGACGCACCCAGTATCGCACCCAGTGCGCGCACCTCGTCGCGCAAGGCCTGCAGGTCGCCTGATCCGGCCTTTACGCCGGCAAGATCTTTTTCCAGGGAAGCGACCAGCTTGGCCACCTCATCGAGATCGACCGGAGCCGGGCCTGCGGATTTGGATTGTTCTGACAAGGCTGATCCTCCCAATGGCTGCAACGACAAAACCCACGCCGCGCTCAAGGGCGCCGCAGCGTTAAATATAGCGCAAGCACGACCAACAGGTCGCGCTAAACAACAAAATAAGCGCACAGGCCACAACCCTCAGCACGCGTCCTGTGCGTACGAAAGCCCGGACAGCAAAGGCGTCGGTGCCACAGGCCACCCTATTGTTCTGCGTTGTTTTGCGGCGCATTCTCCGGCCAGTTCAGGGCATCAGTACGTTTCCATACTAGGCGGCTGGAACTCACGCCTGCTTGACATGGATCAAACGACCCTGTCAACGCATGCGCATCCCTTCACAAACCGAGCCACCCCATATTAGCGCTCTAAGCGGCGACGACGGCGGGGCTGCGGCCGTGGGCGCGATGCACGAATTATTGCGGCGGTTTGACGCCGTCCTTGCTGACTGCGATGCGCGCGGCGGTGATCTTGCCCTCCGGCGATACCGATGCGCCGGTGAAAATGCTCGCACCCGGCACCAGCAGCGATTTGTCAGCGGGTACAAAGTCGACAATAGGCGTGCCCTCGGGCACCACGATCTGCTTGGAGCCGCCCTTGAATTCCATGGTGAGCTCGTTACCCGCCGCGGTCTTGACCACCTTGACCATGTTGGCGTTGGTCATGGTGTCCCCGGGCGCGCTGTCCCAGGGCGTGTGTCCGGGCGCGGCTGCCGGCGGCAGCGCGTGCACCTCGCTCGCCACCAGGGCGCCCGCGGCATTCACACGCGCCGTCACGCCGACGTAGGCATCCGCCTTGAAATCCGACAGCTTCACCGCCTTGGCCGCCGACACCGCGACGTTGTCAGGCATATTGATCTTGATGTCCTGGCCTTCGCGCGTCTTGACCGCGAGCACATTGCCCTCGACCGCGGTGATGATGCCGCGAATGCGCTGATTGGTGTTCTGTGCGACAGCCAACTGCGCGGCCAGCATAAAACCGAGGCCGGCGATTGCGGCGGCAAACCATTGATGCGTTTTCATGTTCAATCTCCCTGGTGTTTTCAACGATCCGTTACGATCAGTTGCGAATGAATGTTTCGAACGGACGTTTCGAGCCCATGACATTCGAAACCAATCGCCCATCCCCGAGGCCATACTCGAGGCAATATGATGCGTTAACAGCGGCCGGCGCCCAATTCTTCCATTTTTTAATTTTGCGAACAACCTGCGGCGATACGTGCCGGCAAAGCGGCCGCCACCGCAGCGAGCACCGTCCCCCAATCGCCCGGAACGGTCTGGCGAAACAAGCGCAGCCCCGGGTACCAGGGTGTGCCGGCAGCTCCAGAAACACCCGACCAGCGCCAGTCACAGGGGTGGTGCAGCAACACCCAGGCGTCCAGGCCGAGCGCGCCGAGCAGGTGCGCCAGTCCGGTATCGCTGCTGATCACCAGGTCAAGCGCACAGGCCAGCGCTGCGCTGTCGGCAAAATCAGCGATCTCGCCGCCAAGATCGGCAATGCCGCTGCTCGCGGCAAGTTGCGCCGCCGCCGGACCTTTTTGCATTGAAACGAGTTGCACGCGCCCCTCCGCCTGCCCGGCCAACCCGGCCAACCCAGCCAACATGGTCAAGGGCACGCCGCGCTGCGGTTCCAGCGAATTGTCGGCGCGCCCCGCCCAGTTGATGCCGATGCGAAAGCGCCGCGCCGGATCGATTTCACCAAGGCGCTGCCGCCAGCGCGCGACCGCGGCGGCATCGGCCTTGAGATAGGCCGCCGCCGGCACATTGGCCGGCGTGACACCGAGCACCCGCGGCAAACTGAACAGCGCCAGCTTGAAATCGCAGCGCGGCGGCACCAGGCCGGCGCCGTCGAAAGCGACGAACTCGGCCACCCCGGCAAGGCCCTGCAGGATGCGCGTGAGTTCACGCGGCACCAGCAAGCGCACCTGCGCGCCGCGTGCCGCCAGCGGCGCGACAAAGCGCGCAAACATCAGCAGGTCGCCGAAACCGCCCTCCGGGTAGACCAGCACCGATTTGCCCTGCAGCGACGCGACGCCATCCCATTCGGGCGCGGCATCGGCGCGCCAAGGCGCCTGCGCCGCCGCAAGCTCGGGCCGCTCAAAGCGCGCGCCATACTGCGCCCAGCCCTCGCGCCAATCACCTGTGGCCAGCGCCAGATCGGCCAGATTCCAGCGCGCATCGGCGTAATCGGGCTGCAGCCTGAGCGCGATTGCGTAATGGTGCCGCGCCTCTTCGTAATGCCCGCCGGCGTGCAGCCTGGCGCCAAGATTGAAATGCGCGACAGCGAAGGTCGGATCGATATCGATGGCACGCACAAAGCTGGCGATGGCGGCATCGCCATGGCCGGCCGCAGCATGGGCCAGACCGAGATTGGAATGAATAAAAGCGACATCGGGCGCCACCGCCAGCGCCTGCCCGAACAAGGCTATCGCCTCGTCATGCCGCCCTTGCTGGTAAGCCAGCAACCCGGAGAAATGCAGCGCATCGGCATGATCAGCTTGTACAACAAGCACGGCGCGGTACAAAACACCGGCCTGATCGAGTTGCCCGGACTGGTGCAGCGCGAGTGCACGCTGGAACAGGTCACCGCTGTTGTCGGGGCTGGGGGAGCTCATAAAGAGTGGTCAGTGCCAACGCGCGGAAATAAATACTTGGTGCCGGATGCAGGAATCGAACCCGCGACCTTCGGTTTACAAAACCGCTGCTCTACCAACTGAGCTAATCCGGCGAGCTACGCATTATAGCGACTCGCGGCATCTAAAGGTCACGGTGTGTGTCCGGCCCGCACAAAACCGGGCGGCGGCAGGCGAGGTGCCCGCTTGAATTAGCTAAATTTATCGACATTGATTATTTAAAACCAGCTTCGGTAAGGGCTTTCCGGTTATATTTGGTGACGTTTTTGTCACATTACGCGGGAGCGTACCGGCGCCAAAGGCGGGCATGGGCAAGCGCCCGAATTTTGATGCAAACTACACGCTGATTTAAACCGGCATCCGGCATACCGGAATTCTTCATAGGAGGACACATGAAATTCACACCATTACAGAAACTATCCGTCGCACTGTCGCTCACCGCGCTGATCATCACCGGCTGCGCCACGCAAGCGCAGACGCCCGCGGCCGCACCCATGGCGGGCAAAACCGAGGTGCTGTGGCTGGGCCAGGCGGCCTTTCGCATCAAAACACCGGGCGGCAAGATCATCGTCATCGACCCCTGGCTGACTGGCGGCCCCAAGGCGCCCGGGGCCTACAAACAAGACCTGGCCGCGCTGGGCAAGGTGGATGTCTTGCTGGTGACGCACGCGCACGTCGATCACCTCGGTGACGCGCCGGCCATCGCCAAACTCAACAACACCATCCTCTACGGCCCGGCCGACATGCTGACGCCGATGAATACGCTGGGCATCCTGCCGCCCAACCTGACGCACCGCTTCAACAAGTCGGGCAGCGTCACGCCGTCCGGCATCAAGGTGACCGCGGTCAAGGCCGAACATTCGTCCCTGCTAGTCTGGAACAACCCGGTCACCGGCAAGAACGAGTCGCACCCCGCCGGTGAAGCCATGGGTTATATCATCGAGATGGAAAACGGCTTCAAGATCTGGCACATGGGTGACACGGGCATGTTCCCGGACATGGAGTTCATCGCCAATTACTACAAGCCAGACCTGGTGCTCGCGCCCATTGGCGGCAACTTCACCATGGACCCGGTCGGCGCGGCCTATGTCACCAAGACCTGGATCAAGCCAAAGTTCATTACGCCCATCCACTACAACTCCAACCCCATCGCCAAGGGCACGCTGGCCGAGTTCCAGGCGGCGATGCAGGGCGCCCCGAGTGGCATCACCGTCATGCCGATGACCGAGGGCCAGACCCTGAGTTACTGAACCGTTTCGATCGGCACGCTGTTCGGCCGAAAAAAAGCCCGGAATCCCCGGGCTTTTTTATTTCGTGCGACGGCCTACTTGAACACCTCCCGCATGTATTCGATGAGGTCGGCGCGATCACCGGCTCCCGGCAGCCCGGCGTAAGGCATGCGGTTGGCCGGCACCACGGCCTGCGGATCGGCGAGATACGCATCCAGGGTCTGCGCACTCCAGTTGATGTTGCTGCGTTTCATCGCCGGTGAGAAACGAAAATCACCGGCCGTTCCGGCGCGACGGCCGAACAGGCCGTGCAGCGCCGGCCCAACCTGCCCGTCGACGCCGCGCTCCACGGCGTGGCAGGCGCGGCATTCTTCGAACACTTTTCCCCCGCGCCTGGCATCACCCGCGGCCTGCGCCGCACACACCCCCGCAAGCAAACCGGCCAGCAGCAGAGCGCCTTTCACCCTTGCGCCCTTCATCTGCGCGCTCATGCCGACACCAGCGGGCCGGGGTTCTTGGCGTAGCGCTTGACCGCCTCGGCCGTCCAGTAGGCAAGCGCGCCCACCGGGCCGGTGGGGTTGTAGGCGGCGTTGTGCGGAAACACATTGGCGCCGACCACGAACAGGTTGTGGCAGTCCCAGCTTTGCAGGTATTTGTTGAGCGCGCTGTTGCCCGGGTTGGTGCCCATGATGGTGCCGCCGGTGTTGTGCGTGCTCTGGTAGGGCACCACCGTCCAGGGGTCGGTGCGCGCTGTGGCCGGATTGAGGCGCGTCGGGTTCATCGACTTGGCGAGTTCATTTATCTTTTGCGCTGCGTGACGGCCCATCTTGTGCTCGTTGTCCTTGTAATCAAAGGTCATGCGCATCAGCGGCAAGCCGAAGGCGTTGCGGTAGGTCGGGTCAAGGTCGTAGTAGTTGTAGCGGTTGGCCATGACACTGCCGCTCATGCCGATCTGCATCGCCGTGTCGTACCACTTGGCGGTGGCCGCCTTCCATGCGCTGCCCCAGGCGGGCGTGCCCGCCGGTACCGGCCGGTAGCCGATGGGCAATACCGTGTTGAAACGACCGTCCATGATATAGCCGCCGACAAAGCCGGCCTTGGCCCGGTCAAATTCCGCGTTGGCGTGAAAATCATCGATGGTCATGCTCGAGCCGCCGGCGTTCATGAAGGGGTTGAAGTGCCGTCCCTCGAAAAACAATGTGGCAGCCGCGCCGGTCTGATAGCAGTAGTTTTTCCCGATCACGCCCTTTTGTGTCGCCGGGTCGTAAGGCGTGCCGATACCCGAGAGCAGCATCAGGTGCACGTTGTTTATGGCATAAGCGGTGAGCATCACCATCGAGGCGGGCTGCTCGAACTCTTCGCCGGTCAGCAGGTTCGTGTAGGTCACACCGGTGACGCGCTTGCCGCTCGCGTCCTTAAGGATTTTCGTCACCCACATATGGGTGCGCAACTCGAAGTTGGGGTTGCGCATGGCAATCGGAATCACCGTGATATGCGCGCTACCCTTGGCATTGGCCTCGCAGCCAAAGCGCTGGCAGTGACCGCAGTACTGGCAGGCGCCAAAGCGCGATCCGTCCGGGTTGGTGTAGGCGCGAGAAGCATTGGCGCTGGGACGCGGGAACGGGTGGTAGCCGTTTTTCAGCGCCGCCTCCCTGAACATTTCGTTGCATAGCAGCGGCGTCAGCGGCGGCAGCGGATAGTCGCGCGCACGCGGCGCCTCGAACGGGTTGCCCCCGGGCTGCAGCTTCCCGTTGATGTTGCCGGCCTTGCCGGATATCGCGGCGACGTATTCGAACTTATCGTAATAAGGCTCGAGTTCGGCGTAGGTAATGCCCCAATCCTGGATGGTCATGTCCTCGGGGATGTGTTTCTTGCCGTAGCGCTCTTCGTAATGGCTGCGGATTTTAAGATCCTGGTCTGTCCAGCGCCAGGTATGACCGCTCCAGTGCACGCCCGAACCGCCCACAACGTCCCCGGGCAGGAAGGAACCGAGCCTGCGCATGGGCAGCGCCTCTTGCGAAATGTTGTTGCGCACCGTCAGCGTGTCGCGCTGCGTGTTCATCATCAGGTCCTGGCGCACGACGTAGCGCAACTCGTCGCGCACCGCCGGCACGGCAAAATCGCTTTCGGTGCTGCGCATGGCGCCACGCTCCAGGGCCACCACCTTCATGCCCGCCGCGCTCAATTCCTTGGCGAGAATACCGCCGGTCCATCCCAGACCGACAATGACGACGTCGACTTCCTTGAGTTTGGTCGCCATGGTTCAGCTCATGTCCGAAATGCTGACCGGATCAACGGCGTATTTCTTGTCGCGGTACTTCTCGATGTTCTGGTGATGAACTGCAATCACACCGGGAAAGCCGATCATTTTCCAGGCCGCCTTGTCGCGATTGCCGCCGTGTATCGGGTCGGCGAACATGCCTTCCATGACGTTCTGGTAGACCATGGTGAAAAACGCGCCCGCCGGCGGCCCCTTGTCGAATACCACCTTGCCCGCCTGCAGGCCGAGCAGGCATTCCTCGCGTTGCGCCGCATCGATCTTGTCGAAGCGCTTGCCCCAGGTCTTGACGCAATAAGCGTTGGCGGCGCTGATGCCGGCGCGATAAAGCTCGGCCGGCGTCAAGGGCAACTGGTAACCCTGGCTGGGCACGCCAGCCTTCCACGGACCCTGCATGTACAGGCGCTCGCCCTTGCCCCAGCCCCCGGCGAGGGCGCGGTCGATGTAGATGCTGAGCCCGAGGTCGGTGCCCTTGGGCGTGTACTGGTCGGCCGGCACCATGTGATCGACCAGGGCCTCGACAAAGGCCGCCTCGTCCGAACTGAGAAAGGAATACGCTGGACCGGTGCTGGCAGGCGCGGACGCAGGGGCGGCCGCTTTGGCAGCGACCTGCTGCGCGTCAGCGGCGTGCGGGATCGATACGGTTGCCGCGGCGGCACTGCCGGCGACGGCGCTTTTCAGAAAAGCGCGGCGATTGAACGCGTCGTTCTTCATCGGTTTCTCCCCTTTTTTTACGGACCACAGTCGTTGCCACGACCGCACTTATTGTCGGTGCAGTATATGCCTGCGCAGGGTGTTTGCAACGCTGCACCGCCGTCATCGGGCGCGCGCTGCTGCGTCCGGACTGCGTGGTTATACTGCCGTGCCGGACGGGCGCGTCCGCGCATTACGCACTACAGGAGGCGGCATGAAAATAGTCATGATGGGTTCGGGCGGCGTCGGCGGCTTTTTCGGCGGCCGCATGGCGCAGGCAGGCTACGACGTGAGCTTTATCGCACGCGGCGCGCATCTAGCCGCAATGCGCGATCACGGCCTGCTCATCGAGAACGCCCCGCAGGGCAATATCCACATACCCAAGGTGCGCGTCACCGACGACCCGGCCACGCTAGGCAAGGCAGATATCGTCATCCTGTCGGTCAAGCTTTGGGATACCGAGACAGCGGCGCGCGCGATCAAACCACTGCTCGGCCCCGACACCGGCGTGCTGTCGCTGCAAAACGGCGTGATCAAGGACGACATCATGCGGCGCGAACTGGGCGATGCCGCGGTGATGGGCGGCGTCGGCTATATCGCCTCCCACATCGCGCGCGCCGGGGTCATCCAGCAGACCGGCACCATGCAGCGCATCGTGCAGGGCGAGTACGACGGACGCGCATCGGCACGCGCCACCTTCTTGCACGAGGCCCTGCTCAAGGCCGGCGTCAAGGCGGAGCTCTCGACCGACGTGCGCAAGTCGATCTGGGAGAAATACGTCTTCCTCGTCGGCCTGTCGGGGACCACAACGACAACGCGCCTGCCGCTCGGGCCGGTTCGCACCAACGCGCAATCGCGCAGTTTTTTGCTGCAACTGATGAGCGAGACGGTTGCGGTGGGCCGCGCCCACGGCGTGGCGCTGCCGGCGGACTTTGCCGAAAATCGCCTCGCCTTTGCCGACTCGCTGCCCGAGGACATGACCTCGTCCATGCACCACGACCTCGAGCGCGGCAATCCACTTGAGGTGAACTGGCTCTCGGGCGGCGTGGTGCAACTGGGTCGCGCCAAGGGAATACTGACCCCGGCCAACGAGGCGGTGTGCAATATCCTCGCCCTGCGCGCCGCCGGCAAGGGCACGAAATAGCATGGCCGCCGCAACGCTGACGCTGCGCGCGGTGCGCAGCACCGCGGTCGAAGTGCCGATGACGTTTCCGCTCGGCACCAGCGCCCTGACCTTGCGCACGGCGCCGCTGCTGCTGATCGACGTCGAGACCGAGCAAGGCATCACCGGCCACGCCTACCTGTTTTGCTATGTGCCGGCGGCCGCCAAAGCGATCGCGGTCATGCTCGACGAAGTCATGCGTTCAGTCAAAGGAGAAACGGTGGCGCCGGCCGATTTGTGGGGAAAACTCTCACGCCGCTTTCGCCTGATCGGTGTGCAAGGCATTGTGCGCATGGCCATGGCCGGCTTTGATGTCGCCTGCTGGGACGCGCTCGCCGTGGCCGCCGGAAAACCGCTCGCCGCGCTGCTCGGGGGGGCGACGCGCAGCGTCCAGGCTTACAACAGCAACGGCCTCGGCCTGATGGCGCCCGCCGCCGCGGCCGACGAGGCGGAAAAACTGCTCGCCGGAGGCTTCAAGGCGGTCAAACTACGCCTCGGCTATGCCACTCTGGAGGAAGACCTTGCGGCGGTGCGCGCGGTAAGAAAGCGCCTGCCCGATGCTGTGGCGCTGATGACCGACTACAACCAGGCGCTCAGCACGGTCGAGGCCATCCGCCGCGGCCGCGCCCTGGATGGCGAGGGTGTCTGCTGGATTGAGGAACCGATACGCCACGACGACTACCGCGGCTGCGCCCGCCTTGCGCGCGAACTCGCCACGCCGGTGCAGATCGGTGAAAATTTTTCGCTGAGTTACGCGATGGAGGAATCGCTCGCGGCCGGCGCCTCCGACTACGTGATGCCCGACCTCGAGCGCATCGGCGGTGTCACAGGCTGGATGCGCGCGGCTGCACTGGCCGACGCGGCCGGGATAGAAATGTCCTCTCACCTGTTTCCAGAGGTCAGCGCACACCTGCTTGCGGTGACGCCGACGCGCCACTGGCTCGAATACGTCGACTGGGCCAACGCCATCCTCGCCGAACCGCTGGCGATCAGAGACGGCATGGCCGTCATTGCCGACCGTCCCGGCAACGGCCTTAGCTGGAACGCGGACGCGGTGGCGCGCTACCGCATCGCATGAGACAGCCAGGCGCAGCAAAAATCATCAACATTTAAAAATTAAAAACCGCGTTCAGCATGGCTTTCAGGTCATTTTAGGTGACAATTTTGTCATGTTTTTAATTGGAAGCGTCGATTGGCTGCGCCTAGTGCTCGCGCACCAGCATGCCAAAGCCCTCGATGCGGTCCTTGATGCCCAGTCGGCGCAACGCCGCCCAGTAGGTGGCGACGTTGACGCCGATCAGCGGTTTGCCGCAGCGTTTTTCGATCGCCTCGGTGATGCCGCTCACCGGCAGGTTGGTGCCAACGTGGATCAGCGCCTCGACATCGGGCGTGTTGATGGCATCAAAGGCGGCCATGATCACCTCCGGCCTGACCATCGCCACCGAAATCGGCCCGACGGTTTTCAGCCCGCTTGAATGCACCGGCTTGTAACCGGCCGAGCGGAACCAGTTGGCGATCATCTCGTCCGCGGGCGGCCAGTAGGGCGTCAGGATGCCCAGATTGCGCGGCTTGCCTATGGCCTCCAGGCCGGCAAGAAGGCTCAGCGAGGGCGTCATAAAGGGCAGCTTGCAATAATTTTCGAGGTGCTCCTTTTCAGCCATGGCACGATCGACATCGCCACGGAACGAATGTATCGAGTGCCCGTGCGCGACCGCCTGCGGTTCGCACAACAGCAGCGTATCGAGGGCCTCCTCGAGGTTGCCATGCTCGGTCTCGAGCGCTTGTTGGTAGTTTTTCATATCATCGTAGGGGCGAGCCGGCAGCAGCATGCGCATGACGTGGTTGCTCACCCCCGGCGGCTTGAGCGCCTCATATTCGGGCTGCACAATGGTATTGGTGCCGGGGACAACCACGCCGATTTTTGCGCGATAGCCCAGGGCGTCGTAGGGCAGGTATAGCTCTGCGCTCATGAGCACTCCTTGATCAAGCATGAAAAAGATTCGAAAGCGTTGTTTGATACTATTTGGCGGGACGCCGTTTATCAGTCTGCCTGGGCATTATCTGTCATTGCGAGGAGGCAAAGCCAACGCGGCCATTTTGTGACATTGCTAGGGCGGTCACAAGTACGAGGAGATTACTTCGCTGCGCTCGCAATGACATAAGTTTTTTAAATTTTTAACCCTTCACAGATAATTGAGCCAATGGCGAACTCAAGGTATAGCACGGCGTATTCCGATTTGTAAATCCGTCCAACGCAAGCCTATCGAATCGACGCGACATGAATGACGCCGCAGCAAAAAAACTCGACCTTGCACTAGCCGGCCGCATGGTCGAAGCCGCGCTTGGCGCGGCGCAGATCAGCGCGGATGAGCGCCAGCGGCTTGCCTGCGCCAAGGCGCTGCTGCGCCTCGAACCGGCACCAGACGCGAAGCTCAAGCCCGGCGATTTTGCCAAAGCGCTGCAGGACATCGGCCTTGGTTGAGTTGCCGGCCACGCTGCTGGAACTGCGCGCGGCGATCAGCGAACGGCGCATCAGCGTTGCCGAAGCCCTGGCGGCACAGTTCGCCCGTATCGAGCCGATCAATGCGAGCAGCCATTGCGTGGTCACCGCGCTGCCCCGGCCTGACACCACAAGGGCCGGCCCGCTCGCCGGCATCGCCCTCGCCCACAAGGATATTTTCAGCCTGCAGCGCCGCGCGCCCGGCTGCGGCGTACATAGCGGTAGGGAAGATGCGGCAAGCCGCCCCGCGGTGGTGATCGCCGCTTTGCAACAAGCCGGCGCGGCGCAATCGGCGACGCTGGTGATGGCGCCCCTTGCCTGTGGCGCCACCGGCGAGAACGCCAACAGCGCCCAGCGCGTGATCAACCCGGCCGACGCCGCTGCCGCCGTCGGCGGATCATCCAGCGGCTCGGCGGTCGCCGTGGCCGCAGGCCTCTGTTACGTTTCACTCGGCACCGACACCGCCGGTTCGGTGCGCATTCCGGCCGCCAGCTGCGGCGTAATCGGGCTCAAGACCACCGCAGGGCTGCTCGGCACCGAGGGGGTGATGCCGCTCTCACCCTCACTCGACAGCGTCGGCCTGCTCGCGCGCAACGCCGCAGATGCGGCCGCCGTGCTGCGCGTGCTGGCGCCGCAGCTGCGCGAAGCGCCCGGCGATGCGCATTGGGCGCCGCGACTGAGCGCACGCCTGTCGATCAAATCATTGGATGGCGAGGTGGCGGGCGCGCTTTCCGCCTTCTGCGAAGCCATCGGGCTTGCTCCGGGTGCCGATGCACAAGGCGAGATCGCCGCTCACGCCGAACTGACACGCCTCGCCGACACCCTGCTGCATGTCGAGGCCTCGCGCCTGCACCGCGGCGGGCTGCAGCAACAAGACCTGCCCGATGGCGCCCGCGCCGTCGCGCTGCCCGGGGTGGCCATTCCCGACGCATGGCACAACGCGGCCAAAGCCGCACGGGCGCAACACGCGCGCGATTTTGCAATGCGCTATTTCAGTGACAGCGACATCCTGCTGGTACCCGCGCTGCCCGAAGCGCTGCCCGACTGGGACGCCGTGGACACGCGCAGCACGGGTTTTGCGCCGCGCCGCCTGCTTGCACTGCATCGCTTCATGGGCTTCGTCAATTACCTCGGCTTTCCGGCGCTGGTGCTGCCGGTGGCGCAAGACCGCCGCGGCCGGCCGATCTGCATGCAAGCCCTGGCACGCCCCTTTCACGAACACACGCTGCTGCGCTTTGCCATCGACTTTACCCACGCCAGGGCACGCTGAAGGCAAGCTCGGGGCACACTCGGGGCACAATCGGAGGCACAATCGGAGGCACAATCGGGGGACGCGTTTAGGGCAGGATTAGGCTGAAAGAGCCCCTAAATAAGCAGAATAGGCACAATAGTCACAATAGGCACACCCGATTGCGGTTATCGTCTGGCGCAAGACCCGCAGTTCAGTTACGGTATGCCCTTGGCACGCCAATTGCTGGTGTTGTACCGGGACTGAGCAAGTTCGCCGACCGCCCCGATACTTTGGTGTAATGGCCATGTTTGCGCAGCGGCGCAATGCCCGTTGCGGCAGCCGTTGCGACAGTAATGGATTGTTTTATCCGTACCACCTTGGCTCCACCCCGGCTCCACCTGTTCCACTTCTCTAGAGGAATTCATCATGAAACTGAATCGTTGGCTGGTATTGCTGCTCGCTGCGGCGAGCTCCCTGGCGCAGGCGGTCTCACCCGAACCCGCACCTCTGCCGCAAAAAGAAACCCTGACCGTGGGCTTCGTTAAGGTCGGGCACGTCTCGCCCATCGTTGGCATCGAAGAAGCCCTGAAAAAGATGAATATCGAGGTCAAGCGCGCCGAATTCGTGCGCTACGCCGATGCACGCACCGCACTGCTTTCGGGCTCGGTCGACGTTTCGATCATCGGCCCCGGGGACCTCGCCATCGCCGCATCGCAGGGCAGCAACGCCCTGATCGGCCTGACCGGCGTGGCCGGATCGCCCAAATACCTGGTGGTGCGCAAAGGCGTGCAGATCAACGACTGGAAAGACATTGCCGGCAAGAAAATCGGCATCGCCCCCGGTTCGGCCGTCTGGTTCCAGTGGGCCATGACCCTGGTCGAGAACAACATCCCCTACACCAGCTTTAACGCCGTCAACGTGCAGGGCGGGGGCACCGCCTTTGTGCAGGCGCTCAAGCGCGGCGACGTCGATGCCATCGTGCTGTGGGAGCCGTTTGAGTCGCAACTGGTCGCTGATGACTCGGCCTACTTCGCCAAGAAGCTCGACTACAGCCAGTCCAAGTCGGTGGGTGCCGAACTGGGCATGCTCGCCACCACGCGCACCGCCCTGACCACCAAGCGCGAAGCGGTGAAGCGCTTCCTCTGGGCTTATCTCAAGGCCGAGGAGGACATGATCAAGAATCCCGCGCTGTTTGCTGACGCCTACTCGCGCTACACCGGGCTGCCGCTCGATGTCACCAAGGAGTCCTCCAAGATCATCAAGCTTGGCGGCGTCATCAACACCGAGCAGGTCAAACTGCAGGCGGCGGCCGCTTTCAAGCAGGGCATCATCCAAAAAGACGTCACCAACGAGGTCGCCGCGCTGTACGACGATTCGCTGGCGCGTGAAATCAAGCGCTGAGCTGTTGCGCCTGAATCAATGAAAGGCATTGCCATCGCCGGCGCCAACGCCGGCCGCTTCGCCAGTGTTGGTACAGGACTGCTGATCCCGGTGCTGGCGCTGATCGCATGGCAGGTGATCGGCAGCGCCCCGGACCTCGCCAGCATCGTACCCACGCCGCTGGCGGTGCTCAGGGGCTGGGATCAGTGGCTGTTCGCCAAACCGGGGATGGGGCTCAATCCCTACCTGGGCACCTGGCTGTCCAACGTGCAGTACTCGGCCTACCGTGTGCTGCAGGGCTTTACCCTCGCCGCGCTGATCGGCGTGCCGCTCGGCCTGCTGATCGGCTGGAGCCGGCTGATGGCGCACTTGTTCGACCCCATGATCCAAGGCCTGCGGCCGATACCCATCACTGCATGGCTGCCGTTCTCGATCGCGATCTTCGGCATTCGCGACATGGGCTCGATATTCCTGATTTTCCTCGGCGGCTTTTACGCCATTGTGGTCAACACCACCCAGGGGGCGCGCGACGTCGAGCGCAACCTGATGCGTGCGGCGCTGATGATGGGCGCAACGCGCGTGCAGATACTGCGCCGCGTGGTGCTGCCCGCCGCCATGCCCTCCATTTTCACCGGCCTGCGCATCGGCCTTGGCATCGCCTGGACTGCGGTTATCGTTTCCGAGATGGTCGCGGTCAAGTCCGGCCTCGGCTATGTGCTGTGGGACGCCTATTACGTCGGGCGCATGGACATCGTCATCGCCGATATGGCCTCCATCGGCATCATGGGCTACCTCAGCGACCGCTTGATCGTGTTTATCGAACGCCGCACCCTGGTCTGGCGCCAGATGCAAAGCCACTAGCCCGCCCGACCGACCGATTGAACCGAGCCGAACCGAGCCGAACCCAGCTGCCCCGAACAAACTGAACCGCCATGTCTGAAATTCACATCACCGGCCTCGATAAGGCCTATCCGGGCAAGAACCCGGCGCAAGACGTGCAGGCGCTGCAAGGCATAGACCTGCACATCAACACCGGCGAGTTCGTCGCGCTGCTGGGCCCCTCGGGTTGCGGCAAATCAACGCTGCTCAATCTTGTTGCCGGCTTCGAACAACCCAGCGCAGGCACCCTGCTCGTCGACGGCCAGCCGGTGACCAAGCCCGGCCCGCAGCGCGGCGTGGTGTTCCAGGAAGCGGCGCTGCTGCCCTGGCTGGATGTGTGGGAAAACGTCGTCTTCGGCCCGAAAGTGCAGGGGCTGCCCGCGGCAGACTACGAACCGCGCGCCGAGGAGATGCTGCGCATCGTCGGCCTCGCCGATTTCAAGAAACACCTGCCGGTGCAGCTATCGGGCGGCATGCGCCAGCGCGTGGGCATCGCCCGCGTGCTGACCCTCGGTTCGCGCGTGCTGCTGATGGACGAGCCCTTCGGTGCACTCGACGCGCAGACGCGCCTGACCATGCAGGAGTTGCTGCTCACGGTATGGCAAAAACTCAAACCGACCATCGTCTTTGTCACCCACGACATCGACGAGGCGCTGTTCCTGTCGGACAAAATTTATGTGATGTCGGCGCGCCCCGGACGCATCCAGAGCGAGGTACCGGTACCCATTTCGCGACCGCGCGCCATCGAGGTCACCACCTCGGACGGCTTTAATGCGATGAAGCGCGAAATCCTGCACCTCATCCGTCACTAGCCGCCGCGTTCAATACACCAGACAATCTGGCGCCGGACACCTCCATTCGCCACCGATTTTCGCCGCCCATTTCTCCAGAGCTCCCCAAACATGGCCAATCCCCGCGTCCCCTATGGTTTTTCCGATGAAGGCCCGGCACTCAGCGCGCCCGCAGACCAGCGCATCATGGTTCACCTGGTGGTCAACGTCGAGCACTGGCAGTTTGACGCCGCCATGCCGCGCACCATCATCACGCCGCCGCACGGCAAGGAAACCGTGCCCGATGTGCCCAACTTCAGCTGGGCCGACTACGGCATGCGCGCCGGCCTGCCGCGCATCCTGCGCGCAATCACCGAGCGCGGCCTGCCCGCCTCAACCAGCTTCAACGCCGGGGTCATCAACGCCTACCCGCGCGCCGCCGAGGCGATGCTGGCGGCAAACTGGGAGTTCATCGGCCACGGCGTGCACCAGAAGGCACTCAACCACGCCGGTGCCGAGCCCGAAGTCATCGCCACGACGCTAGACATGATAGAAAAATTCACCGGCACGCGCCCGCGCGGCTGGCTCGGCCCGGGCCTGCGCGAAAGCCATGAAACGCCTGACCTGCTCGCCGCCGCCGGCATCGACTACGTCTGCGACTGGTGCATAGACGACGTGCCCAACTGGATGAGCACCAAGACGGGCAGGCTCGTTGCCCTGCCCTACAACCTCGAGGTCAACGATTCCATCATCTACGCCGTCGAGCGCCACGCCACGGACGAAATGCTACGCCGCCTGGAAAACACCCTTGCGCTATTTGTGCGCGAATCGGCAACGCGGCCGCGCGTGCTGGCCATCGGCCTGCACCCCCACCTGATAGGCGTGCCACACCGCTTTGGCAGCCTGGAGACCATGCTAGACCTGCTGATGAAAACCCCCGGTGTGTGCTTCATGCAGGGCAGCCAGATCTGCGACTGGTTCACCAAGCAAGTGCCGTTCACGAAATAATTTTTCAGGATTTCCATCATTTGCGACATAACCGAAACCGCGACCAATCTACCCCCTCCCCCTTGACGGGGGAGGGCTGGGGAGAGGGTGAATGCATGCGATTGCGAACCTGTCGGCACTCCCCCTCTCCCTGACCCTCCCTTGCAGCGCGCGCATCGGCCGATAGGCCGATGCCGTTCCGCCGGCGCGAAGCTGCACTTCGCGAAACCCCGGCTTCACCCCGCCGGGGGGAGGGAACGTACTATTGATATTCTTCCACGCAGTCAACGCGTCACTAAAGGAACAACAATGGATCTGCAACTCAAGGGCAAACGCGTCGTCGTTACCGGCGCATCCAAAGGCATAGGCTTTGCCATCGCCAAAACCTTCGCACGCGAAGGCGCGGTGGTGTTCATGGCCGCGCGCAACGCCGAGCGCCTCGAGGCCGCTGCGGCGCAAATCCGCGCCGAGACCGGTGCAAAGGTATCGGCACTGGCCCTTGACGCCTCGGCCGCCGACGCCGGCGAACGCCTGCTCAAGTTCGGCGGCGACATCGACGTGCTGGTCAACAACGCCGGCGCCATTCCCGGCGGCGACCTGGTCAAGATCGACGACGCGCGCTGGCGCGAGGCCTGGGAGCTCAAGCTCTACGGTTACATCAACATCACACGCAGCGTGCTGCCCTCAATGGCGGCGCGAAAGTCCGGCGTCATCGCCAACATCATCGGCATGGCCGGCGCCGCGCCGCGTTACGAATACATCTGCGGCTCAACCGCCAACGCCGCGCTGATGGCCTTTACCCAGGCGACAGGCGCGGCGAGCCCGCGCGACGGTGTGCGCGTGTTCGGCATCAACCCACCGCCCACGCGCAGCGACCGCATGATGGTCATGATGAAGCAAACGGCCGAACAGAAATTGGGTGATGCATCGCGTTGGCTGGAACTGACCACCGGCCTGCCCTTTGGCCGCCTGGCCGAGCCCGAGGAGATTTCCGAGATGACGGCCTTTTGCTGCTCGCCGCTCGCCGGCTACCTTTCGGGCACCGTCATCAACGTCGATGGCGGCAACATGTACGCCGCCGCCAGGTAAGAAACGGCTGCCTGAGGCCATGTCTGGGATAAACTTCATCCCTTCACTGTCATTGCGAGCGAAGTATTTTCCGTCATTGCGAGCGTAGCGAAGCAATCCCGTCGCCATCGGGGAGTGCGCCAACCACGCAACGAAATTGCTTCGTCCCCTCCGGGGATTACCTTCGGGGCATCGCTACGCTCCTCGCAATGACATTCCATGAATTGTAAGAAAATAACGGCATCAGCGATGGAGCAATCATGAAACGCATCATGGACGACAAATACCTGGACATACGCGAAGGCGTGCGCGCCCAGGTGCTGCAATTTGATTCACAGTACTGGCAAAAAATCGACGAGGCGCGCACCTTCCCCGAGGAATTCGTCAACGCCCTCACTGCCGGCGGCTGGTTGTCGGCACTGATCCCCGAAGAATACGGTGGCGCCAACCTCAGCCTGACCGAGGCGAGCGTGATCATGGAGGAGATCAACCGCGCCGGCGGCAACTCGGGCGCCTGCCACGGCCAGATGTACGTCATGGGCTGCGTGCTGCGCCACGGCTCCAAGGCGCAAAAGGACATGATCCTGCCAAAAATCGTCACCGGCGAACTGCGCATGCAGGCGATGGCCGTGACCGAGCCCACCACCGGCACCGACACCACCAAGTTAAAGACCACGGCGGTGCGCAAAGGCGACAAGTACATCGTCAACGGCCAGAAAGTCTGGACCTCGCGCGTGCAGCATTCCGATTACATGCTGTTGCTCGCACGCACCACACCGCTTGCCGAAGTGAAGAAAAAAACCGAGGGCTTGTCGGTGTTTCTCGTCGACCTGCGCCAGGCTGTGGGCGAGGGCAAGGGCATCACCGTGCGGCCGATCCGTAACATGGTGAACCATGAGACGAACGAATTGTTTATCGACAACCTCGAGATCCCGGTGGAGAACCGCATCGGCGAGGAAGGCCTTGGCCTCAAATACATCCTTGACGGCCTCAACGCCGAGCGCATCCTCATCGCCGCCGAGTGCGTCGGTGACGGTTACTGGTTTGTCGAGAAGGCCACCAATTACGCCAAGGACCGCGTGGTGTTCGATCGGCCGATCGGAAAAAACCAGGGCGTGCAGTTTCCCATCGCGCGCGCCTTCTGCAACGTCGAGGCGGCCAGCCTGATGCGTTATCGCGCCACCGAGGTGTTCGACGGCGGCGGCAACTGCGGCGCCGAGGCCAATATGGCCAAGATGCTGGCCGCAGACGCATCATGGGAGGCGGCCAACGTCTGCCTGCAGACACACGGCGGCTTCGGCTTTGCCGCCGAATACGACATCGAGCGAAAATTCCGCGAGACGCGCCTGTACCAGGTGGCGCCGATCTCGACCAACATGATCCTCTCTTACATCGGCGAACACGTGCTGGGCATGCCGCGCTCGTATTGAAAAAGAAGTAAAACCCATGTCATTGCGAGCGCAGCCAAGCAATCT
>JANXRV010000073.1:0-7045 GCA_025356665.1 Pseudomonadota bacterium
TTTGTCGGGGACCGCTTTTGCCAAGGATTTGAGATGTCAAAGGAACTGAGACTCAGGTTAACATCGCGCCTTGGCGTTTACAACCAATCCCTACGCACTTCTCAAAAAGATGTGGGTAATGACAAGCGTCAAGGGAGAGGGGCGACCAAATTCGCGCACGGCATCTCAGCAGGGACTTGGTGGTCCCTCTTTCGTCGAGGGAGGGGGGCCTTCACGGTTCATTGCGGAGGCGCGATCGGCCTGGGCTGGCGCCTTGGGTGTGTCTTTGGCCGCGACAGCGGCGGCGCGCTGGCTCACTTGGTGAGCCTGTGCCGGATTAATATGGTTTGAACAAGCGCAGTCGGCTGGAAAGCCGGACGAGCGTTTCCGGCGGGTGGCTCTGCTGGCTTGGTAATGAAAGGCGTTGACTTCAAATCGCAAAGGCGTAAGCTTTGTCTTGCGCCGATTTGAAATCAGCTTGCAGGGCGCGTTATAAATACACTGCTAAAGCGAGGGAAACCCGCCTTGGCGCTTGCTTGGCGGGTTTTTTTATTTGCAATATCGTTGCAACACCCTTGCAATAGCGTTGCAATATCCGGGATCGCCCGGCGTCGTTATTTAGCCCCACTTGCCGCGACGCAAAACAAGCGCCTAAACGGGGTGTTTCTAAAGGAGATGGTATGCCAGACCTCAAACCCGGAACGCTGTGCGTCATCATTGCCGGCTGCCCCGAAAACATCGGTCTTATTGTCGAGGTCGTCGCGCATCTTGGCCGCCATGCGGGCCGTGAGGACGCCTATATCGTGCAGGCGGCCAGCGGACGGGTGCTGCCGCAATTGCACCACCCCGACAAGCCGGGCAGCTTCATACGAGGCGACTCGGCCGAGTGCATCACCGACCGCCACAAGCTGCGCCCGCTGGTCGACCCCAAGGACGGGCTCGATGATGCCGATACGGCCACAGACAAGGATCGTGAACTGGTAAAGCTTGAATAAACGCCGCTGGCCCGGGCGCTGGCTCATGCCTTGAGCCAGCGCACCGCGCACACTGTGTTTTTGCGGCACACATCGGTGCCGGCGGTAAGCAGCAGGGAAGTCACTGTGTAACGTGTCGTTTAGGTAATTCGTTGTTTAGGTAACGCGTCGCTAAGGTGACTCGTCGTTAAGGAAAGGCGTCGTTAAGGTAATTCGTTGTTAGGGTAATTCATCGTCAAGGTTGGCCCGCCTCCCGCAAGGGAAAAGGGCCGGGGGGATTTGCTCCGGATTGCCGCCCCCGGCGTTTTGCCAAAGCGGCTAAAGAGGAAACACCCATGGACACGATCCAGAAGCGCGCAGTAAACGAAGTTTTTGCCGACTACATGTTTGTCAGCGGCAGTGACGGCCAATACCTGGCGCCGCAGGGCTGCTACCCGTTGCTGGGCCTGCCCGGGTCACTCGACCTCGAACAAAACGCCGTGTTGTTCTGCAAGTTGCAGCCACAGTTCGGGGCAGCGGTGCAAAGCGAATGCCTTAACGGCGTGATAGCAAAAATCCGCATCCATCGCTCGGCGCGCGTGAACGGGCCCGACACCATGCTGCTGCTCGCCGCCGATCTTGTGCGTGAGTTTCCGGTCTGCCAGTTGCCCATCGTGGCTTCGGCGGCGCAACTGACCGAATCGGTGTCGCCTGCGGGCGCAACGCAGCTTCCCGCGGCAAAGACCGCCGCTTATCGTCAGGCGCGCTACCGCTTTGGGCAGGGGCATGAGGCCATCACCTTGCGCATCGACACCCGCTCCGAGGCGCTGGCGCGACTGTACGCGGCCTCGGGCTACGACTGCGGCGCCTTCATCACCGCTTTCAACCCGCTGGGCCGGGCGCAGGATGATACGGCCAACAACAGCGCGCATGCGGCGCTCGTTGCCGAGCTCTCCGCTGTTGCGGGCGTGCTTACCGAGGGCGCGGGTTCCGATCCGGCCGGTGAATGGCCGGCGGAAAAAAGCTGCTTTGGTCTTGGCGTCGATCTTGCGTCCGCCAAAAAGCTCGGCATCGCTTACCGCCAGGACGCCATCGTCTGGGCCGGGCGTGATGCGGTGCCAAGGCTGGTTTTGCTGCGCTGAGCGGGACACTGCGCTAACCCGCTACCGATTTGAATACACGGTCTGGCCCGCCTCCCGCAAGGGCAAGGGGCCGGGGGATTTGTTCCAGCTTGCGGCCCCCGCCGTTTTGGCAAAGCCGCTAAACAGGAGTTGTTCACCATGGCTACAACCGAAGCAGTAAAGATCGATCTTGATTACCGTCCCGCCTCGTACTTCTGGCCCCACGGCCTGGCAACCCACTTGCTTGCGCGCGTGTGCGCCGCCCACATCGAAGCGCCGGAGGAGCTGTGATGGGCGCGCTTCCGCGCATCCCGATGCGGCCGGAGGAACTGCCGCAGCAGCGCCTGTCGCTGGTGGTGCCGCTGCCGCCGCGCTCGACCGGGTTTGCAGGCACGCGGGATGCGCCCGGGTCCGTCCCGCCATCGCTGAAAATGCCGCGCTCGGCCCGCTACATCGGGCAGGTGGAGTGGGCGTGGAGCCCGGTCAATGCGCGCATCGACGCCTATTACCTGTCGAGCAACCGCGCGCGCACGCACTGGATCCTGTGGTTGCGTTCGTACGACGACAACTGGGGGCGCTGGGCCGAGCCGCACATCTACGCCCATGCGCCCAGGCAAAACGTCGGCGCAAAAGTCGCCGCCACCTACCTGCTGCTCGACGCCTGGTCGGCGAACATCGCCGAATACGAACTCGATCATTTTCACTGGATCAACAAGGCGGCGTTCTTGTCGGTGGAGGAACTGGTCGCCATCAGCCGCATCGCCTGGGACGGGTGCGTCGAAGAGTAGGGCGATGGCTGACAACACGCCCGCGCGCTCCCGGTGCCGAGCCAAACGCTATCAACCGAATAGTCGGTCCAGCAGTTCGTCGCGGCTGATTTCCTGGTGGGCGGCAACATCGGCAAGGATTGCTGCCAGGGTGCCCACTTTCAGCGGGTCGTGAGCGGGGATGGTGACGTGATGCTCGGAGGGGCTGGCGGTTGTAAGCCGCAAATGGCTGCCTGTCTGGCGCGTGATGCTGTACCCGACCCGTGTCAGCGCTTTCGCAAGCCGCGCACCGGACAGGTCACGCGGGAGTTTCACGCCGCAATAACTTCATCACGCACAAAATGCAGCCGGATCAGTTTGGGCGCGGCGGCGTCGTCAAAATGGCAGCGCACCGCGTCGCGGACCTGCGCGTGCAGTTCGTCGAGCGTGTCGGCTTCGGTGAAAATGGCTTCGCCCGCCGCCCTGGCGGTGTAGCCGCCTTCGGGAGCGTCTTCAACTACAAAAATGATTTCGTTCATTTGGCTGCCTTTCCGGCCTGGAACCTGTTGTCTTGAATCATTCCTCGTTCCACGCGTGATCCGTTCTCTGAATGGTACAGCCTTATGTCGGATATCGGCAAACAGCAGATTCAGCCGGGCGTGACGGGGGCCATGGTCGGCCTTAAGGCGCCAGGTGCGGCCGGTTTGCCTTGAGCCAGGCCGTAACCTCTTGCAGCAGTTGCCCGGCTTCTGCAGCGCAATGCCCGACCGAGGAGTCGTCGATGTCTTCCTCGGTGTAATCGGACAGGTTGCGCTGGCGCCGCAGCCAGCAGCTTTTGTACTTCGGCAGCCTCGGTGGGGTGGCCCTTGATCTGCCCGATCTTAAGCAGGTTGTGCAAGCTCACCGGCATCCCCGATCAGGATTATTTTTGGTTCGCGCACTATGCGCGCTACAAAGCGATCGGCGCCGGCGCGCTTTGATTCGAAAGCGGCGCGCGTCATGACCACCGGGTTCACCGCGCGGCGCAAGCGTTCGCCTGCGGGGCTGAGTGCGCCTATGCGCCAAGGCTAAGCGGTGGCGGGCTCACCACGCGAGCCTGCGTGTGGTGCACAATAGCTTTACACAGGGAGCGACAAGAACTTAACGTACGGCCGCTGTTGGCGGCCATTCGGGGATATCGACCATGACTATCATCGCGAACGACGTTCTTAGGCTGAGCCGCGCGCTCGATTACGCGGCGCAAAAGCACAGCGCCCAGCGGCGCAAGGGCGTGGCGCAGGAGCCCTACATCAACCACTTGTCCGAGGTGGCGCTCTTGCTCGCCGAGGCCACCGACGGCTGCGACACCAACCTCATCATCGCGGGCCTCTTGCACGACTGCATCGAGGACCAGGGTGTCACGCACGACGAGCTGGTGGCGCAGTTTGGCGACGACATCGCCGCGCTGGTGCGCGAGTGCACCGACGACAAGAGCCTGCCCAAGGCCGAGCGCAAGCGCTTGCAGGTGCTGAGCGCGCCGCACAAGTCGGCGCGTGCGCGCATGCTCAAGATCGCCGACAAGACCGCCAACCTGCGCTCGGTGCGCCTGAGCCCGCCCTCGCACTGGGACGAAAAACGGCGGCACGACTACTTTGCCTGGGCGCGCGAGGTGGTCGAGGCCTGCGGCGAAGTGAGCCCGTATTTACTGGAGAAGTTTGAGGAGGCACACAAGGCGGGGGCGGGCTAGCTCGCCTGGATGGTATGCACTTCCAGGGTGACTTTCAGTGACGCGCGCACTGCCGCAAAAATTGCCGCCAGGTTGTCCATACTCGGATTGCCCCTGGGCGAGAGCATGCGGTGCAGGCTTTTGCTTGGTTTGGCGGTTACCTCGGCTAATTGTTCGAAGCCGATGGTGGCGTTGACGAGGTCGCGCAGGATAAGGCGCGCGGTTTCCGGCTCACCGGCGAGGAACAGCGTCGCCGCTTCATCGAGCAGGGCGATGGCGAATTGCGGATCGCGCGCAACGCGCTCGACAACGGTTTGTTTGTAGTCACGCGTCAGTGCCATGGGGTCACCGCTTTCCTTTCTTTGCCGCAGCTTGGGCTTTTTTTCTGGTTTTGTATTCGACGTGCATGGCCAGGGCTTGCTCGATATCTTTTTGTTGCCGTCGCTTCGTGCCGCCACCAAACAGAATGATCAGCGCTTCGCCGTCCCTGGCCAGATAAATGCGATAGCCCGGCCCCCAATCGATGACGTACTCGCCGATCCCGCCAAACCATTTCACGTTCGAGGTGTTGCCAAGCGCCAGTCGCAGCTTGGCCGTCACAACCTTTGCGGCAGCTTGCGCTTCAAGACTGTCGAACCACGTTTTATATGGGCTCGAGCCGTTGGCGCGCAGGTATTCTTCGACTTGAATGACCGTTGTCATAATAGTAACGTAATCGTTACCATATTACAAGTGCTCATGACCCATTCCCTTGCAGAATGCTGATCTGCGTTCAACGTGTGAATGGTCGAAAAGAATGACTTGAGCGCGTAACCGGATGCATGCTTGTGCTGGCCGGTGGCTGGAAAGGCTCCATGTGCGGCGAGACGGGGGTTTCGACGAGCATAGCGGCGCCTGCCGAGCGAGTTCGGCCTGCCGGCCGAAGCGCGCCCTGCAAGGGAGTTTCCGGGGACTATGGCTATATCAATGCAGGGTACTTTTTGCGCAGCCACTGCTCGACATCACGCCGCAGTTGCCGTGCCAGTACCAGCAGGTCCTCGGCCTCTTTGGCCGCTACGGCGACCGGGGCGTCGTAGGAAATCTTGTTGCGTTTGCGACGCTGGGGTCGAAGGCGTCGAGGGTGTTGGTAAGCGCGCTGTCGGCGCCAAGGGTGTATTCAAGGGACTGCAGCGTGACGGTGTGGTGGCCGGGGAGGTTGGAGTTGGTTCTGTAGCCCGCGGCATGCAAGGCGATGGTGGCCGCCGTGAGCGCGGCCCCATACGCGCAATTGAATCGCCCTTCAGGGCTCAGGGCTTTGATGCCGGCGTCAGCGAGGTTTCGATCCGCCAGCGCCAGCAGTCCGGCGAGCTCGTTTTTTGACGGCTGGTGCCGGTGCAGCGTTCCCTTTTCCAGCCAGGCGCTCAAGCTCATCGTCGCTCCCGATCAAAAACAGTTTTCGGCCGGACAGCACCGTATCCACAAAATGCGACTTGTCGCGCGCGGTTTGTACGAACTCAACGCGCGGATACACCGTCGGGTTGATCTCGCGGCCGAGTTTTCCCTGTGCGGGGGTCACCGCCTGTACCACCTCGGCAAACGTGGCGCTGCCAATGATGAACAGGTCGATGTCGCTGCCGGCCCGCTCCTCGCCGCGCGCCACCGAGCCGTAGATAAACGCGGCGTCGATTTTGCCGGCAAGCGGGTGCAGCGCGACGGTCAGAATTTCCGTCACGCCAAAGGTTTTGACGACCAGCCCGCGCAGCTCTTCGTAAATCGGGCAGGCGTGGTTGGCGCGGAAATAGACCTGGTACCCGCGCGCCGTGCGCTCGATAACGCCGGCGTGCGTGAGCGCCGCGAGGTCGCGCTGCAGCGAGCTCGCGCTGATGTCGGCCGAACGGGCGAGTTCGCGCAGGTAGAAGGCCTCGTCGGGCCTCCCGAAAAGCTGGGAAAGAATCGCCTGCATGGATTTGCCGAACAGCAC
This sequence comes from Pseudomonadota bacterium, assembly GCA_025356665.1. Classification (GTDB taxonomy): domain Bacteria; phylum Pseudomonadota; class Gammaproteobacteria; order Burkholderiales; family SG8-39; genus CAITSH01. The sequence continues at coordinate 6,465 of JANXRV010000073.1, forward strand.
CGACGCGAGCGGCGAGCGTGGTACAGCGGCGGGCTTGGGTGTGTTTGTACGCATTTAACGTACGAATATACGCATTTTGCATACAATTGTCCAGCCTTGCTTGCGGATTTGCCCTCGGGCGCATTTGCGTAGGTGCGTGTAGGTGCGTGCAGGTGCGTGCTTAGGGCAGAAATCCGATCCTGCGCTTGGGCTGCGCCTTGCGGGTATCGTCTTCGGCGATCAGTCGTTTGATGGCCTCGAATACGGCGGCAAACTGTTCGTCGTAACGGCTCTCTAGTGCGTCGATGCTTTTCGCCAGATCCCGGTTTGAGTCCATCAGTCGCCGTAGTTGCACAAAAGTGCGCATGATGGCGATATTCACCTCTGCGGCCCTTGGCGAGCGGAGCACGCTCGATAGCATGGCTACCCCTTGTTCGGTGAAGGCGTAGGGGCGATAGCGTAGTCCGCGATGTTTTTGCGTACTGGTCACATTTTGTGATGAGTTCCGGTTTGGTGTCTTGGATCCGGTCAGAATTTGTGCCCGGATGTCCTCGTATTCTTCCGGAGATAGTTGAAACATGAAGTCATCCGGGAAACGCCGG
>JANXRV010000077.1:0-8718 GCA_025356665.1 Pseudomonadota bacterium
ATTCTTGCCATCGTCGTTCCTTGTCAGAACTTAAGACCGCCCTCACGGGCGGCGTCAGCGAGGGCTTTCACCCTGCCGTGGTACTTGAAGCCCGAGCGGTCAAACGCGACTTGCTCGATCCCGAGTTGCTTTGCTTTTTCAGCGATCCTCTTGCCGACAAATTCGGCCGCCGCCTTGTTCCCGCCGTTGGCGAGCTTGGCGCGCACATCCTTCTCTGCAGACGACGCTGCGGCGAGAATTTTCCCGCCCGACGCGTCGATAACCTGCGCATAAATATGGCTATTGGTGCGGTGGACGGACAGGCGAACAGCGCGAAGCTGGCTGATCTTGTGTCGGGTCTGGGCTGCGCGCCGGACGCGCGACTGGTTCTTATCAATCATGGCTTGTCCTTATTTCTTCTTGGTCTCTTTGATGACAACCACTTCGTCCGCATAACGCACACCCTTGCCTTTGTAAGGCTCGGGCGAACGATACGCGCGTACTTCAGCGGCTACCTGACCCACCGCCTGCTTATCCGATCCCTTGATCAAGATTTCGGTCTGCGTGGGTGTTTCACATTTCACACCCTTGGGCATCTGATGCACTACCGGATGTGAGAAACCGAGCGTGAGATTGAGCTTGTCGCCCTGCGCCTGGGCACGGTAACCAACTCCGACCAAAGTGAGCTTCTTTTGAAAACCGGTCGTGACACCAGTGACCATATTCGCCACAAGTGCTCGGAGTGTTCCGGACATAGCGTTGGACTGCTGGGAGTCGTTGGCGGCGGCGAACAATAACTTGTCGCCATCCTTCACCACATTGACATCCCCGTTCAGGTGTTGCGTAAGGATCCCAAGCGGCCCCTTGACTGCAACTTCGGTGGCGCCGAGTGTAACTTCAACGCCCTTGGGCAGCTCTACTGGATATTTTGCGATTCGCGACATGTTTCCCTCTTACGCCACGATGCAAAGCACTTCGCCACCGACACCGGTCGCACGCGCTTTACGGTCAGTCATCACACCCCGGGAGGTCGATACAATCGCGACGCCAAGACCATTCATTACCTTAGGTAAATCGTCGCGCCCCTTGTAAATCCGGAGGCCGGGACGGGATACCCGCTCAATTTTCTCGATCACCGGCCGATCGGCGTAATACTTGAGGCCGATTTCAAGATCGCTCTTGCCCTCGCGTAACACCACCTTGTACTCGTCAATATAGCCCTCGTCCTTCAGCACTTGCGCTATGGATTGCTTGAGCTTGGAGGCCGGCATAAACACGGAGGTCTTCCGCACCGCTTGCGCGTTGCGAATCCGGGTGAGCATATCGGCTATCGGGTCAGTCATACTCATACAAACACTCCTTTACCAGCTAGCCTTGGTCATGCCGGGAATTTCCCCGCGCATGGCGATATCACGCAATTTGCTGCGCGACAGACCGAACTTGCTGTAGACGCCACGCGGGCGACCAGTCAATGCACAACGATTGCGAAGACGGACGGGCGACGAATTTCGCGGCAGCGCCTGGAACTTGGCGCGCGCTTCAGCACGCTCTTCGTCGGACAGTTTCATATTGTTAAGGATCGCGAGCAATTCGGCGCGCTTGGCGGCGAACTTGGCTACGGTCTTGCGACGCTTCTTGTCTCGATTGACTACGGCGAGTTTTGCCATTAACCGGTCCTCAGTTCTTGAACGGAAATTTGAACGCGGCGAGGAGTGCTCTCGCCTCCGCATCCGATTTCGCAGTGGTGGTGATGCTTATATTCAGGCCGCGAATAGAATCGATTTTGTCATACTCGATTTCCGGGAAAATGATCTGCTCTTTGACACCCAGGTTGTAGTTGCCGCGACCATCAAACGCGCGCCCTGATATGCCACGAAAGTCACGAATACGCGGAATCGCAACCGACACAAGCCGATCGAGGAACTCGTACATGCGTTGCCCACGAAGCGTAACCATGCAACCGACCGGGTAGCCTTTGCGTACTTTGAACGTAGCGATCGATTTCTTAGCCTTGGTGACAACGGGCTTCTGACCCGCGATTTTCACCATATCGCCAAGAGCGTTATCGAGAATTTTCTTGTCGTTCACCGTCTCACCAACACCCATGTTGAGGGTAATCTTCTCAATCCTGGGCACTTGCATGACAGACTTGTAGCCGAACTGCTTTAGCAGATCGGGCACAACTTTGTCTTTATAGAAAGCCTGCAGCCTAGCCATAGATCAATCCCTCCCTCAAGCGTCCACGGCTTCGCCGTTGGACTTAAAAATGCGAACCTTGCGGCCGTCCTCGAGAACCCTTACGCCAACACGATCGGCTTTCTGGGTTTGTGGATTGAACAACGCAACGTTGGAGATATGGAGGGGCATGTCTTTATCGACAATTCCACCCGTCTGATTTTTCATAGGATTCGGCTTAACGTGCTTTTTGACACGGTTTATACCCTCGACAACGATATGATCCTTGTCGGAGCGACGAACAACCGCACCCCTCTTACCCTTGTCACGCCCGGAAATGACGATAACGTCATCACCTTTCTTAATTTTTTCCATAACTGAGCTCCTTGCCTAAGCGCTACAGCACTTCGGGTGCCAGCGACACGATTTTCATGAACCGCTCAGTCCGCAACTCGCGCGTCACCGGTCCAAAAATGCGGGTACCGATAGGCTCAAGCTTTGCATTGAGCAACACAGCCGCATTCGCATCGAACTTGACCAGTGACCCATCGTTGCGACGCACACCCTTCGCCGTACGAACGACAACGGCGTGATAGATTTCGCCTTTTTTGACGCGCCCCCGCGGGGCACAGTCCTTGACGGTAACTTTGATCACATCACCGATTTGCGCGTAGCGACGCTTTGAGCCGCCCAACACCTTGATGCACATGACTGAACGCGCACCGGTGTTGTCGGCGACATCGAGAACCGACTGCATCTGAATCATTTAATTTCCTCTCCAACTTTTCCGCTGCGCCTCATGAGGCAAATTCTGCGGACAGTTTTGGACCCGTACGGGTTGAATTTCATTCGACTGCTCTCGTTGCGCGTAGAACTGCAGGCAACAGGACAGCCAGCTACTATAGCTTAAAAAACAAAACTGCACAAGCGAATTGTTATACTGCCCGCGACTTTTCAACAAGCTTGATGACGCGCCACGCCTTTGTCTTTGAAATCGGACGGCACTCCTCGATAGTGACCAGATCCCCCTGCTTGAACTCGCCGGTCTCGGAATGCGCGTGATACTTCTTTGAACGTACGACGATCTTACCGATCAGCGGATGTTTCACCCGACGCTCAATCAGTACGGTAACCGTTTTGTTCATTTTGTCGCTAACGACCCGTCCCGTAAGACTGCGGATGGTCTTGGTTTTCAGTTCTGTCATTTTGACCTCGTCTTTTCGGCCAGAAGCGTCCGAACCCGCGCTATATCCCGCTTGGTTCGTTTCAGCTGGCTGGTGTTCGTGAGCTGTTGGGTGGCCTTTTGCATGCGCATGGAAAACTGCGCCTTAAGAAGGTTGCTCAACTCTTCGCTCAATTGTGCCTCGTCCTTGGCACGAAGTTCGTTGGTTTTCATGTCTTACCCCACAAGGCGGTGTACAAAAGTGGTTCGGATTGGCAACTTAGCGGCAGCCAGGGCAAACGCCTCGCGAGCGAGCGTCTCATTGACACCGTCCATCTCATAAAGCACTTTGCCCGGAACAATTTCCGCGACGAAATACTCTGGATTACCCTTACCGTTTCCCATACGAACTTCGGCGGGCTTCTGCGAGATGGGCTTATCCGGGAAAATACGAATCCAGATACGACCTCCGCGCTTGATGTGGCGGCTCATGGCGCGTCGCGCCGCCTCGATCTGGCGCGCGGTTAGACGTCCACGGCCGGTGGCTTTGAGGCCGAATTCCCCGAAGGAAACCTTATTGCCGCGCGTAGCCACGCCTTTGTTCCGGCCCTTTTGCTGCTTGCGATATTTTGTACGTGCTGGTTGAAGCATACTTGGCTCCTGATCCGCTTATTCAGCGGACTTGGTCGTGGTTTTCTTGGCGACACGCTTGACCGCGGTCTTCGGCTTGGCATCCTCTGCCTTGGCTTCGGGCTTTACATCTCCCTCTGCTGCAGTTTTCTTGACGGGCGCGCGCCGTGCAGTCTTCGGCTTATCACCCGCCGGAGAGACTTCCCCCGCGGTCTTCTCGGCTGGCATTGACTCTCCGGCGGACGGCGCACGCGGCGCAGCCTTCTTCGCCTTGCGGGCGACTACGTTTTCGTCGGAAGCTGGCATGGGTGCGGAGAGTGGTTGCTCGCTCTTGGGCAGCACTTCTCCCTTGTACACCCAAACCTTGACGCCGATGATCCCGTACGTGGTCTTTGCCTCGGAAGTACCATAATCAATGTCGGCGCGAAGCGTGTGCAAGGGAACCCGCCCCTCCCGATACCACTCAGTGCGGGCAATCTCAATTCCATTCAAACGGCCCGCACTCATGATCTTGATTCCCTGGGCACCGAGGCGCATCGCATTTTGCATCGCTCGCTTCATTGCACGCCGGAACATAATGCGTTTTTCAAGCTGCTGGGTGATCGAGTCAGCAATAAGCTGCGCATCGATCTCCGGCTTGCGGATTTCCTCAATGTTGACGTGCACCATCTGCACGCCAAGCAGTTTGCGAAGCTCGGCCTTGAGCACCTCGATGTCCTCGCCTTTTTTCCCAATGACCACACCGGGGCGTGCGCTATGGATGGTTATCCGAGCGTCCTTTGCGGGACGTTCGATAATCACACGACCGACGGATGCGTGCGCCAGCTTTTTCTTAAGGTACTCGCGGACCTTAAGGTCCTCAATGAGCATCCCGGGGAAATTTTTGCTGTTCGCAAACCAACGCGAACTCCAGTTTTTATTGACCGAAAGACGGAAACCGATCGGATGGATTTTTTGTCCCATACGTGCCCCTTAACCCTTGGTCGCAGCCTTTGCGGCGGCGCCCTTCTTTGGTTTGACTTCGTCGCCGACGGTGATGAAAATATGGCATGTCGGCTTGATGATACGGTTACCGCGGCCTTTGGCGCGCGCAGTAAACCGTTTCAGAACAGTGCCTTTTTCGACGTAAATGGTCTTGACCTTGAGCTCGTCGATATCGGCGCCATCGTTATGCTCAGCATTAGCTATTGCCGATTCGAGCACTTTTTTGACGATCCTCGCGCCTTTCTTGGGGCTGAAAGCCAGCAAGTTGAGCGCATTTTCGACGGTCAGCCCGCGAATCTGGTCAGCCACAAGTCGACCCTTCTGGGCGGACAGGCGAACACCACGTAGTTTTGCTTGAGTTTCCATGTCGCGTTCCTCTTACTTCTTTGGCGGGCCGGAGGGCGCCGCCACCTTCTTGTCAGCCGAGTGGGCCTTGAAGGTGCGTGTGAGAGCAAATTCGCCCAATTTGTGGCCAACCATGTTTTCCGAAATGTACACGGGCATATGTTGCTTGCCGTTGTGCACCGCGATGGTCAGGCCGACGAAATCGGGCAGAATCGTTGAACGACGCGACCAAGTCTTGATTGGGCGCTTGTCGTTGCCGGAACGTGCTGTATCCACCTTTTTAATGAGGTGTGCATCAACGAACGGGCCTTTTTTAACTGAACGTGCCATAGGTCACCTATTTCTGATAGCGGCGTTGAACGATCATGCCGCTAGTGCGCTTGTTACGACGAGTGCGGTAGCCCTTGGTCAGGGTACCCCATGGGCTGACCGGATCCCGGCCTGCTGCGGTTTTGCCTTCGCCGCCACCGTGCGGGTGATCAATAGGGTTCATCGCCACGCCACGGACTGTCGGACGAATACCGCGCCAGCGGTTTGCTCCCGCCTTGCCGATCGAACGAAGGCTGTGCTCTTCATTGCCAACCTCGCCAATCGTCGCACGGCAATCCACGTTCACCTTGCGTATCTCACCGGAACGCAACCGCAGTTGGGCGTAACTGCCTTCGCGAGCCAGCAATTGCACCGATGTGCCAGCGGCGCGCGCGATCTGCGCCCCCTTTCCAGGCATCATTTCCACACAATGAACCGTCGTACCAACCGGGATATTGCGAAGCGGAAGTGCATTGCCCGGCTTAATCGGAGCCTCTGAGCCGGACATCAATGCCATCCCGGCCAGCATGCCTTTCGTGGCGATGATATAGCGACGTTCGCCGTCCGCGTAACAAAGCAGGGCAAGATTGGCGCTGCGGTTTGGATCGTATTCCAAACGCTCGACCTTTGCCGGAACGCCGTCCTTGTCCCGCTTGAAATCGACGATACGGTAGTGCTGCTTGTGGCCACCGCCCTGATGCCGGGTCGTAATGCGCCCGGTATTGTTGCGACCCGCCTTGTTGGATTTGGGCTCGAGCAATGCGGTATGGGGCTTACCCTTGTGCAGATTCGGGGTAACCACCTTAACAACACTCCGACGTCCCGGCGAAGTTGGTTTGACTTTGATGAGGGCCATGGCTTACTCCGTCGCCTGAAAGTTGATTTCCTGGCCAGGCTTAAGCGAAACATAAGCCTTTTTCCAGTTGTTGCGCCTACCCATGAACTTACCGAAACGCTTTTCCTTGCCCTTGACATTAAGCACTTGAACGCTCTCTACCTGGACCTTGAAAAGCAATTCAACTGCGGCCTTGATTTCCGGCTTGGTTGCATCGGATGCAACCCGGAAAACAACCTGTTCGTTCTTCTCGGCGACAAGCGTGCTCTTTTCGGAAACCTGAGGGGCAAGCAATACCTGCATCAAACGGTCACTCGCATATTTGGTAACGGCGTTCATGCCAGCACCTCTTCGAATTTGGCCACCGCAGCGCGCGTAAGCAGCACGTTTTTATAGTGCACCAGGGATACCGGATCAATTTCGCCGACTTCCAGAACAAGGACGTTGGGCAAATTGCGCGACGAAAGATAAAGATTCTCGTCAGCACTGTCGGTAATCAGCAGGAACGAATCGAGCATGCCGATGTTCTTGACCTTTTCCGCGAAAAGTTTCGTCTTCGGGGAGTTGACCATGAATTTATCGATCACCTTCAGTCGATCCTCACGCGCCAACTGGGAGAGGATCGACGCCATGCCTGCCCGATACATCTTACGATTGACTTTTTGCGTGAAATTCTCGTCCGGCGAGTTCGGGAAAATGCGCCCGCCCCCACGCCACAACGGGCTGGATGCCTTACCGGCACGAGCACGGCCAGTACCCTTTTGGCGCCACGGCTTTTTCTTCGACTTGGCAATCTCGCTGCGTCCCTTTTGGGCACGCGTTCCGAGACGGGCGTTGGCCTGGTAGGCGGTGACGATCTGGTGGATCAACGCCTCGTTATAGTCACGTCCAAACAAAGCGTCGGACGCAGCAACGGTCTGGCTGCTGGCGCCTTTGTCATCAATTAGCTTAAGTTCCATTATTTACCTCCCTTGCCGGCCTTGGGGGCAATAACGACTTTGGGTTTGCGCGGCTTAACAGTGGGGCGTACGATCAGATCGCCACCGCGGCTTCCGGGAACGGACCCTTTAATCATGAGCAACTGGCGTGCAGCATCGATCCTTACTATCTCGAGGCTCTGCGTGGTGCGCGTCACATCACCCAAATGGCCGGCCATTTTCTTGCCGGGAAAAACCCGGCCCGGATCCTGAGCCTGTCCGATAGAACCCGCAGAATTGTGCGAACGCGAGTTACCGTGGGAGGCGCGGTTGGAGGAGAAATGATGGCGCTTGATTGCGCCGGCAAATCCCTTACCTTGAGTAGTGCCGGTCACATCAACGCGCTGGCCGACTGTAAAGAGGTCTACACCAATCTTGCTGCCAGGTTGGAGACTGGCGAGGTCAGCTTCCGCAACGCGAAATTCCCTGAGTGTATGCCCTGCCTCAACACCGGCCTTGGCCAGATGGCCGGCCAACGCCTTGGTCACGCGCGAGGCACGGCGCTTACCGAATGCAACCTGAACCGCGCTATACCCGTCGGTCTCGGCTTTCTTGATTTGGGTCACGCGATTGTCAGACACGTCCAGCACGGTCACCGACTGAGAATCGCCATCGTCGGTAAAAATGCGGGTCATGCCGACCTTGCGGCCGACTAGTCCTAAACTCATTTTCTTACCCTTTCAAAAAAAACAACCCCAAAGCGTATGCCTTGGAAGGGGCCGGCTTCAATTGGCCGGCTAAATTATTATTCAAACAGGCGGATGGTTAGCCCCCATCCGCGCGGGCTTGCTTCAGAACTATTGCAGCTTGATCTCTACATCCACCCCAGCCGGAAGATCAAGTTTCATGAGCGCATCGACTGTTTTATCAGTCGGATCGATGATATCCATAAGACGTAAATGCGTTCTGATCTCAAACTGATCACGCGAGGTTTTGTTGACGTGCGGGCTGCGCAACACGTCAAAGCGCTCGATGCGAGTCGGCAGGGGAACAGGCCCCTTTACAACAGCTCCCGTACGCTTTGCGGTTTCAACAATTTCAAGCGCTGACTGATCGATGAGACGGTAATCAAACGCTTTGAGTCTGATACGAATTTTCTGATTTTGCATGGCTGCTTTCTTTACTCGATGACCTTGGCTACGACGCCGGCGCCGACGGTTTTGCCGCCCTCACGAATGGCAAAGCGCAGGCCTTGCTCCATCGCGATCGGGGCGATCAACGTCACCACCATCTTGATGTTGTCTCCCGGCATCACCATCTCCGTGCCCTCGGGCAACTGCACCGCCCCGGTCACGTCCGTCGTCCGGAAATAAAACTGCGGC
>JANXRV010000078.1:0-5184 GCA_025356665.1 Pseudomonadota bacterium
CGCATCATGCGGTAAATGGCAACGCGGGCGGCGGTCTGGTCGGCCGTCTCATCAATCCTGAGGGTGTTCGAGATATACCCGCCCTGATCAAGGTCATTGGTATAGAGCGTCTTGATGGACTCGACACCCGCCTCCTGTAACTTCACCAGCAGCGTGTCGGTAATTTCCTCGTTGGCATTGGCGAGAATTTCGCCGCTTGCCGTGTCAATGACGTTGTGTGCCAGAACACGACCAAACAGGAAGTCCTGCGGCACGGTGATCTTCTTCAGACCGGCGGCCTCCATGTCTCGAATATGCTTGACCGTGATGCGCTTATCTTTGGGCACAAGCACCTTGTCGTGCTTGTCCACGATATCGAAACTGGCTATCTCGCCGCGCATGCGCTCGGGCACCAGCTCAAACTGCACCCCTTTTTTCGACAACTGGAAGTTCTCGAAATCGTAAAACGCCGACAAAATCTGTTCCGGGCTCATACCGATAGCCTTGAGCAGAATCGTCACCGGCATCTTGCGGCGGCGGTCGACGCGGAAGAACAGAACATCCTTGGGATCAAATTCGAAATCCAACCAGGACCCGCGGTAAGGAATGATTCGTGCAGAGAACAGCAGTTTGCCGGAGCTGTGCGTCTTGCCGCGGTCATGCTCGAAGAACACGCCGGGCGAACGGTGTAACTGAGAAACAATGACACGCTCCGTCCCGTTGATGACAAACGAACCGGTGGTCGTCATGAGCGGGATCTCGCCCATGTAAACTTCCTGCTCCTTCACCTCCTTGATAGTCGGTTTCGCCGCCTCTTTGTCCATGATCGTGAGGCGCACGCGCGCGCGCAGCGGACTGGCGAAAGTGAGGCCCCGCTGCTGGCATTCTTTCACGTCAAACGGCGGCTCGCCGAGTGCGTAGGCAACGAAATCGAGCTTGGCATTGCCCGAATGGCTGGTGATCGGGAATATCGAATGGAACGCCGCCTGGAGGCCTTCTGTTTTCCGTTTTTCGACAGGAATGGCAGCCTGAAGGAACGCGGTGTAGGACTCCAACTGGGTGGCCAGAAGAAAAGGCACATTCAGCACGCTTGCGCGCTTTGCAAAGCTCTTGCGAATGCGTTTTTTCTCGGTCGTCGAATATATCGTGGGCATCATGAAAAAGCTCCAGGTCAGGAACCAGGGTTCGGGCGGGAGAAGACGCGCATTTTGTCCGCTCCCGTCCGAGCTCTCGCTCGGTTGTCTAAACGCGCTGCTACGGCATACACATCACGAACAGCTCATGCAAAACGAAACTTCCGGCGGTGCCGAAAAGCGCCGCCGGAGCTGTTTCAGAACTGCAATTACTTCAATTCAGCCTTGGCACCGGCATCAAGCAGCTTCTTGAGGATTGCCTCGGCATCAGCCTTGTTGGTACCTTCCTTAACGGCCTTGGGCGCACCGTCGACCAAATCTTTGGCTTCTTTGAGGCCCAGGCCGGTCACTTCACGAACAGCCTTGATGACGTTCACCTTGTTCTCGCCTGCTGCCAAGAGCATCACGGTGAATTCGGTCTTTTCTTCAACGGCGGCAGCACCACCGGCGGCCGGGGCGGCCACGGCGACCGCCGCAGCTGCGGCGGAAACGCCAAATTTTTCTTCCATGTCCTTGATCAGCTGGGACAGCTCCAGCACGGTCATGTTTGCAACGGCGTCCAGAATTTCTGCTTTTGCGACAGTCATTTGTTGCTCCTGAATCAGAATTAGTCTTTGGTTAATTGGTGCGAAAACGGGCGTGGATCAGGCCGAGGCCTTTTCCTTTTGGTCGCGTACTGCTGCAAGGGTGCGCACAAAACGGCTCGGAACTTCGTTGAGCGTTTGCACGAACTTCGCAACAGGCGCTTGCATGGTACCCAGCAGCATCGATAGCAGTTGTTCACGGCTTGGCATGTTGGCGAGCGCTGCGACTTCCTTGGCGGAGATCACTGCGTTCGGCATGGCGCCGGCCTTGATTACGAACTTATCGTTTGCTTTCGCGAACTCATGCAGCACCTTTGCGGCAGCAACCGGGTCGGACGAAATGCCGTAGACCAGCGGTCCGATCATCTGATCGGCCAGCTTTTCAAACGGCGTGTCCTTCACGGCGCGACGCGCCAGGGTGTTTTTGAGCACGCGCAGGTACACCCCCGAGGTACGGGCTTTCGCCCGCAACTGGGTCATGTTGCCCACTCCCAGACCACGGTACTCGGCGACGACGATTGCTTGAGCCTTCGCGACTTGCGCGGAGACATCGGCAACTACCGCCTTTTTCTCTTCGAGATTGAGACCCAAGGTCTACCTCCAGTTAAATGCAACGTTCAAAAAACAGACTGCAACTCCGGAACCCGGTGCCACACCCTGCCCTCATCCCGCTGCGTTGCTTTTCACGGCGACCTTGCATTCAGATTCGGATGAATCCTTAGTTCGGGTACGCCATCTGCGTAGGACGCATTTCGCTGGTGAAGAACTGCAAACTTCAACCTATCCCTGCGATTAAACCCTTTCGGATACCTACGGTCTTTGACGGCAACGGCGGCGCGTTAAACTGCGCAGCTGCGGCCCAAAGTCCTGCCCCGGCGCTGCCGGGGGCTAAATTGACGAGCCGCTCAGGCTACCCAGATCTACCCTGACACCCGGCCCCATGGTGCTGGTGACCGACAGCTTCTTAAGATAGATGCCCTTGGATGTGGCCGGCTTGGACTTGTTCAATGCTTCAATGAGCGCAACCAGGTTTTCACGCAACTGCTCAGGCGAAAACGAGGCACGACCGATGGAGCACTGTACGATTCCGGCCTTATCGGCGCGGTATTGCACCTGACCAGCTTTGGCATTTTTAACGGCGGTCGCCACATCAGCGGTGACCGTTCCGACCTTCGGGTTTGGCATCAAGCCGCGGGGGCCGAGCACCTGGCCCAGCGCACCGACGATACGCATCGTGTCCGGGCTGGCGATGACCACGTCAAAATCAATCTTTCCGCCCTTGATGGACTCGGCGAGGTCTTCCATTCCGACGATATCCGCTCCGGCAGCCTTGGCAGCCACGGCCTTTTCGCCCTGGGCAAATACCGCCACGCGAACGTTTTTGCCGGTACCTGCCGGCAACACAACCGCGCCACGTACGGTTTGGTCGGATTTCTTGGCGTCGATACCAAGGTTCACCGCGATGTCGACCGACTCATCAAATTTGGCCGTGGCGGCCTTTTTGACGAAGTTAAGCGCATCAAGGATCGGATAGGGTTTATTGTGCTCGACTAGGCCGTCAAAAGCTTTTTGGCGCTTGGTCAGCTTAAGTTTAACGTCGCTCATTTCACACCCTCCACCGTAATGCCCATGGAACGGGCGCTGCCTGCGATGGTGCGTACGGCCGCATCCAGATCGGAAGCGGTCAGATCGGGCATTTTCGCCTTGGCGATATCCTCGGCCTGTGCACGCGTCAGCTTGCCCACCTTGTCCATATGGGGAATCTTGCTGCCCTTCTCTATACCGGCGGCCTTTTTGATCAGAATGGTCGCGGGCGGGGTCTTCATGATGAAGGTGAAGCTCTTGTCCGCGAACGCCGTAATCACCACTGGAATCGGCAGACCCGGCTCGAGTTTCTGCGTCTGGGCGTTAAACGCCTTGCAGAATTCCATGATGTTCAGACCGCGCTGGCCCAGTGCAGGCCCGATAGGCGGGCTAGGATTCGCTTTGCCTGCAGGAACCTGCAGCTTGATAAAACCGATTATCTTCTTTGCCACTTGCGTGACTCCTTTACTGTGGGTTCAACCGCCCGCCGCCCAATCCACTGGGAAACAGGGCTCCCCGTTAAAAAGACGCGGGTCACCCCACGCCGCAAAAAATTAAGTCTTCAGGCCTTCTCGACCTGGCCGAACTCCAACTCCACCGGTGTGGCACGACCAAAAATCGTGACTGAAACGCGCAGTTTGGATTTGTCGTAATTGACGTCTTCGACCGAGCCGTGAAAGTCTGTGAACGGGCCTTCCTTTACGCGAACGGCCTCGCCCACCTCGAAAAGCACCTTGGGCTTGGGCTTTTCCACGCCCTCCTGCATCTGGTGCATGATCTGATCGACTTCCTTGATGGATATCGGCGTTGGCCGCGAGGCCGTTCCGCCGACAAAACCGGTCACCTTGTTCGTGCTCTTCACGAGGTGCCAAGTCTGATCGTTCATTTCCATTTCCACCAGAACATAACCAGGGAAAAATTTTCGCTCGGAAATGTTTTTTTGGCCGCCCTTCATCTCGACCACTTCCTCGGTCGGCACTAGGATTTTGCCAAACATGTCGGACATGTCGGCGCGGCGGATGCGGTCTTCCAAGGCCCTTTGCACCGATTTTTCAAAGCCGGAATATGCGTGAACAACATACCAGCGCTTACCCGCGATAACAGCCGTATTGGCGCTCATTATTTCCTCCAGCCCAAAACCAGATCATACAAGACGTACTCCAGCGATTTGTCGGTGAGCCAGAGAAAAACTGCCATAGCCACCATGAAAGCGAACACAACCCCTGTCGTTTGCAGCGATTCCTTGCGTGTCGGCCAGACCACCTTCTTTGTTTCGACAACGGCTTCCTGCGCAAACGCAAGCGTCTGCTGGCCTGGCGCGGTAAACCACCCTACGGCGATGCCTGCCGCAAAACCGGCAATGATGGCCGCCACGCGCAAAACAAGCGCGCTATCGGACAGAAAATAAAAGCCTGCAATGCCACCCACCATGAGCAGTACCGCGACCGCCAACTTAATCTTGTCCACCATCACCTGTCCGTCTGCGCGAACCGCGCCTGAGGATTGCATCATTACTTCCTTAATACGCCGTCCGATGCCTGCTGCTCACCGGCACGATGCCCAACGTGCATGTACCACTGTCCAATGTCGCTTGGCAGGCCAAGAGGGAATCGAACCCCCAACCTTCGGTTTTGGAGACCGACGCTCTGCCAGTTGAGCTATTGGCCTGCGGTTGAACCCTTGAGACCGTTAATGCGGCCCGTTACTCGATGACCTTGGCTACAACGCCGGCGCCGACGGTTTTGCCGCCCTCACGGATGGCGAAGCGCAGGCCTTGCTCCATCGCGATCGGGGCGATCAACGTCACCACCATCTTGATGTTGTCTCCCGGCATCACCATCTCCGTGCCCTCGGGCAACTGCACCGCCCCGGTCACGTCCGTCGTCCGGAAATAAAACTGCGGC
>JANXRV010000105.1:0-11513 GCA_025356665.1 Pseudomonadota bacterium
GGCTAGGCGTCCTCTGCTGAAGGGTGAAAAATTGCGCGACAAGATCGAGGAGCAGCTCTCCAAGCTCCAGCAAATGCCACATCTCGTTCGCTCATTCTTCAAAGTCCCGTCTGTCGCCTATGTTGGCGACTGCTGAGTAAGCTGTGAGCGGGTGCTTACATTGCGTGTGTTGCGCCATACGCTGCGGCGCTATCTCCTTGAGTCTGCGATATAATGTGCACCGACGTGAAAGCGTGCCAAAGCGATTGCGCCGCGGGCGCGTTGTCGTCACAGTGAACGGATAAGGCCAAAAATAGTCATGATGCTGAAACAACGCACCCTCAAAGCCTTGATCCGCGCCACCGGCGTCGGTCTGCACTCGGGCGAAAAGGTCACCATGACGCTGCGCCCGGCGCAGCCCAATACGGGCATCGTGTTTCGCCGCGTCGACCTGGCGCAGCCGGTGGACATTCGCGCGCAGGCGCACAGCGTCACCGACACCCGCCTGTGCAGCACCCTGGAAGAAAATGGTTCCAAGGTCGCCACGGTCGAACATCTCATGTCGGCGCTGGCCGGACTTGGTATCGACAATGCCTATGTCGATCTATCGGGTGCCGAAGTGCCGATCATGGACGGCAGCGCATCACCCTTTGTGTTTCTCATCCAGTCGGCGGGCATTGAAGAGCAGCCGGTTGCCAAGCGCTACATCCGCATCAAGAAGGCGGTTGAGGTGCGCGACGGCGACAAGTGGGCGAAATTGGAACCTTTTGCCGGCTTCAAGCTGTCTTTTTCCATCGTTTTCGATCATCCGGTGCTGGATAAATCGGCGCAGTCGGCGACGATTGATTTTGCTGAAACCTCGTATGCCAAGGAAGTGGCGCGGGCGCGCACCTTTGGCTTTATGCACGATGTGGAAAACCTGCGCTCCAACGGTCTTGCGCTGGGGGGCAGTCTGGAGAACGCGATCGTCATGGATGAATTTCGCGTACTCAACAGCGACGGCCTGCGCTACGCCGATGAGTTTGTAAAGCATAAATTGCTCGACGCCATCGGCGATCTGTATCTTGCGGGACACCCGCTGGTGGGCGCGTTTTCAGCCCATAAATCGGGCCACGCCCTGAACAACCAGTTGCTGCGTGAGCTTTTCGCCCACGCCGACGCCTGGGAGTTCGTCAGTTATGAGCGCGCCGAAGACGCGCCGGCTGCACTGACCCGTCTGCTCGCCCAGCCGGCCTGAGCGGCTAGGCTGAGCGTCGGGCAATCCCATGCTGATGTTGCGTCTGGTGGCGGTGCTGGTGGTGATCGCACTGTGCGCATCCTTGGTGATGTGGCTGTTCACCCGTGATCGCAAATACCTGCGCTTCGCCTTTCGCGTCTTTCAGTTCGCGGTATTTGCCGTGCTGGGTGCGCTGGCTTTGATGGTTTTGGAGCGGGTCTTCGTGCTTGTCTAGATTGGTCAGACGCTGTTACTACCTTGGGCCATACGTGGAAGGGTGGAAAGGTGGAAAGCGCCCTATGCCCCTGAATTTCCCTAAGCTTGCCTGACTTGCACGTTAACCTCGATTGCGGTAACCTCAATCCCCCGTTCAGTAAATGAGCTGATCAGTTTTGGACGATAAAAGGCCAGCTTGGCAGCAATAGCGCCATTTTCGGCGAAAATAACGACTTTTCCCTGCTTATAGTTGGCGATCTCGCAGAATTTTGCGAGTGGCTTGGGCAAGATTTCAGCTAATTGCCGCCGAAGTTCAAGAAGACGGGCTGCCTGCAGCATCAATGAGCCGATACCTTCGGCGCTGTCCAGGTAAGCACTAATTTGACGCGATTGCATGGCGAAAGCCGTTTGAGGGAAGCACATGCATATTATTCTGGTTTCAAACCGACTGGCAACGGCAAAGTCATTGACACTGACTTTGCGCGATGTCGTTATGGCCTTGGGTGCACTGGTTTTTGTGATGTTCGCCTTGTCGGCGAGTCTCGCGTATTTCGGTTTCCGCCACGCCGCAGAGATCAAACTGCCGTTTCTTGAAACGCTCCTGCTCGATGCGCAGCACAAGGAGAAAGAAAAGGAACAGAGTTTCGTGCGCGAGAATCTCAACGCCATGGCGGTCAAACTTGGGCAGATGCAGGCGCAGTTGATGCGCCTCGATGCTTTGGGTGAGCGGCTGTCGGCCCTTTCGGGGATGAAACCGCAGGAATTCCGCTTCAACGAACAACCCGGCCGCGGCGGTGCCCTGCCTTCGAGCACCCTGTCCCACAGCTTTTCGGTCGACGAGTTCAGCCGCCAGCTCAGCTTGCTTTCGCGGCACATGGAAAACCGCACTGACCACCTCGATGTGCTCGAATCGCAGTTGTTCGACGCGCAAATCAAGAAAAAGCTGATGCCGACGGTGCAGCCGGTGAACGGCACATACAATGCCTCAAGCTTTGGCTGGCGCCCCGACCCTTTCACCGGCATGAACGCTATGCACGAGGGCGTCGACTTCATCGCCGAAGTCGGCACGCCGATTTATTCGGCCGCCGGCGGCGTGGTGGTGTTTGCCGAACTGCACCCGCAATATGGCAACTTGATCGAGATTGATCACGGCAACGATTTCACCACGCGTTACGCCCATGCGTCGCGTTTGTTGGTCAAGGCGGGCGACCTGATTCAGCGCGGCAAAAAAATAGCCGAGGTCGGCAATACAGGTCGTTCGACCGGCGCTCACCTGCATTTTGAAGTGCGTTTCAAGGGCGTGGCGCAGAACCCGACGCGTTTCCTGCAACAGGCCACCGCAGTGGCGAAAAAATAGTTTTGCGCCAGCGGCCCGCGGTGTCCCTGCCCCGGACCACCGCGGTTTGCCAACCGGCCTTCAGGGGCCTGCTCCAGGCGCTTGTTCCAGACGCTTAATCGGGCTTGTCCTCAGATTTGCACTCTGGCTCTCCCGCCTCCATCTTTTGACGGGGAAGCACGCCGTTCGGCGTGCTAAAATCTCCGCTTTTCGCAGGTTTTCTCTCCCTCCTCGATGATTTCCCGCATCCTCAAGTCGGTTTTCGGTAGCCGCAACGACCGCCTGGTCAAGCAATACACCCGCAAGGTAGCGGCCATCAACGCGCTTGAGCCTTTGATGGCTGCGCTCCCGGACGCCGATCTGATCGCAAAAACTGCGGCGTTCAAGGCGCGCGTCGCCGGCGGTGAAAGTCTCGATGACATCCTGCCCGAGGCCTTTGCTGTTGTGCGCGAGGCGGGAAAGCGTGTCCTCAACATGCGCCACTTCGACGTGCAGTTGATTGGCGGCATGGTGTTGCATGACGGCAAGATCGCCGAAATGCGTACCGGCGAGGGCAAGACGCTGGTCGCGACGCTGCCCGCATACCTGAATGCGCTCACCGGCAACGGTGTGCATATTGTCACGGTGAACGACTACCTAGCCAGCCGCGACGCCGAATGGATGGGCAGGCTCTACCGTTTCCTCGACCTGTCGGTCGGGGTGATCCTGTCGCAGATGGCGCAGGAGGACAAACACGCCGCTTACAATGCGGACATCACTTTTGGCACCAACAACGAATTTGGTTTCGATTATCTGCGCGACAACATGGCGATGCAGGTCGCCGACCGCTTTCAAAAGAAGCTCAACTACGCCATTGTCGACGAGGTCGATTCGATCCTGATCGACGAGGCGCGCACGCCGCTGATCATCTCCGGCCAGGCCGATGATCGCACCGAGCTTTATTACCGCATGAACGAAGTGGCGCCATTGTTGAAGCGCATGGCGGCCGAACCCAAGCCGGGCGAGCCCGAGCCAGAGGGGGACTTCAGCGTCGATGAAAAAGCCCACACGGTGATGCTGTCTGAAAAAGGCCATGAGCACGCCGAGGAACTGCTCGCGCGCGTGGGTCTGCTGCCCGAGGGGCGCAGTCTTTACGAGCCGGCCAACATCAATTTGATGCACCACCTGTACGCGGCGCTGCGCGCGCAGCACCTGTTTTTCCGCGACCGCCACTACGTCGTGCAAAACGGCGAAGTGGTTATCGTCGACGAGTTCACCGGCCGCCTGATGGCCGGGCGGCGCTGGTCCGACGGCCTGCACCAGGCCATCGAGGCGAAGGAAAACGTCGCCATCCAGAACGAGAATCAGACGCTTGCCTCGATCACCTTCCAGAACTTCTTCCGCATGTACAAGAAGCTCTCGGGCATGACTGGCACGGCCGACACCGAAGCCTACGAGTTCCAGGAAATCTACAACCTTGAGACGGTGGTCATCCCGACGCATCGCGACATGGTGCGCATCGACAAGCTTGACCAGGTTTATCGCACCGGTGTCGAGAAAAACCACGCCATCATCCGTGACATCAAGGCCTGCTACGAGCGCAGCCAGCCGGTGCTGGTGGGCACCACTTCGATCGAGGCGTCCGAATTGCTGGCCGGTCTGCTGGTCAAGGAGAATTTGCCGCACCAGGTGCTCAACGCCAAGCAGCACGAGCGCGAGGCGCATATCATTGCCGAGGCCGGGCGGCCGAAAATGATCACCATCGCCACCAATATGGCGGGCCGCGGCACCGACATTGTGCTTGGCGGCAATGTCGAGAAACAGGTCGACCTTGTGCGGTCCGCGGAAAATATCGTCGACGCCGAAAAGGAAAGCCGCATTGCCCAGCTCAAGAGCGAATGGCAGGCTTTGCACGATACGGTGATCAAGGCTGGCGGCCTGCACATCATCGGTACCGAGCGGCATGAATCGCGGCGCATCGACAACCAGTTGCGCGGCCGTTCGGGCCGGCAGGGCGACCCCGGTTCGTCGCGCTTTTACCTGTCCCTCGAGGATCCGCTGCTGCGCATATTTGCCGGAGAACGGCTCAACACCATCATGCAGCGGCTGAAAATGCCCGAAGACGAACCGATCGAGCACATGCTGGTTACACGCTCGATCGAAAGTGCGCAACGCAAGGTTGAGGCGCACAACTTTGACATTCGTAAGCAGCTGCTTGAATACGACAATGTTTCAAACGACCAGCGCCAGCATATATACGAGCTGCGCAACGAGATCCTCGAGAGCACTGATGTCTCCGAGCGCGTGCGGGCACTGCGTGAAGGCGTGGTTGAAGACCTGTTCCGCGCGCATGTTCCAGCCGAGAGTGTGGAAGAACAGTGGGACATCGCGGGTCTTGAGGCCGCGCTTGCCGCCGAACTGCAATTGCATCTGGAGCTGAAAAAACAGCTGGAGAACGAGCCCGACCTGACCGACGAGGACCTTCTGGCGCGGTCGATCGAAGGGGCGAACGGGGCTTACGGGCAAAAACTCGAGCAGGCGCCCCGGGATGCGGTGCACCAGTACGAGCGTTTTGTCATGCTCTCGACTCTCGACACCCACTGGCGCGAGCATCTGTCCGCACTGGACCATCTGCGCCAGGGCATACACCTGCGCGGTTACGCGCAAAAAAACCCGAAGCAGGAATACAAGCGTGAGTCCTTTGAATTGTTCGGTGAATTGCTTGAGTTGATCAAGCTTAACGTCACCAAGACTATGATGGCCGTGCAAATCCGCAGCCAGGAGGAAGTCGAACTGGCGGAGAAGGAACTGGCGCCGCAAGTCGGGAATGTGCAGTACCAGCATGCGGCCTTCGACGAGTCGGCAGCGGAGGCTGATCCGGCGGGTGAGGCCGCGGATGAGCAAACCAAGGGCGTGCCCTTCCAGCGCACCATGGGCAAGGTCGGGCGTAACGATCCGTGCCCCTGCGGTTCGGGCAAAAAATACAAGCAATGCCACGGCAAGCTGTCCTGATCGGGGGCGGCGTTACGGCTGGAAACGGCCGTCTGGCAAGGCTTTGCAGGTAGTCATATAAATTTCATCGTCTGACTGGGGTGCTAGAGCCATGGCTGTGAACCTTATGCCACCGGACGCGGCGGCGCTGCTGGCGGTGTCCGGAGTGGAACTCGGTTATGCCGAAGCCGGTATTCGCAAAGCCGGCCGGCGCGATCTGATGTTGATGCAATTGGCTGCCGGCAGCCGGGTCGCCGGCGTGTTCACGCAAAACAGTTTCGCCGCGGCACCGGTGCAGGTCTGCCGTGCGCAATTGGCTGCCGGGACGCCAATACGCGCGTTCATCGTCAATGCCGGCAACGCCAATTGCGGCACCGGTGAGCAGGGCCTTGCCGCGGCGCGGCGCACCTGCAAGGCGGTGGCCAATGCCATCGGTTGTGCCGAGGCGGAAGTGCTGCCTTTTTCGACCGGGGTCATTCTTGAACATCTGCCTGTCGATCGCATAGAAGCGGCGCTGCCCGCCTGCAAGGTAAGCCTGGCGGCGGGCCCTGAACATTGGGCCTCTGCGGCGCAGGCGATCATGACCACGGACACCGTGGCCAAGGCGGTTTCCCGTAGCGTGATGATAGGCGGGGTCCGGGTGTCGGTCACGGGCATGGCCAAGGGGGTGGGCATGCTGCAGCCGAACATGGCGACCATGCTGGCCTTTATCGCCACCGATGCGGTGGTGCCGCAGGGCGCGCTGGCGCGTCTGGTCAAGGAAGTGGCCGATGTGTCGTTCAACCGGGTCACTGTTGACGGCGACACCTCCACCAACGATTCCTTCGTGATCGCGGCCACCGGCCAGGCGGCCCACAAGGCGATAGAAGGTGGCGCCGATTACGATACCCTCAAGCGCGCTATCAGCGAAGTGGCCGTGCACCTGGCGCAATGCATTGCGCGCGACGGCGAGGGGGCGACCAAGTTCATTACCATTGATGTCGTCGGTGCGGCGAGTTCGGATGAAGCCCACGTCGTGGCCAAATGCATCGCCCATTCGCCGCTGGTGAAAACGGCATTTTTCGCATCCGATCCCAATCTGGGCCGCCTCATCATGGCAATAGGCAATGCCGGTATCGCCGCCCTCGACACCTCCCGGGTCAAGCTTTACCTCGGTGACGTGAAAGTCATTGATTGCGGCGGCCGCGCCGCCAGTTACCGCGAAGAGGACGGCGCGCGCGTGATGAAGCCGGCTGAAATCGTGGTGCGCGTCGAGCTCGGGCGCGGCGAAGGCGCCGCGACGGTGTGGACCTGCGATTACTCCTACGATTACGTCAAAATCAACGCTGAATACAGAACCTGACCCCACCGATGGCAACCAAAACCACCCCCACAAGCAAGCCTTTGCATGCCGCGACAATCCCCGTCGGCGCAGATTTCGCCCAGCTGATCATGCGGTTCGGATCGCTGCTCGATCGCGTCGAGGGCTTGCTGCCCGCGCCGCGGCAGGCGGTCGACTGGAGCGCTTCAATTGCATTTCGCTGGCGCAAGCACAACGGGCGCGGCCATCTGCAGGCGGTGGCGCATCCGCACAAGATTCACCTGTCTTCGCTCAAGGGCGTCGATAGCCAAAAGGCTTTGATCGAACAGAACACGCGCCAGTTTGTCGCCGGCAGGCCCGCCAACAATGTGCTGCTTACCGGATCACGCGGCACCGGCAAGAGCTCGCTGGTCAAAGCCTGCCTGAACCGCTTTGCCAAGGACGGCCTGCGCCTGATTGAAGTGGACAAGGCCGATCTCATCGACCTGCCGGACATCGCCGACTTGGTGACCGGGCGACCCGAGCGCTTCATCATATTCTGCGATGACCTGTCTTTTGAAGCATCGGAGAACGCCTATAAGGCGCTCAAGGCCATTCTTGATGGATCCATCGCCGCGCCGGCGGAGAACCTGCTGGTGTACGCCACCTCGAACCGGCGCCACCTGATGCCCGAGTACATGCAGGAGAACCTCGAGTACAAGCATCTGGATGAGGAAATTCATCCGGGCGAAACCTCCGAGGAGAAAATTTCCCTGTCAGAGCGTTTCGGCCTGTGGGTGTCGTTCTATCCGTTCGACCAGGATGATTACCTGGGCATTGTTGATTACTGGCTGGGCACATTCGGCTGCAAGCCAAGTGAGGCGGCGCGCACCGAGGCGTTGCAATGGTCGATCAGCCGCGGTTCGCGCTCCGGTCGCATCGCCTACCAGTTCGCACGTGACTGGTCCGGCCGCCAGATGGCGAAGAAGCCCCCGCGTTGAGCGCGCCTGCCGCGGTCGATGTCGCTGTCGCGGTGCTGCTGCGGCCTGACGGCACCTTCCTGCTGGCGCAGCGTCCGGTAAAGAAAGTCTACGCCGGTTACTGGGAGTTTCCCGGCGGCAAGGTCGAGCCGGGCGAAACGGTGCGCGAAGCGCTGGTGCGTGAGATTCGCGAGGAGCTTGGTGTGGAAATCACCGCCGCCTCCCCGTGGATCACCCAGGTGTTCACCTATCCCCACGCCACGGTGCGGCTGCATTTTTACCGTGTCACGCAATGGCAGGGCGAACCGGCGACGCAGCCGCATGAGCATCAGGCCATAGTCTGGCAATCGCTCAAC
Source organism: Pseudomonadota bacterium (assembly GCA_025356665.1). Classification (GTDB taxonomy): domain Bacteria; phylum Pseudomonadota; class Gammaproteobacteria; order Burkholderiales; family SG8-39; genus CAITSH01. The sequence goes on from JANXRV010000105.1 coordinate 8,333, forward strand.
AACCTCACCGTGATGCCGCTGCTGCCGGCCAACACCACCGTCATGCGCGCCTTGCGCTTGCCGGCCGAATACGCGGTGTCTGATGTGGCCGGACTGGGCGAAGCCGTTTTCCTGTCGCGGCTCGAGGACCGCCTGCGCCAGGGGCTGCGCCTGCTGCAATTGCGGGAAAAGAGCATGGATGTGACGGCGCTCGAGCCGCTGGCCGAAAAAGTGCTCGCCTTGGCGCGAATTCACGGCGCTCGCGTGCTGATCAACGGTGATGTTGACCTCGCTCGGCGCATCGGCGCGCACGGCGTGCATTTCTCCGCGGCGCAGCTGATGGGGCTGCCGCTTCGCCCCGAGCTCGCTTGGTGCGCGGCTTCTTGCCACAACGCGGCTGAAATCCGCCGCGCGGAAGAAATCGGGCTTGATTTCATCGTCCTTGGCCCGGTGCTGGACACGCCCTCGCATCCGGGCATGAAGACTCTGGGGTGGGACGGCTTTGCCAGCCTCGCGCACAGCGCGGCCTTGCCGGTCTACGCCATCGGCGGCCTGTCGCTGCACGAACTCGATATCGCGTGCAATCATGGCGCGCACGGTGTGGCGATGATAAGGGGCAGTTGGACCGTTGGTGAATAGTGAATGGTAAAAGGTGAATGGTAAAAACCGTTCGCCCTTACTTTTTACCATTCCCTATTTACGATTCACCGGGTTCCCGGCTGTCCTCGACTTCGTCCTCCTGTGCCACTGCAGCCACCCGGTATTCCTCGTTCGCCCAGGCGCCAAGGTCGACCATCTTGCAGCGCTCGGAGCAAAACGGCTTGAAACGGTTATCCGCGACCCAGGCCACAGCGGTGCTGCAACGCGGGCAGTTGACGGTACGGGGTGTGCTGCGTGGTGCGTCCATGGCGGCCAAACCGGGCTCAGAGGTCAAAAGCGCAGCTCGGAAATGCCGTGAAATCCAATACTGGCGCGGGTCTTCATATTATCAATCTCGTCTGGCGACTCATTTGGCTACTCGGGTTAAGCCTGCTGTGCGGGCGCAGCCAAAATAGTAGCCGGAATTTGGCTTCAATGTTCAATCTTAAGGGTATCCACATTACGTGATCGATCTCGTCTGGCGCTATGCAACAACCTACGAAACGGACCTGAGCCCGATGACGTGCCAGATGGCGTGACCGTCCCAGTTCGGCCAAGAGCGGACCTTGGGGCCTATTATTCGACGGTCCGCTAACCGGGCCAAAGCGGGTATTGACAACGTAGCGTTTCAACGACGAAATCAACATCACGCAGTCCTCACGCCCGCTCCAAGCGGGTGAAGAGCTGAATTAGTCCTTTACCTTGTTTTAGTTTTATAGTTAAATCTAAAATAACAGACGGGCTTATTTCAAGGAAAGCGCGCTCAAATGAAGCATTTCCAGGCCGGCCGCCTTGTGCAACAGGCACATTACAAGAGTTTTCAGCCCAATCCCATCCATCGGGCATGGGTAATGGACGATATGGCCTTGCTGCAGTTGCTCGGCCATGCGGACCGGGAACTGGGCCGGCTGGACATGTATTCCGAGTACATCCCGAACATCGATCTCTTTATCCGCATGCATGTGCTCAAGGAGGCGACGCAGTCGAGTCGCATCGAAGGCACGCAGACCAATATCGAGGAAGCGCTGCTGGAGAAAGAGGATGTCGCGCTGGAGCGGCGCGATGACTGGGAAGAGGTGCAAAACTACGTCGCGGCGATGAACGAGGCGGTGGACAAGCTGCGCAAGCTGCCTTTTTCGGCGCGGCTGATTCGCGAGACGCACAAAACGCTGATGCAAGGGGTGCGCGGCAGGCACAAGCAGCCGGGCGAGTTCCGCCACAGCCAGAACTGGATTGGCGGGGCCAGCATCAACGATGCGGTATTCGTGCCGCCGGTGCATGGCTCCATTGCCGCGCTGATCAGCGATATCGAGCAGTTTGTTCACGACGAGCAGCGGCATTTCCCCGAATTGCTGAAGATTGCGCTGGTGCACTATCAATTCGAGACCATTCACCCTTTCCTTGATGGCAATGGCCGCGTCGGGCGGCTGCTGATTACGCTGTACCTGGTAAGTAAGGGGATATTGAAGCAGCCGGTGCTTTACCTGTCAGATTTTTTCGAGCGCAACCGCCAGTTGTATTACGACAACCTGATGCGGGTGCGCGACAAGAACGATTTGCTGCAATGGTTCAAATTCTTTCTGGTGGGCGTGATTGAAACGGCAAGAAGCAGCACCACGACCTTCGACAACATCCTCAAGCTGCAAAAGCAGGTGGAGTCGCAGTTGCAAACGCTGGGCAGCCGCACGGCCAACGCGCAAAAGGTGATGTATTACCTTTACCAGCGCCCGGTGGTGAACGCCGCAAAAGTGGCCGAGGCCGCGGGCGTGTCGCCGGCGTCGGCCTACAAGCTGATCGCCGATCTGGAGCGCTTTGGCATACTGAAAGAAGTCACCGGCGGCAGGCGTAGCCGCATGTATGTGTTCGACGCCTATTTGAAACTGTTTTCGTAGCGACTGCGCTTAACGAACGGGAACGCAGCCTTCAATGCGGCAGCGGTGATATTCGCCCATAACCATCCGAGCGGAATCGCAGAGCCTTCGCAAGCGAATGAGCTTTTGACCAGAACACTTAGGCAGGCCTTGAGCTTGGTTGACATCCGCGTCATAGACCACTTCATTATTGGTCACGATGCCGCGATGAGCTTTGCCGAACGTGGACCGCTGTAACCCCAAAAATCGCCGCCCGGCGTTCTCCTGTGGGAGAGGCTCAATTTCCCCGCAGGAGGTCGTTACGATTTACGTAACGCCTAAATCTCTGATAGCCTTTGCGAATGATCGTCAGCTTTCGTGACAAACGCACCCGTGAATTCGCCGAGGGCAAGCACGTCAAGGCATTTTCCGGGTTTGCCCGGCAAGCTGAAATGAAGCTCGATCAGCTTGACGCGGCTGCGTCGGTGGCGGACCTCGCAGGCCTTCCTGGTAACCGCTTCGAGGCCTTGAAAGGCGATCGCAAGGGGCAGTACAGCATTCGCATCAACGACCAATGGCGCATCTGCTTCGAATGGCCGGCCCGGTCGCCCGGTCGGGCCAATGTAGAAATCGTGGACTATCACTGAGGTAACAACTTATGGCACGCACTGCTATTCATCCCGGCGAGCATCTCGCCGAACAGCTCAAGGAAC
>JANXRV010000106.1:0-5792 GCA_025356665.1 Pseudomonadota bacterium
CAATGGCGCATCTGCTTCGAATGGCCGGCCCGGTCGCCCGGTCGGGCCAATGTAGAAATCGTGGACTATCACTGAGGTAACAACTTATGGCACGCACTGCTATTCATCCCGGCGAGCATCTCGCCGAACAGCTCAAGGAACTCGCCATGAGCGCCGCCGAACTTGGCCGGCAGCTTGACGTGCCGACCAACCGCATAACCGGAATCCTGAACGGCCAGCGCGCAATTACTGGCGATAGTGCGCTTCGCCTGGCCCATTTCTTCGGGACTAGCGCAGAATTCTGGCTGAATCTGCAGAAACTGTATGAGCTGAGGCTTGCTGAAACGAAAGCAGGTGCGACAATCCGACGCCTGCCGCGACTCCAGGAACGCGAGAAGTCCGTGCTACGCAGGACTCACTCTCGCGCGGCCTGAATAAAGCGCAGACAAAATGACACCTCAAGCGGCGCTCGGCGCCCCTTTAGGTGCGACGTCCGGACGTTGCCGGACGTTGTTAAACGAGCCTACAGGTTGCAGAAGGTGAGCTCGAACATGCCGGGAAACCCAATACTGGCGCGGATCTTCATATTACAAACTTGTTCCAGCTACCCATTTAGCTACTCACGATAAGCCTGCTGGGCAGGCGCTGTCAAAATAGTAGCCGGAATTTGGCTTCAATGTTCAATCTCAAGGGGTGCGCGCTTGATCTGCAAAACCTTTTCCCGAACGATCAGCTCAAGGTCGTGGGGGGTAGTTTGACCGCAAAAGATTGCTTCAGCCGAGTATGCCAAAGTTGACATATGACGCATCGTTATAAAACCCGAGCCCTCCACCCACCGGCAGCTTATTGTGCGAAAACTGCGAAATGGCATCCATTATTGGTGCTTTCTTGAAAGGGATATGAATCACGCTGGCAGTCCCATTGTTTATTCGAGCGGCAAGAGAGCTCGGCCATAGTGACTTAAGCGCGGCGGGATTCCGAATCGGAGTTTCATATCCCGTGTAGGTAGCAATTATCGGAATCTTATAGACATCCACAGCTTTTTCAATTTCGAACGGTACCCAGTCATCATCTAATCGGGTAGTGGCGCCAATAATTAGCACCATATTCTTAGAGTTCCTTAACCTCTCGAGAAGAGAGGCTATCAGCGTATTTTTCTTGCTCGAATCGCGAACTGCCGATGCTTTGTCATGACTATTGTTCATTGTAAAGTCATCGTCTGGTTTAGCAGACCAAGCTCTCATTAAATTGTAATAGTCAATATCTGACTTGCCTGGAACGTTGGTTCCATTTGCGTGAAAGGCGACATAAGTGCCATTCCGATATGCCATTATTCCTCCTCCCAGTGCTTTTTTACATCCCTTAGATCCAAATCGTCAAATCGGTCACGATGCAGCACGATCCGAATTCTCTGCGTTATCTCTTTCGATTTTGTCTCGGTGATAGCAGAGAGAATAATCAAATTTAAAAGATCGCGGGTTGGCAAACCAAGACCGGAAAGCCCACTACCAACAAGTGGCAGGTTTATTTCATAGCCGCCTGACTCGATGCGCGCTCTTTGCCACAGCTCATGTAACGAGTCCCACATCATAGTCACGTCTGCATTAGCTTTGCATGTATCCGGATCCGTTTTTGCGAACGCGAATACCAAGTACCGATCTTTGTTTGCAGTGATCAGCGCAGTCGAGCCAATGGGATAACTTTTCGTTTTCCCTTCGGCTTTAGCGACCTCTTTGCCTTCTATCCCCTTTAATTGTTCTTCTACCTGTTTATCAAATGGTTCTGGATGACCACCAAAGCATTTCTGGAGAAATAGACCGTGAACACTCATGTCGGACACGGGCCTACCAATTTTGCTATCGAAGAATTCGTTGACTGCAATCGCGCGAACTCCACTTTGGTTAAATAAGTCGCCGAAAATGACCTCAATTACGGTATTTGAATGTGCTATAGGCACTTCAACCTTTGAAGGTTTCCACACCTTTTTTAGTCCATAGCAAACACTAAATAACGTCAATATGAATAGAGCAATTGGACCTTCAATCTTAATATCCGGAACAAAATGAGTGATAGCCCTAATAATGGTGAAAATGACACTGAACGCTGTGAACGCGTACCCACCCGCTTTAATCGGATGGCGAGAAATGCCACGCCAAAGGTCGGCTAGAGATTTCATATAATTGCAGAGCCCCGAAATAATGTAATTAGGTTGCGATTGTGAGGGACATAGCGGCTTGCAGGTAACTTACGCCATAAGGATGAAAGATCCAAGCCGATGGTCTGTTGTCTGCCAATAGTACGCGCAGAAGGATGGCCCCGCAAAACGGACAGGAACTAGGTACAGCATTTCTTGCTGCAACTGTCTGCTTTGGCCGGCAAGCCGAAGTCCTCGGCCAATTGGCGAGCGGCGGCTTACCCTCAGAAAGCCGCCGTACTTGTCGCCGACAATCGTGCATCTCTTCAGGGACAAACTGAAAACTACAGCGTGGGTTCCCTCCCAGTTCGTAATTTCACATTCTGGCAGCAAGTCCGTGCTCGATCACGCGCGCCCATACCGTTGGAGCTGCGCCTGACGCTCAATTTCGGACCCGATCTGCAATCCGACCGCCGGCCAATCTCCGAGATCCGGCACCAGCCGGCCCAGCATCCGTCCGTACTGCTTGCACATCCACTCGAAAGCCCGTTGATCGTCGCTCTTGCGCCATACGCGCATCCGGACCCGTGGCACTTCCAATCCCATGACATCCGTCAGTAGAGAGTGCGTCCACTGGGAACAGCCCCAGGCTTCCTCTGGCGTCATTGATGCCGCTGCAAGTCGCGCTTCTCCCTGTGGCCTTACCTGGATCTCAAGGCGTGTCCAGTCAAGCGACAGAAGCTCGCCATTCGTATCCACCTGGCTGCGGAGTTGCTTACCCTTCTCGTAAAGGCGAGCGCGAACGTCCGATGATGGCGCGCCCATGTACAGTGTTCGACCATCGGCTAGGCGATCCCAGTCACCGTGGCGGAACAACTTCACATCGTCCGCGAACCCGCGCGCCAAACACACTGCGAGTAAGCGCTCGAACACGCCCGGTTCATCGAAATCGTTTTCCGGATCCATGCGTGTCACAAGGTGCTTGTCGGGCCACTCGCGCCGCACGCAGTCGACGAACGTCTCCGTATCGTCCGAGGTGGCCCATGCGTGCACATGTTTCTTCCGTAACTCATGCACCCCGGGCGCATCCGCGAGGACTCTCGCCCGTACCAAGTCGTCCTGCACCACCACGTAGCCCTCACCGTAGCCGTATAGCGGTGTACACGCGTTGATGCCTGCCCCAGGACCGTACGCCGACTGAAGGGCTTCCAACACCCTGCTCGGAGATTTGTCCGCGAAGGTTGCCTGATACCAGTCAAACCGCATGACCTTCGGACCCTACTGGACGATGACGGGGGAGGGACCTGACCCCCCTGTTAGTACGGGGGTCACGTCCTTCGCCCGTGAGACCTTCTTGGACTTCGCCGGATGCTTGGCGGGCGCGGCAGTCCTCGCTGACGCTGCGGGCTGGCGCGCCCGCCAGAGCACTTGAGGCGTCGATGCCGCCCAATCTTGGCGCTTCTTCTTGTCTTCGTGTCGCCAGTACGCGCACTCGACCGTATCCCGGCCGTGAAGTAGCAGGTCGAAAGGGGTATCAACCATTTTCAGCTTCGTCCGAGAATGGATCCTGCAGAACCTTGCCCCTTAGGCGAACGTATCGCGGTGGCAAGATGAAATCCTCGCGACAAAGTTCCAGCGTTTCGTCCAGGGAATTCGGTATCGCTCGCACCCCGCGAAAATAGACGAGCTGCAGATCGAGGTCCTCCGAATCCCCTGTAACTTCCTCGCTCCATGGTTTGGGATGCGCCTTCTCGAATGCCGAGCGTACGAACGTGACGAGTTGTTCATCGCAGACGAAATGGTTCAGTGAAGGTCGAACATCCTGCGCCTCCTTCACGTCTATTCCCACGACGAGCCCAGCTTTGAACGCCCGCTCACTGGGCTCGGTTGCCTTCGCTGCGTCAATCAGGTGATGCCAATCGGGAAAGGCACCGCCTCCGCGCGCGACCATATCTAGCGCCGCATGATGCGCAACGCCGCGTTCCTTCACCAGTTTTTTTGCCTTCCGCCGTAAAGCCTCTACGGCCGCAGAAGGAATGAACAATACGTCAGACATTTTTCGGATCTCCTAGTCTCATGCAGCGATGAATCACCGCCCACTTGTGATTCGGCTGCGACTAAGCACACCGAAAAAAGATTGGAATTACGGATAGTGTCGATACCGACTACGCCCAGGTGGGCGGCAAGCTTCTATCCAAGCTCTGTGCAAAGTATAGAAGTACGCTGCACCGGAATGCAAGAATTTTTCATTGTGTCAGTCGAGCGATACCGACTCAATAATCATCGTCGGATTTGGGCGGACGGCATTGGACATCCCGGACGATTCTGATAAGCCGCTTCCAGCTTGAGGGCCAGCACCCATACGAAAGTCTGCCTCGCCTGGACGTCCTATTGCCGTCCAATGCGTTGGATTCGACTGCTTCGATGTCGCCACCTCAATGAAGTGATCACAGCAGAATCCACTTACGAGCAAATTTCAACAAACCACGCCAGTCAACACCGTTCTGTCATGGTTTGTCACTTTCAGTCAAACCCACTAACTAAATCCAGTTCTTCCCCAATGTCATTCCCCCTACCGCCCTTCTTTCTTTGTGAAAGGGCGACGGGGGATGACAAAGACAAAGCGGAAGAAACCTAACCTCCTGCCGTCCACCCCACCAATCCCCCCGCCCTTCCGTGAGGAAGGGGGCCTGGGCTTTGAAGGATTTACCTTCGAAACCTAGGAGCCTCACATGAAACGCTATTCAGCAAAACAGATGATTCAGCAATACGGCACGCCTGACGCGGCAATCAATGCCGCGCTTGAAATACTGCGTAAGCAGATGCGCCAACACGGGGCCGCCATGTCTTCCCCCGCAGCCGTCAGGGATTATCTAAGGCTTAACCTTGCACCGCTCGAATATGAGGCGTTTTGGTGCGTATGGCTCGATGCTCAAAACCGGGTTATTTCCGCCCATGAATCCTTTCGCGGCACTCTCACACAGACAAGCGTCTATCCGCGTGAAGTCGTCAAGAAAGGACTGGCCTTCAATGCGGCAGCGGTCATATTCGCGCATAACCACCCCAGCGGAATCGCAGAGCCTTCGCAAGCCGATGAGCTTTTGACCAGAACACTTAGGCAGGCGTTGAGTTTGGTAGACATCCGTGTCATAGACCACTTCATTATCGGTCACGATGCCGCGATGAGCTTTGCCGAACGTGGGCTGCTGTAACCAAAAAAATCGCCGCCCGGCTAGCCGGGCGGCGTTCTCCTGCGGAAGTTACTTAATTTCCCCGCAGGAGACCGTTACGGTTGACGTAACGGATAAATGTCTGATAGGCTTTACTAATGATCGTCAGCTTTCGTGACAAACGCACCCGTGAATTCGCCGAGGGCAAGCACGTCAAGGCATTTTCCGGGTTTGCCCGGCAAGCTGAAATGAAGCTCGATCAGCTTGAAGCGGCTGAGTCGCTGACGGACCTCGCAGTCCTTCCGGGTAACCGCTTCGAGGCCTTGAAAGGTGATCGCAATGGGCAATACAGCATTCGCATCAACGATCAATGGCGCATCTGCTTCGAATGGCCGGCCCGGTCGCCCGGTCGGGCCAATGTAGAAATCGTGGACTATCACTGAGGTAACAACTTATGGCACGCACTGCTATTCATCCCGGCGAGCATCTCGCCGAACAGCTCAAGGAAC
>JANXRV010000129.1:0-124012 GCA_025356665.1 Pseudomonadota bacterium
ATCAAAAGCAAGATCAAAAGCAAGATCAAAAGCAAGATCAAAAGCAAGATCAAAAGCAAGATCAAAAGCAAGATCAAAAGCAAGATCAAAAGCAAGATCAAAAGCAAGATCAAAAGCAACAGCAAAGACAACAACAAAGACAACGACAACCGCAAGAACGACAGTCCATGGCGTTCATGTCGTTTGTGAACTTGACTCCCGTAGGGGACGCCGAGAAGCGCAGTGCCCTCGGGAGAAGTCCGGTCCCGTTGTCTGAGCCCCGCAAGGGGCGAGTTTAGGGACCGGCCCGAGGGCGCGAGCATCGCAGGGCAGCCCCCGCGTAACGAATCTGCATACTGCACTACCACTCCCCGGGGGCCGTCACCTCCGGGTCGCCTTTTCTTGGTTACTTCTTTTGGCGAAGCAAAAGAAGTAACTCGCCCCCCCGCAGGGGGCGAAACCACCAAACTAAAAAGAAATGTCCAAGCCCGCGCAGCGTCGAAGCGAGCCGTTGCGCACGAATGACCTCGCGTAGTGCGGCGTTGCGGGGTTATTGCCCTTGACTCCGGTAGGGGACACCGAGAAGCGCAGCAGCGTCGGGGGTGTGCTTTCTTTGCTTACTCTTCTTTGCACAAGCAAAGAAAGTAAGTCGCCCCCCGCAAGGGGGCGAAATCGCCCAACAAAAAAAGAACGCCCAAGCCCGCGCAGCGACGAAGTGAGCGGCTGCGCACGAATGACGTCGCGTAGTACAGCGTTGCGAGCTTATTGACCTTGACTCCCGGAGGGGACGCCTAGAAGCGCAGCAACTAAGCGTTAAGCATCCGAATCACCGATGGCCAGAAAGGCCATCACAATAGCGAACGCAGCAAGTGCTAGCATCCCTAGCATGCAATCCACCCCCGGAGCCGCCATGTCCCGTCGTTTGATTTCCGCCCTCATCGGCCTGCTCGCCGCTACGCTGTTGCCGGCCACGCCAGTCGCGGCGCAGACCTACCCGCAAAAATCAGTGCGCCTGGTCGTGCCCTTTGCCGCCGGCGGCATTGCCGATGTGTTTGCGCGCATCATCGGCGCCAAGTTGTCGGAGGCCTGGGGGCATCCGGTGCTGGTGGAAAACCGCCCCGGGGCCGGCGGCAATATCGGCGCGGATGCCGTGGCCAAGGCGCCGGCGGACGGCTACACCCTGCTGATGGGCAGCATAGGCACGCAGGCGGTCAATGCCAGCCTGTTTCGCAACATGCCTTATGACCCGGTCAAAGATTTCACACCGGTCGCGCTGGTGCTCGAGGCCGAGAGCCTGCTCGCGGTACACCCCTCGGTCGGCGCGAGCACGCCGGCCGAACTGATCGCGATCGCGCGCGCGCAACCGGGCAAATTGAGCTACGGCTCGGCCGGTGTGGGCACGGCAAGCCATCTTGCCGGCGAGCTGTTCAAGTCCATGGCGCGCGTCGATGTGACGCACATTCCGTACAAGGGCAATGTGCCGGCCATCACCGACCTGCTGGCCGGGCAGACGCACATGGTGTTCGCCACCATGCCCACCGTGCTGCCGCTGGTGAAGGCGGGCAAGCTCAAGGGCGTGGCGGTGCTCGGGCTCAACCGCTCCGCGGCGGCGCCAGACACGCCGACCCTGGCCGAGTCCGGGCTGAGCGGCTTTGAGGTCAACAACTGGATAGGCATCTTCGGCCCCGCCGGCATGCCGCCCGCCATCACCACCAAACTCAACGCCGCGGTACTGGAGGTGATGCGCTCAACGGACGTGCGCCAGCGCATGCTCAGCGAGGGCGCGCGCTTCACCGCCACCACGCCGGAGCAATTCGCCGCCTTTGTCGCCGCCGAGACGGCCAAATGGGGCAAGCTGATTCGCGAGGTGGGCATTCGCGCCGATTAATCGGCCACGTTTTTTCGGCACCGGGCACCGAGCACCGAGCACCAAGCACCAAGCACCAATAAAATATGGCGGCCTGGTTTTTTTATGGCGTAATGGATTGATTGCCAGATCACATGCGCCAGCTTATGTTTCAATGCAAACTAATGTATCCCGTCAATTCAAAAAGGAGATCAATGTGACCGCAAACCACCCATTTTTTTACGCGCGCCGCCTTGCGACGCTGATAGCGCTGGTCCTGACGATGGGTGTCGCCGCCACGCCGTCTCACGCCCAGCCCAAATCAGAATTCGCGCCCGAGATCGGCCAGCCGGGCAAGGACGTGGTGTGGGTGCCCTCGCCCGAGCAACTGGTGGACAAGATGCTCGACATGGCCAAGGTCACGCCCAATGACTACCTGATGGACCTGGGTTCGGGCGACGGCCGCACCGTCATCGCCGCGGCCAAACGCGGTGTGCGTGCCACCGGCGTCGAATACAACCCCGACATGGTGGTGCTGTCGCGGCGCAACGCCGAGAAGGCCGGCGCCAAACTGGCCAACTTCGTCGAGGGCGATATTTTCCAGACCGACCTCAGCAAGGCGACGGTCATCACGCTATTCCTGCTGCCAGATCTCAACGTCAAACTGCGCCCGACCATTCTAAGCATGAAACCGGGCACGCGCATCGTCTCCAACTCCTTCAGGATGGGCGACTGGTCACCGGACGAAACGGTGGAACTCGGTTGCGGCACCTACTGCACCGCCTTCATGTGGATAGTGCCGGCGCGTATCGAGGGCAACTGGAAAAGCGCCCAAGGCGAGCTTGCGTTCAAACAGGAATACCAGAGCTTCAGCGGCAACGTCGGCGGCGCGCCGCTCAGCGGCGGCAAGTTGAGCGCCGACCAGATCAGCTTCAGCGTCGGCGCCACCCAATACAGCGGGCGCGTGAGCGGTGACAGCATAGAGGGCAGCTTCAAGTCCTCGGCTGGCGGCGGCGCATGGAAGGCGACACGCGCCAAATAAACCCGAAAAACCACGGCGCTGGCTGAAAAGCCGCGCCTGGCGCGGGTTTCCAGCCGGCTGTAAAGGCCAGACTGGTGGGCGAGGCTTTGCAGCCATTGCTCTACAACAACCGAGTGCAATACCCGGGAAATAACAAGGCCCTGTCATTGCGAGAAGGCGACGCCGACGCGGCAATCTTGTGATGTTGCGACGGTGGTCACAAGGACGACGGGATTGCTGCGCTCGCAATGACAAAAATACTACGCGGCGAACGCGCTCCTGGGGACAGATGTGGCTATTGCTGCCCAAGGGCTTGGTCCCCGCCAGCAGCGGGTGCCGCCGCAAGGCCGCATCGTCCTGCGGCGCCCGCGCAAGCTTGAGTTCCAGTTCGGTAGCCCTGGACTGGCGGCTCCACCGACACACCAGCCGGACGTCGGAAACATTGCCATTAATTTCTTTACATTACTTAACAATAGACGCACAGTATAGGTGACCTTCCGGATACTGCCGCAAAGATCCGGGGGCAGGCCCCCGCACTAAAGCGAACCGCCGGCTTGTGCCGGAACTGAACTGTTTTTAACCGCCTGACCCAGGGATGCACCGCGCCGGCCCGGACGCATTCTCCAAGCACCCTGGATACGCGGCCAGGATAAAAGCGCCGCATAAATCAAACATGCCCAAGGCCACCAAACGCCAAGACAAGCAAGACCCTCTGCGCGACATTGTGCGTGCGCGCCGCCTGCTGTCCGAATCTAGTCGGGCGCTGCTGCGTGCCAAAGACGAAGCGGTTTTCTTGCAGGAGATATGCAGCATTGCGGTGGAACTGGCCGGCTACAAGCTGGCCTGGGTCGGACTGCTGCGCCACGACGAGGCGCGCAGTATCGAAGCGGTGGGCCTCGCCTACGATCAGGACGGCGTGTTTGGCAAGGTCCGCGCATCCTGGGGCGACTCCGATCTGGGCAAAGGCCCGGCCGGCACCGCCGTGCGCAGCGGGCATGCCCAGGTGGTGCAAAACCTGCACGGCGCACACAACTTCGGCAACTGGCGCCCGCTTGCGCTCGGCCCCCTGCACCAGGCCGTGGCCGCGCTGCCGCTTCGAATCGAGGGTGAGCCCGGCCCGGTTGTCGGCGTGCTGTGCCTCGTCGCCGGCGAAGCCCTTGCCTTTGGCACCCTGGAACTCGAATTGCTCGATGAGGTCGCGCGCGACGTCGCTTTCGGCATGCATGCAATTCGCGCCCGCAGCGCGCAATTGCAAACCCACGCGGCGCTGCGCATGAGCGAGCAGCTTCACAAAATAACCTTCGACCATGCCTCCGTCGGCATCGGCCATGTCGGCGCGGACGGCCGCTATATTCTGGCAAACGGGCAGTTGGAGAAAATACTGGGCTACGGCCCCGGCGAACTGATAGGAAAATCGGTGCGCGCGATGGTGCACCCGGAGGACATTGCTCTCACCGATGACATGCGCGCCCACATGCACGCCGGCGAAACCGATTTTTTCAAGACACAAAAGCGCTACCTCAAAAAAGACGGCACCGTCGTATGGGTGGCGCTTAACGTGTCGATCATGCGTGACGACCAGGGCCGGCCGCTTTACGATATTTCTGTGGTGGAGGACATCACCGAGCGTGTGCGCGCCGACGCGCTGCGAGAACTTGAGCACGCCATCACCCTCCAACTGCTGGTAACTGACAGCGCCTCTGCCACCTTGCAGACGGCCATGCGCGCCATTTGCGAATCCGAGCACTGGGACTGCGCACGCTACTTTGAACCGCGCGAGGCACCTGACGTGCTGCATTGTTCCGAAAGCTGGTCGGGCAAGGATGCGTTGATGGCAGAATTCCTGCGTGCCTCAAAGCAGACCCCCCATGCCGCAGACAAGGGACTTTTTGGCCTCGCCTGGAAACAAGGCCGGCCGGCGTGGTCGGCCGATATAAGCATGCACGAACACGCATCGGAGAACACACTGTCACAGCGCCATGGCATGCGCAGCGAGTGTGTCTTCCCGGTGTGGGCCGAGGGCGCCATCATCGGCCTGCTGGTTTTCAACAGCGGCAAGACCGCCACGCCGGCGCAAAACCTACTTGACGCCATCGAGGCGATAAGTGCGCAAATCGGGCATATCCTGCAGCATAAAAAAACCGCAGAAGCGCAACGGCGCTTTCGCGTCGCCATGGACACGTCTGCGGACATGGTCACGCTGATAGACCCTGCGACCATGCGTTACCTCGACGTCAACACCACCGCCTGCGAAAAAAAGGGCTACCCGCGCGAGCAGATGTTAACAATGGGGCCGCACGATGTGAGCAATGTTTCGCGCAAAGAGTTTGCGCGCCAATTCGCCCAGACCATAGCCAGCGGCGGGACAACGCGCCTGATCAATAGCTCCAGGTGCAAGGACGGCAGCACATTTCCGGTCGAGGTCTTACTCCGCGCAGTGAAATCCGAGGGGCATTGGCTCATTGTTGCCGTGCTGCGCGACATCAGCGCGCGCATCGAGTCGGAGCACACCCTGCGCCGCAGCGAGCTGCGCTTTCGCAAGCTGGTGTCGCTGTCATCGGACAGCCTGTGGGAGACCGACAGCGAACACCGTTTCACTCACATAGCCTACGGTTCCCATTTTCCGACGTCGTTGCGCTTCGCTGTAGAAATGGGCAAAACGCGCTGGGACATGCCATCGGTTTCGCCGGGCCTGTCCGGCTGGGAGTGGCTGCGCCAGACCATGGACGCGCACCAGCCTTTTCACGGCTTCGAATTCGCGCGCGCCGGCGAGGACGACCACATCAATTACCGCATGATCAGCGGCGAACCCGTGTTCGCCGAGGACGGCCAGTTCACCGGCTATTTAGGCATCGCGCGCGATCTCACCCCGGCCAAACGGGACGCGGCGCGGCTGCTCGAAATCAACAGCCAGCTCGAAGAGCGGGTGGAGCGGCGCACAGCCGATCTGGAGCGCGCCAACAAGGAGCTCGAGACCTTCAGTTATTCGGTGGCCCACGACCTGCGCGCGCCGCTGCGCGCCATCAACGCCTTTAGCGCCATCGTGCTCGAAGAAAACCAGGGCAAGCTCGACCCGGCATCGACCGCCCACCTGAAACGGGTGCAGGAAGGCGGGCTGCGCATGAGCGAACTGGTGGATGACCTGCTCGACCTGGCGCGCATTTCGAGGCAGCCATTACTGCGCCAGGACATCGACCTTTCGCGGCTTGCCAACAAGACGCTGGCGGCGCTCGCCGAAGACGATACGAAACGCCAGATCGAGATCCGGGTGGACGCGCCCATGCCCGGTAATGGCGACTCCGGACTGCTAGAGATCGTGCTGAGCAACCTTATCGGTAATGCCTGGAAGTTCACCAGCAAGGTCGCCGCGGCGCGTATTGACATCGGTATGGAAGAACACGACGGCCGCCAGGTTTATTTTGTCGGCGACAATGGCGCCGGCTTCGACATGAACTACAGCGCGAAACTGTTCATGCCCTTCCAGCGCCTGCACGGCCGCCACGAGTTCGAGGGCGCCGGCATCGGCCTGAGCCTGGTCAAGCGTATCATCGAGAAACACGGCGGCAGCGTCTGGGCCGAAGGCGAAAAGGACAAGGGCGCGCGTTTTTATTTCACCCTGTGCTGATTGTTCCCTTGCTGTTCCCTTGCTGTTCCCTTCCTGTTCCCTTCCTGTTCCCTGACGCTTGCCTGATGCTTGGCTGATGCTTACCTCATGCTTAGCTGATCAGCATCGGATGATCGCCCGGGGTTGACCTGCGCTTGACCCGCGGCTAACACCGCTAACACCGCTAACACATAGGCTGCGGCGGCCGCCCATAAGACATGTTGGCCAAGCCATAACCTAAACCTATCAAAGAAAACCGGCACCAGGCGGGAATGGCACTTACTTAGCGGAATGCTGAAGCGCTTTTGATAAATCATCACATCTTGCAAAACCGCGACCAAGGTACTCCCTCCCCCTCGCCGGGGGAGGGCGAGGGAGAGGGTGAATGCGTGCAAGATCGAATCTGCCGGCATTCCCCCTCTCCCTGCCCCTCTCCCGCAAGGGGAGAGGGAAGGTGCTAAGTAAGCGCCATTCGCACCAGGCGGATCATTGCACTGCGCGGCAAAAGGTTTTGACAACGCCATCGCGCTGCGTCGACAATGGCCCCCGCACTCCGAGGCCGGCGCAGGCACCGCATCACGCAACACGCAACACAAGCATGCGGATTTCAGCGCAGCAGAATGCTCACGCAAGCGCTTTGCCGGGCTTGCACCCAAAGTTGCAGCCAGACCCGATACCAAACCCCGCCACGCCCCCAAGCCGGGCAGACCAATAAGGTGAACACACAGTGACCAGACCCAACCGCATCAACAAGGCCATCGCCGAGGGGCGCAAGGCGCACGGCTACAGGCTGACCATCCCCGCGCCGGCCATTGTCGAGATGCTCGGCGTGCTCGACTTTGATTACGTGCTCATTGATGACGAGCACGGCGTGTTCGGCAACACCGACCTTGACGACATCTGCCGTAGCGCCGACCTCGTCGGGGTGACGCCGATTGCACGCGTGCCCGATGTCAGTTCGGCCACCGTCAACCGGCGCCTCGACCGCGGCATCCGCGGCATCGTCGCGCCACACGTGGCGACCGAGGCCGACGCGCGCCAGCTGGTGAGCGCCTGCTACTTCGGCCCGGTGGGCACCCGCTCGCTCGGCGGTGCACGCGGCGTCAATTACCAGATCGGCATCCCCGACATGCCCGCCTACTACCGCCAGAGCAACGACAATATTTTTGTCGCCGCAATGATCGAAGACGTCGAGGGCATGGACAATATCGAAAAGATCTGCCGCGTGCCCGGCATCCACTGCATCTACATCGGCGCCAATGATTTCGCGCAAAGCCTGGGCTACCCGGGCGAACAGAACCATCCGGCGGTGAAAAAAGCCATGGCCGAAATCGCCGACCGCGTACACCAATGCGGTGGCAAGATGCGCGAGGACTGCCTCATCCTGGGCAACCTGCCCGACATGCTGATCAACGGCGCGAGCAAGTTCGCGCCCGAGGCGGCGGTGGCGGCGCTCAAGGCCATGAAGGCCTGAAGCCCGGCCCCTGAAGAACAACGGAGAACTGCAATGGGAATGACCGCAACGGAAAAAATCATCGCGCGCGCCTGCGGCCTGGCTTCGGTAAAGCCCGGCGACGTCGTGCACCCGAACCCGGACCTGGTGTTCCTGCACGACGGCCAAGTCGAGAACAGCAAAAAAATGCTCGATGAGCTGGGCATAGACCGCGTGCGCAACGCCGACAAGGTGGTGTTTGTCACCGACCACGAGGTGATCTACACCTCGCCGCGCGCCGCCCAGCGTGGCGTCAACATCCGCTCGGCCGCCAAGACCTGGAAGATCAAGAATTTCTTCGATGTCGGCCAGGGCGGCCACGGCCACGTGTTCCCGATCGAGACCGGCATGGTGATGCCCGGCATGTTCATTTTCGCCAACGACATGCACGTCACCAATTTCGGCGCGGTGGGCGCCTTCGGCCTGCGCGCCGGCAGCGAGGTCACCTCGGTGCTCGCCATGGGCACGCTATGGACGCTGGTACCCAAGACCGTGCGCCTCACCCTCAATGGCAAGCTGCGCCCGGGCGTGTACGGGCGCGATGTCGGTTTTCGCGTATCCAAACACCTGGCCGGCGGCGAAAAAGGCGACTGGGGCACCGACATCACCTATCGCGTGCTCGAGCTGGCCGGCCCCGGTCTGGATGCATTCGCCCTCGAGCAGCGCGTCGCGCTGTGCAACACCCCGACCGAGATCAACGCCATCAATGTGTTCGCGCCGCCCTCACAGGCGGTGCTAGAGCGCATCGCCGCGGCGGCGGGCAAAAAAGTCACCGATCTTGCCCCGGTCTACAGCGACGCGGATGCACAGTTCGAAGCCGACCTCAACTTTGACCTCTCCACACTGGAGCCGCAGGTGGCGCTGCCGGGCGCGCCCGAGAACGCCGTCGACGTGTCGACGGTGGTGGGCAAGCCGGTCAACCACGCCTATATCGGCTCTTGCGGTTCGAGCATGTACGAAGACATGGCACTGGCGGCGCGGGTGCTGCGCGGCCGCAAGGTGGCCGCCGGCACGCGCCTGTTTGTGGTGCCCGGCTCGGTGCAGACGGCCAAGCGCCTCGCCGACGAGGGCCTGATGTCGGTGTTCCAGGAAGCCGGCGCGATCATGCTGCAGTCGGGCTGCGGCCCCTGCGCCGGCGGCGTGCTGGGCCTGATGCATTCGGGCGAGGTGTCCATCTCCACGGCGGCGACCAACGGCGCCGGGCGCATGGGTGCGAAAGATTCAGAGTGCTACCTGGGCAGCCCCGCCACCGTGGCGGTGTCGGCGGTCGCCGGCAAGATTTCCGACCCGCGTTCGCTTGCTTACTGATTAGAATTTTATTGCAGGTTTGACGGAGACATACATGTCCGACAACAAAGATGCATTTCAATGGCGCCTCAAGGGCAAATGCCACAAGTTCGGTCACGATATGGGCCATGACGGCCCGGTGATGAACTTCAAATACGTCATCGACCGCGTCACCGACCCGGAGATCCTGATACCGCACGTGTTCGAAGAGTCCGACCCGGAATTTCGCACCCGCGCCAAGCGCGGCGACATCATCATCGCCGGTCGCAACTTCGGCAAGGGCAAGGCGCACGTGCAAGGCTACATCGCCATGCAGGCCATGGGCATAGGCATGCTGTGCGAATCAATGCCCTTTCTCACCTATCGCGGCGCCATCAGCGTCGGCCTGATGTTGATGGCCGAGTGTGCCGGCGTGAGCGAAATGGCCGAGAGCGGCGACGACATCGACGTCGATTTCTCCAGCGGCAAGTTCATCAACCTGACGCGCGACATCAAACATGATTTTTCGCCCATTCCGGAGGGCCTGCGCGACACCGTCCGCCTGGGCGGCACCAAGGGTGTGCTGCAACACTGGTGGGAAACCGAGGGCAAGAAGGCGGCGGCGTAGGACTGAATTGCATTTGATACGTAACAACGCATCATCGCATCATCGCGTCATTGCGAGGAGGCGAAGCCGACGCGGCAATCTTGTGGCATTGCGGTGTACGTCACGAGAGCGACGAGATTGCTTCGCTGCGCTCGCAATGACGGGAAACGCTGCACTCGCTATATTAGTCGTCATCGCGAGGAGGCGAAGCCGACGCGGCAATCTTGTGGTGCTGCGACGGTAGTTACAAGAGCGATGAGATTGCTTCGCTGCGCTCGTAATGACGGAAAACGCTGCGCTCGCTATATGAGTCGTCATTGCGAGGAGGCGAAGCCGACGTGGCAATCTTGTGGTGCTGCGACGGTAGTTACAAGAGCGATGAGATTGCTTCGCTGCGCTCGCAATGACAGGGACTGGGACATAAATGCGCAATACCGGTGCGAGCAATTACCTCATATGAACCAGGGAGAAGAACGATGAAAAGGCTTTCAAATTGGTCGATGTTGCTTTTTGCACTGCTTTGCACCGTGATATTTTCGGCCGCCCAGGCCCAGGACTTCCCAACCAAGCCGGTGCGGCTCATCGTCGCGCAGGCCGCCGGCTCCAGCGCCGACATCCTGATGCGCATGGTCGCGCAGCGCCTGTCCGAGTCGTGGGGCCAGCAGGTCATCGTTGACAACCGTCCGGGCGCAAACGGCATCATCGGCATGGACGCGCTGGCCAAGGCGCGCCCCGACGGCTACACCATCGCCATGGCCGCGCCCAGCCCGATGACCGTGAACCAGTTCATCTACAAAGACCTGCCCTACAAGCCGCTGGAAGATTTCGCGCCGGTGACGCAGACCACCGGCATCACCTTCGTGCTGGTGGCCAACCCCAATCTGCCGGTAAAAACCGTCGCCGAGCTGGTCGCGCTGGCCAAGAAAAAACCCGACAGCCTCAACTACAGCTCGCCCGGCGTGGGCAACCTCAGCCACCTTGGCGCGGAACTGCTCTCGAGCGAGGCCGGCATCAAGATGCGCCACATCCCCAACAAGGGCGATACGCCGGCGCTGCTCGATGTCATCGCCGGCAACACCGACTTCACCATCATCACGCTGCCGGCGGCCCTGCCGCACATACGCTCGGGCAAGCTGCGCCTTGTGGCGGTGTGCGGTCGCGCGCGCAGCGCGGTCTTCCCCGACACGCCGACCATCGCCGAGTCGGGCTATGGCGGCGTGGTGATCGAGGGCTGGTCGGGCATCATCGCGCCGGTGGGCACGCCCCCCGAGGTGGTGGCGCGCCTGCAGCGCGACATCAACAAACTGTTTCTCGCCCCCGAGTTCAAAGAAACGGTGGTCAAGCAGGGTGCCGATATCACCGGCACCTCGCCCGAGGCCTTCGCCGCGTTTCTGCGCACCGAGGCCGACAAGTGGTCGCGCGTCATCAAGACCTCGGGCATACAGCTCAACCAGTAGCACCGGCTACCCGCACGATCAGGCACACCGCGGGGGCCCACCCCGCCCCGATCAGACCTTGACGAACAGGGTCACCAGCGGGTGCGCACCGACCTGGCGGCTCCAGTGGCCGTGCACCTTGGCGTCAAACACGGCGCCCTCGGGCAGCGTGTCGGCCGAGTAAAAATGTTCGCCCGGCTTGAAGCTGCGCGTGCTGCCGTCCTGCAGGCCGATCTCCATCTCGCCAGCGAGCACAAACAACCATTGCGGCTTGGCGCTGCAATGAAACTGGCTGCGAAAACCAACCGGGCTCTGGCGCATCTGGCAGCCGCTCGCCGGCAACACCGCCGACAGGGCCGACTGCGGCGTGCCCTCGGTGAGTGCAATCAGTTCGTCGCGAAATTTTGCGCGACCGTCGCTGTCGGTGTAAAGAATGACTTTGGTAAATGTGTTCATGATGCTTCCCGAAAGGTGCTGAGCGGCCGTATGCCCCCCGCAGCAGGCACGAGAATAGCAACAAACACGCCATTGCCGTCGCCACCGCCCGCGGTGGCTTGGCCTGGTGGTACGCGCCGGGATTATCGAGCGCGTTGAGCAGGGGTGACGCTCACGGCGCCACAGGAGGCACGGGCCCGATTGAATCGCAAAACCGTTAAGGCGTGCCGCGCCGTTTAGAGCGGGGCGGCGGCGGGCTTGTGTCGCCGCCAGCCGCGGCTATCACCAGTCGCTCCGCTTGCCCGAGCGCGGCCAGCGCAGCCCTGACGCTGGCACCGGGGCCTTCGGCGCGAATGATGTCCAGCGCACTGTTAACAAAACCGACGACCCATTTGCGCTGGTCAATGACATCCTGAGCCGCAATGGACACATCGCCCTTGTAATCGTCCGCGTGCCGTAGCGACATCAACATGCTGAGATTTTTGGTGGTGTCTTTTGGCAGGGCGCCGGCCCTGAAAAAATGCAATGACAACATCGATTGCGCGCCTTCGTGCGATTCAGTCTTGAGGCCCTTTGACCACAGTAGCGCGCAGGTCGCATCGTAAGCGGCGTAGCACAGGTTTGTGACCGCTTTTCTCCAAAGTTGTGCCCCGGCATTGGCCGCAAACGAGCGCAACTCCTCGTCAAGCAGGATCAGGTTGTTGGCTACCTCGTGTTTTAGCGTGGCTTTGTCCATACGGTATCCATATCATTGCGAATCGCTTTAAAAAAAGCCCTTTTCCGGTCTGCCGAAAATAGCGCGACCGGCCGCAAGCGGATGCCAATACCGTTTTCCTGATAAGGCTCAACCGCCCACGCAGACATGGCGGCAAGGCAAGCATCGATCTTTGCCGATTTTTCACCGCTGATGAGCACGGCGAGATCAAGGTCCGAATCGATATGCGCGCCGCCTTTTGCCCGACTGCCGAAAACCGCAACGCGTTCGGGCAGCGCGGGCAGCTTTCTCAGGCCGGCACAAAAGCGCCGGATGACGTCTTTTTCTGCCGGGGTCAACAGCGATTCGCGGCGAAAACGGGCGGCCGCGACAACGGGGTCTTGTATCGTCACCGACTTTACCGCCATGCCGCGCTCGCGCAGCCTGCGCCGATAGGCGCGCATGCGCTCGGCCGCGCTTAGCGCCGAACCGGTCGGAGGGCGACCGCGTTTTCTTTTCTCCATTTAATTAATGTAACGCGTTACATTAATTAAATCGAGTGCGGCAAGAGCGGCGTGCGCACCTGGGCGCTTAGGCGTAAGGTAACCTAAGCGTTATGGCGTCGTGGCGTCTGCACTGGATTACATGCCCCCCAGCCCAGCGGTCAGGGCGGAAACTGGATCGATTTTTTCAAACCGATCAGGACCTATTTTCAATTTACTTTGTCGACAACACTCTGCTGCCTTAATGGACGCAAGATCGGGTCGCAGGCATCCCCCTTGTAGGTTTCTATTCTTGCCGCCCCCGACATCGGATTGAAAACGTAAAAACAAGTTACTTCACTCGCCTTCACGTCAATGACTGAAGTAGCCTCACCTCCACCAGCCACACGTTTGTTCCCATAGACAGCATACGCTCCAGGAACGGCTCTAATCAAAGAATAGGTACCTTTGGGTTGAGTGAATGCAGTGTTACTCACCTTCCAATCAGTATCCCCTGAGCCCAAGTACGAAACTGTTTCCGTACCAACAGCAATTAAGTAGCTTCCACCATCTTTGGGGACAAGTTGTTTTCCGGCATTTGCCGACCGCGCCTCTTCCATCCTCGTTCCTGTGGCCTGCAGGCTTACCAAACTGCATCCAGAAAGGCAGAAAATCCCCGCTAAAGTTACAAGCAATTTTAAAGGCGGCCACATCTTATTGCTCCTTTTCCCTCCCCGACATTTTCTGTGGAGTCGATAGCAATCAATAAAAATATTTATTTAAAAACTATATGTCGCTTTCATCCCATATTCGTTTGTGTTGTTCGCTGGTTCATAAAACGTCGCAGTAAACCTGCGTACACCCACATTAAATGCACCTGTGGCGATATCAGATTGGTTTATGTTCCAATATTTGTAATATGGACCGACCGCCCAAGTATCGGTTTTATACATAACGCTGACGTTGACCCCATAACCAGAACTTTGTTTATTTGTGACATCGGGAACTCCTGATACGCCTCCCCGTCCATTTA
This sequence comes from Pseudomonadota bacterium, assembly GCA_025356665.1. Taxonomy (GTDB): domain Bacteria; phylum Pseudomonadota; class Gammaproteobacteria; order Burkholderiales; family SG8-39; genus CAITSH01. Next base: position 13,896 of record JANXRV010000129.1, read on the forward strand.
AGACGGAAATACCACTAAATTGGGAGCCGTTGATCAGATAGTCATATTCCAAGGTCGAGACCAGCTTCGCCTTACTATCAATTTGAAAGCGATGGATCACGCCGATGGGCGCGTAGTTGTATGTACTTTGCCTGTCATAGCCAGTCTGCCCGGTCGACGAGACCATGCCGCCCCAATTCATTTGCAAATATCGATATCCATATCCAACGTAGGGAGAGAGAACATAGTTGTCGAATGCAAAATCCTTCCCGACCGCTAGTTTGGCGTTCACGTAATACGTTGGCACCCCACTCATCGTTCCGGTGCCTACGTAGTCTTGCGCACCTCTGTTGTAGTCAACGCCCTCTATAAAAAACCAGTCGTCGTTAATACGACGCGTACCGAGGTATTCGACCCCCCAGTTCGTCGCCTTAAAAGACACACCTAAACTTGGCTCTTTATATTCGTATTGGGAAATCGTGACTCCAATTTCGTTTGCATTTTTTGTTTTTAGCGCGTCGGTCGTTGATTGTGCGCTTGCGAGCCCTGCGCCAATGCAGGCTATGGCGGCGCTAACGACCATGACGAATTTTTTATTTTTCAATCTAGCACTCCAAGGTTGAGAAAAGTTTCCTTAGGGTGTCATCACCCATGCACATCAACAATGATCTTCGCCACAACAAAGTATTCACAACAAAGTTGTTGCAGTTATCGAAATAAAAATGACTGGGCGTGCCCGGCCTTCCCGCATTCATGTCAAGGCGTAGCTAAAATCACTTTTTGTCGCTCCACATAAACTTCCCGGGATATAAGGCTCGCGTCGAATAGTTTTTTCAGATCCACAAGCCGCATTTCCTGGCTCTGTGAAGCTGGCTCTGCCGCCCGAACAACATCCGCAGGTTGGGCAGGACTCGGAATCGAGCAGTTCTTCTGGTTCATGAGATTCGACAACCCCACTTTCCGCGTATCTGCGGCGGCGATTGCCTCATTCGCGTTGGCGGCCGTGCCCAGAATGGCAGGCCAAAAGAAGATCGCCCGAACCACGTTGCCGCCGGTAACGCTTTTCTCCGCGTCTGCCGCCGTACGCAACCGCTCTGCATCCGCGTATTCATTCTGCAATTGCGCACAACTCAAGCCGTTATCCCCGGGCTTAACGGTCTGGACCACTGTCGGTGTTGCGCACGCGGCCAATGCCCCAACGCTAAGAGCACCAAGCAAGTACTGAGTTCTTAAATTCATCCCAATCCCCTATCAATACAAATCATAAAAAACGTGGCCTCATCAATAATGGTCCACATGCAATCACCTCCCCCGCGCGACCTAAGGTTTCCCCTCTAGAATTGCTCTCTGCCGGTCGATATAAACATCCTGATTAATCAAGCCAGATTCATTCAATGTTTTCAAATCCCTCAAGCGTTGATCAATAGATATGTCACTCGGCCGTGTCGGTGCAAGTGAACCCACTGAAGAACCCATTGGAACAATTCGTTCACTCCCGGCAGCCGTAGCAATTAACTTAGACTCCATCACCCCAACACGCCCCACATCCTCAGTCACCTGTTGAAGCATGCTTCCTGCATAGAAAATTCCCATTTTTACCTCCTGCCAGACAAAATAGTTCTTGCCATAAACCACAGACAGCGGCAGCTTGGATACGCCCTCAGCCTGGGACTCGATGACATACGAGCCGGGCGGAACATTGATTAAAAAATAGCTCTTCGCCGCTGTCTGGCCCAACATCAAGCCGTTCACCGTAACCGCCATAGAAATAGCGGCACCAAAAGTTTCATTGCGGTAGATATAGATAGAGGCGCTGCTTGCGGCGGGAACAAATTCTTTCGCTTTGGCATCCAGCTCAAGATCCGCCATTGGCACAGACGCACATCCGGAAACAAATATTACAAGCGCGAGAGATAGGACTGCGATAACTGGTTTCAAGTAAGCCCTCCCAAAGAAGAAAGCATCCGACCATGAGACGAATCTGTTTGGCCAACATCCGGACAGCACTGCATTCTGGATAGATTTTGTTGAGGGTGTCATCTCGCATGCACATCAACAATCGTTTCCGCCCCAACAAAGTTTGGGCACTTGTCGAAGCCAAAACGTTCTTGGTAGTTAGGCCGCTCACCATCGGATTGACGCCATTCCGCGAACTACAAACAACGTGTGCCGGTAGCGGGTACCAGACCTTAGTCGCGGTTATTTCCGCCTCAAACCCTGTAGACTAAAAAATCATAAAAAGAATGGTGCCCTTCATAACGGCGTTCTGGCGGCAACACCCCCACTATGTTTGGGCATGTGCAATGGGTACCGTACCCAATAAGGGGTATGCTGATCGCATATGTGGCAGCTGCCGTCCTCTGAATCATCACGGAGTGGAAAGCAATATGAACGCCAGCCCCCCCCCCCCCAACACAAGGCCTAAGTGCTAAGCGCTTTCACTCTCGGGCTTTTAAACCAGCGCGCATGGATGCGTGCAAATTTTCCTGCGGCGCGCAGCCTGCTCGCAATCGACATACTCATTCACACGGCCGACAGCACCCTTCGCAAGCGCCCCACGTCGATGAAAGATTTGCTGGGCGCGATTCCGTTTAGCGAAGTAGGAATACGAAAACAGGTCTCACGGCTGGTAAAAGAAGGTTGGCTGCGCATCGACCACTCAAGCACAGATAAACGTATTCGGATTTTGGTGGCGGAAGAAAAACTGCTCGCGGTGCTGCAAAGATACTCGGTACAGTGCGCGCCGATTAAGACCCCGTCTTAAGCGGGCTGCGTTTTTATACAGGGCCGGTGGCCTGTGCACTTGAACAACGCCCCACATCCACATATCGTTTCAGCCCTTGCACGCCGGCGCAGCCATCACGCTGCATTACGCCCCCCTAGGTTAACGCGTTTCGCGCTGCGAGCGTTTTGTTTGGGAACTATATCGTTTAGTCCCGAATTGCCTGCGCAAACCTTTGTAGGCTTGATCTAAAGATAGCTTTCTGATAGCATTAAATAATGGGTAAAACAAACGACTTTTTGCTTCGGTTTAGGGATCGCGACACGCAAGGTGGCGTGACGCGCGTCACGCTTTCGCTTTTATCCGAAAAGCTTGGATTGTCCGAAACGGATGTCATACATAAATCCCTCGTTGCGCTTGCTATGAATCAGTTGCCACAATACGAACCGGATAACGGTCCTCCAACAGAGGCGGACAGAAAAAAAATAAAATCCATCGTAACTGGAAAGCACGGTAACGCGTCGATGGTGGAAAGCCTCTTCCCCGACATGGCGGATTCACGTGAGCCCAAGCTTGCTCAAAGCAAAAGAGTTCGTCCCTCTCCCCGCCCCAGGTGACATCCTCTACTGCTTTTTTTCAACAAAAGAGCGTGGCGGTATTCCGGGCAGAAAACCAAGACCAGTCCTGGTTCTAGGTACGATGGAGTTTGAGGATGGCACGCCGGGCCTGCGTGTCGCCTACGGAACATCCAAGAAGGTCCAAGATTTAATATCCGGAGAATTCGCTATACGAAAGCTTGACGGCCCTGCTTACACCCTTTCTGGATTGAGCTTTGAGACGAAATTTAATCTTAAAAATTCTCAGGATTTGCCCTATAACGAAGAATGGTTTCGAGTCCCGCCCAACCCAAGGCATGGGCAAACGCCAAAGCTTGGTACGCTACATCCATCATTGATGCATCGGGCCAAAGCCGCATTTGAAGCGATCAGCTTTAGACCGAAATAGGGACTCATCGCTATAGTCCCCTTTCGTTTTGGCCTGACACGTTTTGCCCTGACACGTTTTGGCCTGACACAGGCCGCAGGTTTGATCGGATTGCCGCCGCCGGGCGATGCGCGCGCGCATCAGGCAAAATAAGGGCCTCTGTCGGCGCCTGCGGGTGTGTTTGCCCTGCTGCGGCCGTCTCCCCGTTCAAACTCAAGGAATCTGATCCTGAAAATCTGCATATTTGGCGCCGGCGCGGTCGGCGGGCACTTTGCGGCGCGCCTCGCCGCCGCAGGCAACGATGTTTCGGTGGTGGCGCGCGGCCCCAACCTCGCGGCGATCCGCGCGCGCGGACTGCTGCTGCACAGCGGCGACAAACGCATCGCCGGACGCGTGCGCGCCAGCGACAATCCGGCCGAGCTGGGCGCGCAGGATTTCATCCTCGCCACGCTCAAGGCCACCAGCCTCGCCGCATTCGCCCAAGGCGTGACGCCGCTACTGGGCCCGAACAGCGCCGTGGTGTTTGCGCAAAACGGCTTGCCCTGGTGGTACGCGCAGGGGCTGTCGGCCTCGCGTCCGCGCCCACCCGACTTGTCGCGGCTTGATCCGGGCGGCGTACTCGCGCGCAGCATCGCGCCCGAGCGCGTTATCGGCAGCGTTATTTTTTCCGCCAACACGGTGATAGAACCTGGCGTCATCAGCAACGCCACGCCGGAGAACAACTGCCTGAGCCTGGGCGAAACCGATGACAGGCCCAGCGCGCGCCTGGACGCCTTGCGCGCCGTGCTGATCGGCGCCGGCATAGACTCGCCGCCTATCGCCGATATCCGCACCGTGGTCTGGCACAAGCTGCTGCTAAACCTGATGTCTGCGGTCGCCGCCCTCACCGGCCAGCCGGGCAAGATCATGATGGCCGACCCCGAGGTGAGCGCGGTCATCCATGCGCTGATCCGCGAGGGCATCGCCATCGGTGCCGCGCACGGCATTGCGCTCGAACCGGTGATGCCCAACACCAGCATGCACAAGCCCTCCATCCTGCAAGACTACGAGATGGGCCGGCCAATGGAAGTGGAGGCGCTGCTGCAGGCGCCGCTCGCCTTTGCCCGCGTCGCCGGGGTGGCCACGCCCATGCTACAGGTGGTGGCCGCGCTGGTGGCCCACCGTGCCGTGGCCAAAGGGCTTTATGAGCACTGAAATCAGCACTGAAATCAGCCCTGAGGCCCCAGCCTGTCGATGACTGGAAAGCCACGACTGGTGCGCCTTTCCAGCCATTGTCCGGGAAAATTTACGCGCTACGACAAGGCCAGGGGCAGGCGCTGCATCAGGCCACAGGTCGCGTAGAATGCACGCTATGACACCAGCCAGCGTCGGGTGATGAGCACACTGCTAGACAAACTTAAACAAGCCGAACTCGATCGCCAGTCCAACGAGGCCAACGAGGCCAACGAGGCCGCCGCAGACAGTGGGGCCGCCGCGTCCAGTGACGCCGCCGCGGGCCTGCCCGATCAGCCAAGCGCCGCGCAAGCCTCTCGCGCAGGGGGAGGGGGAGCAGGCACCGAAGCCGACCGCGCCGCCACCGCCGCCACAAGCGCAGCGCAAACGCGCGCGGAAACCGAACGCCAGACGCGCGCCCTGACCGAGCAGTCCCGCCAGAGCGAACGCGAGTCCGCCCGCATCGCCATGGCGCACGCTGACGCCGAGGCCCTGGCGCAGCACGAAGCCGAGCAGCGCGCCGCAGCCGAACAAGGCTTGGCGCGGGCCGCCGAGCTTGCCGCCAGCGCCGAAGCACAACGCAAATTCGCCGCCCAGGCGCGGGCCATCGCCGAAGAGGACGCCCTCGAGCAGGCCGAACAACGCAGCCTCGCCGATGCGCGCGCCCTCAAAGCGACCAAAGAGCGCATCGAGGCCGAGTCGCGCGCCGCAGAGGCCGCCGCCGCGCGCGTGGAACAAGAAAAAACCGCGGTGCAACTGGCGGCCGAACGCTATGCCGCCGAGCAAGCGGCACAGCACGCCGCCAACCGGCGCATTGAGGCCGAACGCGCGCTGGCGCGCGCCGCCGAGGAGCGCTTAAAAAGTGATGCGGCGCTGCGCGACCAGGCCGAGCAGCGCGTACGCGCGGAACAAGAGGCGGCAAAGCAGACCCAGGCGCTGGCCGACGCCGAGGCCCGTGCCGCGGGACAGGCGGCGGACTACGCCGCCGCGGAAAAACGCGCCACCGATGCGGCGCAAGCGCACGCCAGGGCCGACGCCGGACTGACGGCGCGCGCCGCCGAGCGCAGCGCCGCCGAGCAGGCGGCGCGCCTGGAGGCGGCGCGGCGTATCGAAGCCGAGCAGGCGCGTATCGAAGCCGCGCGCGTAAAAGAGGCCAGCGAAGCGGCTCTTGCTGCCGAAGTGGCGCTGCGTGAAACGGCCGATGCCGCGGCCGACTTGATCAGCGCCGAGCGCGACGAAGCCGAGGCGCGCGTCCTGGCGCTCGAACAAGCGCGCAATGAGGCCGCCGAACGCGCACTCGCCGCGCTGACGCAGCGTCAGCACAATGAAACGGCGGCGACGCGCCTGGCGCGCGACAAGGCCGCCGCGCAACAACAGGCGGCAAAACTCGCCGACGAACAGGCGATCGCCGAACGCGCACTGGCCCTTGCCGCAACCGAGCGCGCCGCCGCAGAAGCCCAGTTGTTGCGCGACACCGAGGCCTGCGTCAGCGCCGAGGCCGGGACGGCGCGCATCGCCGCAGAAAAGGCCGCGGCCGAGGCGCAGGCGCTCGGACTGGAGCAGGCACGCGCCGAGGCGGCGGCAAAAGCACTCGCCGCAACCGCCTTGCGCCAACACAAAGAAGCAGAGGCGGCACGCTTTGCCAGCGAGCGCAGCACCCTTGAACGCGCGGCAACAGCAAACGCCGAACAACAGGCTGCGGCGGAACATGCGCTGGCTGCCGCCGCAACCGAGCGCGCCGCCGCGGAAGCGCTGTTGTTACGCGACACCGAGGCGCGCATCGCCGCCGAGACTGCGGCCGAGCGCCTCGCCGCAGCGCGCGCCAAGACCGAGCAAGGCGCGCTGGCGCTGGCGCAATCGCGCAGCAAGGCCGCCGAAAAAGCCCTGACAACGACCAGAGCACGCGAACAAAAAGAGACTGCGGCGGCGCGACTGGCTGCCGAACGCGGCGCGGCCGAACAGGCAGCGGCACAATACGCAAGCGAGCAGACCGCGACCGATCAGGCGCTGGCCACGGCCGCCGCACAACGCGAACAAGCCGAGGCCGCGCTGTTACACGACGCCGAGGCGCGTATCGCCGCCGATGCGCTGGCCACCGCTGCTGCGCGCGACAAGGCCCGCGCAGAAGCTGCCGCAGCCAAGCAGGTGGCGGCGCGCGCCAAGACGGAGCAACGTGCGATTGAGACGGCGGCCAAACGGCTGGCGGCAGAACACCGCGCGCAGGCCGCACTCGAAGAGCGCATTGCCGCCGCGCAGCAGGCCGATGCGCTGACGCAACAGGCGCAGCAAGCCGGTGAACACGCGGAGGCCGCCGCAGCAACGCGCGGCAAACTGCAAGACACACTGCAAGTCACACTGGCGCAATGGCCGCAAGCGCGGCGTAAGTGGCTGGGCGAGGCCGCTGTTGTACTCGCCTGCCTCATCGGTGTGGCGCTTTATTTTATTGCCTTCCCCGGCTCGCAGTCACCCGCGGCGCGCAAGCCCTGGGTAGAGCAGCCGCTGCAATTGCGGCTTGACGAGGCGATCGAGAAAATTCCGTCCGGGATCACCGGCACGGCCAAGAAAAAAACCGGGCGCTGACTGGAAAGGTCCGGCTGGCGCGGGTTTTCAGCCGATTATGGGCTGGGTACTAAGCGCCCAGTACCCAGTACCAAAGACTCAGCACCCCGCCCCCCGCCTTAATTACGCAACGCGCAACAGTCAACGCTCAACACGCAACACGCAACGCTCAACGCTCAGCCCGCGGCGTCGGCCACCAGCCCTGCCGCTTCGATGCCGGCCACGCAGGCCGCTTCATCTTCTTCACCGGTTCCGCCACTCGCGCCGGCCGCGCCGATGATCTCGCCCTTGGCGTTCTTGATCAGCACGCCGCCCGGTTGGGGTAAAAATTTACCCTGCGCCGTCTGTGCCAGTGTGTGAAAAAATGCCGGGTTATCTTTGGCGCGCTTGGCCAGGGCGCGGCTGGACGCACCCATCGCCACCGAAGCCCAGGCCTTGCCCAGACCGACATCGACACGGAACATGCTGGCGCCGTCTTCGCGCTGCGCGGCGATGATGTGACCGCTGCCGTCTATGACCACCACGGCGAGCGGCTTGACGCCCATGTCACGCGCCTTGGCCAGCGCCTTGTCGATAATGATATTGGCCTGCTTGAGACCCAATGGATTCATCTGACCGCTGTTGCTCATGCCTTGCCCCTGTTTGATTTAAAAAACGCTTGATTCAAAACCGCTTGGTTTGAAAGCGCCTGGTTTGAAAGCGAATGCAAATGCGGCCCGGTGCCCTACTCGGCTTGGATGCCGATGTCCTTGATCACCTGCGCCCAGCGCGTACGCTCGGACGCAAAAAACTGCCCGGTCGATTCGGGTGTGCCGGCGCCCTCGGTGTAAATGCCCAGGTCGCGCAGCCTTTGCACGTTCTCGCTGTCGGTGAGAATCTGCCCGAGGTCGCGGTTGATTTTGCTCACCACCTCGGCCGGCGTGCCGGTGGGCGCGACCAGCGCGAACCAGCCAACATAGGCAAAACCGGGCAGCGTTTCGGCCAGCGTCGGAATGCCCTCCAGTCCGGGCAGGCGCTTGGCCGAACTCACGGCGATGGGGCGCAGCCTGCCGTCCTTAACGAGATTGACCACCGCAGGGATGCCCATCACGGTGTACTGGGTGCGGCCGGCAACGGTGTCCTGGATGGCAGCGGCCGAACTCGTGTAAGGCACTTGCGTCACCTGCACGCCGGCAACCACCTTGAGCATGTCGCCGACAATGCCGCCAAAGCCGCGCTGTCCGTCGCTGGCAAAAGACAACTGCCCCGGCTGCGCCTTGGCCAACGCAATCAGCTCGGCGGTGTTCTTGGCCGCCACCGTGGGTGTTGCGGCGATCAGGAAGGGACTCAGGCCTATCATCGCCACCGGCGTGAAATCCTTCACCGGATCGTAGGGCATGGACTTGAGCGTGTAGATGTTGGTCACCAGCGCCGCGGTGGTGGAGAAATAAAGCGTGTAGCCGTCGGCCGGCAAGCGCGCCGCCGCCTGCGCGCCGATGACGTTATTGCCCCCGGGGCGGTTCTCGACCACGACCTGCTGGCCCCAGCTGCGCGTGAGCTTGTCGGCGATGATGCGTGCGATGATGTCAGGCGGCGAACCGGCCGGCTGCGACAAGATGATTTTCGGCGGCTTGGCCGGCCAACTTTGCGCCAGCGCAACCGAGGTCTGCAGACCCGGCAGATCCAGCAGACTCAGCAGACCCAGCAAACCGACCAGCGCCAAACGGATGGGCGTTTTCATGTTTTCCTCCTCAGGATTACTATTTTAAAAAATTCTGCCGCCTGGTTTTTCTGCTTTTTTCTGCTGCTTTTCTGCGCTGTGCTTGCGGCCGGGGAAGGCCGCCAATTTTACCGCGCCCACCCGTCTTATTTCATCGCCACATCGAGTAGCGACAATTGCGCATCCAGCTGTTCCGCGCCGGCGGCCACGCCATACACATAGTGATCCGGCCGCACGATTGCGGCCACACACGCGTGGCGCGAAAACCAGCGCGCCAGCACACCGTCGGACTCGTTGATGCACAACACACTCACAGCCGCGACATCGGTGTCGGCGTCAACGTCAACGTCAGTGCCAAGCAGCACGATGCGCGCTTCCATACGCGCGACCAGCACATTGGCGCACAAGGCCGCGGCCAGTTGCCTGTCCTTGACCACGACCCGAAAGCCGCTGCCGGCAAGATCGTCCATCAACACCGGCGCACCCGCCCGCATGACGCGCGGCTGCGGAAAAATCGTGCCCTTGGCGGCGTGCGCCAGCGGCGAGAGCAGGCAGGCGGCGCCGGCGAGCGGCGGAATCAGGTCTTGGCGAGGTACGGTTTTTATCTCACCACCGGCCTCTTCAAGCAGCCGCGCATCGCGTTGTTTCGCCGCCACCGGGTCGCGTTCACAAATGAGCAGGCCGATGTTCTTGATCAGCGTGGTGAGGCGCCGCACATGGGCGGCGCGCTCGGCCTGGTAGGTATCGAGCAGCGCGTCGCCGCTCTTGCCGCTGAGCACACGCTGCAACTTCCAGCTCAGGTTGGCGACGTCGCGCACGCCCTGGCACATGCCCTGACCGGTAAAGGGCGGCTGTTGGTGGGCGGCGTCACCGGCGATGAACACGCGTCCGCGGCGCCAGTCGCGCGCCACCAAGGCATGAAAGCGGTAGCTCGCCACACGCCACAGCGACGCCTCGTCTGGCTTCAACCAGCGCGACAACAGCTTCCAGATCTCAGTCTCGCTTTCCATGGTGCGCGGATCCTCCCCGGCCAGCAGCATGATTTCCCAGCGGCGGTGATTGCCCGGGCCGATGAGGTAAGTAGTGGGGCGCGCCGGCTCGCAGTACTGGATGCTGACATCGGGCAGCTTGCCCAGGCCGCTTTCATTGACCTGCACATCGACCACCAGCCAGGGCTCGTCAAAGCCCAGATCCTCGAGCGGCATGTCAAGCAGGCCGCGTACCGTGCTCGTGGCGCCGTCGCAGCCAATGACATAGCGGGCGCTTAGCTCGCGCACCTTGGCTCCGGCACCAGCAGGGCCACCGTCAGCACCACCGTCAGCGCCACCATCAACGCGACCATCATCACCGCGCAGGCGCAAACGCACGCCCGAGGCATCCTGCTCCAGCCCTATCAGTTCGGTGCCAAGCGACAACTGCACGCTGTCGTGCGCGGCGGCGGCGCTGCGCATGATTTGCTCCACCGGGGGCTGCGTGAACACCACGTTGGGCGGCCAGCCCAGCGGATAGGGCGGTGGCATCGCGCCAAGGCGCTTGATCAGCCGCCCGTCCACGCCGTAGTACTCGGACGGGGTGAAGGGCGCGGTATGGGGCAGCACCTTGTCGACGATGCCCAGGTTCTGGAACACGCGCATGGTTTCGTGATCAAGCGCAAAGGCGCGCGGCTTGTCATACACGCTGCGCACGCGATCAATCACCAGCGTGCGCACGCCCATGCTGCCAAGCAAACCGGCGCAGGTCGCCCCGGCCGGGCCAAAGCCCACCACCACGACATCGAATGGTTCGCTCACAGCTTTATTTTCCATCGTCACAGCGCCGGACGAATGATGCGGCCGAACATCTCGTCATCCTCCCGCATATAAGCGGCGAAGTCGCCATCAATCTTCCAACCCAGCGTATAGCCGCGGTCACGGCAGGCGGCGGTAAAGTCCGCGTCAGCGGCGACCTTGCGCAAGACGGCGACCAGGCGCGCCTTGACTGCAGGCTCCAGTCCGGCCGGAGCAACCAGGCCGCGCCAGTGTGCGACGCTCCAGTCGAGGGCCGCGGCCTCGCGCACCGTCGGCACGCTGGCAAACAGCGGATGGCGCGTATCGGCCATGGTGGCGAGCGGCCGGATCTTGCCCTCGAATATGAGCTCGGGCGCCTCGACCATGGGCACGGGCGCGACATCCACCTCACCGGCGATGAGCTTGGCAATGCCCTCCTCGCCGCTGATGGTCGGGGTCCAGCTGACCCGACCGGCGTTGATGCCGGCTTTATCGAGCAGACCGAGCAGTGCAAACTTCCATACACCAAAATCAGGTGAGCCCGAGCCGCGCAGCGGCGCGGTGCCGGTGGCGCGGGCAGCGGCGAGAAAATCATTGAGCGTGCGCCAGGGTGAGTCGGCGCGCACGATGATCGCGGCGGCCTCGACATAGGGCACGGCGAGCGGCGTGTAATCGCGCCAGGTGAGCTCGGTGAGACCGGCGTTCCAGTGCATCATGCCGATCTCGCCGGTGATCATGCCCAGCGTCAGCCCGTCGGGTTTGGCCGCTGCGATGGCGCTGTGGCCGGCGACCGCGCCGGTGCGGCTCACCGCCCTCACCGGCACGCCCAGGTGTTTTTCGAGATATTGCGCCAGCAACTGGCTGCGCTTGCCGGTGCCGCCGTCGATGATATAGGGGACGATGATTTCGATCGCGCCGTGCGCGTCTTTGGCCGGATTTAGCATGTGTTAACTTTGTCTTTCGAGGATCTGCTTATATGTTGATCGGGTGCCAGGGTGCCAGGGTGCCAGGGTTACAGGGCACGGCCCATGCCTGCTTATGTTTGCGGCTATTTAATTGTGAACAGAACCCGGATCTATCATCAGGCACTGCCCGGTCATGTGATCGCTCTCGGCGGAGGCCAGAAAAACCAGCCCGCCGGTGATGTCTTCGGCGCGCAGGTGCACCGGCATGGCGCGCGGCCGGAAGGCGTGGGCGCGATACTCGTCATCCTCCTCCAGCGCCTGTTCATTGATGCGGCTGGTGACCAGTCCGTAGGCGAGCGTGTTGACGCAAATGCCCTCCGGGCCCAACTCGCGCGAGAGCGCGCGTGACATCGCCAGCACCGCACCCTTGGCCGACACATAATGCAGCCGGTTGGGCGCCCCCGAATACATCATGGTCGAACCAACATTGATGATCTTGCCGTAACCCTGCTTGCGCATTTGCGGCAGCACCGCCTTGACACAGACAAACGGACCGCGCACGTTGACGGCATAAATGTCGTCCCAGGCGTCGAGCGCAATGTCACCGACCTTCACCGGCGGGATATTCGAACCGATGGCGGCATTGTTGAGCAGGATGTCGATGCGGCCAAAACGCGTGATGGCTGCGGCCGCCATCGCCGCCACCGAGGCCTCGTCACGCACATCGACATGCACGGCCAGCGCTTCACCGCCGGCGGCCTCAATCTCCTTCACCACCGACGCGCAATCGCGAATATCGGCCACCACCACCTTGGCGCCGGCGGCAGCCAGCGCCTTGGCAAAATCGGCGCCCAGCGCGGCGCGCTCGCCATGGGAGCCGCCGGTGACAATGGCAACGCGGTTTTCAAGTCGTTTCATGGCTTCTTTCCAAATGTTCTGAGCTTCGAAGGTTCCGGGTGTTCAAGGTGCAGGGGTCGGCGCGGCGATGAACAGTTCAGCGCTTGGCCTGCTTCGCCGCCTTGATCACCTGCCCCGAGCGTTCGCGGTCGATCTTGAGAAAGGCGGCAAAGCCCTCGACCGGTCCGACCGAGGTCTCAAGAAAACGCCCGTCCATGAATTCACCGAACTTTGCTTCGCTGAACAGTTTCACAAACTCGGCATTGAGCCTGGCGACAACAGCGTCCGGCGTGCCGGCCGGAACCACCAGCCCCCACCAGGGCCGAACCGAATAATCACCCAGGCCGGCCTCGGCCATGGTTGGCACATCGGGGAACAAGGCCACGCGCTTTTGTCCGCCTATGGCCAGGGCCTTGATGCGGCCACCCTGAATGCCGCCGACAAAATTGCCCATGCCCATGGACGAGAGCTGGATTTCGCCGGCAATCAGCGCCGTGGCAATCGGTCCGCCACCCTTGTAGGGCACGGCGGTCATATCGGTCTTCCATTTGTCGCGCAGCCAGCCCAAAAACAAATCAGGCGAGGAGTCGGGCCCGAGTGTGCCGAAGTTGAGCGAGCCGGGCTTGGCGAGCGCCAGCGCACGCAATTCGGCGACCGTGTTAGCCGGCACTGCGGCAGCGGCCACCAAGGCCTCGCGCACGAAAAACAGATTGGTCACCGGCCGAAAATCCTTGTCCGGGTCATAGGGCAGCTTGTCGAAGGTGAAGGGATTGCTCGACAAGGCGTCGACCCCGAGCACGCATAGCGTGTAGCCGTCGGCGGGCGCCTTGGCGCAGGCCTCGGCTCCTATGATCATGTTGCCGCCAGGCTTGTTGTCTATGAGCACCGGCTGGCCCAGGCGCGTGCTCAGCTCCTGCGCCGCGGCGCGCATCACCACGTCGGTCACGCTGCCGGCGGCGATGCCGACAATCACCTTGATCGGCTTGTTGGGATAGGCCGTTTGTGCGACGGCCTGGACGCAGCTCAATGCAGCGGCAAGACCAAGCAGGGCCATGGCGCCACAGCGGCCCACGCGGCCCGCGCGGCCGCTGTGCTCATGGCTGTGTCTATTCGAAATAGCAAGCGAAAGCAATTTCATCGCACTCCTCCTTTACCGCGGTTGCAGTTTTTTGAATTTTTGGTTTATCGGTACTTCAATGTTTCAAAGTTTCAGCCTTGCGCTTTTTTTGCCGCCCCGGGACAGGCCCTAAGGCCGAAATGCGTCCTTCCGTAATGCCCTGCTCCGGGCGCTATAGAACGGAGTTGCAGGGCGCGCTTGCAGAACGCGCGCGTAAAACGTCAATCAGGATTGCTTGCGCACATGCTACGCAGCAGACCATAATTTGAGAATCCAATTTTTATTATTATCTAAATCCAAAATATGGATATTACCAAAGCCGATCTGAACCTCCTGGTGGTTTTCGACGCGATGCTGGTACACCAGAGCGTCACCCGCGCCGGCAACGCCATCGGCCTCAGCCAGCCGGCGATGAGCGCCGCCGTCGCCAAGCTGCGCGCACTGTTCAACGACCCGCTGTTCGTGCGCACCAGTTCGGGCATGAGCCCCACGGCCCTCGCCGCCGAACTGGCCGGCCCGGTGCACCAGGTGCTAGACACGGTGAAATCGGACATCCTGCAAAAATCCAGCTTCAACCCGGCGCGCACCGAGCGCGGCTTCGGCCTGATCACGCCGGACATCGGCGAGTTCGCGTTGCTGCCAAGAATTTTCACGCGCCTCGCCATTGATGCGCCCTACGCCAAACTCAGGGCCACCTCGATGCCGGCCACCGCCACCGCGCAAGCCCTCGAGGCGGGCGCATTCGACCTGGCAGTGGGTTACTTTCCCGACCTGACGGGCGCCGGCTTTTACCAGCAGCGCCTGTTCCGCAACGCCTACATCTGCATGGTGCGCGCCAACCATCCGCACATACGCGGTCGGCTGAGCCTGAAGCAGTTTGTCGAGGGCGCGCACGCGGTGGTGCGGCCGGAGGGGCGCAGCCATATTTTTGAAGTGTTTTTGCAGCAACGCGGCATCGTGCGCGACGTCAGGCTGGATATCGCGCACTTCACCAGCCTGCTCGCCATCATCGTCGAATCAGACCTGATCGCCACGGTGCCCCTGGACATCGGTGTCGCCTTCGCCCGGCTGGCGAAAATAAAACTGCTCGATCCACCGATCAAGCCGCCCGCCTTCGACGTCAAGCAGTACTGGCATCGCCGCTTCAACAAGGACCCGGCCAACATCTGGCTGCGCCGCACCGTACACGACCTATTCAGCGACTACGAAGAGCGCACCGCCGGAGAGCTCGCGAAACTTCGCCGCAACTGAACCGCGTCCGGCCCGCCCGCGCCCCAGCCCGACATAGCGCCGGTAAAGGCCCTGCAAAAGACGGGGCCCCGGCGACTTGCGTCACCGGGGCCCCGTTACTGCTAAGGCTAGTACCTGCCCTTAAACGCCGTGGCTGGCGGACATCCTGACAGCAAAGGTAGATCCACTGCGTGAGCCGTTCTGGCCGGTTAAGCCTGTGGGACTGATCATAGGATCACCTCCTTTCAAAGTTGTGAGATTACAGTCTAGCCAAGCGCAGCGGCGCTGACAAGCCTGCATTGAAGCTGCACTGAAAAAACCGGTTGGGGCGCGCAATTTCGGGCCCTTGCATTCAAGCCGGTTTGGACGCGCTGAAAATCAAGCGGTTAAGGCAAAAGAACCAGTCGCCCGCGGCACCGCCCTTGCGCGCGCGCATATCCGCCTCCCAGGCCTGCACCTCGGCGGGGGCTATGCCGCCCTTGAGTGCGCCGCCGCGCACCGTGTCGATCAGCCCCGCGACCCACGAGTCGGGGTCAAAGCGCGTTTCGATGATAGGCACTGCGCTGACCTTGTTAAGGCTCAGCCCGGCCGCGGCAAGATGCCCGTGCAGGGCGAGCGGAAGCCGGGGGTGCGCGAACTGCGCCCGGCCCCGCGCCTCGAACATGCGCCGCATGCGCGCGTCATCGACCGACTTCCAGACGCACAAGTCCCAGTCGGTGTCGAGGATGAGCAGGCGGCCGCCCTTGCGCAACACGCGCGCCGCCTCGCGCATCGCACCGGCGGTGTCAGGCACGTAGCAATAAGACTGCGCGCCGGTGACAAAATCAAAATGCGCATCCGGAAATGCCAGCACCGCCGCGTCGCACTGGCGGATGTCAATGCGCTGCGCAAGGCCAGCGCGCGCCGCGCGGGCGACACAGGCGGCCACCGCATCGGGGCTGGCGTCGATGCCTGTGATGTGCCCGGTCGGCCCGACTTCTACAGCGAGCTCGCACACCATATGGCCGGCGCCGCAGCCGACGTCGAGGCCGCGTTCACCCGCTTGCGCACCGATGGCGGCGCGCAGTTGCACGCGCTGCTCGACAATTTGCGGGGAGGAGTAGACGCGGTCCAGGTTGGCTATTTTTTTCGCATCGAAACTGAGCAAACGCGCCTCCCTTGATGGGTTGTTGCGCGCCTTCCTGAACAAGACGATCCTGAACAAAACGACAAGGCGGTCGCGCGATGTTCGCCCAGTCTACACCGCGGCTGCGCCCGACCCCGACCCTTGGGCTGGGAGGGGTGGGAGGCTCTGAGTGGCTCTGGGTGGCTCTGGGTGGAAGACCCTGGGCGCGAATCCCAACCCGACCAGGGCCGCAGCCAGTCAAATTGCAAGCAGCTGTAATTAAAGCACCGCCCCTTACATGGCGTTACACAAGAACACATCTGCATATCAGTCAACTGGGCAGAGTGGACGTTGAACAAACATGGGCGAGAAAGCCCTGACGCAGTAAATCATGACAAGGAGAGCAGCATGAAAAGCGCCACCAGCCGCACGCTTCACCTCACCGGCATTGCCGTAATCGCCATTGCCTCACTCGCCGCAAGCGGCGGCGTTCTTGCCGACAACTACCGCTACGAACAGCGATTAGAAACAGACCGGCATGCGTGGCGTCACGAGCAGCGCTACGAAAACCGCTACGAACCGAGCAGCCGCTTTGAGCATGGCTACCGCGGTCGTGAAGTGCTGGTGGCGCACTATGTCGAGCGGCCGCGCTTCATCGAACGCCGGGTCATTGTGGAGCGACCGCTGTACTACGCACCCGCAGCGGTTTTCTATAACCCGCCATCCCCGTCATTCGGCCAGATGCTGGGCGGCATCATCGGCGTCGTCATTGACGAGCAAAACTACAGGCGCTGAGGCAGCAAGCAAGGGCATCCGGCGCCGCGGCACCGGATGCCGCGCCCAACAGCAGCACCGCAACCGGCCTGCCCTTCGCATCGGTTCGCGGTCGTAACGCGCCGGCGCCCGGGCCTGGGGTCTGGTGTCTGGGGCATAGGCATAAGTATTTTCCCGCGTGGGCACCGGCGATATCAGGCAAACTTACGCCTTGGCGCAGACCATCAGGCCACGCCGGAGCACGCGCGTTAAAATGACAAAAATGTCATCAAAATTAACCGGAAAGACGCGTCTGGAGCGGCTTTCTTGAAAGCAATTCGATGAAATCCTTCCATGGCTGGCGCATGGCCACCGCCGGCGCAAGCATCCAGTTCCTGCAGGGCGGGCTGTTGCAGCAGGCCTTTGGCGCCTATCTGGCGGTGCTAACCGAGGAGCGCGGCTGGAGCAAGACGGCACTGTCGGGGGCGGCGGCCATGCAGTCCATGGAAGCGGCGGCGATCGGCCCGCTGCTCGGTTGGATCATCGACCGCTTCGGTTCGCAGGGCATGATCCGCACCGGGGTCATCCTGTTTGGCGTCGGCTTCATGCTGTTCAGCCAGATCGATTCGCTCGCCGGCTTATACGGCGCTTTCATTGTTATCGCCCTGGGCTCGAGCATGTGCGGGTTTTTTCCGGTCAATGTCGCGCTCATCCACTGGTTCGAAAAAAAGCGCGCCCGCGCGCTGTCTACGCTGACCCTGGGCCTCGCGCTGGGCGGTGTTTTTGTGCCGGCAGTGGCCTGGTCGATACAGCAGTTCGGCTGGCGCGCCACGGCCTTTGCCTCGGGCGTGCTTGTCATCGTCGCCGCCTGGCCGCTGACCTACGTCTTCGGCCACCGCACACCGCAATCTATCGGCGAAACACTGGACGGCCTGCCCGCCACCAGCACCGCGCCCGGAGAACCGGCGCCGGTCACGCAGCGCGAGTTCAGCGCGCGCGAAGCGCTGCGCACGCGCGCATTCTGGCTGCTCTCGCTCGGGCACGGCTTTGCCCTGCTGGTGGTGATGGCGGTCAACGTGCACGCCATCACGCATATGAAAGAGGGCCTTGGCTATTCGGTCGCCGAAGCCTCGCTGGTGATCACGCTGGTGACGCTGTCGCAGGTTGGTGGCGTGCTGCTTGGCTGGGCCATTGGCGACCGCTACCAGAAGCGCTACGTGTCGGCGGTTTGCATGCTGATGCACTCGGCCGGCCTGCTGATGCTGACCTTTGCCGCCGGCCCCGCCATGCTGGTCGGTTTTGCGCTGCTGCACGGCATCGCCTGGGGCCTGCGCGGCCCGCTGATGCAGGCGATACGCGCCGACTACTTCGGCCGCCAATCGATAGGCATGATCCTCGGCCTGTCATCGCTGATCGTTGTCATCGGCCAGGCCGGCGGGCCGTTGATCGCCGGTGCCTTTGCCGACATCACCGGCAATTACATCAGCGGCTTTACCGTGCTGTCGGTGCTGGCCGGCCTCGGCTCGCTGTTCTTTCTGCTGGCGCGCCGGCCGGTCTAGGCCGGGCTGGACTATCCAAAAGAAATCCGGATCAGGCCCAGCCGGCGTTTTTGGCCGTTTCCCGCCAGGCAAGAAAATCATCGAAAGCCTGGTCCGGCGGAAAGGCCGGCGCGTAGAGGGCGTCGCGCCGAATGCGCGCAATACTCATGGGCGAGCGCATGCGCGCCTTGTTGCGTCCCAGCGTGCATTCATCGAGCTTGGTGCTCATGCGAAACCTGAACAAGGGATAACGCCGCCGCAGGCGCGTGCACCAGTCAACCAGCGACCAGCGCAGCCCCGCCGACAGGTGATAGACCGGGTCGGGCGTTTCAGCCAGGTCGAGCACAGCGACAAGGCCGCGCGCCACATCCACCGAATACACCCAGTCATTGGCCGCCTCGGTATGAATGACCGCCTCACCGCCCGCCTCGGCCACCTGCAACAATTGCAGCGCCATGCTCAGCGTGTCACGCACGCCGGTGTCGTATTCCCAGCGCCCGAACACCATGCCCAGGCGCACCACCGTCAGGTTAAGCGCGCGGGTGTTGCGGTACCTGAGGCCGGTGCGTTCGGCGGCGAACTTGCTGATGCCGTAAAGCGTCTCGGGCAGCACAGCACTCACCTGCTCGTCCAGCTCCGCGCTCGCCTGCCCCGCCTCGCCGAAAATGGAGCCGGTGCCAATTTGCACAACGCGACTTACCTTATGGCGCAACGCCGCCTCGAGTATCTCAACGGTGCCAAGCAAATTGACGGTGATGATTTCGCGCGCGGCGCGCTGCTCGCGTGCGAGGTCGGCGGTGATGGCGGCGGCGTGGATGATGCGGTCGACCGCGTGGGCGCCGAACGCCGCATCAATGTCGGCGGCAACGCTGACATCGCCCGGGGCAAGATGCAGCCGCCCGGGCATCTGCCGCAGCAGCGTCAGCGCGACCGCCGGCGGCGGCACCGGCCCGAACAACACCACCGCCTCGCCGCGTGCGAGCAGTTGCTCTGCTGCGTTAAGACCGATAAATCCGGCTCCGCCGGTGATCAGTACCGCCATGTCATGCCTTCCAAAAATTATTCACGCAACTTGTCTCGCAACTTGCCATGCGCTCGGTCACCGCGCCCGAAGTCGCAGCGTCAGTCGAGCTGGATGTTGGCAACAGCAGCGACCTTTTTCCACTTCGCCACTTCATTGCTGATAAAGGCGTTGCTCTCGGCGGGCGAGAGCACCAAGGGCTCGATGGCCATGCTCGCCAGCCGCGCGACATAATCAGGATCGACAAGAATGCGCGCATTGGCGGCGCGCAGCTTCGCCTGCACGGCATCGGGCGTCCTGACCGGCGTGGCGATGCCCCACCAGGTGCTGGACAGCACCCGGGGCATGCCCAGCTCGGCGAAGGTCGGAACCTCGGGCAGCAGCTTGAGCCGGCTGCCGTTGGCCACCGCCAGCGGGCGCAACTTGCCCGACGCAAAATTGGATTTGAGCGTGGTGAGGTCGTTGACGATCATGTCGACATCGCCAGAGAGCAGCGCCAACGTCGCCGGCCCGCCGCCCTTGAAAGGCACGACCAGCATGTCAACGCCCGTCTCCAGCTTGAACAACTCGGCCGCCATCTGCACGATGGTGCCGGTGCCCGATGAGGCGATGGTGTACTTGCCCGGCGCGCGCTTGGCCATGGCCACCAGTTCGGTCGCCGTTCTGGCCGGCAGGCCGTCGCGCACGGCGAGGATGTGCGGCGCATTGGCGATAAGACCAATGAGTGAAAAATCGCGCGCGAAGTCATACGGCACCTGCTTCATGATCACCTGGTTCACCGCCATGGTGCTGGTGGTGCCGAACACGATGGTGTAACCGTCGGGCGTGGCGCGTGCGGCGACGCCCGTGCCTATGGTGCCGCTGGCGCCGTCACGATTGAGCGTGACCACCGGCTGGCCGAGGATGAGCGACAAATGTTGCGCGTAAAGGCGCCCGACAATGTCAGCCGGTCCGCCCGAAGGAAAGGGCACAATCATCTGGATAGGCTTGCTCGGATAATCATCGGCGGCCAGTACTGCCTGGGCAGTCAGGGCAGTCAAGGCAGTCAAGACTGTCAAGCCGAACAGTCCGGCGACGAGCAGGCGCAGACTATGCAGACTGCGCAGTCTGCATAGACTGCCTAGTCTCCATAGTGCGCGTTGAAGAAAAATAGCGATCATTGGCAAGGCTCCAAAAAACAACAAGTCATGCTGGCACCCATGTGAATCAGGTGGTTCAGGCGGTTCAGGCGGTTCAGGCAGTTCAGGCAGTTCAGGCCGTTCATACGCGTGCGGCGCCGTCGAAATTGTGAATGCACTCGGCGTATGTGCCGCGCGTTTTGATAAAGCCGCCCTCGTGCAGGCTTTGCGCCAGACGTTCGAAGCCGGGCCTGGACACGGTGGTCTCCTGCGCCCAGATGCCGTCGCGATAATAACGCCCGATGGAGGCGTAAAAATGCGCCGCCGGCACATCGGGGAAAAACGGCGCAGTGACACGTGCCATTTCGTCCGGTCCCTGCTCGACCATCCACTGCTGCAGCCTGGCCAATGCGCGGGTGATGGCGGTGAAGGCCTCGCCCTGGCGCACCAGACCGTCGCGCGAGCCGATGAAGGTGGTGTAGACCGTGGGACCACGTGAGGCCGCCGTGTAGAGCAGCCTGCCGGTGTTGTCGGCCAGCGCCGCGCTGACAAAAGGCTCCAGCACCTGTGCCACATCCAGCCCGCCCGCTTTGCCATCTTTTGACACCGGCAACTGCAAGGCCTGCACTTGCTGCGGCATGCTCAGATCGGTCACAAGCCGGCCCGCGGCGCGCATGGCCTCCGTGTCGACGCCCGCGTCCTCGAGGTCGGCGCGCAGGCAATGCCAGGGCGTGGGCACCTCGGACACCGTTCCCAGGCGCAGCTGCGCGAGATCGGCAAGTCCGAAGTGCGCAAGCTTTGCCGCGTCGCTCCGGCCCAGCAGAAAAAAAGGATCGCGCGTGACCACGTCGCCAAAGCACACCAGCGAGCCGCCGTCGGCCGGCGTGCTGTCGTGGTCTTTGAGCACACGCATGGGGCCGCCCCAGGTCGCGTCGGTGCGCCCGCATTTGACATCGTCTATGGCGCCGCCGGGAGAGCCGGGTGCAAGCCACTCGACCTCGACGCCTTCAGTAGCGGCAAAATCAAGGGCGCGCAGCGCGTAAAACGGCGCATAAAAAATGGCGCGGAAATTTTCTGCAATGGTGATTTTCATGCTTCGCTGGAGTGGGTGATGCCGTCGCGGCATCAAATCATTACGGGGCGATGCAAACAGTGCGATCGCTGCGGGTCCTTAGGTGAAAAGTGAAGTTAGTTCGTTGGGCTGAGTTCGGTGGCTTGGTTCAATCCGGCTCGTGCCATCGGGAACATGCGATCAGGAACATGCAATCTGGAATATTCAATCAAAGCTGATGCGGGCCTTTTTGATCACCGTACCCCAGCGCAGGTAGTCATCGCGCATGAAACTGGCAAATTCCGCCGGGGTGTTGCCGGCCGACAAGGTGCCCTGCTCGGCAAAACGCTGCTGCACATCGGGCGCATCGAGCACCTTGCGCAGCGCGGCGTTGAGGCGGGCGAGCACAACAGGCGGGGTCGCCGCCGGCGCCAGCATGCCGTACCAGATCAGGATCTCCATGCCCTTGAAACCGCGTTCGCCAAAGGTCGGCACGTTTGGCGCAAGCGGATTGCGTTTGGCGCTGGCCGCGGCAATGGGCCGCAGCTTGCCCGACTGGATGTGCTGCAACAAGGAGGGCGCCGCGTCGAACATCACCTGCACGCGGCCGCTGGCCACATCGACCACCGCCGGACCGCTGCCCTTGTAGGGTATGTGCAGCATATCGATATCGGCGGCGATCTTGAACAGCTCGCCTGCGAGATGCGGCGCGCCGCCGCTGCCCGAGGAAGCGAAACTCATGGCTCCCGGTTTGGCTTTGGCCATTGCGACAAATTCCTCCAGTGTCGTCACCGGCATGGTCGCGCTGACGGTCATGATCACCGGCAGCGTGGCCAGCAACGATACCGGGGCGAAATCCTTGAACGAATCGTAGGGCAGCTTCGGGAACACGTAAGGACCGATGCCGTGCGTGGTGATGGAGTTTTGCAGCAGCGTGTAACCGTCGGGCTCGGCCTGCGCAACAAAGGCGGCGGCGATGGTGCCGCTCGCGCCTGCGCGGTTCTCCACCACAACCGGCACACCGAGGGTGCTCGACAGCTTGGTGCCGACGACGCGGGCGATGAAGTCGGCGGCGCCACCCGGCGGAACCGTGACGATGATGCGGATCGGCTTGTTCGGAAAATCATCCCCGGGTGCGGCCCGGACCGTACCGATCGCGGCGGCGAACACCAGCATGCATGCGAATAAAGTCTTCATTACCATCCCGTTAGCTAACGCCTTGTTGTCGGGAAGAAGCTGCGTCCGCTTCTTCCAGCCCTCCTTTTCGGGCCACCTTTGCACGCCACTTTTGCAGGCCACCTGGTTTTTATTCGCGGCCTGTTGTGCAAACATACAGATAAAAAATGGTACGACTGTATGAGTATCGGCCACTCGGGTGTTGCTGCTGCTTCGGCTGTTCAGACGGGAACAGGCGCAAAAAAAGCCCCGAAACCGTCCTTTCATCGCCAATGCAAATGAGCAGTTCAGTATAGGCATAATCGATTTAAAATCCAGATGCATTGTCGATAATTTTTCTCTGAAGCCCATGCTGATCAAACTTGCAGAAAATTTTCGCGCGCTCTTTTACGCGCCTTTTTACGCCACCCAGACCTTGGGTTTTTTTGCGCGCGAGGGCGTTGAACTGCGCTTGCTCGACTCGGCTGCGCCGGGGGCCTCCATCGCCGGCTTGCGCGATGGCAGCATCGATGTGACCTGGGCCGGGCCGATGCGCGTCATCCAGGACCATGAGGTCAATCCCGCCTCGGGCGACTCCTTGCTGTGCTTTTGTGAGGTGGTCACGCGCGATCCGTTTTTTCTGCTTGGCCGCAGCGGCACGCAAGCCTTCCGGCTGACTGATCTTAATCACCTGCGCCTCGGCTCGGTGAGCGAAGTGGCAACACCCTGGCTGTGCCTGCAGCAGGACTTGCGCGACGCCGGCGTCGACCCGGATACCCTCGCCCGGGTGAAA
Organism: Pseudomonadota bacterium; assembly: GCA_025356665.1. Classification (GTDB taxonomy): domain Bacteria; phylum Pseudomonadota; class Gammaproteobacteria; order Burkholderiales; family SG8-39; genus CAITSH01. Next base: position 37,500 of record JANXRV010000129.1, read on the forward strand.
GACCAGAGCATGCAGGCCAACCTCGACGCCCTGCGCGATGAGCGCCTGGACGTGGTGCAGGTGTTCGAGCCCTATGTGTCGATCGCGCTCAGCGAAGGTTTCGGTCGCGTCGTGTACGCGGCAAGCGAACGCGGTCCCACCGCCTACACCAGCCTCATCGCCACCCGCGACGGCGTCGCGCGCAACAAAGCGGCCTTTGCCGCGATGATCCGCGCCACCGCCGCCATGCAACAGTGGCTCACGACACACGACGCGAAAGATCTGGCCGCGGCGGCAGCGCCGTTCTTCCCCGCTGTACCGCCGGCGCTGTTTCTCGCCGCGCTGCAACGCTATGAACGCGCCGGTATCTGGGCCCGCACGCCGGACATCTCGCGCCAAGGCTTCGCCCGCCTCGGCCAGAGCATACAAAGCGGCGGCTTCGTCAACATGCCCGGCGTGTACGAAGACTGCGTCGCGGTTTTATAGCGCTACTGCAGCAGCCAGGCAATATACTGAAAAGCCTTTACTGGCACGGCTTTCCAGCCGATGGCCGGTTGCGTTGAACGGAAACCCCAGCCTCCCCCATTATTATTTTGCAGCAGGTTTGGCGGCAGGCCTGGCTGCCGGCCTGGTTACCGACTTGGCGGCCGACTGCGCCGGCGCCTTGGCCTTGGCTGCCTCCCAGTCTTCCTTGACTTCGCGCACTTCGGTATTCATTTTCACGTCCTTGCGGCGGCGCTTGGCCACCATCTCACCGGTGACAAAATAATCGCCCTGCACCGCGCGCTCGGCCGCCTCCTCGAACGCCTCGGTCCATTCGCCCAGTGAATAGCCAAACCACGGCGCTTCGGGCTTGAGCTTGGGCAGGCCCAACTCCTCCCAGATGGTCTTGGCCGCTTCCATATATTCGCGCTTGGGCAGCGATACCGGCGGCAGCTTTTCCTTGAGCGTCGCATCGATCAACACCGATGCGTCCTGGCCGCCGTTGCGCTTGCTGCGCGGGCCGTGACCCTGGTCCTTGTGACGCAGGATCTGCAGGTCAAGGTCGGGGTTGGCGCGGTAGGACATCGCCCAGAAAATGGCGTTGGCGTTTTCCGGATCGATGTCGTCATTTACCGCGATGACGTATTTTCCCGCGGCGCGATGCAACGAGGTCGCACCGTACAGCGCGCGCCAGATTTCCGACGCGGGCGTTTTCGGGTCCATCACCAGCACGATGAGCTTGCGCAGATTGGTCAGCGGTTCGTGCATGCACACGCGCATGACACCTTGTATGCCCAGGACGTTGCGCAGGTGGTTGAGGAACATCGGCTCGAGCGCGACGCGCTTGATCAGGCTCGATTCGCTCGGCGTCACCTGCGAGATGATGGACGTCAGTATGGCCTTGCGCCTTCGCGTGATGCACGTCACCTCCATGAAGGCGTTGAACTCCTGCACATTGACATGGCCGTGCGACTCGCCCACCGGGCCCTCGGGCTCGAGGTACTCGGTGTTGATGTAGCCCTCGATGACGATCTCGGCCTCGGCCGGGACCAGCAGGTCCACGGTTTTCGCGCGCACGACATTGATGGGCGATCCGACCAGTCCGCCCGCCACATGCATTTCATCCACGGTTTCGGGCAGCTTTTGCGCCGAGGTGAACGCAACGCAGGGCGGCGCGCCCAGCACCACGGCGGCCGGCAGTTTTTGCCCGCGCGCCTTCATTTTTTCCCAGTGCGCGTAAATGCCAGGACGCAATTCGAGCGAGGGGTTCATGCCCAGGCGCCGCGGCGCCTTGACCTGGCCGCGGTAAATGCCCATGTTCTGCACGCCGCTGTCCGGGTCCTTGGTGATGTACTGCGACAGCGTGGTAAAGGGCGCGACGTCCCAGCCGGGCGTGGAAATGGGCACCGGAATGCCGTCAAGGCCGTTGCCCGGAATGTCGAGGTCGTCGCCCTGGATGACGATCTCGTGGCAGGGCGCGTCGGTCACAATGCGTGGTGCGATCGGATGGGCAATGGCGCGGTTCCAGGTCTCGTTGATCTCCCCAAGCTCGCAACCCATGCCCATGCTGTAGATCTTGCGGTTCGACGCCAGCACGCCGACCACCACGGGGATATCGTATTTGCGCCCCTTGCTGTCGGTGACATTGGTAAACAAAAAGGCTTTCCGGTCGCGCTCTTCGATGCCGCCGCAAAACTGCCAGCGTACCAGCGGGTGCATTTCGGTGTCCTTGTTGATGGGCCGGTCAACAGTGACCAGCAGACCGGCTTTGTCGAGGGCCTTGAGGTGATCGTGCAGGTCGGGATAGCCGCGCGCGAGCTTGCCAGGGTCGGCCGCCTTGCCCTTCTTTGCCGCCTTGGGTGATGTGACGGCCTTGCCGGCCCCGGCGCGGTTGCGTGCGTTTGCCGCCTTGCCTGTCTTGCCTGTCTTACCCGATGCAGCCATGTCCTGCCTTTCCCTGTTCAGTCAGCGGTGATTTTTTTATCGACGATGATCTTACCCCACTTGATCTGGTCGGCTTTCATCAGTCGTGTCAGCACCTCCGGCGAACCGGCGGCAATCTCGGCGCCCTGCCCGTAGAAACGTTCTTTCATCGTGCGATCGGCCAAGGCCTTGTTCAGCGCGGCGCCAAGCCGCTCGATCACCGCCGGTGGCGTGCCGGAGGGCGCATACATGCCCACCCAGGACTGCGTCTCGAATCCGGGATAAACCTCGGCAATGGTCGGCAGCTCCGGATAGGTCGGCGAGCGCGACAGCGAGCTGACCGCAAGCGCAACCAGTTTGCCGGCCTTGACGGTCTGCTGCGTCGTGCCGCTGCCCTGGATCAGCATCACCTGCACCTGACCGGCGATCAAGTCCTGCAGCGCCGGACCGCCGCCCTTGTAATGAATGCCCAGCGTTTCGATGCCCGCCTCGTCCTTGAACAGCTCGTAGGCGAGACGGCTCGATGCCGCCGGTCCGGCCGAGCCGAAGTTGAGCGACGCGCCCTTTTTCTTGGCCAGCGCGACAAATTCGCGCACGTTTTTCACACCCAGGCTCGGATGCACGAACAAGACCTGCGGATAGCGTGTCAGCAACATGACCGGCGCGAAGTCCTTGAACGGGTCCCATTGCAGGTTCTTGAACAAAAACGGGTTGATGGCGATGGTGTCGAAGGTGACCAGCAGCGTATGGCCGTCGGGCGCCGACTGCGCCACCTGCTGTGTGCCGATGATGCCGCCGGCGCCCGGCTTGTTCTCGACGATGAAGGGCTGGCCAAGTTGCTCGGCCAGCACCGGCGCCAGCGTGCGCGCAACCAGGTCACTCGCGCCGCCCGCACTCGCCGGCACAATGATGCGCACAGGCTTGACCGGCCAGGCTTGCGCGAGGGCGTCGCCCGCCGCCAGGCCAGCCATAACTCCGAGCAGCGCCACCGCCATGACAAACCTGGAACCGCACACCTGCCTCAAAAACATGACACCTCCGGAAAATGCGACTGGCAATTCAAAGCGTATTTCGTCGCGAACGTACCGGCCGCACGCACCACTTACGGAACACGGCACTGCGCACGGCATCAGCAGCACGAACAATACTCACAATACCCAAAACATCAACAACAAAGCAAAGCAAAAACGAAACCACAGAAAGGTTACCCCGCCGTCGCGAAAAAGCCAGCGCTTGCACTTTGCGCTTTGGCCCGCCGAAAGCTCCGGCCCACTCGCGGCGCCGGCGGTTGCGACAGCACCGCGAATAGGCGACACTGCGCTGCGGCAACCTTCCCGACCGCATCAATTTGAACCAACCTGCCCGGCAAAACCCATCCATGAGCAAACCCAAGCGCGGCTACGCCGACCTGCACGAGCATCTGGATGCGCTGCGTGCAAAAGGACTGCTGCACACCATCGACAGGCCGATCGACAAGGATTCGGAACTGCATCCGCTGGTGCGCTGGCAGTTTGTCGGCGGCATGCCCGAGGGTGAGCGCAAGGCCTTTCTTTTTACCAATGTCGTTGACGGCCGCGGGCGTAACTATACGATGCCCGTGCTGGTGGGTGCCATTGCCGCGAACCGCGCCATTTATTCAGTCGGCATGGGGGTGCCGCCCGACCAGATCCCGGCCAGATGGGACCATGCCATCGCCCACCCGATCGCCCCGCGCGTGGTCAAACGCGCCGAGTGCCAGGAGGTGGTGCTCGAGGGCGAGGCGCTCAAGGGTGAAGGCAACGGCCTTGACCGCCTGCCGATCCCGGTTTCGACCCCGGGCTTTGACGCCGCGCCGACCCTCACCGCGACCAATGTCATCACCTGCGACCCTGAAACCGGGGTGCAGAACATGGGCACTTATCGCGCCGCACTGAAGGCCTCCGACCGGTTGGTGGTGCGCATGGCGACGCGTATCGGCGGCGCCGGCGGTTACGCCCACTATCTGAAGTACCAGAAAATGGGCATCCAGCGCATGCCCTGCGCCATCGTGCTCGGCTGCCCGCCCTGTGTCGCCTTTGTCGGGCCGCAAAAAATGCCCATCGGCGTGGATGAATTCACCATCGCCGGTGGCCTCGCCGGCGCGCCGATCAATGTGGTCAAAGCCAGAACTGTCGATCTGCTGGTTCCGGCCGAAGCGGAGATTGTCATCGAGGGTTTTATCGACACCGAGTATTGCGAACCCGAGGCGCCGTTTGGCGAATCACACGGCCATATCGCGCTCGAGGAATTCAACATGCCGATGACGGTGACGGCCATCACCCACCGGCGCCAGCCGATAGTGCTGTCTTACATCAGCCAGGTGACGCCCTCCGAGTCGAGCGTGATGAAGCGCGTCGCGTATGAACCGCTGTTCCTGTCGCATCTGCGCGACGTGCTGGGTATACAAGGGGTAAAGCGGGTTTCCCTACACGAGCCGCTGACCAATTTGCGCCGCGTGATGATGATCAGCTTCGACAAAGACGCGCCGCGCAGTGAAATCTGGCGCGGCCTCTACGGCGCGGCCAACTTCAAAAGCGATAGCGGCAAGATCTGCATCGCGGTGAATGAAGACATCAACCCGGACAATGCCGACGCGCTCTTGTGGGCGATCTCCTATCGCGCCAATCCGGTTGAAGACGTGCAGATTCTTCCCCATCGCAGCCTTGGCCACGGCCCGGTGCGCGAGGGTGGCAAGAAGGAGGATTCGTCGCTGCTCATCGACGCCACCATCAAGCAGCCGATGCCGCCGCTGGCCCTGCCGAAAAAACAATACATGGAGCGGGCGCGCGAACTATGGGTCGAACTCGGCCTGCCCGCGTTGCGGCCGCAGCCACCCTGGCATGGCGACACGTCGGGCGACTGGCTACCCGAATGGGATGCGGCGGCGAAACGAACAGTGCTCGGCCGCTACCTTGAGAATGGCATCATCAGCCAAACGCAGCGCAGGAAGGGCGTCAAACCCGAGACCAAATTCCGGCCCGATGCGGCCGGCGCAAAAGACGGCGAGCCGGGCGCCGGCTGACGGGGTCTTGTCTGCGCCGGGCTTGTATCTACAGACCGCCCCAAAATGCCTGATCAGATGCTCCGCGCGCCCGCTAATCGACCGGGGTCGAGCGGTATCGGTCCACTTCGATCGGCGACACCATGCCGGCGCGATTGCCCCAGCTGTTGCGCATGTAGGAGACCACGGCCGCGACCTGGGCATCATCGAGGCTGATGCGAAAAGGCGGCATGCCGTAGGGGCGCGGGTTGGCGGCGGTGCCCGGCGCGAAGCCGCCGTTGAGCACGATGCGGATCGCATTCACCGCCGAGTCCATGGTGATGGCGCGGTTGCCCGCAAGGGGCGGGTAGGCCGGCGCGATGCCGCGGCCGTCGGGCGCATGGCAGTGGGCGCAGCGCTCGCCGTACAATTTTTTACCCAAAGCCATGATCGACTTGATGTCCTGCCCAGACACGTGAGGCACCGCGCTCGCGCGCGCCGCGCGCGTCTGCGGCAGTGCCTTAAGGTAAAGCGCCATCGCCCGCAGGTCGGCATCATCAAGGTGTTGCAGGCTGTTATAGACCACGCCCGCCATCGGTCCGAAGACCGCGCCGCGGGCCGAATTGCCCTCGCGCAGCAGCGCCACGATGTCATGCGCCTGCCAGTTGCCAAGCCCGGCCTCGGTGTCGGCCGCGAGCGCGGGCGCGTACCAGTCGAGCATCGGGATCATGCCGCCGGCAAGATCGGCCTTGGGGTCGGGGTCGGTGCCGCCGAGCGCGTCGCGACTGGTGTGGCAGGCGCTGCAATGGCCCAGCCCCTGCACCAGGTAGGCGCCGCGATTCCATTGCACGCCCTGCTGCGTATCCGGCTGATACACGCCGGCCTTGAAGTAAAGTGCGCGCCATCCTGCAAGCAGCAGCCGGCTGTTGTACGGAAAACGCAGTTCATGTTCGCGGTTGGCCTGCCGTGCCGGGGGCAGCGATGCAATGTAGGCGAACAGCGCGTCGCTGTCGCTGCGCGTGACACGGGTGGTGTTCGGATAGGGGAAGGCCGGATAGAGCGCACGGCCGTCGCGCGAGCGACCGTGATGCAGCGCGCGCCAAAAATCGTCGCGACTCCACGCTCCCAGGCCGGTGGCCTTGTCGGCTGTGAGGTTGGAGGCGTAGACGGTGCCAAACGGTGTGCGAATGCCGCGGCCGCCGGCATAGGCCGCACCGCCGCGTTCAGTGTGGCAGCCGGCGCAATTGCCGGCGAGGGCGAGGTAGCGGCCGCGCACGATCTGCGTCGGCGCATCTTCAGGCGCCGGCGGGGCGAGCGCCTCATCGTCGCGATCGGGCAGCAGCGACAGCACCAGCAAGGCGGCAAAAGCCAGTGCGCACAACGCAAGTCCACCCAGCAGCAAGCGCTTGAAGGCGCGCATCAGCGCAGCCCGCCGCACGCCAGCGGCGGTTTTTTCGATGATCGCGCCGCTGGTGCCAACGCGGCGGGCACCGCTTGCGAAGCCAGCCAGGCCGTCGCGGCGGCAATGTCATCGGCCGACAGGCGCGACGCCACTTCGGCCATGCAGTCGGGCGTGGCGGCACGGCGCGACTTGTTCTTCCACGCACCCAGTTGCGCGACGAGGTAATCGCGCGGCAGCCCGAGCAGTCCGGGCATCGCCGGCGCGAAGCCGGTCAGCGCATCGCCATGGCAGGCGGCACAGGCGGGCAAATCGCGCGCGGCATCGCCTTGCGTCGCCAGCAGCCTGCCGCGCGCCAACTGCGCCGGCGCCGCCGCCACCGGCGCAGGCGCGGCATAGGGCGGATTGAGCGCGGCAAAGTGCTGCGCGATTTCGCGCAAATATGCCTCGGGCAGGTTGTCGACAAGATAAGTCATCATCGGATTGACGCGCTTGCCGTCACGAAAATTCACCAACTGGTTGTACAGGTAAGCGGCCGGCTTGCCGGCGATGCGCGGGAAATAACCCTCGGCCGTCGCGCGGCCCTCCTCGCCGTGGCAGGCGACACAGGCAAGCACGCGCTCGGCCATGGTGTCGGGCACGCGCCGCGGCGTGGCATCGGCGGCCAGCGCCCCGGGCAGCAGGGTGCCGGGCAGCACGGCCGCTAGCATGGCAATGCAGGCGACACGTGCCCATGTCATGGCCGCGCGCCGGCGCATGCTCAGGCCCGCCGCGCGAGCGCCAGGGCCTGGGTTGTGGTGAAGTACTTGGCCAGCATATTGGGCACCTCGCAGGCCGGCATGGCGCCCGCCTTGAGATAGCCGAGGAATTCTTCGGCAACCTGCCCGAAGTGCGCCTCGTGCCCGATGTGATACGAAGGGGGAACGGTGACCTCAAAGCCGGCACCGGACTGCCGCATGCCTATGCCGGGGTAGGCCGCCTCGACGCGAATGAGCGCAGCTTCGCAAGCGGAAGCAAAAGTCTTCGCGTCCGCGCCGTTTGACGGCTCGATGTAGAGCGCCGGCTGGTAGTTCTGTTCTTTACCCTGACGGATGACCAGGTTCGACTTGCTGCCGCGCATGATGGAAAAATGCGTGTCGGCGCTGCCCGGCGGCGCCTCGAAATTCCACAACACCGACACCTTTGCGTGCACGCCGCGGATGCGATAGGTGAATTCGCCGTTGGCATAGACATGCAGCAAGCCGTCCGCCTGTACGTCTTTTTCCAGGTAAGCGGGCCAGCGCTTGAGCTGTGTGACCTTCTCGAATTGCGCCAGGGAGATTGCAGTCGGCCAGCGCCGCGCGCCGAGCATTTCGATATCGGTCCGGTAGTCGATGATCTGGCCGGGAAAGCATTCCCACTGCACCAGGTCGACGAGGTGCGTGGTGACATCAACGATGCCCTCGCCCTGCTGCGCCACGTCAAAGCACCAGCCCGGGCGCTTGAGCGGCGCACCCGAAACGATTTTTGAGAAGTGATGCACGCTTTCCTTGGTCACGGCCGGATTGGCGGCGTCGCCCTGCTGCAGCGTGCCAAACACCGCCGGCAGCATGGAGAACGCCTTTTGCAGCAAGGTGGTGATCTCGTGCCGCTCGGTCATGATGTCGTAAAGGAGCGCGCCGTTTTTTGCCGCGACGGCGAAGGTCTTTTCCAGCTGTGCAAAGCCGGTGGCGTCGATGACCATGGGCTTGTCGGCAAGCACATGGGTGCCGGCGGCTATGAGCTTTTCCAGGTACTCGGTCTTGCGGCGGTTGTTACCACAGATCACCACCATGTCGCCGGCCTTGTCGCGCATGCAGCGCTCAAGGAAATCGGCGTCGGTGCAAAGTTCGGTCACCCAGCGCGTGGGCTTGTCGGCGCGCGCGTTGAACAGGGCGATTTTGGCCAGGTAATCCTGCAGGTCCGGCCCCTGCGGCGCATAGACATGCACCGTCGGATCGACATCTTCATACATGTTCTTTTGCAGCAGCGCGGCATGAAAATGGCCGGGGTCGAGGATGCTCAGTTTCATTTCGGTTCCTGTGAAAGTTTCCAACCCGCTACGCCAATACCGCAATATAGATGGGCAAGCTCAGTCCGGGCCGATTGGCTCAGATTGGCGCAAAGCGCGGCATCGTGACGCCGTCGACGACCACGTTCTCGACAAACATCGCCAGGGGCCGCACCCACAGCCTGCCTTCACCGTAAAGCGGACGGTAGACGACCATGGCTTCGTGCGTTTCGGAATGAATGGCGACGTCGATCACTTCGTACTCGCCGCCCTTGTAATGACGGTATTTCCCCGCCAGATTCGCTGTACTCATGTGATTTTTACGCGTGATCGCGGCGGGCCACTGCGCGCGCTCAGGTCTTGTTACGGTAAATGACCGCGGGGCCTTCGCTGCCCGCGGTGCGCTCATAAACGCCGTTCTCGGCCTTCTGGTAGCGCGTGAACCCGGAGCGCTTGATGGCAGCCTCGGAAGTGGAATATTTTCCGCCCAGCGCGACGCGGCTGATCTGGCGCTCGCAAGCCTGGCCACAGGCCGGGCATTGCGTCAGTTTGTCGTCGGCGATGCGCTGCATCACCTCGAACCCGCCCTTGCACTGTTCGCAATGGCCGGCGGTGGGGGCGTATTCGTAAAGAGGCATGGGTGCATTTTACCGCGCCAAGCCCGTCCACCCCAAAAACCGCGCGGCTTTTTGGCTGAGCGCTGCTAGGGCATGATCTGGCCGCCGTTCACCTCAATCACCTGTCCGGTCACAAAACTGCTCATCGTTTCCGAGGCGAGGTAGAGCATGGTTCCGGCACACTCACTGGCGCTGCCGATGCGCTTTTGCGGGATCGCGGCACGCGATGCCTCAAGGGCCTCAGGCGGGGTAAAGCCCGCATGGAAAGGCGTCATGATCACGCCCGGAGAGACGGCGTTGACGCGAATGCCATCGGCGGCGAGTTCCTTCGCCCAGCCATGCGTCGCGCTGGATATAAACCCCTTGGTCGCCGCATAGATCACCGAACCGACGCCACCGCCGTGGCGGGCGGCGCTGGAACCGACATTGATGATGCAACCGCCGCCCCCTTGCAGGCGCATCGCCCGCACCGCCTCGCGCACAAAGTGCGCGACCTGCCTGACGTTGAGCGCAAGGATGGCATCAAGGTAGGCATCGTCATAATCGGCCACCTTGACGCGCGCGACCAGCCCACCGGCGTTGTTGACCAGGACATCGATGCGTCCGAACGCGTCCACGGTCTGCGCCACGATGCGGCGCGGCACGCCCGCGGCCGTCACATCCCCGTCCAGCACGAGGGCATCACCACCGCCAATACGTACATCAGTCGCCACAGCTTCGGCACGTTCCAGACCGGTATGGCAATGGATCGCCACCCGGCAGCCGGCAGCGCCAAAGGCCCGCGCAGCAGCCGCGCCAATGCCGCTGCTCGCGCCGGTGACCAAAACCACCTTTCCCTTCAAATCAGACATCGGTGGCAATGCCACGGCCGTCGGCATGGCTGCGCCTAGGCGCCGTAGCGCATACGCACGCCCACAACCTGGCCGGTCATGAATGCGCCTGCGGTTCCGGCGAGAAACAGCACCGTCTCGGCGATCTCCTCGGGCGTGCTGTAACTGCCGAGCACGTCGAGTGCCATTTTCTCCTGCCATTGCACCACCGCGGCGCGTGCCAGCGGCGTATCGGTGACGCCGGGGTTAAGGGCATTGACCGTGACGCCATATTTGCCCATGGTCAGCGCAAGACTCTTGGTGAGCGCGATCATGCCGCCCTTTGACGCGGCATAGTGCGCGTAATCGATACTGCCGTAGACCCCGCGGTCCGAGGTGACCAGGATCATCGTCCCGGCCTTTTGCGCCGCCATCACGCGTCCGACATCACGCGTGATGTAAAAAGTGCCGTCAAGGTTGACCCGCAACACGGCGCGCCAGTCCTCGTCCTGCATTTCCAAAAAAGGCTTGCGCGGGCAGATGCCGGCGGCATGCATGAGAACATCGATGCGGCCGTACTCGGCCTGCGTACGCGAGACCAAACTGGCGACCGCGGCAGAGTCACCCACATCACATGCCGCCGCCATGGCTATGCCGCCAGCCGCCACGATTTGCGCCGCTGCAGAAACAGCCCCCGCCTCGTCGCGGTCCGCCACCACCACCTTCGCCCCGTTCGCGCCCAGCAGCAGCGCCGAAGCGCGGCCCATGCCCGATGCACCACCCGTGACAATCGCCACCTTGCCTTTGACGCTCATGCCCTACTCCCTTTCCACACCGGCTTTTTTCAAGACCTCAGCCCACTTGGTCACCTGCTCGCGTTGGAACGCGCCGAGTTCTTCGGGCGTGGTGACAAAGCCCTGCATACCCTGGCGCTCCATGTAAGTCTCAAATTCCGGCGAACGGATCACATCGGCAAAAGCCTTGTTGAGTTTGGCTACGGCATCACCCGGCGTTCCAGCCGGCGCGAAGGCGGCGACCCAGCCGTTGAGTTCGTAGCCGGGCAGGGTCTCGGCCACTGTCGGGACGTTGGGCAGCGCCTTGAGGCGGGTTTTCGAAGTCACCGCAAGCGCGCGCAGGGCGCCGGCACGAATCTGGTCGTTGACGATAAAGTAATCAACCGCAAGAAAGTCGATGCGGCCGCCAAGCAGGTCGACCACCGCCGCCGGCGGTGACTTGTAGGAAATTTCGGCCGCGGTGAATCCACCGATGCTTTTCATCAGCGATGCATTGGCGAGGCCGCCGGTGTTGCCGGCGCCAAAATTGAGCTTGCCCGGATTGTCCTTGCCGTACTGGATCAGCTCCTTGAGGTTTTGCACGGGCAGGGACGCGCGCACAACGAACACATGCGGATTCGTTGTGAGCCCGGTGATGGGGGCAAAGTCCTTGACCGGGTCATACCCCAGATTCTTGTAAAGATACTGATTGGCGGCGTGCGCCGAGTTGGACGAGATGATGATCGTGTAGCCATCCTTGGGCGATCCCACCACCTCGCGGGCCGCGATCAATCCGTTGGCCCCCGGTTTATTGTCGACGATGAAAGTGGTGCCGAGGCTCTTGCCGGCCTTGTCGACCAGAAGGCGCGTGATGGTGTCGGTTGCCGAACCCGGACCGAATGGCACGACAATGCGAATCGGTTTGGACGGAAAGGCCTGCCCCATCGCCGCAAACGACACGGCGCAAAACGATGACAACAGCAGATGCAGAAAACACTTGATCATGACCGCCTCCTTGTGGGTGCTTTTCGCACCCGTTATTGTGTGGATGTTGTGGAAAACGTCGCCTCTGCCGAACCGAAGCCGGCAAACTCCGCCGTCACAGGTTCGTCGGGGGCCACTTCAAAGAATCCGCTGAACGAGCCTGTCACAAGAAGATCGCCTGCACGCATACCGCCGCGATGGCGCATCTCGTTGGCAAGCACAACACAGGGAAGGAAGGGGTCGGAAAATGCGTGCCCGCCCGTCGACTCGACAATCACCCGCGATGGTGTGCGCATGCTCATCTTGATTGCGGCAAAATCAAAGTCCTGCCAGTCGTCGCGGCCCTCCGCGGTGATATAGGCGCCGGTGGTGTTGTTGTCGGCCATCGCCTCGAGACGGGTTTTCGGGTTGTCGATGATCTGGCGAATCGAGCGCAGGCTGGTGTCAAAACGTGAGTCGATGATTTCCAGCGACGCGCAGGCGCTGAGCATCCGGGCAAGCTCTTCGGCGCGATAGGCCTTGGCACGCGCGGGAAGATCCTGCTTCAGGCGGAAGGAAATCTCCGGTTCGATGCGCAGCGCCGGAGTGAGCGCAAGCGGCACGCGCGCCGGACTCTTGAACAAGCGCGAGTTAAAGAGCGGACAAATCATCGGCACCTGACGCGGACTAAATACAAACCCGATTTTCCAGCCGCCTATGGTCTCGCCATCCTCCCTCACCAGAATGTCGGTGACGGCATCGACAATGGCGTTGACATCGCGCGTATGCGCGGGTCGGCAGGCTTCGGGCAGTTCGCGGATTGGCTTGCCGCTGCGGCGGGCCTCGACAAAAAGTTGCGCGGCACGAATTACGTCAGATGCTTCCACAGCTTCCTCACTTTACGATACCGCTCAAGGCGCGGCTTATTGGTTTGCACATCTCCGGCGCGGGGCGCGCGGAGCTTGAATGAAAAGTATAGACCGTCTGTCGCTACTCAGGAAAATGCCAGCCAGCCACCGTCGATGGCCAGCGGCGAGCCGGTGATTTCGCTGGCGTCCTCACTGCACAGGAAGGCGGCGAAGGCACCGACTTTTTCCGGCAGGATAAAGCGCCGCGACGGCTGGCGGTCGGAAAGGTAGTCGGTGGTCGCATCCGCTTCGGACAAGCCCTTCGCCTGCATTCTTTGCGCAACCAGCTTGCGTGCGTTGGGGGTGAGCGTGGCGCCGGGGCAAAGCGCATTCGCGGTGATGTTAAAGGGCAGGCCCTCCAGCGCGGCGACCTTGGTCAGGCCGACCACAGCATGCTTGGTACTCACATAATCAACGCGCCGCCGCGTCCCGGCCACGCCGTAATTGGACGCGAGGTTGATGATGCGGCCCCACATGCGTTTTTTCATCCCCGGCATGGTGAGGCGCAAGACATGAAAGGGCGCGCTGAGGTTGACGGCAAGCGCGTAGTTCCATTTCTCCACCGCCAGCTCGTCGATATTGCCCCAGGTGCGCGTGACCGCGTTGTTGACGGCAATATCCACGCTGCCAAAGCGCTTCTCCGCGGCGGCCACCATGTCTTCGATCTGCGCCGGGACGGACAGGTCGGCGCCGTGGTAATCCGCGTCCACGCCAAACGCGCGCAAGCTCTTCAGGCGTTCGCCAATCATCGCCTCGTCGCCAAACCCGTTGAGCATCACATTGGCGCCCTTTGCCGCCAGCGCCGATGCGATGGCAAATCCTATCCCGTCCAGCGATCCGGTGATCAGTGCACTCCTGCCTTTGAGCATTTCTATCCCTTCCATTGTTGGTTTTTGTGGATTGCTTGGCCTGCGTTGGCTATGTGGGCTGCGTGGCCTGTTTTTCCTATTTGGTGTGCGCCGCTTGTCATGCGACGAGGCCACGACTTGTGTCATCCATTTTTTCGGAACAGTGACCGGCGATGAAGTCCATGACTGCGACGTTAAAGGCCGCGGGGTTCTCGCGGTTCATCGCATGCGCCGCATCGGGCACAACATGGAGTGCCTTGACCTGCGAATTGCAACGCTGCAGTTCCGGCAGCATCAGATGGTAACGCCGCGGACTGCGCGCTCCGGTCACCAAAAAAATCGGCCCAGGTAGTGCGGCAAGCTGCGCCCGCTCCCACCGCGGTCGCTCGGCGCAAGCTGGGCCGGTGGTGATGTTATCGAGCAACATCTGGCGCTGGCTGGCCGTGCGCCGCTCCCAGGCAAGCGGTCCGCCCAGCGCATCCACAAAGACGCGCGCCGCGTTCTGCTCGTCTCCCGCCGCAAGGTCGTCCCGCAGGCGCGCAAACATTCGCACACTCTCGTCCGCCATCGCCAGTCCCTCCGGTGTGTCGGGCAGCAGCCCCTCAAGTCCGCCCGGATCAGCCAGGACGAGGCCGCGCACCAGCGCCGGGTGTCGCAACGCGAGCTCTAGCGCCACCGCACCACCACGAGAATGACCGACAAGGTGCACCGGGCCGTGGCCGCGCGCACGAATAAACGCCGCCAGATCTTCACAATGGCGCTTAACCGAGAACTCGCCGGTGCGGCCATCCCAGCGCTCGGGATAGCAATGCCGCAGGCTGACCGCCATTGCAGTGTGTGCCCCGGCGAACGCCGGCATTTGCTGCGCCCAGGCACGATAGTCGAGCATCGAGCCGTGAACAAACAACACCGGGGAACCCCTTCCGGCCTCCTGGTAGGCGAGACGGTAGCCTTCAACCTCAAGGAATTGCAAGGGGATGGGTGGCACCATCGTCAGCCGCTATTTTTTTGCGCAGCCTGCAAGGCGCCCACGGTCACCGCGCGCACGTGATCGAGCGCCGCAACAGGTGCCTTGGCATAGTCGCCGCTTCTGCTTACTTCGAGGCCGGCATGGCGGCGCAAACGCACCATCATTTCGGCAAACGCAAAGGCCGCGCCCAAGCCGTCAAACACGGGAATACCGCGCACCTCGCGCACACCGGCAAGATAAAGCGCACCGGCCAGAAAACCCTCGGCCGGGACGATGAGATCGACCCCGGCCTTAATGAACGGGTCGATCTGCTCGGAAAAACGCTGCAGCAGAACCGGCGATCCGTTCATGCCCGCATCAAGATCCTCGGTGCTCAGTCCAGGATCAAGCGCGGCGAGCAGGCGGACATTTTTGTCGAAGCCGTGATAGTGAATGAGATTGCGCACCACCTTGCGCTGGTCCGCGTCGTGCGACACAAGACCCAGCGCACGCCCCGCTGCCGAAGCAACACGCAAGGCCGTACTGCCAAGCCCCACCACCGGAATATCCACCGCGCTGCGCGCCAGTTCGCAGCCGTGATCCATGAATGAGGTCACCACCATGGCGTCATAGCCCTCGCGCTCGGCGCGCAGGGCGTTTTCCATGACCTGCAGGGAAAGCATGTGATGGGTGACCGGGTACTCGCAACAAATCTCGGTGGCAGTCATGCCCGGCGGATAGGTGCCGGGCGCGAGGCCATGCACATCAATCTGCGTGTCGGCCTGACACACCCGCCTGCCGTGCTGCGCGATCGTCGCACCAAACAGGGTGTGAACCGAAAGGTCGCTCGCGCTTTGCGCCCAGATACGCATCGCTTTTTTCGGGCTTGGTTCCGGCGAGTTCATTTCTGGAACGCCGGCGGGATTTGCCGGGCGAACATGGCAAACATCATCTCCCAATCGCGCTCGGCGGCGCGCTGCAAATACACGTCGCGATCGGGTAAGGCATAGCCATGCTCGGCCCCCGGATGCACCTCCACCGCATAACGTGCGCTACTCGCCTTCATCAATTGGCCAAACTCCACGACCATGGACATCGGGGCAAACGGATCGGTTTCAGCGAATCCGCAATACACTTCGCCCTGCATTTTTGCGGTAAACAAGTGCGGCGAGTCGGGTTGGTCCGAAATAACGGTGGTGCCGTGAAGGCTGGCCGACGCCTTGAAACGCCCGGGGAATCGCGCCGCCGCCTGCAGCACGTAACGCCCGCCCATGCAGTAGCCAAAGCAACCCGCCGCGCCGGCCTTGACGACATTCTGGCCATCAAGAAAGGTGAAGATGTCGGCGGTGTCCTCCATCACCATCTCATCGGACAATTTTTTCATCGGAACCAACACTTTTTCACGCAACTCCGGGGAGAGCTTCGTGATCGAAATCGCGCGGCCGTTCTCGTCACGAAAGTCGGAGCGGATACGCCCCTGCCGGTAATAAAAATCGGGGACCAGCACGTAATAACCGACTGCGGCGACTCGGCGCGCCAGATCAAACAACACGTCGCGCACGCCCCACACGTCCATGTACAGGATTACCGGTGGAAACGGCCCGCCCTGCTCCGGATGGGTGACAAAAGTCTCCATCCTGCCCGCGCGGGTCGGAATTTCTATGGTCTGGTCTTTCATTCTTGAAGCCTCCGTTTGTCTTGCCAGTTTCGTATGATTGGGTCAGCCGCCCAGATAAGCCTTGGCGATGCGATCGTCACCGAGGAAAGCCGGCCACTCGCCCGCTTTGATCTCATGCACGATGCGTCCCAGGGCCATGACATAACCGCGCTCGGTGAGTTCGGCGGCGATGCCCACGTTCTGTTCGACCAGCAACAAGCCCATGCCGCGGGCGCGCAGATCGGCGATGATCAGCAGAATATCCTTCACCACTTTCGGGGCAAGCCCGGTCGACGGCTCGTCCATGATGAGCAGGTCTGGCTGCAGCAACAACGCACGCGCGATGGCCACCATCTGCTGCTGGCCGCCGCTCAGCAATTCGACTGTCGAATCGACACGCTCGTTAATGACAGGGAACAGGTCGCCCACATCCTTCCAGGAAAACATCATCTTGCCCCCGCGCGCGGCGCGCCCGGTTTTTTCCGCAAGAATCAGGTTCTCACGCACCGTGAGCTCGCCAAACAGGCGGCGATTTTCAAGCACCACCGCCAAACCATGGCGCGCGAGGTGATGCCCCGGTGCCGTGGTGATATCGACGCCATTCTTGACAATGCGGCCGCCGCGCACACGGTTAAGCCCGCAAATGGTGCGCACCAGCGTGCTCTTGCCGGCACCGTTGGCGCCGACCACCGCGACAGCCTCGCCACCGCCGACCGTAAGCGAAACATCATGCAGGACGATGAGCGCCTCGTATCCGGACGATATCGATTCAACGCTAAGCATGGCGCTCAAACTCCAAGGTAAACCTCCCGTACGCGCGCGTCCTGCTTGATCAGGTCCATGCCCCCCGAAGCGATGATCTCGCCAAAATAAAGCACGTGCACCGTATCGGAAACAGCCATAAGCCCCATGTCATGCGACACCAGCAGCACCGTCATGCCCTCGGCGCGCAGGCGCCTGATCCATTCCTGCAGGCTGGTGATCTCATCGGTATTGAGCCCTGAGGACGGCTCATCAAGCAGCAGCAGTTGCGGCTTTCCAACCACGGCACGTGCGATCTCCAAGATGCGCCGCTGCCCCGCAGTGAGCTTTCCTGCCGGGTGGTCGCGCAGGGACTCGAGGCCGAACTTGGTGCAGGCCTCGTCGGCCATCGCGTTAATGGTTTGCAGGGCGCGGTTGGCGCGCGGTGTGCGGAACAGATCCTCGGACATCCACGTGTTCGCATCCTTGCAGCAACCGACCATGATGTTCTCAAACACCGTCATGTTCTCGAACACGCGCGGCGTCTGGAAGGTGCGCACGAGGCCTGCACGGCTGCGCGCCTGGATGCTGTGCCGCTCCAGCAGCGGTGCGCCGCGGTACAGAATGCGTCCCGTCTGCGGCGAAAGAAAACCGGATATGGCGTTGAACAAGGTGGTCTTGCCCGAGCCGTTGGGACCGATCAGGCCGACGATGCCGCCCCGGGGCACGGAAAAACTCACGCTCCGCAGCACCGTTAGGCCGGCGAAATTATGCCCCACCGCTTCAAGGCGCAGCATGTCGCCCCCGCCTGCATCGTTCGTGTTCGCGTCCATATCAGCCGCGCCCTGATTGCATGAGCTTGCGCCAGATGATCTGCAAGCCGCCGACAAGTCCGCCTTGCAGGCCGACCACAACACCGACCAGCGCCAGGCCAAACAACACCTGGTGGATGTCGCCGAAACGGCTCAGGTATTCGGGCATGAAAGTGATAAACAGCGCGCCGACCATCGGCCCGAACACCGACTGCACCCCGCCCAGAACCGAGATCACAAGGAAGCTGAACGATTTGGTGACAGTGAAGCCCTCCACACTGACAAACGAGGTGTAGTGCGCGAACAGGCTGCCGGCGAGCGAGCCGAACAAGGCGCAGACCACGAACACACGCGTGCGCAACCAGCGCAGGTCGATGCCAAGGCTTGAGGCCGCCTCGATCGAGTCACGCGTGGCACGCAGCATCAGGCCGGTGCGGCTGGTGGAAAGGTTGCGCGCCAACAGCATGCACGCAAACGCAAGAAACCATACCAGGTAATAAAACCGCGCAGGGGTATCAAGGCTGAACCCGCCCATGCCCAGTTTCGGGATGCCGCCGATGCCCAGTGTTCCGCCGGTCAGCCAGTCCCATTCAAAAAACAGGGCACTGCCGATGATGCTGAGCGCAAGCGTCGCCAGGGCAAGAAAGTGCCCGATCAGGCGCAGGATGGGCCAGCCGATAAGCAGCGCGATTGCCATCGACACCACTGCGCCCACGGCGAATCCGGCAATACTAGGCGCCCCCATTTCCACCGTCAGGTAGGCGGTTGAGTAGGCGCCGATGCCGTAGAACACCGCCTGCGCGAGATTGACGATACCGCAATAACCGAGCAGCAGACCCACCCCCAAGCCGGCGATGGTATAGATGCCCGCAAACACCAGCAGGTCGGTGAGGCTTCTCGTCAGCAACATTGGCAGCGCCGCCCAAAGGCATATCCCGGCCAAGAGCAAGACCGGTCGGCGTGCCACGGCCTCAGCCACCGCGGCGGCCGCCACGGCCGAGCATGCCATTGGGCATGAATATCATGATGGCGATAAGGATGGTCATCGCAATGACGTCTTTGTAGCTGGAGGATACGGCGACGATGGCAAGCGATTCGATGAGTCCCAGTGTCAGGCCGCCAACCACCGCCCCAAGCGGGTTGGTCAGTCCGCCAAGAATCGCAGCGGCAAAGCCCTTGAGGGTGAGATTGACGCCAATGGCGTAATCAACCGAAACGAGCGGGGTGACCAGGATGCCGGCGATCGCACCCAGCCCGCCCCCGAGGGCAAAGGTGAGCATGTTCATGCGTGGCACATTGATGCCGATGGTGGTTGCGCCGTCCGCATCAATCGAGGCGCCCATCATGGCAATGCCGATGGTGGTGCGATGGTAAAAAAGCTTGAGACCCGCGGTTATGCCCAGCGCGATCAGGATCAGCCAGACCGCATGGGATTGGACCACCGCGCCAAGAATGACCGTCGCATCCTCGCCGCCAAAGGGGGGCAGGATATAACCGCTGCGCCCGATAAAAAACAGTACGGCCGCCGACATGGTGATGGCGAGCCCTATGGTCAGCAGGATGAAGGTCTGCTGCGTCGCGCCCTTGCGCATCATGTAGCGCACGAACAGCACGTTGATCAGCATGCCAACGAACACTCCCGATAACACACCGCCAAGGATCGCCGCCCAGTACGGCCAGTGCGCGTTATTAAGCAGCAGCACCGTGACCATCGCCCCGGTGACGCAGAACTCGCCCTGCATCACGTTGATGATGCGCGTGCCCTTGAAAATCGCGGCGATACCGATGCCGACCAGGGCATAGGTAAAGCCGTTGGTAATGCCGGCGAGCGCCGCCTGCAGGATAAGACTGAGGGACATCGGTGTTACCTGGCAAGGCACCGGGGCGGGCGCGCATTCAAGCGCGCGCCCCGGGCGGGAACGTTACTTGATGACGAACGGAAGCCGCGTGTACTGCCCCTTGACCAGCTTGGAGAAGATATAGCCCGACAGCTTGATGCCTGTCATGTCCTCAGCCGAAAAGTCATAGTCAGTCGTCACGCCGGCGTAGGGCCCGCGGATGGCTTCGCAAAGTTTTTCACGACGCGTGTCGGTACCCGCCTTGGTCAACGCAGCGGCGATCACGTGAATCGCATCCCAGGCCACCGATTCCGGGTTCTTCGGCTTGGCGCCGATTTCTTTGACAAAGTAGTTGATGAAATCCTTCTGCCTTGGCAGCGGATCCTCGGCCACCAGGAACTCGGGAATAATGACATTGTCGGCGGCGCTGCCCATCGCACTGACAGTCTCATAGCTCGAGGCGCCGTTGAGGGCGATGATCGGCTGGGTCATCTGCAGGGCGCGGATGGCGCGGAAAGGCACTGCGTTCACGGCAAACACAAAAATTGCATCCGGGTTACCGGCCTTGATCTTGGCCGCCTGTGTAGTCACATCCGTGGCCGTGATATCGAATTTCTCGATCGTCCCCACCTGTATGTCCGGGTAATCTTTCATGATACCGGCAAGCTCGCGCACCACCACCGCACCATAGCCACTGTCGTGGAGCACCGCGACCTTCTTGGCGTTGATGCTGCGCGAATATTCGAACAGCGTGCGTGCATTAAGGTAATGCGGCGTGAACATGTGGAAAACGCAATGCCGTGTTTTCTCTATGGCCGGCCCGAGTCCGGTGAAAGCAAACTGCGGCACCTTCTGCTTGTCTGTGATTCCCCCCATTGCCACGCTTGCGGCAAAGTTCGACCCGCCGATGATCGCGGCAACATCCTGGTTAAAAATTAGGCCATTAGTTTTGGTAACCGCCGTATCCGGATTAGTCGTGTCATCCTCAATAATGAGCATTATCGGGCGACCATTGACACCGCCCTTGGCATTGATCGACTTGACCGCAGCCTGCGCGCCATTGCGCTCCGGAATACCCAGGCCCGCTGCCGGGCCGGTGATAGACAGTACGGCGCCAATCTTGATCGGCTCCTTGGACTGCGCGCAAACGGTGCCGGCAACAGCGAAAGTGCCGGCTATGGCTGCCGCAACCGACACGGTAAGCTGCCAATTAATTCTGGACATGCGAAATTCCTCCTTGGTTTTTAGGCTGGCTGGCCTGACCGGAGACCGGTATGCCCCGCCAATTAATTTCGTTTTTCAATGCGCGCGCACCAGATTACTCCGCAGCAAACATCTCGGCGATTTTTCTTTCTTTTATCACATTTTCTGCCGGCAGTCTGGATGGGCAGCACAATTTTTCTTCGTGGAACAAGCGTTGCAACAAGCTCTGCGGTGACAGAGAATCGCCGTCTCAATAAAATTAATGGAGCGCCCCGGATGAACAAACCCGTACGCCGCGTTGTAACAGGCCACGACCAGCACGGCAAGGCCATCGTTGTGTCCGACGGCCCCGCGCCCTTCGTTCACACCACGCAATTGCGCCCGGGCTACAGCGCCACCGATGTGTGGCGCACCGGTGAAACGCCGGCGCATATCGAATGTGCCGCACCCGAGCCGACGCTGGGGCCGCGCCGCCAACTGCCGGCCAAAAACGGCACGGTGATCCGCATCAGCGAGATACCGCCCGATGGCGGCCGTATGGACAACATGGATGCGGCGGCCTCGAAAAAAATGTTTGAGTTCCTCGGCAACAGTGCCGCATCGACCTTTGCTTCCAGCGGCGTACATCCTCTGATGCACCGCACCGAGACCATCGACTACGCGATCGTCCTCGAGGGCGAACTGACGCTGATACTGGATGACTCTGAGGTACTGCTCAAGGCCGGTGACGTGACGGTGCAATGCGGCACCAACCACGCCTGGAGCAACCGCTCGGGCAAGCCCTGCCGCATCGCTTTCATTCTGGTCGACGGCGCTTTTGAACCCGGACTCAAGCAGGCGCTGGCGGCGCGCTAAGAAAAGCGCGCGCAGCCAGCTGCGAGCCTACTCGGCCTTGGCGCCGCTCGCCTTCACGAACGGACCGAGCTTGTCCATGTCGGTCCTGATGTAGGCGTCAAACTCGGCAAGCGGCACGTTGCGTGCCGACAGGCCGAGCTTGGAAAACTCAGCCTTGATGTCCGGGTGATCCTGGGCGGTGCGCACTGCGCGGCTCAATTGCTCAAGGATCGCCGGCGATACCTTGGATGGCGCGAGCAGCCCGAACCAGGCGGTGTATTCGTAGTCGATACCGGCCTCGCGCGTGCTGGGCACCTCCAGGGGCGTTTTCATCGCATCGCGCGTCGACACCCCCAGCGCCATCAATTTTCCCGACTTGATGTGCGTGAGCAGGAAGGCGGTGGGCACAAAGCTCACCTGTACCCGGCCGCTGATCAGGTCGGCGATGTAATCGGAGGAATTCTTGTAAGGCACATGCACGATATCGATGCCGGCAAGATTGCTGAAGTATGCCGCCGCAAGATGCGTCGAGGTGCCCACGCCGGCCGAGGCGTAGTTGATACCGCCGGGCTTTGCCTTGGCCATCGCCACAAATTCACGCAGTGTCTTCGCGCCCAACTGCGGGCCCGCGACAATGAGGTAGGCCGACTCGGCCACCAGCGCAACACCGGAAAAATCACGCTTACTGTCATAGGACAGCTTGGTATAGAGCGTCGGGTTGATGGCATGCGTGGAATTGGCCATAAGCAGCGTGTAGCCATCGGACGCTGCTGTCGCCACCGATTGCGTGGCGATGGTGCCGCCGGCGCCAGGCCGGTTTTGCACGATCACCGGCTGGCCGAGGATTTCCTGCAGCTTTGGCGCGAAGGCGCGCGCGATAAGGTCGGTGGTGGTGCCGGTGGCGTAAGGCAACACCACGGTCACCGGCTTGGACGGATATTTATCCTGTGCAAAGGATGCAGAAACAACGAGCATCCCAAGCAAACTCAACACGAGACAAAAAAATTTCATACTCACCCTCGAATGCCGCAGTGCGGCAGCTATTTTTATGATTTTCTGTGGCTATAATACAAGCTCCGAACATCTTACAGGCAGCTCAGTTCTTGTGCGTATTTCCATTTTGAAAATCTTCAGGGCGGCTGGATTGAAGTTCTACTGATGAATACACAGACATTCATCTTCGAGGTAAACGGGCAGCAGCAATCTATTACGCTACCCCCAGATACTCCGCTCCTATATGTGCTGCGCAACGACCTAAAACTCAAAGGGACACGCTTCGGCTGTGGCCTTGGGCAGTGCGGTTCATGCACTGTCCTTCTTAACGGTCGTAGCATTCAATCGTGCAACACTCCAGTCTGGGCTGTCGCGGGAAAAAGAGTTACCACAATAGAAGGACTGGGCAGCCCCGAAAGCCTCCACCCCCTGCAGCAGGCGATCCTTGACGAACAAGCTGCTCAGTGCGGCTACTGCCTGAACGGTATCTTAATGAGTGCGAAGGCATTGCTTGACGAGAATCCGAATCCAAGCGAAGGTGATATCCGAGAAAAATTAGACCGCAACCTCTGCCGCTGCGGCACTCACGGCCGGATTGTGCGCGCCATTCAGCGTGCATCTAAAGCAATCTCTGCGGAGGGGAATAAATGATCTTGGCTGCAAGCCCGCTTCCATTCGCGCTTGCGCAAAACCCCGGCCTCGAGCGGTGGGTACGCATCGACGCAGGGGGTAGTGTGGCGATAGGAACGGGAAAGGTTGAGATTGGACAGGGAATCACTTCTGCCCTCGCACAGATTGCCGCGGATGAACTTGACGTAGCCTACTCTCGCGTCCGCATGGTGCCTGCAAATACAGGGGAGAGTCCTGACGAGGGTGTTACCGCAGGAAGCCTGTCGGTCGAGCATAGCGGCGGCGCGCTGCGCCAAGCGTGCGCAGAGGTTCGCTATGAACTCCTTAAGGTCGCAAGTGAATTGCTCAACATCCCACAGTCGAACCTCCTCGTTGAGGATGGAACTGTACGAGCACCAACAGGTGAGCACATCACCTATTGGGAGCTCGCCTGCAAAGCAAATCTTGTACGCGAAGCCAATGGCTGCGCTAGACCAAAGTTGGTGAAGGATTTGCGATTGGTCGGAAAATCGCTGCCGCGCATTGATATACTGGAAAAAATTAGCGGCGCCGCATACGTTCAAGATCTTGAACTGCCGGGAATGCTACATGGCCGCGTGGCACGCCCGCCTTCGTATCGCGCTACGCTATTGTCGATTGATACCACTCCTGTCGATTCGATGCCGGGAGTAAAAGCGGTGGTGCGAGCGGGGCGCTTTCTGGGCGTGGTTGCCTCGCGCGAGGAGTGGGCAATCGATGCAATGCAATCGCTCGCGAAGTCGGCGCAGTGGGCTGAGCAGGCGGATCTGCCAGATGTCGATGCACTGCCGGAATTCTTGCTCAGCACAACACATCACACAGAGACGCTGGTCGCGAAAGGACGCATTGTGCCTGACTCGCCCGCGCTTAGTGCAGTCTATAGCCGCCCATATCTCTCGCACGGATCCATAGGGCCATCATGTGCGCTCGCTTGCTGGCGGCATGAGAAACTGGAAGTGTGGACGCACAGCCAATCGATCCATCCACTGCGACGCGACCTCAGTACAGCCCTAGGCGTTTCTGTGGAAAACATTACATTGCGCCATATGGAGGGCGCGGGTTGTTATGGTCACAACGGCGCTGATGACGTTGCAATGGATGCCGCACTGCTTGCGCGCGCAGTGCCTGGTCACCCAGTTCGCGTTCAGTGGATGCGCGAGGACGAATTCGGCTGGGAGCCGCTCGGGCCGGCGATGGCCGCGAAGTTGGAGGGCTCCATTGGCATTGACGGCAAGATAAATTCTTGGCGCCACGAACTCTGGAGCAATCGTCACATTATGCGTCCAGGACGCGATGCGAATCCGAGCCTGCTCGCCGCGTGGCACCTCGACACGGGATTTCAACCGCCCCCTTCTAGTGATACCGAATTCGCGAAGGGTGGTACAAGCCAGCGCAACGTTATCCCACAATACGATTTTGCGAATGTTGAAATTGTACATCACGTATTAGATGCGATCCCTCTTAGGACCTCGACCATCCGTTCGATCGGCGGATATCTAAATGTATTTGCAATTGAATCTTTCATGGATGAGCTGGCACGCGAGGCGGGAGCCGATCCAGTTGAGTTTCGATTACGCCACCTAAGCGAACCTCGTGCGCGAGCTGTTATTGAGAAAGCAGCAAAAGTAGCCGGGTGGGAAGCCCCTATGGAGTCCCCGGGACGCGATTCGGTGAGGGGAAGAGGCATCGGGTTTGCGCGCTATAAGAACACCGGCGCGATCGCCGCAGTCATCGCGGAGGTCGAGATAGGTGAAGCTGTACGCCTATTGCGCTTTGTGGCTGTGCTTGATTGTGGTCGAATCATCAATCCAGACGGCGTAGCAAATCAGGTGGAGGGTGGCATTGTGCAAGCAGCGAGCTGGACACTTAAGGAACAGGTTCGTTTTGATCGGACGCGTATAACCTCACGATCCTGGGACGACTATCCGATCCTTAGCTTTAGTGAGGTACCGCCAGTGCAGGTCGTATTAATCGACCGACCTGATGAGCCTTCGGTTGGGGTCGGGGAAGCACTATCCGGGCCGACTGCCGCAGCAATTGCAAACGCCGTTGATGCCGCACTCGGCGAACGCGTGCGCGATCTTCCAATAACACGCGAGCGTCTTGTTGCGTTGATCAACCGGTAGGCTTGCAACCAGCAAGCCTGGGCGAAAGATATAATCAGTGCTCAATGGAGTCGCACATGCTTTTTTCATCAAGGCTAAATGTTAAGCGTAGTTACAAAGATTGCCTTAAAAGGAAGAAGGCTCAGGCGTTAGAAATCGGCCGGATCATTTAGAAATGTAATTATGGGGGTGTGTTTTGGAAAGTTCGATTACGCTAACGGCGTCTGACGGGCACACTCTGTCGGCCTACCAAGCTCAACCAACAAATACGCCACTCGGTGCGTTGGTAATTCTTCAGGAGTTCTTCGGCGTTAATCAGCACATTCGCAATGTTGCTGACGGATACGCGGCTGATGGTTATCTTACGTTAGCTCCGGCGCTGTTTGATCGGGTAGAACGAGAAGTTGAACTACCGTATGATGCGGTCGGCATGACCAAGGGTCGCGAACTCCGTGCGGCACTAGCGCTAAACCAGACTTTGCTTGATGTGCAGGCGGCGATTTTGAGAGCGGGTTTGCTTGGGCCCGTCGGCGTGATCGGATACTGCTGGGGTGGCACGCTTGCGTATCTAAGTGCGACGAGACTTCAGGGACTTAAATGCGCCGTCGGTTATTATGGGGCGCATATCGTAACGCATGCTACCGAGCGCGCACGGGTTCCAGTTATTTTGCATTTTGCCGAGCGGGACGAGTACATTCCCCTCGTAGATATCGCGCGGATCCAAAAAGAGCATCCGGCAATGCCAATCCATTCCTACCCGGGTACCGAGCACGGATTTAATTGCGATGAACGCGAATTCTTTGAGCCTAAGAGTGCGGCTCTTGCGCGCCAAAGGACATTGAGTTTTATCGCGGAACACCTTCGCTAGCACACCAACTACAACCTCGATGCGAGCTGGCCTATTGAAGCCAGCAAGCATTGGCACTTCAAGCTGGCGCACGAGGCGAGCAAGCAACCACTGCATAAACTACAGGTAAGCGATTGGCTAATTCGCGTAACAAGTGCAAATGTACTCTGTCTCCCCATTTTCTAAGAGGTTTTCGCTGATATGCGTATTGACATGCACACGCATATCATTCCGCCTGCATGGCCCGATTGGCGAGCGCAATTCGGGTCAGGGGCGTGGCCTCGGCTAGAGCCCCACAATGATGGGACAGCAAGCATGTTCATGGGCGACAAGCTCTTCATGCGACTGGACCACCGTTTTTGGTCTGTCAGTCCCCGTCTCGCTGATATGGATCGTTTTCTAGTAGATATGCAGGTCTTGTCGCCGATACCGGCGATGGCGTGCTATTGGGCTAATGCTGCGGCGAACCAAGTCGTCGCACGGTTTCTCAACGAGCACATCGCTAGCGTCGTCGCTGAACATCCTGATCGCTTCATTGGTATGGCCACGGTTCCGTTGCAGGATCCTGAACGCGCTATAGAGGAGATTCGCCACGCCCGAGAAAGCCTTGGCATTCGTGCGGTGCAGATCGGAACCTGCCCGGCTGGTCGAGAACTGGACGATCCTCTATTAAGTCCGTTTTTCCAAGCCTGCCAGGATCTAAGTGTCTCGATATTCGTTCATCCGATCATGCCAATTTTGGGCAGGGAGCGCATGGATCGCTACTACCTTCCCAACATTGTAGGCAACCCAATGGAGTCGACGCTAGCAATCTCTAGACTCATTTTCGGTGGCGTGCTCGATCGATTTCCGAAGCTGAAATTTTGTTTTGCTCATGCCGGGGGCACTTTCTCGTTTATTCTCGGGCGGGTGATGAAGGGATACGAAGTTCGTCCCGAAACGCGAGGCCTGCTTTCACAGCCGCCCAGCGAATACGCCCGAAGGATCTACGTCGACTCGCTAACATTCGACGCGGCGAGCTTACACCTTGTAATCGAAAAGCATGGTGTGGAACGGATATTAATGGGTAGCGACTATCCATTTTCACTCGGCGACACCAATCCAGTGGCTTCAATCAAGGAAGCAAAGTTAGACGAGCAAACTGAAGATTTGGTGTGGGACAAAAATGTGCGCGAATTTTTCAGTTTTTAAAAGCTTGTTTGCGTACGCCCGGTTGTGCTTCGATTGCCGAATACTGGCAGAATGCGGACGGGTTTTATTTACGCGAATCACCATAACAATCACCAATTAAAAAAATATAAGGAGCTAGAAATGCGTCGATCAATGGTGTTGGTCTGCCTTCTGTTGATGTCGATGAGCGGTAGGAGTGCATATGCCCAACTAGACTCTGTCGCCATAACCTTCCCCAACAAGCCGATTCGTTTGGTAGTGCCATTTTCCGCAGGTGGCGGCACCGACCTCGTTGCGCGTTTGATTGGGCAGAAGCTCTCCGATCGCCTCGGGCAGCCAGTCATCGTTGAAAACCGTCCCGGAGCAGGCGGCAACATCGGCACCGATCTGGTTGCGAAAGCTGCGCCAGACGGTTATGTGCTGCTGCTAGCTTACGCAAGTCACGCCAGCAACGTGGGTCTATATCCAAAGCTCCCCTTTGACCCGATTAACGACTTCTCGCCAATCGGGACCATAGCAACATTACCCAATATCTTAGTCGTTCATCCAGACGTCCCCGCGAAATCAGCACAGGAACTTATTCAGCTCGCAAAATCAAATCCAGGGAAATTCAACTTTGGCTCTGGCGGGGTCGGCACACCAAATCATCTCGCCGGAGAAATGTTCAAGGTAATGACACGGATCGACGTCCTTCATGTGGCATACAAGGGCATCGGGCCATCGAATACCGCCCAAATCGCCGGGGAAATACAGTTCTCTTTTCCCGGGCTATTCACCATACTTCCTCAGGTTCGAGCCGGCAAAGTACGGGCGCTTGCCGTTACTAGCCCCAAGCGTAGTCTAGTAGCGCCCGAGGTGCCGACAATGGCGGAGGCCGGTATCCAGGATTTTGAGGCCGTGTCGTGGTATGGCTTACTCGCACCAGCGAAGACGCCAGCATCGATCATTAACCGACTTAACGCGGAACTGGTAAGTATCGTAAGCAGCCCAGATGTGAGAGACAGCTTATTGCGTCAAGGTAATGAACCCGAAACAGGTAGCCCCCAGCAGTTCACTCAACGGATTGCAGCGGACATCGCTCACTGGACTAAAATTATTCGCACGGTCGGAATAAAAGCCGAGATGTAATCCCTTTGTAGCAATTTGACAATGGTACTTTTGCGATGCTGAACAAAGGAAAAAAATCTCAACTAGGTCTCGGAATCCGCGTTGATAAGGACGTTTCAATTGTAATGCGGGACGGGATTTCTCTTAAAGCCGACATCTTCCGCCCGCGCAATGCCGGTAAGTACCCAGTAATTATCAACATCGGTCCCTACCAGAAGGATAAGCACTGGGTGCCACCATCGGACCTTGAGGAAAAGGACAATCCTCACATGAACTGGGAAACAGCAAACCCGCTTTGGTGGGTTCCGCGAGGCTACGTACTGATTCGCGTAGATACCCGTGGCGCTGGCAAATCCCCCGGTCAAACCGATCCGCTATCACTGCAGGAAGCAATTGATTTTTACGACGCTATTGAATGGTCTGCGAGACAGTCTTGGAGTTCGGGACGGGTGGGCACCTTGGGAATTTCGTATTACGCAATTAACCAGTGGTTGGTTGCAAGTCTGAAGCCGCCCTCGCTGAAAGCGATGATACCCTGGGAGGGGGCTGCAGACATGTACCGAGACTGGGCCTATCACGGTGGAATATTTAACCTCGGCTTCCTCGGCAACTGGTTTAATACCCATATGGCGCACCACCTGCTGGGTAAGCCCCATCAGTATAACCCTGACACTTTTTCTAAACACTGGCTCTGGCAGTACATGCGAGAGAGTCTGGATTCAGGGTGTTATCACGGCCGCCAAGCTAACTGGAACAACATAGATATCCCACTCTATTCTGTCGGCAACTGGAGTGGAATGGGACTTCATCTGCGCGGCAATACGGAAGGCTTTATGCGCGCCGTATCAAAACATAAAAGGCTTCGAATACACTCGGGAACCCACTTTCACCCGTTTCACTCGGAAGAGGGACGGCAAGATCAACTTCGTTTTTTTAATTATTGGTTAAAAGGAATTGACTCCGGAATTGCAGACGAAGCGCCGGTCAAACTCCTAATTCGCACTGGTGGCGGAAGAGCCGACTACTGGCGATTTGAGCAGGAATGGCCGCTTGCGCGCACCGAATGGACAAAGTTCTATTTACGCGTGACCAAACCCGTAAGTCGGAGCGGATATGCATGCCTCGCGATGGCGCCTTCACCAACATCGGGGTCGGTGTCCTATCCGGCGAGTGGGCTAAGTAAGGCGGCAGGCACGCCCTCTTGGAGCGCCACTCCGGTAGGCAGTATTGCAACGCAAGCAGGCGTGTCGTTCGAAACGGACCCGCTATCAACTGATATGGAGGTGACCGGCCCAATCAATCTGGTGCTCTGGGTTTCAAGCACCACTGAAGATATGGACATTTTCGCGACGCTGCGAAACATCGATTGCGACGGCAATGACGTCTGGGAAGTCGGACAGCAGAAACAGCAAGTTCCTGTGGCAAAGGGCTGGCTGCGCGCATCACATCGCAGATTAGACCCCACATTATCGCTACCTTACCGCCCTTATCACCTGCACGACCAGCGTCAGTTATTGCAGCCAAATCAAAAAACGCAGCTACAGGTCGAAATCTGGCCGACATGTATGGTATTTAAGAAGGGCCATCGCATTCGGCTCGATATTCAACCGCGTGATGGCGTCGGCAGCCCCCCCTATACCCATTACAGCGCCGATTACAACACTGGCACGAACACTATATACACGGGTGGGCGCAGCCCATCCTATTTATTGCTGCCAATTATCCCATCCGTAGCGCCTAAGCAGAAATAGCAAAGCTCACCTTTCTAAGTCGAAATTTAAGGATTCACTGAACAAGGGGGCTTGCCCCGTTGAAGATCCCCACTTCAGCGGGAGCTTTTCAAAGTGCTCTCATTTGCAGGACTTGATCAGCGCTTCATTAACAAGGTCACCCGAAATTAAGCGGACGATCCGAAGGAAGCCTAGCACTCTCCCATGCCAAGGATCCCTGTTGCAAGATCCATGTCTTCCATGAGCTTCTTGCCGACGAAATTGCGTAGCGTCTCAGTTGTGCCGCCACCTAGGCTGCCGTAACGGGCACCTCGAAAAAACCGGGAAACCGCATATTCGTCAGTAAATCCATACCCACCATGAATCTGTATGGCCTCCGATGTAACGCGGATGCTCATTTCATTACAGTATATTTTTGCCATCGCAGCGAGCGTCGGATCAGGGAATTTATCGCCGCTGACTGCAGCTCGATATAACAAACCACGTCCCGCTTCGATTTGCATGTACATGTCGGCAGCCTTCCAGCGCATTCCTTGAAAATCACCAATCGGACGACCGAACGCGGGGCGCTCGCGTAAATATTTAACTGACGCCTCCATCGCACCTTCAGCAAGTCCCAGGCAGATTGCGGGATTTAGGCACCGCTGCGTATTGAATGCGCTCATTAAGCGCTTGAGACCGTTATCCTTGATGATAAGATTCTCCAAGGGCAGTTCGACATCATTAAACTGAACTTCACTCAAGTATTCTCCACCCATCGTGTGATATTTTGGCTCAATTACCAACCCGGGTACGCCGCCAGGCACAAGGACGCAGCCTATGCCTTTAGCACCAGGTACACCTTCAACGCGCGTAAATACGACGAACATTTCTGCAAGGTCAGCACGGCTGATCAGCGTTTTTCGCCCATTGATGACGATGCGGTCGCCATTAATGATTGTATTGGTTGTGTAATTGGGAACGTCAGTTCCTGCATTAGGTTCTGTCATGCAGATCGCAAGAATTGCATCGCCAGTAACAACCCGCGGCAAAACTACTCGCTTAATAGATTCTGGGGCATATGTGCTGATTACCCGGGTTTGTGTGCCCACCTCGCCAAGCACCGCCATCGCCGTCGGATAGCATACTTTCGCGATTTCCTCGAGCACAAGAACCGCATCAAGAATACCAAGGCCTGACCCACCATACTCTACTGGCACCGACATTCCGAGCACGCCAATTTCCGCAAGCGTTTTCATATTCTCTGCTGGCCACGTCCCGTCAAGGCACTTCAGTGCGCGTGGTGCGAATTCGTTTTGACAGACCTTACGCACAACTTTTACAAATTCATGTTGTTCGGCGCTAATACTGAAGTCCATGATTACTATCCTTCTGAGGGCTATTAGGAATTATCCTAAACAAGCGGTAGTTAGTGAAAGTAAAATTAAGACGCCGAATCGACAAAACCGCTAACGGCGTCAAGGATCAGCGGGACATTGTGACTTGTTCGTGCTCCACAAGCGCCCCAGCACATGACTATCGTGCACATCCATCGCGAAACTCCTTTTCGTGTGCTTTAGCGGCTCACGACTTGGCGTTTCCTCCGATGGACTCCTTTATTCGTCAAATTTTTACTGCCTCCCCGGCAAAACCGGAGGCCCCCGCTGAGGCTAGCTCCTGGTCGAGCAAGGGGCGCTGATAATAGGTCGCATCCACGACGCCTCCAACAACATGTTTTCCCGGCGCGTTCGAATCCCGTCTCACTTGCTCAAACAGTTTGAGCCCCAAACCGGACAGATCCAGCAGATGGCATGAGGCCGCACTCCGTCATCTCATCAACTGCAGGCGCACGCCCCAGGCCCATGCCCCCAAATGCACGCAACGACACCGATTCGCACAGCACCTTCGCAAGAGTTCGATCGGGCAGGTTGACCCCGATAGCTAGAACGTACATGCACAGCAGCAGCTCCAGCCCGATCGACAGCCCCCCCCACCGCCCGCCTTCGAATAGACCGGATCGATCAGTGGGTAACGCGCTAGCCCCGGTTCAAGATCCGCCGCTTATCGGCTCTAAACGCCGCACGGCGTGTCATCTTGTTGTACTTTTGAAAGCCATCCGTCGTAAGCGTCATCTGCTTCATCGGCGCCTTCTCTGTTTGTTACCTTTGAACCACTCAATCTGTTCCCGTTCACTTAGATGAACTTAAATCGGAGATTACTGAGCCATGTGGTCGTGAGACGTGCCACCTAGCGATTACATTTGTCATCTCGTCGAGAGATCCAAATACCGTCACACCTGCCCGCTCCAGCGCAGCCTTCTTTGAGGTGTAGGCCCCATAACTACCATGCACAAGCGCGCCAGCATGTCCCATCGTTACGCCCTCGGGGGAACTGCGCCCTGCTATCAGGGCAAACACGGGCTTGCTAAAGCGCTGTGCCATCAAGGCCTCAGCAAAGTCCTCCTCCTCGCGGCCACCGATTTCACCGACAATTAGCAAAGCCTCGGTCTGACTGTCGGACGCGTAGAATGGCACCAGTTCTGAAAAGTAAGTACCTTTTACCGGATCACCTCCGACCCCCACCCAAACGGAAGTACCCACACCGCGCAATGTAAGCCTGTAGCCCGCCTCGTAGGACAGCGTGCCACTCTTTGACATCAATCCCAAGGGTCCCGCAGAAAGGGCAGCTTCCGGGAGAAACCCTAGTTTCGCGACCCCAGGCACCGCCATTCCCGGAGTAGAGGCCCCAATCCAAGTCACACCTGCCTCCTGCGTCAGGCGTCGGGCACGCAAAGCATCGTGCACTGGCATGCCCTCTGTCGGAGTCACGATTAGTTTGATGCCCGCATGCACAGCATCTTCGATCGCGCCGAGTAATTGCTCTGCTCCAACGAGCAGCACGCTGGAATTGGCGCGCGTTGCTAGGACGGCCTCACGACAGGTTGCGAATACTGGGACGCCCCCGATCTCCAGGACATCCGGCTTGGGCGATACCCCAGCAACGATATTGGTACCGAAGTTACGCATACGCACGGTATGCATGCGGCCAGCACGTCCAGTGATGCCTTGTACAATGACCCCACTTCCGCTCTCAATGCGAGGATTACGCATGTAACAGATGTTTCCGTACTTGGGTGATCGCCTTGTCCAAATCCGTGAAAAGAGAGATATCACGCAATGCTAGAATTTCGCGTGCAGACTCAACGTTGGTTCCGACAAGACGCGCCACTATGGGAACATCGAGTTGCGGCACGCGTGAAAATGATTCAATCAAGAGTCGAGCAAACTCACCAAGATCGGTAATGCCAGCGAAGATATTCACTAATAACACCTTCACACGAGGCCCCTCTGCGATCCACTCAAGCACGCTAATTAATCTAGCCGGGTTCCCACGCAAGCCTCCTGTGCGCACATCGAGAAAATTGTAGGGCCTCAAACCAACCTCGCGCAATTCGTCTATAAGCATCATCGAGAGCCCAGCGCCAGTGGTCAGCAGGCCGATCTCGCCATCGGGATCAACGACGACGTAATCGCACCCATGCCGCTCCTTCCGGTCGGCTTCCGGGTATGCAATTGCGCGGCTATCGAGCAACGCGCGCAAACCAGATTGTCGAAACATCGCGTTGTCATCGGTAATAATTTTTGCGTCACCCGCGATCCAGCTTCCATCGGGGCGCACGAAGAGCGGATTAATTTCAAGTAGAGACAACTCGGCGCCAATAAAGGCGTGTGCCAATCTGATACCAGCGTCGTTTAGCGCGCATTCGATATTGGAGGTCAGGCCCTTGGTAAGCTCCCTTACCTTGGCCGTTATCACTTCAATTTTTGGCTCAACAATAGCGCAGCGCAGCGCGCCAGACGTCCCGGCAAGCGCTTCGACATCAACACCACCGAACTCAGCGAGCATAATGCGCACGCCGGCTGTAGACGGATCAACCATAAAACTAATATAGGCTTCCGTTACTCCGGTCACCTGCTGTTCTACGCGGCATGCGCGCACCATCATTCCTTTGTGCGTTGCACCCAATATCGCTCTTAAATGCGCCCGCAACCCATTTTGAGTATTAGCAGTGCGGACTAGCCCGGCCTTGCCACGTCCACCCGCGCTAATCTGTGCCTTTACGATCCACGGCGGTTGGGGCAATTGCACCGATTCTATATCCACACCATCAAAAAGGACGCCGTCTGGTGCCGGGACATCGTATAGAGCAAGTAGGGATTTTGCATCGTGTTCAAGTAAGAACATAGGGAGCCACAACGTACGTAGAGAACTAGGAGACAGGATTTTTACAACGCAAAGAATTATAACCACAATTCCCGCGCCAACAGGCTATCGGCGCTTATCCTACAGCCTGCGGATACAACCGGCTCTGTCTGCTACTCGGCCTTGGCGCCGCTCGCCTTCACGAACGGACCGAGCTTGTCCATGTCAGTCCTGATGTAGGCGTCAAACTCGGCGAGCGGCACGTTGCGTGCCGACAGGCCAAGCTTGGAAAACTCAGCCTTGATGTCCGGGTGCTCCTGGGCGGTGCGCACTGCGCGGCTCAATTGCTCAAGAATCGCCGGCGATACCTTGGATGGTGCGAGCAGCCCGAACCAGGCGGTGTATTCGTAGTCGATACCGGCCTCGCGCGTGCTGGGCACATCCAGGGGCGTTTTCATCGCATCGCGCGTCGACACCCCCAGCGCCATCAATTTTCCCGACTTGATGTGCGTGAGCAGAAAGGCGGTGGGCACAAAGCTCACCTGCACCCGGCCGCTGATCAAGTCGGCGATGTAATCGGAGGAATTTTTGTAAGGCACATGCACGATATCGATGCCGGCAAGATTGCTGAAGTATGCCGCCGCAAGATGCGTCGAGGTGCCCACGCCGGCCGAGGCGTAGTTGATGCTGCTGGGCTTTGCCTTGGCCATCGCCACAAATTCACGCAGTGTCTTCGCGCCCAATTGCGGGCCCGCGACAATGAGGTAGGCCGATTCCGCCACCAGCGCAACACCGGAAAAATCACGCTTACTGTCATAGGACAGCTTGGTATAGAGCGTCGGGTTGATGGCATGCGTGGAATTGGCCATAAGCAGCGTGTAGCCATCGGACGCTGCTGTCGCCACCGATTGGGTGGCGATGGTGCCGCCGGCGCCGGGCCGGTTTTGCACGATCACCGGCTGGCCGAGGATTTCCTGCAACTTGGGCGCGAAGGCGCGCGCGATAAGGTCGGTGGTGGTGCCGGTGGCGTAAGGCACCACCACGGTCAGCGGCTTGGACGGATATTTATCCTGGGCAAAGGCCACCGATGCAAACAACAGCGCGGCAAGAAATGACAAAACGGAACGTGACATCTTCATTGAAAAACCTTCATTGCAAATCCTCCGGGATGCTGCGACGCAGCAGCATTTGTCTGCGATTTTGAAAGAAACCTGTGCGCTATACTATCTGCCCGATGCATCTTACGGCAAGCAAATACACGTGAATAAGTACGGCATCGGCCAGTCTGTGCGCCGAGTGGAAGATGCGCGATTCCTCACCGGACGCGGACGTTACCTCGATGATATAGCGCTACCACGCCAGTGCCACGGCGTGGTGCTGCTCTCTACGCACGCCCATGCGGATATCACACGCATCGACACCTCTGTGGCCGCATCCATGCCCGGCGTGGTGTGCGTACTCACCGGCGCCGATGTCGAAGCGGATGGCATCGGCGCCTTCCCCACCATCTACATCGCCGACGAGCGCGGCGGCCCGCCGGGCTTTCGCACGCTGCGGCCGCTGCTGGTGCGCGACCGCGTGCGCTGCGTCGGTGACCGCGTCGCCTTTGTCGTGGCCGAGACGGTGCAGCAGGCGCGCGATGCGGCCGAACAAATCGCCGTCGACTACGCGCCATTGCCGGTGCTGATGAGCGCCGAGGAGGCGATCAAACCCGATGCGCTGAAAATATGGGAGGGCTGCGCCGACAATGTCTCTTTCACCATCGCCTTTGGCGACAAGGCGAGGACCGATGCCGCCTTTGCCGGCGCGCACAAGGTGGTGTCGCTGAAAATCCGCAACAACCGCGTCAGCGCCAATCCGATAGAGCCGCGTGGCGCCATCGGCGACTACAACGCCGCCGAAGAAAAATACACGCTCTACGCCACTTCGCAGGCGCCGCACAGCGGGCGCGGCATTCTGGCGCGCGAAATCCTGCACATTGCAGAAAACCGCCTGCGTGTGGTGTCGGGCGATGTCGGCGGCGGCTTCGGCGTGAAGATTCATCCCTACCTGGAGGATGCGCTGGTGCTATGGGCATCGCGCCGTTGCGGCCGACCGGTAAAGTGGGTTGCAACGCGCTCCGATTCACTGCTGGGCGACAACCACGGCCGCGACCAGGTGGTCGAGGGTTCGATGGCGCTTGACGCGACCGGCCGCATTCTTGGCATCCGCGCCCGCGGCTGGCATGCCATCGGCGCCTACGCCTTTCACGGCGCGGTGACGCCGGTCGATTACGCGATGAAATTGCTGCCCAATGTGTACGACGTGCAGGCGGTCGATGTCATTGGCAAGGGTGTGTTCACCAATATGTCGCCGACCTCGGCCTACCGTGGCGCCGGCCGGCCAGAGGCCATCATCCTGGTCGAACGCCTGCTTGAATCAGCGGCGCGCGAACTGGGAATCGATCCGGTCGAAATCCGACGGCGCAATTTCATCCCGGCATCGGCTATGCCTTACCAAACGCCGACCGAACTCAAATACGACACCGGCGAATTCGCGCGCACCATGGATCACTGCCTGCGGCTCGCCGACTGGGATGGTTTTGCCGCGCGCCGCGCCGCCACCGAAAAAGCCGGCACGCCTCTTCGCTTGCTGCGCGGCCGCGCCATGGCCTATTACATCGAGGCGGGCGGACGTTTCAACGAGCGACTGGAACTGCGTTACGACCCAACCGGCGGCGTGACCATACTCGCCGGCACCCACTCGCATGGCCAGGGCCACGCCACCACGTATGCGCAACTGGTGGCCGAGTGGCTGGGCCAGCCCTACGCGTCGATACAATTCATGCAGGGTGACACCGACCAGGTGGCCTTCGGCCGTGGCACCTATGCGG
Source organism: Pseudomonadota bacterium (assembly GCA_025356665.1). GTDB lineage: Bacteria > Pseudomonadota > Gammaproteobacteria > Burkholderiales > SG8-39 > CAITSH01. Next base: position 74,917 of record JANXRV010000129.1, read on the forward strand.
CACGCAGCTCCATGATCGCCAGCGGCGCCCTGCGCATGGCGGCAGACCGCATCATCGAAAAAGCCAGATCCATCGCCGCCCATCTGCTTGAGGCGGCCGAGGCCGACCTGCAATTCGTCGACGGCAGCTTCACCATAGCGGGCACCGACCGCGGCATCGCGCTGACCGAGGTGGCCCGCGCGGCGTTCCGACCGCGCGGCCTGCCCGAGCATCTGAACACCGGCCTCGAGGCCAGCGCGATGTATTCGAGCGACGGGCAAAACCATCCCAACGGCTGCCATGTCTGCGAAGTCGTCGTCGACGCGGAGACCGGCGTCGTGCGCATCGACCGATACGCCGTGGTTGACGACCTCGGTCGCGTCATCAACCCGCTTATCTGCGAAGGCCAGGTGCACGGCGGCCTGGCGCAGGGCGCGGGGCAGGCTCTGATGGAGGAAGTGGTCTACGATGCTGAATCAGGGCAGTTGCTCTCTGGCACCTTCAGCGACTACTGCATGCCCCGCGCCGATGATTTTCCGCATATCGAGGTGGGCTTCGAGGAGGTGCCAAGCACTTCCAATCCACTCGGCGTCAAGGGCGTGGGGGAAGCCGGTGCGGTGCCGGCGCCGCCGGCCATCATCGAAGCCATCCTGGATGCACTGCGGCCTCTTGGCGTGCGCGACATCGCCATGCCGGCGACGCCGCAACGCGTCTGGCAGAGCATCCGCGACGCCGGCAATAAAAATACAGGCACTAAAAAATAAATCAACAAACAATAAACGACAAACAACAAGGAGAAAGAATCATGGCAAAGAAAAAACTGGTGATCCTGGTCGCACCCACAGGCGGCAACGCCATGGACCGCGAAGGCGCCCATGTGCCGCTCACACCCGAAGAGATCGCCGAAGAGGGCGTACGCTGCCTCGAGGCGGGCGCCTCGGTGCTGCACATCCATGCACGCGACCCGGTAAGCAAGCAGGGCAGCGCCGACCCGGCCATCTACTCCGACATCATCCGGCGCGTGCGCGCCAAGTGCGACATACTGATCCAGACTACCACCGGTATCGGCATCACCGGCAGCGGCCTGCGCCCGGGCACCGACGAGCGCATGGGCCTGCTGTCACTCGACCCCAAGCAGGATCTTGCCACCATTCCACCGGGTAGCTGGGACATCTGGCGCCCGGGCGGCAGCAGCGCCTACAAGCCCGACGCGACCTACCAGAACACGCCCGCCTTCCTGCGCAAAAACATCGCCGCCATCGTCAAAAAAGGCCTGCCCTGGGAAATGGAAATCGCCGACACCGGCTTTCTCAACAACGCCATGCGCCTTGCCGACGAAGGCCTGTTCGACAAGAAGAGCACCAACTTCTGGCTGGACTACTGCATGGGCTTTGGCGCGATGCCACCCACAGCGCGCCATTTGGTGTTCGCACAGTCCGAAGGTGAGCGCCTGTTTCCGCAAGCCAAGTGGGCGGTGCTGGCCACCGACCGCGAGCAATTTCCAATGAATGCGCTGGGCGTCGTCATGGGCTGCGACATTGTCCGGGTCGGCTTCGAGGACAACATTTACCTGCCCGACGGCAAGCCGGCCAAACACAACCACGAACTGGTGGCGGCGATGGCGCGTATCGCGCGCGACTTCGGCCGCGAAGTGGCCAGCGTCGCAGATGCCCGGGAAATATTCGGCATCGCCTGAAAACCCGCACCAGTATTGGCTTTCCAGCCGGCGTTAGCGCCGCCGGCGATGCAGAAACCTGTCCATGGGAGCAAGCACTTGAGTACGCAGCAAAGCGAAATTGTCGGCGACATGCGCATAGACTGGGACGTCCCGGTCACCATGAGCGACGGTGTGGTGTTGCGCTGCGATGTCTTCCGGCCCAATGACAAGGGCCGCTATCCGGTGCTATTGGGTGCCACGCCTTACGGCAAGTGGCTGTCCTTCCAGGACGAGGTCTGGGGCGGTCAGTGGAAGATGCTGTCAAAGCACGAGCCGCAGATCCTCAAGCTGTCCAGCAACCGTTTCCAGAACTACGAGTTCCCCGACCCCGAGCGCTTCGTGCCCGAGGGCTATGTACTGGTGCGCGTGGATGTGCGCGGTACCGGGCGTTCGCCCGGCCTGATGGACTTGCTCTCGACGCGCGAGACGCGGGACTTCTACGAGTGCATCGAATGGGCGGGGGTGCAGGACTGGTCGAGCGGACGCGTCGGCCTGAGCGGCGTGTCCTACCTCGCCATGAACCAATGGCAGGTGGCGGCGCTGCAACCGCCCCACCTCGCCGCCATTTGCGTGTGGGAAGGCTGCTCTGATTTTTACCGCGAGTTCACGCGCCAGGGAGGAATACTGTCCCTGTTCGGCGACCTCTGGTTCGACAAATACGTGCTGCCGGTGCAGCACGGCCTGGGTGAGCGCGGCTGGCGCAGCCATATCGTCGATGACTGGGTTTCCGGACCAAACACGGCCGATGCAGCGGCGCTGGCCGCGACGCGCCATGACTGGCGCACGGACGTGCGCGAGAACCGCCTCGCCTCGGCTGCCTTCTGGAAGGAGCGCCTGCCGGATTTCTCCAAGATCACCGTGCCGCTGCTCTCCTCCGGAAACTGGGGCGGGCAGGGCCTGCATTTGCGCGGCAACATCGAAGGCTACCTGCGCGCGCAATCAAAGCAGAAGTGGCTGGACTTTCATTGCCACGAACACTGGACCGAGTTCTACACATCGACCGGCATCGCGCTGCAAAAGCGCTTTTTCGCGCACTTCCTCAAAGGCGAGGACAAGGGCTGGGCGGCGGAGCCGCGCGTGCAGATGCTGGTGCGCAACCCGACCATACCGGTTACCGCGCTGGCCGTGCGCAAAGATGACAACTGGCCGCTGACCGGAACGACCTGGACCCGGCTCTACCTCGATCCGGTCCGCGCCTCGCTCGAAACGCAGCCGCAGCCGCAGCCACCCATGGCAGCACACGCCGTGCGCTTTAGATCGATGGGCGACGGCGTGACCTTCCTCACGCCGCCCCTGGCGCAGGACACACATATCATCGGCCCGTCGGCGGCGCAGTTGCGCGTGTCCTCTTCAACCGAGGACGCTGACCTGTTCCTGATCCTGCGGCTGTTCACGCCGGACATGAAGGAGATCACCTACTCTGGATCGAACGACCCGCACACGCCGATGACCCACGGCTGGCTGCGCGCCTCGTCGCGCAAGCTCGATACGGCGGCCTCGCTCCCCTACCGGCCTTATCACACGCATGACGAAGTGCAAAAATTGGTTCCGGGCACTGCCTGTGATCTGGCGATAGAGATCCTGCCAACCTGCTTTGTCGCACCAGCGGGTTACCGCATAGCCCTGACGATTCGCGGCAAGGATTACGAATATCCGGGCGACCTGGGCGGCGGCGCCGGCCAGATTGGCCAGCCCTCAACCGGTGTCGGTCCGTTCCGCCACATCGACCCGCAAGACCGCCCGGCCGCCGTGTTCGACAACGAAGTGACGCTGCACTTTGACGGCGCCCAACCGCCCTACCTGCTGCTGCCGGTGGTGCCGCCCGCAAACTGAGCCGCGATCAATGCAGCACAAAACACAAACCCCGTCGCAACGGGGTTTGTTTAGCATGCCAGCGCTCTCGTGCGGCGCTTACTCGAGCTTGATGTTCGAATCCTTAATCACCTTGCCCCATTTCACGATCTCGGCGCGAATGAATGCGGAAAATTCTTCCGAAGACTCTCCGCCCACTTCGTAGCCCTGCGTGAGCGCGTCGTTCTTCATCGCCGGCGTATTGAGCGCCTTGGCCGTCTCCACCTGCAGGCGCTTCACGATTTCCGGCGGCGTACCGGCGGGAACAAAAAAGCCGTTCCACCCCGCCGCCTCGACGCCAGGCAAGCCCGCCTCTGCCAAGGTCGGTACGTTAGGCAGCGCCGGAACGCGCGTTGCGCTCGACACACCAAGCGCGCGCAATTTTCCGCTCTGGATGTATTGCGCCACCACCACCGGCGCAAGATACGCGGTCATCACGTGGCCGGCGATCAGGTCGGGCAGTTCCGCTCCGATAGCCTTGTAGGGAATTTCCCGCACCGCAATGCCCGCCGCTGACTTGACCTTCTCTCCCAGCAACTGCGTGATCGCACCAAGCCCGCCCGAGGCGAAGGTAAGGTATTGCGGTCGCGCTTTGGCCAGCGCCATGTACTCCTTGAGGTTTGCGGCGGGCACCGACGGGTGTACCACCATCACCAAAGGCGTACTGGTCACGCGCGTGAGCGGAATGAACGCCTCGGTCAGGCGGCAGCAGGTTTCGGGCAGAAGAAGATCATTCAACGCGTTGTTGATGTTGCCATGAAAAATAGTGTAACCATCGGGTGCCGCACGCGCCGCTTCTTTCGCGCCGATGGCACTGTTCGCGCCGGCACGGTTTTCAACGATTACCGGCTTGCCCAGGCTTTCCGTCAGGCCCGGGATCAACTGGCGCGCAAACACGTCGACCGCGCTGCCCGGTCCAGCCGGCTCGATGATCTTGATGAGTTTATTGGGAAAGGCCTGTGCATGTACCGCAAATGCGGCGACGCATGACAAGACGCCGAACATTGCCCGTGTTATTCCGTTCATACCTTGCTCCTCTTTTGAAGTCGTTTAAATTGACGCGGCTTTAATTTCATTCACTGATTGAAACTTATTCTGCATTCCTGCTTCAATGCGAAGCACACCCGCTGCCTATATTCTATGCGGCTTGCAACAGCACAAGGCTGCAATCTGAATTTACGTCCCATACCACAAGAAATTTCATGCCCATTGACGCACACGCCCATTACGCTCCACCGCGCATTGTCGAAAAACTGCAACAACAAGGCGCGCGCCACGGTATCGACGTGATCGAACATCCGGCCGGATGCTCGACCTTGATCACCTCGGCACCAAGATCGGCCAGCGTCTGCGCCGCCCAGGGATCGACGAGTATCCGGCTCAGGTCAAGCACGCGAACCCCTGACAAGGGGATCGGGGAAGTTGCTGTGTTCATCGGCGATCCCTTTGTGCTCAGGGCCGGCCGGCGAGCATGCGTACGGCGCTGTAGCTGAGGATCATCTTGTCGTGTTGGTTAAACACATCAATCTGCGAGGAGATGATCGCGCGGTTACCTTTGGAGGTGGGGCGCACGCCGGTGACCTCCACAGTCGCCCAGATCGCATCGCCGACGAACACCGGGCCAAGCGCCTTCATCGACAGCTCTAGCATGGCTAGGCCGGTACCCTGGATCATCGACTGAAACTGCAGCCCCTCGATGAGCGAATAGGTCAGCGTCGCCGGCACCACACGGCCCTTGATGGCGCCCATTTTTTCACTGTACTCGGCGTCGATGAAAATCGCCTCGAGCATGCCGGTGACATTGATGAAGCCCACCAGGTCGGTCTCGGTAATGGTGCGGCGGAAAGTCTTCAAGCGCTGGCCGACCTTCAGGTCCTGCCAGTAGAAGCCCTGGCCCATGGTCGGCAGTGATTTTGTGTCTGTGCTCATGTACATCCTCGGATTGCTTGACCGTACTGAGGGGACGGTGCCGCCCCCCACGGCCGTGCTAAAGGTATTTGCGGAAAAAATCGACCGACAGGCCCAGCGCGCGATCGGCCTCGGCCTTGCGGTAGGGCTTGCCGCCGTGGCGCGCAAAAGCGTGGTCGGCCTCTGGATATTTCTCAATCGTCACCAGCGGGTTGGGCGACAGGCGGCGCTCGAGCATCTCGTTGACCTCGGCCTGCACCCAGCGGTCCTTCATCGCCATGTGCAGCATGAAGGGACGGTGCAGGTTCTTGGCCTCGCTGATGCGGTGCTCGATGTAGGTGCCGTAATAGGCCACGGCACACTCGATGTCGGTGCGGCAGCACATCAGGTAGCACAGCTTGCCGCCAAGGCAGTAGCCGACGGCACCGACCTTGCCGTTGCATTCGGGCAGGGTCTTGAGGAAGGCCATGGTGTCTTCCATGTCGCGCACGCCAAGGTCGTAGTCAAAGTCATAGTAAAGGTCGAAGGCCTTTTTTACGTCCTCGGGATTGCGCTCCGACAGTTGCACGCCCGGCTCCTGGCGCCAAAACAGATCGGGCACCAGGCAGATGAAACCGGCGTCGGAGAACTCCTTGGCATGCATGCGCATGGTGTCGTTCACGCCCCAGATTTCCATGATGGCGATGACGGCGCCCTTGGGCGGGCCCTCGGGAACGGCAAGATAGGCACCCATGCTGCCGTCGCGCAGTTTTACCTGGATATTCGAAGTCTTCATTGGCGATTTGTCCTGTAAAAATAGATGCGGTCAGGTCAGTTTCAGCAGGCGCCGGGCGTTGCCGCCCAGGATCATCTGCTTTTCAGCGTCGGAAACATCCAGCGCATTGATGGCGTTGATGGTGGTGCGAATGAGCAGGCGGCCATCTTCGGCGTCAAACGGCGCATCGGTGGCGAAGACCGAGTGCTCGGTGCCAAAAAATGAATGCCCGCACTTGGTCGCCGCCACACCGCCGTTGAGCGCGGTGTCGCCGTAGAGCATTTTGTAATACTCGATCGGGCGCTTTTTCAGGCCGGCCTTCTCAGCCTGCGGATTGAGTTGCGTGGTGCCGTAAAAGATCTGGTCAAAGCCAAGATCGATCTTGCCGGCGAAGAAGGGGATCATGCCGCCCATATGATGCAAGATTATTTTCAGGTTCGGCAGTTCGTCGAACAACCCGGAAAAAATCAGCCGCGTGGCGCAGGCCGTGGTTTCATAGGGCCAGCCGAAACTGAACCAGATTTCGTTCTCCGACTTGCTCTCGCTGGCGTAGTCGGCCATCTGCGGTCCGCGCATCGGATGTATCCACACCGGCAGGTCAAGCTCGGCCATTTTCCTGAAAATAGGCCGGTACTCAGGCAGGCTGAGCGGCTTGCCCAGGACGTTGGTGAAGATCTGGATGCCGCGCGCACCGAGCTGGCCGATGCTGCGGTCGATCTCCTGCATGCAGGCGTCAACGTTATTCATCGGCATCGAGGCGATCCATGCCGGAAAGCGGTCCGGGTGCTTGTTGTAAATCTCTGCCAGGCCGTCGTTGGCAATGCGCGCCAGCAGGGGCGTGACATCAGGGCCGCCAAGGGCCTCGATGGCCGGATTGGAGAGCGACAGCACCTGCTGCAGGTCGTCGAACTCGTCCATCATGCGCAGGCGCGAAGACAGGTCAAGCAGTGAAGGCCTCTCCGGGAAAGCCTTGAGCGCCACGTGCCCGGGCACCAGCTTGTCGAGACGGTCGAAAATCGTGTGCGGCATGAAGTGATTGAAAATATCCAGCATGGCTGTCCTTTACGGGTTGTTGTTCGGGGCTTGCGTGTCTGTCGTTTGGCGCCAAGTGCCTTCAGGCACTGTTTGCATTCATTCTCCGGCTCGCTGTTTGCCGGTTCAAAAATTCTCCTCCGGGCCGACGACACGGTTTTGCTGCCGTCCCAGACCGTGCACCTCGGTTTCTACAATGTCGCCAAGGCGCAGGAAGGTACCGCTCGCCTGCCCGACACCGGCGAGCGTTCCGGTGGCGAATACATCGCCGGGCTCCAGCGTCATCAGGCGCGAACAATACTCGAGCTGCTCCTCTGTGGAATAAATCATATCGGCGGGAACGCCGCTTTGTTTGATCTCACCGTTGACTTTGAGCTCTATTTTCAGGCTGGCGTAGTCCGGTATAAAGGCCTTGGGCACAAAAAACGGTCCGAGCGGGCCAAAACTGTCATGCGACTTCGATGACAGCCAGTCAGTGCGAAAATTCGGCCGGTCTTCGCGGAACAACTGATTACGGCAGGACACATCGTTGAAGGTCATGTAGCCGGCGACGCAATCGAGTGCGTTGTCAGCGCTGATTTTCTTGCAGCGGCGGCCAATGGCCACGCCAAGCTCAGCCTCCCAGTCCACCTGGTCGGTGATGGAGGGCAGCACGATGTTGTCGTAGGCACCGGTGAGGGAGGAAGGCGACTTCAAAAAGAAATACGGCTGGGACGCGGCTTTGTCGCCCTTGAAAATCTTTGCCGGATCGACGTCGCCGCCAGTCTGGGTATAGCTGCGCATTTCCTTCAGGTGGCCGTTGTAATTGGCGGCACAGTTGAGAATCTTGGACGGGCGCAGGATGGGCGGCAGCACGGAGAGTTGATCGAGATCGGACACGGCGCCGGCGATGCGGTCACTCGCCAGCCCCTCCTTGAGCAGGAAGTCGGACATCGCCAGCAACACCGCGAAGTTGCGGTTCCAGTCCTGCAACAAGTCCAGTACAGAGCCGACGCCGGACAACGCGCCGCTGGCGCCATGCGCCGAATCGGCGTAGGCGCGATGCACCAGCGCAAGCGCGACCACTTGTGTGCCTATCACCATGCCCGGGAAGGACTTGCCATCACGATGGGCGAAGGTGCCCAGCGCAAAGTCGCCGGTGAAGGGCGCGGCGCCGGCCTTGTCCGCGCACTTGGATTTTTTGCGCGGCGCGCTCATTCTGGTTTGATCTTCGCCGTGCTGATTATTTTTTCCCACTTAAGCAAATCAGCCTGGACGAAGCGTGAAAATTCGTCATGCCCCATCACCACCGGATCGGCGCCATTGGCGGCGAGTTGAGCCTTGACATCGGCGGAGTTGGCCGCGCGCTGCAACACCTCAGCAACGGCGTTGACGATGGCCTCGGGCGTGCCCTTGGGCGCAAAAATGCCGTACCAGATGGACGTGTCAAAACCGCTCAGGCCGGACTCGGACAGCGTCGGCACATCGGGCGTGAGTACCGAGCGCTTGAGCGCCGTCGTGCCCAGGGCCTTGACACGTCCATCCTTGACGAAGCCCGCAACCGTCGGCGCCGGCGCAAAAATAGCCTGCAGCCTGCCGCCCACCAAGTCGATCAGCCCCTGGTTGTTGCCCTTGTAGGGAATGTGTTCCATCTTCACGCCGGCCATGATGTTGAACAGCTCACCCGACAGATGCGGTGCGGTACCCACGCCGGCCGAACCGTAGAGCATCTGACCCGGTTTCGCGCGCGCCAGCGCGATGAACTCCTGCACCGTCGACACACCCAGCGTCGGACTCACAACCAGAATGTTCGTCGCATTACCAACCATGGAGATGGCGGCGAAGTCAGTCTTGAAATCAAAACTGAGGTTCTTGTACAGGCCGGCGCTAATGGTATTGGCCACCGAGCCGAGCAGCAGCGTGTAGCCGTCGGCGGGCGATTTGGCTACGGCCTCGGCGGCCAGCGCACTCGCCACACCGAGCTTGTTCTCGACCAGCACCGGCCGCTTGAAATGCTCGCTCAGCTTTTGCGCGTAAATGCGCGCAACGATGTCCGAGGAAGTGCCGGCGGGAAAACCGACAATCAGCTTGATCGGGCGCGATGGATAGGCGTCCTGGGCGTGCGCGAACGGCACAGCGGCCAGCAGGCAGGCCGCGAACAGCGAAATGGCCATACGCATCATGTTTTTCCTTTCGGCGGAATAACCGGTAGCAGTACAAAGGGCTGCCGGCCGCTTTCGGCATGCAGGGTTACTTCGGCGTTGAAAATCTTCGCGGGACGATCAACGGGGTGGATATGCACGAAAGGCCCGACGCCGGCCATTTCGTAACCGATGCCCGGAACGCGTATGGGCTCGCCCGGATGGCGGTAATCGCGGCCGCGCACCGTCAGGCCAATGCGGTAACCGGCGGGAATGACCATGCCGGAGGGCCAGATTTCAACATCCAGCTCCACCGCCTCGTTTGGCACCAGCGGCTGCTTCTCATCATGCGTGTGATAGGGGCGGAAGGGCAGCGTGAGTTTAGAATCGAGCTTGCGATGCGAGGCGCGCAACCAGCCAAGGGCGATGGGGGTGCGTGGATCGTTCGAGCCGGCAAAAGTGAGTTCACTGCCGTCGGGCCGGAACACGCGTAGCACCAGGAACATATCGGCATCCTCGCTTTGCGAAGACACAAACAGCTTGGCGGCCATGGGGCCGGCGATTTCCATTTCTTCGCTGAGCGGCGCGCTCATGAAGGTCAGGCCGTCGCCCTCGGGAAGATAGGCGCGCGAGGCCGGTTTGGCCGGCACCGCCCTGCCAAGCGTGCCGTTTTCGATGTCGAGGTAAAAACGCGTCCACTGCGTCCTGGCGATGGGCCATTCGCCCTCAAAGCGCTCGACAAACCTGTCGACATGGCGAACGTTCAGCTGCACCGGTGGCTGCGATTTCCAGCCGGTGTCCTCGCCCTTGAGGAAGTGACCGAAAAAACGCTTCTGCAGCGCCACGCCATAGTCGGTGTAAAAGTGCGTCCAGTGATTCAAGCCGTGGACCTCAAGCCATTTTTGCTTCGAGGCGGCACGCAAGAAACCTTCATAGTTGCCGCGCGGATGCAGACCCTGCCCGCCCCAGTTGGCCGCCGATAAAAACGGCACCGTGACCTTGTCCCACTTCGCCGAGCGATCGCTGTAGTAGGCGTCATCCATGGGATGCGACAGCAATGACGTCTCGATGTCGATGCGGTTCTTGACGAGTTCTTCCTGGCTCAGCGTCACCCGCCCCGCGACGGGCGTGCCGTTGGCGCGGCTGCGCGGGCCGTTTTCACCGACGCCGTTTTGCACCCGCCACACCGCCCATGGGTAGAGCGTGGTGAGGAACTGGCACAGGATGCCGCCGTGATGGGTGTTGTCGCGGTAATAGTCGGCGGCGCCCTCCCACACGCACATCGCCGCGAGGTGCGGCGGTTGCATCGAGGCGACGTACCACTGGTTGGTGGCGTAATACGAAATGCCGTTAAGGCCGACCTTGCCCGAACTCCAGGGCTGCACCGCGGCCCACTCGATGCACTGGTACATGTCCTGCGTTTCGCGGATTGATTTGGGATTGAGAAAGCCCGGCGAGTTGCCCGAACCGCGCGCGTCGACGCGAATGCAGATGTAGCCGTCGGGAACCCATTTCTCCGGATCGACGACTTCAAAGTTGGCGTAGGTGTTGCTCGTGCCGGCGGCGACATCGGGGTGGACGGCGACCAGCCTGTCCCAGCCGCCGGCAAACCCCTCCTGGAAGGCGAGGCCCTTGCCGTAGGGTCCGTGGCTGAGGATGACCGGGTATTTGCCCTCGGCAACAGGCCGGAACACATCGGCACGCAACACCACACCATCGTCCATCGGTATGGGCATATCCCAATCAATGCGCATGCCGTGCGCGACTTCGCTGCGTTCCATTCGACCCGCCTCCTTAGCTAAGGTCGGCGATCACCCCATCATCGTGGGTTTGCCGACGCCTGTTGCACCGCGCAGGAGCCCGAATGGTCCCGAACTGGCATGAACATCTCTCTATTGCCGCGTAATTTGCAGCATGCGGATCATAAATGAAAATACTTTTTATTGATTGTTTCGACAGATAACAAGCATGATAGAAAGCCATCCCGGCCGGCCACCGCCAGCGCCGCTGTCAGCGCAACACCAGCTTGGAAAAAAGGCGGTCGCGCACCAGTTGCGCGAAGGTACGCGCCGCGGCCGAACGACACCGATGCTTGGCCCAAAGCACGGCGGAAATGCGCCTGCCCACATCACGATCAAAGTCACGCCGGCGGCGCGCTAATGGACGACGATGCCGTGGTCGCCACCGCCGTGACAGCTGCGATTGATGCGGCCCGTGCTTTGCGCTATAAAGTAATCAGACGTGCACCCGGCTCCGGCCGATTCGGTCTCAACCCAAACTCAACACAAACTCAACGCAAACACTCAACGGATAAACCAGACCATGAAACTGCTGCTACTTCGCATCGCCCTGTTGCTCGCAATTGCACTGCCCTCCGCTTTCGCCTTCGCCGCGGATGCCCTGATCAAAAAAGACACCGTGGTTGGCGCCGGCAAGGAAGCCCTGGGTGGCACCACCGTGGTAGTGAATTACACCGGCTGGCTGCACAACCCCTCGGCGCCGGATTTGCACGGCAACAAATTCGACAGCTCGATCGGCCGCGGGCCGTTCTCGTTTCCGCTGGGTGCGGGCCGCGTCATCAAAGGCTGGGATGAAGGCGTTGCCGGCATGAAGGTCGGTGGCAAGCGCACGCTGATCATCCCGAGCGAGATGGGCTACGGCAAGCGCGGCGCCGCCGGCGTCATTCCACCCGATGCGACGCTGGTGTTCGATGTCGAACTGCTTGACGTGAAGTAATCGGGCGAAAAACCCGGCAAATACGGCCAAGGTCGCAACAATAAAAAAGGGGGCGTGGCCCCCTTTTTTATTTTGCCGCAAAGCGGCCAAACTTCGAACTAAGGCCCGGGCTTGCGCGGACCGGCCGGGCGGTTGCGCGGCTGCTTGAAGGATTTCTTGCCCTGACGGCCAACGCCACCACCGCCACCTGCGCCACCGCCGCCGCCCCCGCCTCTGGGTTGGTTGCCACCACCGCCATCACGGCGCTGACCCTGGTTCTGGCCGCCACCATCGCGACGCTGGCCCTGCACAGCACCCGGCCCCTGGCCGTTGTCACGGTTGGCCGAAGCCATGCTGATCTCAAGCTCGTTGAGTTCGTCCCACTGCGCATCGGTGCGTTCGCGCTCGGGAATGGCCATCAACTCCTTCATACGCTGGCGCGGCCCGTTGTTGTTTTGGGCCTGACGAGGCTGATTGCCGTGGTTACCCTGGTTACCCTGGTTGCCCTGGTTGCCTTGGTCGCCCTGGTTACCTTGGTTGCCCTGGTTGCCCTGGTTGCCTTGGTTACCTTCGTTGCCAGACTGATTGCCGTTGTTGGCTGGGTTTGCCTGTTCAGGCTGAACGGGTTGCTCGTTTTGATTATTTTCCATATCAGGATCTTGTGTGTTCATCCGCCTATTATCTCATTCTCGGCCCCGCAATGGCAGGGGGGTGAGCAAAAGCCCTGTTTTGCATGGTTTTTTACACTTCCAAAGGCAAAACAGCAGGGATGCGCATGGTATTAGAATTGAACAGCGTCGCCCCGGCCCTGGTTCAACCGGTCAGGCGACCCGGTCAAAGCCAAATCTGCAGGAGAACAACATGGCCAAAAGCACTACGGACCCAAAATCCGGCCGACATTTGCACCTGCCCGGGGTCGACGCCAAAGACCGCCGGTCACAAGCGCATTCCGCAGCCACATAACCTGGGGGGAGACGCACACATGGATCCAATCAACGACCTCGTACTGCGACTGGTGGCCGCTACCGTGGTGGGCGGCCTCATCGGGCTTAACCGCGAAATGAAACACAAGCCGGCGGGCCTGCGCACCCATGCGCTGGTGGCGCTGGGCGCGGCGCTGGTCACTGCGGTGCCAACCTGGAGCCAGTACTTCAGCGCGGCGCATCATGCCGACGCCATCAGCCGCATCATGCAGGGCATCATCACCGGCATCGGCTTTATCGGCGCCGGCGTGATCCTGCGCACCCATGAGGGTAGTGAAGTGCACGGTCTCACCACCGCCGCCTCGGTGTGGCTGGCCGCCTGCCTCGGCTGCGCCTGCGGCGCGGCGGCCTGGATCCCGATGGCGGCGACCTTTGTGCTGGTGCTGCTGATCCTGGTTTTCGGCGGGCCGCTTGAGCAATGGGCTATCGGTGTGCTCGATCCACATCCGCACGACAAACCGCCACCGCCCTGAACGGCACTAAGGCTCGACTGGGCCGGCGCGTTGTGCAATCCGGTTACGCCGGGTGCGCCGCGCGATCCGCCTTATGCCGCTGTCAGCACGTGCACGGTGCGAACGGCGATCATGTCCTTGACCTTGGCGGCATAGGCGGCCATATGCGGCGCGGCGGCGTGGGCCTTGAGCGCGTCCATGGTCGCCCACTTCTCGATGACCAGAAAACTATCCGGCCCCGCCTTGGACTGGAATGGCGGCGCCGGATCGGCATCGACGACCGGTCCGTATTCGATACAACCGGCTTCGGCGTGCACCGAGGGCACGTTGGCGCGAAAATGTGTGAGTATGGATTCGCGCAAGCCGGGCTTGGCGGTGATGACGGCGACGACGTGGATCATGGCGTTTTTCTCCTCGGTGTTTGACAGCTTCAGGGACTCAGGTGGTTGAGCTCGGCCCAACCGGTCCACATGATTTCGATGCCGATGCAAAGCAGGATGAAGGCGGTAAGGCGCATCATCACCATGGTGCCGATCTCACCCAGCCATCCGAGCACTTGCCCCGCACGGCTGAACACCAGGTAGAGCACCAGCGCGATCAGCAGCGCGCCGAGCATCGACACCAGCGCGCCGGCGATGAACAACAGCGGCGACTTCGGGATGCTCGCCCCGAGCGCGATCGACGCGGCAATGGTGCCCGGCCCGGTGGTAAGCGGAAAGGTAATCGGAAAAAAACTCCGCCGCACGATTTCCTCGTCCGACAGATGGCCGGCTTTTTCAGCCGCCACCGCTTTGAGGCCATCGGCATCGCGGCTCTCGAGCATGCGCCATGCGGTGGCGGCGACGAGCAAGCCGCCGCCGATGCGCACGATGGGCAGCGAGATGCCAAACAACTCGAGCACATAATTACCCACCAGCATGGACACCACGACCACCAGCCAGCTATTGATCGCCACCTGGCGCGCCAGCCGCCTGGCCACCGACTTGTCGCCGCCGGTGGTGGCGACAAACAGCGGCGCCGAGCTGAGCGGATTGATGATGGGCAGCAGCGTCAGCGGCACCAGCACCAGGGCTTTTAAAAACGGAACCGTCCACTCCATGCGCACTCCAGGGCTGGCCCGCAAACAACAGCAAGGGCCGGAGCAGGCATTCTAGAGCAATGCCGGCCCGCCGCCGCTTCAACCCAGCACCTGGGACCCGGGACCCGGGATCCGGGATCCGGTTCACACAGCCTGCGGCGATTATGGTGATGGTGTTGATTGTGGCAACTGCGCCCGCAACGCGCCAACCTCGGCCTCGAGCACGCGGATGCGCTCAAGGTAAGCGAGCGCGAGTGCGAGCGCACTGGTGTCAAGTTCGAAGCTCGTACGCAGGCGCGCGGCGGTGCGCACCGTCAACACACAGGCGCCGCTGAACACCCAGTGCGCCTCGTGCAACTCGTGTACCTCGTTGAGGTTATTCGGTGCAAGCGCGCCGTAATCGATGAGTTCGTGCAACTCGGAGGGCGAAAAATCCGACAGTCGCGCCAGTTCGGCGAACGATACGGCGCTGTGCGCGTCCAGCCAGGCGGCTGCGTCCGACAGGTCATCCGGATCAAACTGCATGCTTCACCCCTTGCTCGAAATGGCCGCGCGGATTGAAAGTCGCGTCCTCGGCCAACTGTTGATACAAAATCTTGTCCTTGGCGCTGACCTGCCCGGGCACGACGATCTGCACCA
Organism: Pseudomonadota bacterium; assembly: GCA_025356665.1. Lineage (GTDB taxonomy): Bacteria > Pseudomonadota > Gammaproteobacteria > Burkholderiales > SG8-39 > CAITSH01. The sequence continues at coordinate 90,145 of JANXRV010000129.1, forward strand.
GCACATACAGATCACCGGCGGCGTCACTTTCACCTTTGCCCCGGGCATGCGGCGGTTTGGGCAGGCCGCGCCCGCCAAGGCGCAGCTTGCGCCCGGCCTGCGTGCCCGGGGGCACCTTGAGCTGCACCGCGCCCCCGGGCGTGGGCACTTGCACCGTGGCCCCCAGCACCGCCTCCCAGGGCGTGAGCGGCAGGTCGATGTACAGATCGTGGCCGCTGGCGCGGAACAGCGCGTGCGGATGCAGCGCGATATTCAGGTAGAGGTCGCCCTCGGGTCCACCATTGAGGCCCTTGCCGCCCTTGCCGCGCAAACGCAGGCGCTGGCCATCGATGGCGCCCTTGGGAACACGCGCCTTAAACGAACGCGGCACACGGCGCACCATGCCGCTGCCGTCATATTCGGGCATGGACAACTCGAGCTCGACAAGCGTGCCGGCAAAGGCTTCTTCAAGCGTGATGTGCGCGGTGACCTCGTAGTCCTGCCCGGGAATGGGCGGCATCTGAGCCGACCCACTGCGCGCGCCCGGTCCACCCTGGCCACCCTGGCCACTCTGGCCACTCTGGCCACCCGCTCCACCACGCGGTCCGCCGCCGGCGGCAAAGTGCGCAAACAAGTCGGACAAATCAATGTCCTCGAATCCGCCCTGCGCGTTGCCGCCAACCCCCCTTGCGCCACCCTGGCCACCCCAGTCAGGCGGCGGACGAAAATCTTCGCCCGGCTGGTAACGGCCGAGCTGGTCATAGGCGGCGCGTTTGTCTTTGTCCTTGAGCGTGGCATAGGCCTCGGCGGCCGCCTTGAATTTTTCCTCGCCCGCCGGGTCCTTGGAGACGTCGGGATGGTATTTGTGCGCGAGCTTGCGATAGGCCTTTTTGATCGCGGCCTCATCGGCGTCGCGGGCGACACCCAGGATGGCGTAGTAGTCCTTGTATTTCATAAAGCGGCTCCCGGCGGTACATCGTGCACTGCTTGATTACAACATGTTGGCATATGGGATCGAAACCACCACTATTCAACCGTGTCCGGACGGGAAAGTTGGGGCACCGCCAATGCACTAGACTGTGAAAGCGCGGCAAGACAGACATGGGACATCCGCGCCGTACGCACAGTTCATCCCAACTAAAACGCTGGAAACCCGCGTCTGGCGCGGCTTTCCAGCCACCTTGCGATTCAAACCTCAACGAGCATCAACACCACACAGGAGAGACTCGAACCATGTCCGAAACATCCAACTCAAGCACACACGAGGTCATTGTCACCGACATCAGGATTCCGTTCTGGTCCATGGTCGTGCTGATGGTCAAATGGGCGATCGCGGCGATTCCGGCGGTCATCATCCTGATTGTCATCATCAGCCTATTCGCTGCGGCGCTGGGCGCGATCTTTGGCAGCGGCTGGCACCAGATCGGCCCGGGGCACTGGATGTAGTTATCCGGCACACGAACATACACGCACACGCACGCACAAACGTAAGCCCGCCGACAGACGGCCTTATTACAATAAATCGCCAGCCGCCTGTCAGCCAGCTGTGCCGCCAAGCGTTAAAGGTCTATGAGTTAAAGATCTACGAGTTTAAGCATCAAAGGTCAAAGCCCCTTATACGATCCGGGGATACAGAAAAAACACAAACGCTTGAACTGTCATTCCTGCTCTACCAGGCGGCCACACACCACCGTGACCCACCCCTACTCTCCACCCACCGCGCCCATCGCCCTTGCCGCCCGTTCAGCCGCGATCGCTTCTATGGCCACTATGACTTCTATGACTCCTAGAACATTGGCGAACAGGGTGGCCATTGTGGTGATTGCCGCGCTTGGCGCCGCGCTTGTCGCGGGCTGCACGCCCTTCGGCCCGGTCGGCATGGACGCCTCCGCCAACGCCCGCACCACGGCGTCGGACAATGCGAGTACGCCACAACTGCAACTGCTGCACCAATTGTCAATGGTCAACCGCATCACCTGGGGCGCGACGCCCAGCCTGATGCAGCAGGTGTCAACCCTGGGCACCGACCACTACATCGAGCTGCAACTGCAGCCGGCGCAGCACCCGATACTGCCAGCTGCGGTGCAGCAACAGATCGAAGGCATGAGCATCACGCAAAGGCCGCCAGACCAACTGGTGTTCGAACTGGAGAAAAAGCGCAGGGACGGCGATGCACTCGCCGACCCCGACCTGAAAAAAGCCGCGCAGCAGGCCTACCAGCAGGAACTCGCGCGCCTCGCGCGCGAGGCGATGACACGGACAACGCTACGCGCCCTGTATTCGCCCGGCCAGCTCCAAGAGCAGATGATCTGGTTCTGGATGAACCATTTCAACGTGCACCAGAACAAAAACAATCTGCGCGCGCTGATCGGCGACTACGAGGAGCGCGCCATCCGTCCGCGCGCGCTGGGCCGCTTCCGCGACCTGCTGGGCGCCACCGTGCACCACCCGGCCATGCTGCGCTACCTCGACAACGAGCAGAACGCCGCCGGACGCATCAACGAGAACTACGCACGCGAGCTGATGGAGCTGCACACGCTGGGTGTGAACAGCGGCTACACGCAAACGGACGTGCAGGAGCTGGCGCGCATCCTGACCGGCGTGGGCGTGAACATGACACCAAACAAACCCCGGCTGCGCCCCGAGCTGCAAAGCCAGTATGTGCGCGAAGGCCTGTTCGAGTTCAACCCCGCCCGCCACGATTACGGCGACAAGCTGTTTTTACGCCGTCCGATCAAAGGCCGCGGCTTGGCAGAACTTGATGAGGCACTCGACCGCCTCGCGCGCGAACCGGCGACGGCGCGCTTTGTCGCGCACAAGCTGGCGCTGTATTTTGTGTCCGACAAACCGCCGGCGGCGCTGGTGGGGCGGCTGGCCGGCACGTTTGCCTCCAGCGACGGTGACATCAGCGCGGTGTTGCGCGAACTGTTCGCATCGCGCGAGTTCCGCGATTCGCTCGGCAAAAAATTCAAGGACCCGGTGCACTACGTGGTTTCGGCGGTGCGCCTCGCCTACGACGACAAACCCATCCTCAACGCCGGGCCGATGATCGGCTGGTTCACCCGCATGGGCGAGCCGCTGTTCTCGCGCGAGACGCCGGACGGTTTTGCGCTGACCCAGGCGGCCTGGGCGAGCCCGGGCCAGATGACCACGCGCTTTGAGATAGCCAAGGCCATAGGCTCGGGCAGCGCCGGCCTGTTCAAGACCGACGGCCCGCAGCCGCTGGAGCGCGCCGCCTTTCCGCAAATCGCCAACGCGCTGTTTTTTGGCACCATGCAGCGGTCTCTCAGCAAAACCACGCGCGAGGCACTGGACCAGGCCAATTCGCCGCAGGAATGGAACACCTTCCTGCTGTCCTCGCCCGAGTTCATGAACCGCTGAGCGCGGATCGCCCTGAAAGAAACGGAGCCGACTCCATGCACCGCCGTGATCTTCTCAAGACCCTTGCCGCCGGCACCCTCGCCAGCGCGGCGGGGCGGCTGTTTGCCGCGCCTGCCACCAACGCGAGGCTGCTGTTGGTGTTCATGCGCGGCGGCTACGACGCCGCCAATCTGCTGGTGCCCGTGTCCAGCCCTTTTTATTACGAGTCGCGGCCCAACATCGCCGTGGCGCGGCCGGGCACAGCGCCCAACGCCGCCATCGAACTCAACGCCGATTGGGGCCTGCATCCAGCGCTGCGCGACACGGTGTTTCCGCTCTACCAAAAGGGACAAGCCGCGTTCATTGCGTTTGCCGGCACCGACGACCTGACACGCAGCCACTTCGAGACGCAAGACGGCATCGAACTGGGCCAGACGCTCAACCAGAGCCGCGACTACGGCTCGGGCTTCCTCAACCGGCTGGTCGGCGTGCTCGCCGGCGCGCCGGCGCGGGCGCGACCTATCGCCTTCACCGAGCAACTGCCGATTGTGCTGCGCGGCGAGGCGCAGGCGGCCAACATGGCGCTCAAATCCATAGGCAGGCCGGGCGTCGATCAGCGCCAGGCGGCGATCATCAGCGCGATGTACCGCAACACCGCGCTCAGCGCCCCGGTAAGCGAAGGCTTCAACGTGCGCGAGGAGGTAATGCAGGGCATGGCCGGCGAAATGGCGGCCGCCAGCCGCGGCGCGATCAGCGCCAAGGGCTTCGAGCTCGAGGGGCGGCGCATCGCCACGCTGATGAAGGAGCAGTTCAACATCGGCTTCGTCGACGTCGGCGGCTGGGACACGCACGTGGGCGAAGGCGGCGGCAGCGGCTACCTCGCCGGCCGCCTGGAGGAACTCGGCCGCGGCCTCGCCGGTTTTGCCGAGGAAATGGGCGCATCGTGGCAAGACACGGTCGTGGTGGTACTAAGCGAATTCGGGCGCACCTTGCGCGAGAACGGCAGCCACGGCACCGATCACGGACACGGCAGCGTCTACTGGGTGCTGGGCGGCGGCCTGCATGGCGCCAGGGTGGCCGGCGAGCAGGTCAGCGTGCGCCAGAGCACGCTGTTCCAAAACCGCGACTACCCGGTGCTCAACGACTATCGCGCGCTGTTCGGCGGCCTGTTCAAGCGCATGTACGGATTGAGCGCGGCGCAGTCAAACCGCGTTTTTGCCGGCGTCGCGCCCGCCGATCTCGGACTGCTTTAGCGCAAGTGGCAGGCCACCCGGTACGCGCCACGGGTGGCAACCTCGGGCACGGTGCGGGCGAAGCGCGCGCGCTCAATGCGATAACCGGCATCGGCCGCCGCCCCTGCCGAGTACTGGAACACGCCCGGTGCATACCGGTAGTTGCCCGGCGCAAATTGATTGGTCTTCGACATCTCGCGCACTCCTCTGTGCTCACAAACTTGTTTCGTCAGCCAGGGCACCCAGATAGGCGCGCCGGATCGCCGGGTCGCCCATCAGATCTGCGCTGGCGCCACTTTGCACGATGCGGCCCATATCCATCACGTAGGCCGTGCTGGACAACTCCAGCGCCGCCACCACATCCTGCTCAACCACCAGGATGGACAGGCCTTCACGGTTCAGCACCTGCAGCGCCTCCACCAGCTGCTCCGCCAGCAAGGGCGACAAACCCAGTGACAGTTCATCGATCATCAGCAGGCGTGGCGCGCTCATCAACCCGCGGCCAATCGCACACATTTGCTGCTCGCCGCCAGACATGGTGCCTGCCGCTTGGGCACGACGCTCATACAGCTTGGGAAACATGGCGTAGACCCGCTCCATGTCTCGCTTTATGGCAGCCGCTGGATCGCGTCGTGCATAGGCACCCATGAGCAGATTGTCTTCCACGTTCATGGCACTGAACAGGCGCCTGCCTTCGGGCACGTGGGCAATGCCCGCTGCCAAAATCGCTTTGGGATCGCGCCCCTGCAGGGCACGCCCTTCCCATTCAATGCTGCCCGCGCCGGGCGTGATTAACCCGGACAAAGCACGCATCAGGGTCGATTTGCCGGCGCCGTTGGAACCGACCAGGGCCGTGATCTCGCCTCGACGCAGCGTGAGGTCGATCCCCCACAGCACGGTGATTTCGCCGTAGCCCGCTTCCAGCCCGTTCACGCGCAGCAAGTGGGAAGACTCGCTCATCGCTTCTCTGCAGCAGGCAAGGTGTCGGCAACGCCAACGCTCGTATCAGCGACCCCGGACTGCGCGCCAGCGGACTGCCGGCCATGCTGCGGCTCATGTAACTGGGCGTATTTCTTGCCCAGATAGGCACCGACCACTTGCGGGTCGTTCACCACCTCCTTGGGGGTACCGTCAGCGATCAGAGCGCCGTTCTGCAGCACCACGACGCGGTGGCAGACCGTCAACACCACTTTCATCAAATGCTCGATCAGCACCACGGTGACACCACGTCCGGCCACCTCGCGAATCAGCTGCTTCGCGTGATCGACTTCAGTCGAATTGAGGCCGGCATTGACTTCATCGAGAAACAGCAGCCGCGGCTTCATCGCCAGGGCCTTGGCCAACTCGAGTCGCTTGCGCATCGCCAGCGTCAGGCTGAAGGCCGGCTTGTCAGCCATCTCGCCCAGCCCCACGAAGGCGAGCTGCGCTGCGGCCGACGCACGCGCGCTCGCCTGGCTCATGCCGGCCTGGGAAAACAGTGCCGCTGCGGCAACGTTCTCAATTGCCGTCAACTCCGGAAACGGTTGCACGATCTGGAACGTGCGGGCAATGCCGACGCGTGCGGTCTGATAGGGCCGCAGGCGCGTAATGTCGCGCCCTTCGTACAGCACTTGCCCCGCCGACGCCCGGTGCACGCCGGTGATCACATTGACCAGCGTGGTCTTGCCGGCGCCGTTCGGGCCAATCAGGCCGAGAATTTCGCCCTCGCCCACATTGAGATGCACATCGTTGACGGCCGTCAAGCCGCCAAAACGGCGTGTCACCCCGACAAGCCTGAGCAGCTCAAGCATGCTGCGCGGGCCCGGCACTCACGCTACCGCCTTGCGGCCGGATCGGCTGCGCAGCGATTGCGTGAGCGACATCAAGCCATGAGGCAAAAACAGCAGCAAGACCACTACCAGAAACCCGAGCACACCGGAATGGATCTGCAGGTAGTTGCGCCAGACCAGTTCTTCGATGCCGAGAAACGCAAAGGCGCCGAGCAACGCGCCTACCGGCGAGCCCAGCCCGCCGAGCAACGCCATCACGATCGGCTTGACGGCAAACAGCACGTCGAATACATCGCCCGGCTCAATGTAATGCACCCAGGCTGCATACAGCACGCCGGCCATCGCCACAAACACGCCGGAGAAGGCGAACGCCAGGCTTTTGTAGAGGGTGGCGTTCACGCCGATCATGTCGGCCGCCGATTCGTTTTGCTTGATGCACACCAGGCCAAAGCCCAGCTTGGAGGTTTGAATCAGGCGCACGCTGATGAAACAAAGGAACAGCATTGCCCACATGGCCCAGAAGAAAAACGTCGCCTCGCCGAGTACGCTGTCCGAGCCTTTGACGGCAAGCGGGATGTTGAGGCCCATGCCGCCACCGGTCAGATTCGACGCCGTATTGGTCAACTCGCGCAGGACCTCGGCGACGGCGAGGCTGCCGATGGCGAAATAGTGGCCGCGCAAGCGCAACAGCACCATGCCGAACAGGAGTGCGGCAACGAACGCCGCCCCACCGGCAATGCTCACCGCCGCCAACAGCGTCCAGCTTTTGCCGAGCAAGATCCCGCCGCAGTAGGCGCCAAATCCGAAAAAGGCCGCCGTTGCAAACGACGGGTAGCCGGCAAACCCGCCAATCACATTCCACGACACCGCCATGATCGCGTACATGCAGGCAAAGGTGCCAATTCGCAGGGCGTACGCGCTACCCAGAAATGGCAAACCGGCGAGCAACACCAGCAGCACCAGCGCGATGCGGAAGGAGCGGGGCGTCGTGCGGACCGCACTCATTCGAAGCCCCGCTTGCCAAGCAGGCCGTGCGGCCTGACGATCAGAAATACGATTAACAGGGAAAACGACAAGGTCACTGCGTGCTCCGGACCCAGCACGATCGAACCGACGCTCTCGATCAGGCCCAGAAACAGGCCACCCACCACAGCGCCGGGCACGCTTCCCAGCCCGCCCAGTACGCACACCACAAACGCCTTGCCCAGGTACGGTCCTGACGAAATCGGCGAGATCGGAAAAATCATCGCCAGCAATACGCCGGCACAGCCGGCCATGGCAGCGCCAAAACCGAAGGCGGTGGCGTAAATCACTGGCACATCAACCCCCATCAGCCGCGCCGCCTCACGATCCAGTCGTACCGCCACGATCGCGCGACCGACGCGTGAGCGGCGCAGGATGGCATACAGGACCAAGGTGAGCAGCAGGGCAAACAACATCGCGATCACCCGATCCACCGGCACGACCAGTTCACCCATCGACCAGGTACCCAGCGGCGGGTCGAGAATCAGGCGCCGGTAGTCGGCCTTGAAGGCGACCAGCATGGCGTTGTTGAGCATCAGGTCCAGCCCGAAGGTCAGTGTCAGCGTGACCAGGACCGGAGCGGCAATCACGCGATTGAGAATGCCGCGCTGCACCGCGTAGCCCAGCCCAAAGAACAGTGGCGCAGCCAGCAGCAGTGTGGTCCAGGGGCCCAGGCCGAGTGCCTGGTACGCCCCCCAGGCCAGGTAAGACCCGAGCACAATGAACGATCCGTGCATCAGGTTGATCACGTTGAGCACTCCCCACACCAGGGAGAAGCCCGCAGCAATGCAGGCGTACAGACAGCCCAGCACCAGGCCGTTGAGAATGACTTGTACGCCCAGCATGCCGGCCTGCACTGCGGGCTTACTTGACGCCGAGTTTCAGGTCTCCCTGCTTGATCGCCGCCGGGAACACCACGACTGTCTTGCCATTCTGGATCTGGAACACCGGCGGTTCGAGCGAGGTGATCTGACCTGTCGGCCCGAACTTCACCGGCCCCCAGAACGTCTGCAGGTTCATGCGCGCCAGTTCGTCGCGTACCTTGAGCTTGTCGAGACTGCCCACCTTCTCGATGGCAATCTGGAACAACACCCCCGATACCGAGGCCGACGCCTGCGCGTAATCGGGCTCGGACTTGTATTTCTCGCGGAACAGCTTGGCGTAATTGGCCGGCGTGCCAAAGATATCCACGCCCTTGTAGCGCGCACTCGGGTGCCACCAGGCGGCGCTGGTGATGTTCTCGGCACCTTTGCCGGCAGCGTCAATAAACTCCTGGTACGCAGGGCCTGCCACCATGGTCACCACCGGGGCTTCCATTTTCTGATCGCCCATCTGCTTCTTGATCAGCACGAGGTCATTGATGTAGCCAGTGGCGAAAATCCAGTGCGGCGCACGCGACTTCATTTGCGACAGGGCTGCCGAATGATCGAGCGTGTTGACGGCGTATTTTTCAAAAAAGACCACCTCCATGCCGCGTTCCTTGGCCGCCTTTTCCATCTCCTGGGCGATCGCGAGCGGAAACAAATCATTGCGCGCCAGAATCGCCACCCTGCGCACCCCAGCAGCCTTTTGCTTGATGATGTCCGCCAGCGGCGTGGTCAGCGTGTCATTCGGCGTGAAGGTGCCGAACAGATACTTGTACCCCTGGTCGTACACCTGCGACGACGAGGCCGTAGCGGCAATGGTCGGCATGCCGTATTTTTCGGACACGGTACTGGCGGCCTTGGCAGCGCCCGAGCCAAACGGGGCAAACAGAAAGTCCACCTTGTCCTGGGTCACGAGCTTCTCCGCAGTTTGCACGGCGCGCGGCGTACTGGACTGGTAATCGGTGTAGACAATCTCCACCTTCATTTTCTTGTTCCCAACCTTGATACCGCCAGCCTTGTTGACTTGCTCGGCCCACAAGTCGTAGCCCTGCTGTTGCTTGAGTGCTTCGGGTGCCAGCGGCCCGGTAATGGGCAGGGGCGCGCCGAAGCGGATCACGTCTTGCGCCAGCGCTGTGCTGCCAAAGCCCAGCGCAGCCGCGCCCACCAAGCAACCGAGAACCGTCGCAAACCTGCCGCCGGCCCGGGTGACGGGCTCCAGCGCGAGCCAACGCAGGCGGAAACACGAGAGGAAACACGTAGTCATCAAAAATCCTTTCGAGGTGAGTTGGGAGTGCCAACACATCGCCGAGTTCCAGTTCGGCACGCAGCGGTGAGCATGGTTGTGCACGAGTCTAACAAACAAACCCGGCCCGCGAGCAGTACATGCACAACAAGCATGCCGCGCCAGACCGCAGTGGAAATCGGCGCGCGCATGCCTAGTGCCATGCGGCATGCGCAGCGGGACCGGTTAATCTAGCGAACCCATGAAAGATTAGTACCGCATTCTGGGCCTCCTGCCGACGGCAACGCTGGCCGACATCAAAGGGGCCTACCGCAAGAAGGCGTCGGCCCTGCACAAGGACCGAAATGATGGATAAAAATAAAAGGATCGCCTGCACCCGTGCGCTGCCAGCGTCAAGCGCAAGCGCCGCGACAAGTCGTAGTGGAGTAATATTTTGACCCAATGCATGCACGAGCCGACCTCTTTTTGCGTACCAGCTTACCTGAAGCATCCGCTGACTCTTCATGCGCTTGAGGCCACGCGCTGACACAATGGGCGACGAGCAGCGCATCCTTGTCGCCGGAGCCGGGCCCGTCGGCCTTACCGCAGCCCTGGCGCTCTCGCGTGCCGGCATGAAGGTGGCACTGTTCGAGCGGCGCGATAGCGCCAACCAGACTTCGCTCGCCTCGACTTTTCACAGTCCGACCATAGAGATGCTCGAGGACCTGGGGGCCGCCCGCGGCCTGCTGCGCCATGGCCAGCAGGTGCCGGCCATCAGCTACTTTGATCAGGGCAGGCTCGCCGTGCGCCTGGACATGTCGCTGCTTGCCGCGCAAACGCGCCATCCGGGCCGCTGGCATTACGAGCAGGGCCGGCTGTGCCTCGACATCCTCGCCCTGCTGCGCGGCATGCCAAACGTGACGCTACATTTTGGCGCGCCGGTCAAGGCGGCGAGGACGCTTGCTGACACAGTCGAACTGCAGTTCGAGAACGGCACGGTCGAACGCGGCGCGTTCATGGTCGCCGCCGACGGCGCGAGGAGCACGATACGCGAATCGCTGGGCATTTCGTTTGAAGGCATCGATTACCCGGCGCGCGTGCTGCGCATCATGACCAGCGCCGACCTGCGCCGCTTCCTGCCGCAGGCCGAACCGATCTCCTACCTCTATTGCGGCGAGCGCTCGGTAAGCCTGCTCAAAATGCCCGATGTCTGGCGCATCGTGTACCGCCTCGGCGCCGACGAGAGCGCCGAATCGGCGCTCGACGATGTGCGTATTCGCCAACGCCTTGCCGACACCTTCGGTCCCTTTATCGGTGCCGCCGCACCCTCGGCCGCGGCGGCGCAATTGCCGGTGACCTACAAGGATGTTTACTCGGCGAGCCGGCGCGTGGCCGGGGCATGGCGCGCCGGCCGCGTGCTGCTCGCAGGCGATGCGGTGCACGTAACCAACACCCGCGGCGGCATGAACATGAACTGCGGCATCCATGATGCGGTCGCCGCCGCCCACGCCATCGTCAGCGCCATGCACGCCGGCGCCGATCCGGACGCGCCACTGCAAGGCTACGCCGCCGAACGCGCCGGCGTTGCACGGGAACAACTCATTCCGCGCACCGACGGCAATATCAGCACCGGCCGCGCGCGCCTGGAACAAATGCAAACCCTCGCCGTTGACCCCGCGGCCTTGACCGCCTATCTCACGCACGCCTCCATGCTCGACATGCTGCCCGCCTGCCACCACCCCTCTCCTCGCGAAAGCACCCACTGAATGCACCCCCTCGATAATGCAAGGCGAGTGGGCATCATCACGCCACCGGCCAACCCGGTGGTGGAGCCGGAGTTGCATGCGCTGCTGCCCGACACCCTGGCGATGTACAGCGCGCGCCTGCCGGTGCTGCCCGGCGACCTGCAAGCGCGCAATCGCGCCTACGGCGAGCACTACGTCCCGGCCATGCGCAGCTTCGGCACCCTCAAGCTCGAAGCCTTTTACATCGGCATGACCGGCGTGTCCTATCGCAAAGGCATGGCCGCCGACCGCGCCTGGAACGACGCCATGCGCCGCGAGATCGGCGTCCCGGTGGCCACCGCCAGCATGGCCATCGTCAGCGCCCTTGCGCAACTGGGCATCCGCCGACTGTGCCTGGTGTCGCCCTACCCGAAGTGGCTCACCGACGAGTCGGTTGCCTACTGGGCGAGTGCCGGCCTTGAACTTGCGCAGGTGGTGTCGGTGGCCGACGAGATGCACCCCTACGACCTTGACTCGCAAGCGGTAAACGCAGCCATGGCGCGGGTGAACGCGCCGGCCGATGCGGCGGTCCTGCTGACCGGCACCGGCCTCATTACGCTGCCGACGGTGCTCGAATGGCAGCCGCGCTTTGCCGTGCCCGTACTGAGCTCGAACATCTGCGGCGCGTGGTTTCTCGCGCGTGCGCTCGGCGTTGCCGCCAGCCCCGCACTCACCGCAGCCACGCCGGCGCTGGCCGCGACGCTGCATCGCTGAAAGAGCCAATGCGCATGCGCCCCTTCGCCTTCATCCTCTTTGGTTCGATGGCCTTGCTCGGCGCCACCGATGCGCCGGCCCAGGCCTGGCCCACCCGGCCCATCAAGATGATCGTGCCCTTTGCCAGCGGCGGCGCCACCGATGTCATCGGCCGGCTGATGGCGCAAAAGCTGTCCGAAGCACTCGGACAAACGGTGATTGTCGAGAACCGCCCCGGCGCCGGCTCCACGGTGGGCACCGAACTGACCGCCAAGGCTGCGCCCGACGGTTACACCATAGGCATGGTCGCCAACACTTCGCTTGTCACCGCGCCAATGGTTTACCCGAACGTGGCCTACCGGCCGATCGAGGACCTGAGCTATCTTGCGATGATAGGCACCTTCGCCAATGTGTTTACGGTGCGCAGCGACCACCCGGCAAAATCCTTTGCCGATTTCCTCGCCATCGCAAGGCGCGCACCGGGACAACTGTCCTATGCCTCGGCAGGCCAGGGCTCGGCCGGGCACCTTACCGGCGAATTGCTTAAATCATCGGCCGGCATCGACATCCAGCACATTCCCTACAAGGGTACGGCGCCCGCGACCGTTGACCTGCTGGGCGGGCAAATCGCCGCCATGTTCGACGGCATGCCCACCGCCACCCAGCAGGCGCGCGCCGGAAAAGTGCGCATGCTCGCCGTGACCGGGCCGCAACGGGCGCCAACCTTTCCCGAAGTGCCGACCATGAATGAAGTGATCCCCGGCGTGATCGGCCTTGCCTTCTTCGGCCTCGCCGCACCGGCGGGCCTGCCGCCGCCAATCGCCGAACGCCTGCAAGCGGCCATCATCGCCATCATCAAAAACCCCGACAACGCCGCGCGCCTCACCGACATCGGCATGAACCCCAACCCGCTGCCGGCAGCAGAATTCGTCGCATTCGTACAGGCGGAAATCCGCAAATGGGGGCCGGTGGTGAAAGCGGTTGGCGTGAAACCCAACTGAGCCAATTGAGCCACCTGAGCCACCTGAGCCAACTGAGCCACCTGAGCCAACTGAGCCAACTGAGCCAACTGAGCCAAAACTGAGGCGCGCCGGCCCATCCTGCTAAATAAATAGGCTCAGTGTAGCTTTTCCATCGTCGGGACCTGCTGCCCAGTCAACACAACTCGTATCGGTCGTCAGGCTTGGTAAGCTGAAAAATTACACTGACCCTGGTTATCTTTTCTCACACCGCCTCACACCCAAAATTTCTGACACTTCGCCGCCGACGCGCTGTAATCTTCACTACTGCGCTGCATCCTCCAACAATCAGGAAGCGATCCATGGACCCGACTGCAACAGCAACGCTCGGTAAGCACCCAGTGGTTTCCCGGTCCCCGATGCCGGTGATCATAGCCGGGCTCGCGATGCTCTGGCTGAGTCCGTTCTGGCTGAGCCCCGCGCTCGCCCAGGTCACCCACACGCTGGTGCCCTCGCCGCAGACGGTGCACTGGGGGCACTTCAGCGCCGCGGTCAAACCGGTGCTCACGATCGCATCGGGCGACATCGTCGTGACCGAGACCGTGCTGCTCGCCCTGGATCCGGCACAGATCGACAAGTCCGGCGTGGTGCCGCCCTCCGCGGTGCCGGAGCACACCCGCGCCATCTACCGCGATGTAAAGGACCGCGGCCCCGGCCCGCATATCCTCAATGGACCGATCGAGATAAAGGGCGCCATGCCGGGAGACGTGCTGGAGGTGCGCATCCTCGATGTGGACCTCTCCCTGCCCTATGGAATGAACTCCCAGCGCCCCTACAACGGCGCCTTGCCCGAGGAGTTCGGCGCGGTCTGGCTGCGAATCATCCCGATCAATATTCAGGCCAGGACCGCCGAAGTTGCGCCGGGTGTTGTCGTGCCGCTACTTCGGCCCTTCTTCGGCACCATGGGCGTCGCGCCGCCCATTTCCATGGGCCGGATCAGCACCGGTCCGCCCGGCGTACATACGGGCAACCTGGACAACAAGGACCTCGGCGCCGGCACTACGCTCTACCTGCCGGTGCACGCGCCCGGCGCGCTGTTCTCGGTGGGTGATGCGCACGCGGCCCAAGGCCATGGTGAGGTGGACCTGACCGCGATCGAAACCGGTCTGCGCGGCCGTTTCCAGTTCATCGTGCGCAAGGACATGAAGCTCACCTGGCCGCGCGCCGAGACGCCGACCCACTGGATCGTGATGGGGCTGAACGCGAACCTGGAGGAGGCAATGAAAATGGCGGTACGCGAGACCATCAGCTTCATCACCAGTCGCTTCAGTCACCTTTCGCGCGAGGAGGCCTATATGATCGCCAGCGTCGCAGTCGACTACCACGTCACCCAGGTCGTGGACGGCACCAAGGGCATCCACGGAATGATCCCCAAGGCCATCTTCACCAAACCCTGAACGCGGTCGCCTTCAATTGACCGCTAATTCGGCGCAGATCCGGTCAGATTGAGTCGCGGTCATCTTGGCATTGGTGTGCGTGCCATGCATGGGCTGTATCTCCACACGCAACGCTCAGTAAGCTGAAAAATTACACTGACCCTGTTTATCTTTGTGCCGCGGTCCGAAACCCAATGCTCGGAACATGACTAAGCACAAAAAATAATTGCAAGCCCTCATGACCTCGATCAATAAGCGTGTCATCGAATGGTTGAAAGTACTTGGTCGGCGCGGGTGTTTGTGCGGCGCGTAATAGTTAGGACACCGGGCGCAGCCGGCAATTCGCCGCTTTGCTTGCCATCGCCGGGATAAGCAGCAAGAATGAACAGTCGCCAACGACAGCCATTCTCCGTCATCCGCAAAGGAGCACCCCATGCCGAAAACCCGCATCTATAGTCCCGCTGTCGCGGAAGCCCCGCCCGGGCGCTGGTCGAACGCGATCCGCGCGGGCGAGTTTCTGTTCCTCTCCGGGCAGGTCTCGCGCGCCCAGGACGGCGCCACCATCGAGGGCAAGGGCGAATACGAACAGGCGAAAATCATTTTCACCAAAATCAAGAACCTGGTCGAAGCCGCGGGCGGCACGACCGAGGACGTGGTGAAGGTGACGATATACGTGATCAACATCAAGCAGAACAAGGAAGTCTGGCGCGCGCGGCAGGAGTTCTTCAGCGACGATTTCCCGGCATCCACCCTGGTCGAGGTCAGCGCGCTCGGATCGCCCGAGGTCCTGGTCGAGATCGAGGCCATCGCGCATATTGGCGGCAAGTGATGCGTCGGACAACATTCGTCGCCGCCATGCTCGCGGCCTTCGCGCTGTGCGCGCCGGGCGTGCCGGCGGCGGCCGACTTCCCGTCGCGGCCGATACGCATCGTCGTGCCCTATGCGCCCGGCGGCGCGTCGGAAACCATGGCGCGCCTGGTCGCCGATCGAATGGCCGCGGTCCTCAAGCAGCCGGTGATCATAGAGAACCGACCCGGAGGCGGTACGGTCATCGGCGCCTCGGTGGTCGCGCACGCGCCCGCCGATGGCTACACCTTGTTCGTCAACGCGTCGAGCTTCGTCATCAACAGCCACCTGATTTCGAAGCTGCCTTACGACCCGTGGAAGGACTTCACGCCGCTCACCCTCGCAGCCTCCAACCCGCACGTGCTGGTGACCAGCAACGCACTGGGCACGCGCACCCTGGGCGAGTTCCTCGCAGTGGCCAAAGCGAAAGGCAATGCCCTTTCCTACGGCTCGTTCGGCAACGGCAGCTCCGGACATCTCGCCTTCGAGTTATTGAAAAAGACCTATGGTTTCGGCATGGAGCACGTGCCCTACAAGAGCACGCCGCAGGCCATGACGGACGTTATCGGCGGGCAGATCCAGGCGATGCTCACCGACACGCCGGCCGCCGTGCCGCAAGCCAAGGCGGGCAAGATGATGGTGCTTGCGATCGCCGCGGATCAGCGCAGCCCGTCGCTGCCCGACGTGCCCACGTTTCAGGAAGCGACCGGCACGCGTTTCGTGTCGCGCTCCTGGTTCGGCTTCCTCGTGAAGAGCGGCACGCCGCCGGAGGTACAGAAGCTGCTGCAAACGGAAATCGTGCGCGCGCTAAAGACACCAGAACTGCAAGACAAGCTTCACGACCTGGGCATGGATACGATCGGCTCGAGCCCGGAGGAATTCGCCGCGTTCATGAAATCAGAGTCGGAACGCTTCGCGGACGCGATCCGGTTTTCAGGCGCGAAGGCAGACTAACGCGATCCAGCGGCACAGCCGCCAGATTGAGTCGCGGTCGTCTTGGCATTGGTGTGCGTGCCATGCATAGGCGGTGTCTCCGCACCCAGCGCTCAGTAAGCTGAAAAATTACGCTGACCCTGTTTATCTACAGCGAATTCCCTGTTGTCAGTCGACCTTGGCGCCGACGTCCTTCGCGATCCTCGTCCACTTGGTGATTTCGAGGGCGATGAAGCGCGCAAACTGATCGGGAGTGCCCCCGACCACTTCGAGACCGCCGCCCTTCAGTTTTTCGCGCACGGCCGGCATCGCCATCACCATCTTGAACGCCTCATTCAGGCGCCTCACGACCTCCGGCGGCAGCCCCGCCGGACCGGCCAGGCCCTGCCACGCAGTGGCGTCAAAGCCGGCGTGGCCGGTCTCGGCGATCGTCGGCAGGTTGGGGAAGTTTGACGAGCGCTTCGCGGTGGCCACCGCCAGCGCCCGCAGCTTGCCCGACTGCACGTGGGGCATCAGATTCGCCTGATCGCCGATCGCCACCTGCACCGTGCCGCCAAGCAGGTCCGTGACCATCGGACCCCCACCCTTGTACGGAACATGGAGCAGGTCGATGCCGGTCTGCGCCTTGAACAGTTCGGTGCCCAGATGCGGCAGGCTGCCGCTGCCGGCCGAGCCATACGAGAGTTTGCCCGGGTTGGCGCGGGCGTACGCGACGAGTTCCGGTACGGTCGTCGCCGGCACCGACGGATGGACAACCAGCACGTAGTTCACGTCGACGGTGCGTATGACCGGGGTGAGATCCTTCAGCGGATCGTAGGGCATCTTCGCGTAGAGGCCGACGTTGATCGCGAGCGAGGCGATATTGCCCAGCAGCAGCGTGTAGCCGTCAGGCGGGGACTTCGCGACGATCTCCGCACCGACCATTCCGCTCGCCCCTGCCTTGTTGTCGATGACCACCGGCTGACCGAGCGCCTCCGAGAGCGGCTGCTGCACGACCCGTGCGTAGAAGTCGACCGCGCCGCTGGGCGGGAACGGCACGACCAGCCGGATCGGCCTGGTCGGATACGCCTGCGCGAATGCGTGCACGGTTGCGCCCAGCATTATCAGTCCGATGATCACGCGTCCAATTCCCGCCAGCTTCTTCATGATGCCTTTCCCAATGGTCACGCAGCTTATACTAACCAACCACATTTCCCCCAAGACAATAGTTCCCATGACGACACGTATCGAGAGAGTCGAATGCTGGGTGTTCCGAGCGCCGATCGCGGAACCGGTCGCGAACGCCTTCGGCGCCATGACCAATCGCCCCGCCGTGTTCCTGCGTGTCGCGGCAAGCGACGGCGCGTGGGGCTGGGGCGAGGTGTTCAGCAACTTCCCGCAGGTGGGGGCCGAGCATCGCGCGCGTCTGGTCGACAGCATCTTCGCGCCGCTGCTCATCGGCGTGGCGGCGGACGACCCCGCACCGGCACGCGCACTGCTGGAAGAACGAACGCGCCCGATGGCCATCCAGTGCGGCGAACCCGGTCCGTTCGCGCAGATCGCCGCAGCCCTCGACCAGGCGCTGTGGGACATCGCCGCGCGGCGGGCGGGCATGCCGTTGTGGCAACTCCTCGGCGGGCAGCCGCGCGTGCGCGTGTACGCGAGCGGCATCGGGCCCGAGCACGTCGCAGCAACTGCGCTCGCCAAGCGCGCGGCAGGATATCGCGCCTTCAAACTCAAAGTCGGCTTCGGCAAGGAGCGCGACGCCACCAACCTCGCCGCCATGCGCGCCGCCCTTGGCGAGGAGGCGACGATCATGTGCGACGCCAATCAGGCGTGGACACCGCAGGAGGCGGCAACTCGCATTGCCGAACTGGCGCCGCAGCGCCCGCTCTGGATCGAAGAGCCGATCGCCGCCGACCACGCACACTCTGCGTGGCGCGCGCTGGCCGCAGCGAGCGCGATTCCGCTCGCAGCCGGCGAGAACCTGCGCGGGCAGCAGGCATTCGACGAGGCAATCGATGCGGGCTATCTCGGATTCGTACAACCGGACGTGGGCAAATGGGGCGGAATCAGCGGGGGCCTGGCCGTGGCGCGGCACGCCGCGGCGCGCAATCTGGCCTACTGCCCGCACTGGCTTGCCGGCGGCGTGGGCCTCGCCGCGTCGATGCACACGCTCGCCGGCAGTGGCAATGCGCGCGGTTACGCCGAAGTCGATGCCAATCCGAATCCGCTGCGCGAGGAGGTGTTCGGCTTCGCCGTCGTGGACGGATGGGTCTCTTTATCCGACGCACCGGGCCTGGGCGTCGAGCCGGATCTGCTGCGGCTGGCGAAGTACCTGGTAAATAAATAGGCTCAGTGTAACTTTCCCATCGTCGGGACCTGCTGCCCAGTCAACTCAACTCGTATCGGTCGCCAGGCTTGGTAAGCTGAGAAATTAGACTGACCCTATTTATTCACTATTTATCCAGCGTCAAGCCTTGCGCAGAAACGCCTGGAACTCGTCCGGCGGCAACGGTCGGCTGAACAGATAGCCTTGATAGGCATCGCAGCCGTGAGCGCTGAGAAACTCGTGTTGCGCCTCGGTTTCTACGCCTTCGGCAATCACACTCATGTCCAGCCCCCGGCCCATGGTAATGACGGTTCGCGCGATGATCGCGTCGTTTCTTCCCTGGGGCAGGTTGCGCACGAAAGACTGGTCGATCTTGAGCTGATCAAGGGGCAATTGCGCCAGATAAGCCAGGCACGAATAACCGGTGCCGAAATCGTCCAGGGAAAAACCGACACCAAGCTGCCTGATCGCGGACATCTTGTCGATCGTGTCCTGCACGTTCTCGAGCGCCAGACTTTCCGTCATTTCGATCTTCAAGCGCGTCGGATCGACGCCGCTGCTTTGAAGAACATTTTGCACCTGCACCACAAAATCAGCCTGCCGGAATTGCCGGGCGCTGACATTCACCGCGATTTTCAGTTCGCGGGATTGCGTATCGCCCGCAAGGGTTTTGAGCAGTGCGCAGGCCGTTTCCAGCACCCATTGACCGATCGGCAGAATCAGGCCAGTGTCTTCGGCCAGGGGAATGAAATCGAGCGGCGACACCAGACCGTGTACCGGATGTTGCCAGCGCAACAGCGCCTCGGCGCCGATCACGCGACGCGATGCATCGAATTGCGGCTGGTAGTAGAGTCGCAATTGCCTGCTGGCCAGGGCCTGACGCAACTCGGCCTCCATGGCGCTGCGTTTCTCCAGCGCGGCCGCCATGCCCTGATCGAAAAAACGCATCGCATTGCGCCCCTCGCTCTTGGCTTGATACAACGCAAGGTCGGCACGCTTCAACAGACCTTCGACCGTATCCCGCTTGTCAAACAGATCGACCCCGATACTGAGCCGGCAATGGTGTTCAATGCCATTGAGATCGAAAGGCTGCTCAATGCTTTCACGGATCTTGTCTCCGAGCTGCTTGACCCGCAGGACTGCGCTATCGGCATTGGAGCCCAGGTTTTCGAGCACGATAACGAACTCGTCGCCGCCCTGGCGCGCCACCGTATCACTTTCACGCACCGTTTCCCGCAGGCGCTGCGCCACCTCGACCAGCAGCAGGTCGCCGGCATCATGACCGCGGGTATCGTTGAGCTTCTTGAAATTATCCAGGTCGATGAAAAAAATTGCTCCGTAAAGCGCGCTCCGCGCCGAGGCGGTCAGGGCCTGGGCCAAGCGATCCTGCAACTGGCGACGATTCGGCAACCGGGTAAGCGGGTCGTAATAGGCCAGACGGTGAATCTCGGCCAGCGCTTCCTTATCCTCGGACACATCCGAGAGGATGCTGACGTAATTGGAAATTTGTTGGTTGGGATTGATTACCGCCGTGATCGTCAGCAGATCGGCGTAGATCTGGCCGTTTTTTCGCCGATTCCAGAATACGCCTTGCCAAGAGCCTTTCTCCTGCAGCGTGCGCCACATCTGCTCGTAGAAGAGCGCGCCCTGGCGTCCTGAATCGAGCATCGCCAGCGTCTGACCCGTGGTTTCTTCAGGCAAGTAACCGGTCAGCTGAGTAAAGGCCGGATTGACGCGCTGGATGATGCCATGCGGGTCGGTGATAATCATCATGTTCTGGGCGGCAAAGGCGACAGCGGCGATGCGCAACTCGTCTTCTGCCCGCTTGCGATTGGTGATGTCGCGCGAGAGGCCGATAAAGTGAGTCAAACTGCCTTGCTCGTCGCGCACCGGCGAAATGGACAACTCGTTCCAGAAAGTGCCGCCTTCCTTGCGGTAATTGAGAATCTCGCCAGAGAAATGCGCATCGCCATGCAGCGCCCGACGTATCGCGGCGATGGTGCCCCGATCGGTCAGGGGCCCCTGGAGAAACCGGCAGTCCTGGCCGATAAATTCATCGGTGCTGTAGCCGGTCATCTCCAGAAAGGCATGATTCACCGCTATGACCCGATGGTCAGGGCCGGTGAGGGAGACGCCTTGGGAGATCGTTTTGAGCGCGATGTCGGCCACCCGCAACCTGGCCTCGTTCTTTTTACGCAAGTCCAGTTCGGCGAGCAGTTGAACATTAAGGCGATTGATCCGATCCTTGGCGATGGCTTCGTCAATCCGGTAGACCAATTGGGCAAGATAACCCTCGTGCTTGGTGATGTAATCGGCCGCGCCCAAGTGCATGGCGGCAATGGCCATCGCCTCACCACCCCGGGCTGAGGTGATCAAGAACGGTGGCAAGCGCAGACCGCGCGCCTTTGCCTCATGCACGAAGTCCAGGCCACTCAGGTCGGACATGCGCAGGTCGACCAACAGCACGTCATAGACGCTGGCCTGAGCCAGCCGTTCGAGCGCGGCGGCGCAAGTCTGCACCACGTCCAGCACGAAATGTGGCGCGAATTTGGCGAAGTGGGCGAGGGTCAGATCGATGTCCTTCTCCAGGTGCTCAACATAGAGAATCCGTCGGGGAAGGGTGGCGGCGGGCAAGCCCTGGCTTTGTCGCCGGCGATGCTCCTCCAGCACGCCGTGCAGCAGCCCGGGAAGGGGCTCCAGATAGCGGCTGCTTTTGGCGCTATAACTGGCCGCGCCCAGGCGCAAAGCCTTCAGCACCAGTTCTTCGTCGCCCTCGCCGGTGATCATCACTACCGGCATTGACGATCCGGCCTCGTTCAACGCCCTCAACACCTCCAGGCCGAGCATGTCGGGCAGTCGATAATCGAGCAACAACAGGTCGAACGCCGCTTCCCGTAGCCGCTCCAGACACTGCTGCCCGGTGGCTGCCACCTCGATCTCGAACTCCGGGGCGTACTCGGCGAACCAGGATCGGGTCAGGTCTGCGTCCTGAGCATTATCGTCGGCATAGAGCAGTCGGATACGCGGGTTCATGTTTGATCTCGGGCGCGTTCGAAAAAGGGTGAAGCGGGTTTTATGGCTCTGTATTCGGTGTGAGCTTCGTGGCTGGCACTGGTGCCGGAGCGGTAAGCGGGCAAGTCCACATAAAAGGTGGCACCCTGGCCGGGCTGGGATTCAGCCCGGATGCTTCCACCCAGTTTGTCGACCACCTTCTTGACGATGGCCAGGCCGGCACCACTGCCCTCAATCTCCTCCGCACTGACCAGCCGGTTGAACAGGCCGAAAATACGTTTGGCGTATTTCATGTCGAAGCCCATGCCGTTGTCGCTGACAACCAGGCGCAAGGCCTGGCCGGTGACCTCGTTCACGTCGTTCACCTCAGTCTCCTCGGCCCGGATCTCGATGCGTGGCGGTCTGGCCTTGCTGCTGAACTTGAGGGCATTATCGATCAGGTTGGAAAGCACCTGCTGCAACCCGCTTTCCCAGGTTTCCAGTGTTATATCGGGGATAGTCACCGTTACGTCCACACCCTGCTCGGCAATCAGCAAATGGCGGTCATCAAGAATGGCAGCGACCAGTCGGCGCAGATTCACCTCGGCAAACGAGGGCGTCGCGGCATCCAGCCGCGCGAAGAGCAGCAGCCCATCGATCAAGTGGTCCAGATTGCGTGTGGCGGTGCTGATCTGGCTCAGGCAGAAGCGGGCGCGTTCGCTCAAACCGGCCTGATGCTTGCGCTCCAGTTCGCTGGTGTAGCCGGCAATGCCGCGCAACGGGACTTTCAGATCATGCGAGATGGTGTGGGCAAAGCCCTTGAGGTCCGCGTTGCGCAGACGCAGGACCTGCTCGGCCTGCTCTACTTGTCTGGTCTTGTCTTCCAGCTCGGTATAAATCGCCACCAGGCCGATATTGGTTTCGCTCAGTTCGCGATTGAGCCTTTGCAACTCCTCGTCACGTTGGCGGAGCAATTCAAGGGCGCTGAGTAATTCCTGGTTTTGCGTACGGAATTCCTCCATTGGCGATTCGGCGCGCAGCGCCGCCAGCGATTGCGCGATACGCCCCAACAAGGCGGGTGTTACCGGCTGAGCCGAGGCTGGCAGCCCTAGGCCCAGAATCACGGTGGTGCCCTGGCCAGGCCGGGTGTCGATGCTGAAATGCTCCGGCAGCAGCCGCCGGCTGCCCAGCAGGCCCAGCCCCAAGCCGGTGCCGGAGGTATAGCGCCCTTCCAGAATGGCGTCGAGGTGGGCAATGCCCGGCCCCTGGTCGCGCACCGCAATGGCCAACCATTGCGCCGGCGCTGCGCCCTCGATGAAATACTCGACTTCGCCGCCTTGCGCATATTGCAGGGCGTTGCGGACAATTTCGGAGACGGCGGTACTGATGCGCGTCTGCTCCTGGCGATCAAAACCCAGCACTCCGGCAATCAGCCGCGCCCGCTGCCGCGCATGGACAACATCCTGCTCAAGATGGATTCGTACGCGAACGATGGCGAGCGTCATGTCAGGCCCCTGCGTTCCTTGGCCTTGGCGACCACCACCGTGCTGTCGTCGCGCGGCCTCTGGTGATCGCGAAACAGCACACCGGCGACGATGGCCGGATGTTTGTTCACCAGTCCGGGATACTTTTCCAGCGACCAGTGCGTCCCGAGGCCGTCGCTATGGAGCACCAGCGTCGCGTCGTCCGGCCAGGGATAGGTGAACGCCTTGATCTTCCGTGCTTCAACACCGGCGGTACCGTTGTGCGAAGCCATATTCCGTGACCGCCCCCCGGAAACAATCAGCCCGCAGAGGTTGCCCACCCCGGCGAAACGAACAACGCGCTCAATCAACGCCACCTCGGCCACCGCCACCGCCGCACCACGCGTGCCGCGCAATCCGGCATGGATCAGGCCGAGCAACTCTTCCACGGGGCGCAGCGCATTTTTATGGAAAATATCGACTGCCAGCCCCGACGCCGCAGCAGCATTCGGGCCGTGACCCAGCCCGTCGGCCAGCATGAAGCGCACGGCCTCATGCTCCGACTTCATCGCCCAGGCGTCACCACAGGTTTGCTCGCCGATAAGGGGCAGGCACACGGCAGCGACGGCGAAGGTGGGAAGCAAGTCCGGCGGCGTGCTTTTCCAGATCCGGCTGAACACGGCGGTGCCCTGGCCGGGTACGGAATAAATATCGAACACCGACGATTGCCGGCGAATGGCGCCCAAGCCAGTGCCCAGGCTGCCTGCCGAGGAGTAACCGTCACGCAGGCAGTCGCCAAGCTTGGTGATGCCGGGGCCGTGGTCGAGTGAGAGGATGTCGAGGCCGAATCGTCCCCACTCGCAATTCGCACCACTTGGACCACTTGGACCACTTGGACCCCTCGCACCAGTGACACCACTGACACCACGCGCACCACTGACACCACACGCAGCGCTCGCACCACTCACCCCACTCGCCAGCTCCTCATTGATCGGGCTAAGGATGAGTTCGCCGCCAGCACCGGCCGTGTGCTTGACCAGGTTGGTGGCGAGCTCGGTGACCACCAGGGCGGCCTGGGCGATGCGTATTTCGTCAAAGCCCAAGACGCGGCCAAGCGCGCTAACCAGTCGCCGTGCTTCGCCCGGATGGCTGGAGTCTTGCACACGTAAAGATGAGGGAAATAGCATGGCCTCATTTCCACATGGTGATGCTGACGCGCGTTCCCTCTCCGGGCCTTGAGAAAATCTCGAAATCGTGCACCAGCCGTTTCGAACCGCCCAAGCCAAGGCCGAGGCCCTGACCGGTGGTGAACCCGTTGGTCAAGGCTTGCTCAATATTGGCGATGCCCGGCCCCTGATCCTCAAACGTTGCCCGCACGCCAGTGCGCCCGCCGTCCACCAGACTTTCCAGCCGTGCCGTCCCGCCACCGCCCCAGAGCAACATGTTTCGCCCCAATTCGCTGGTGGCGGTCACCATCTTGGTCTGCGCTACCAGGGTGAACGCCAGCTCGACCATCCGGGCACGCATCGCTTGCCGCGCAAGGACGATATCCTCAGCGGCGCGTATGGGCAGGGTTTCACATTTCGTCAGGCTCATTATCGCCGCCTTCACGCCTGCCTTCATCCTCGCCTGGATCGGCCAGTGTTCGCAGCAGCGCCATGCCCTGATCGACATTGCGTGCGGTGCGCACGTTGCTCAGCGACATGCCCAACTCGATAATGGTCATGGCCACGGCCGGCTGCATGCCGACGACGACAGAATGGGCTCCCAGCATGCTGATCAGCGAAGCGATGTTGCCCATGATCCGACCGATGAAGGAGTCGACGATTTCAAGCGCAGAGATGTCAATGAGCACGCCTTTGGCCCGCACCTTGACCAACCGGGCGGTGAGGTCGTCCTGCAGGCTCATTGCCAGACTGTCGTGCAAATCGACCTGGATGCTGACCAGGAGGAACTCGCTGACTTGCAGTATGGGTATCCGCTCCATAGGCCCTCCGGGCGTCAAAAACGATTCAGCCGCGCCCGGCTTTCACGGTCACGGTGTAGCCAAGTTGCTGATAGGCGTAGGCCAGTGCGTCGGCAAGGGTGGCTCGGGTCACCACCGTGCCAAACTCGACGCCCAGATAAACCATGGTCTGAGCGATCTGCGGGCGGATGCCGCAGATGATGCATTGCGCGCCCATCAAGCGCGCCGCAGAAGCCGCCTTGAGCAGATTCTGGGCAATCAAGGTATCTACCGTCGGCACGCCGGTAATATCGATGATGGCAATGCTGCTATTGGTGTCGACGATGCTTTGCAGCAGGTTTTCCATGACCACCTGAGCGCGCGCGCTATCGAGCGTGCCGATCAGCGGTATGGCAAGAATGCCATTCCACAGCTTGACGACCGGCGTCGACAGTTCAAACATTTCCATCTGCTGGCGTTTGATGATCTCTTCGCGGCTTTTCTGGAAAACCTCTGTGGTGAACAGGCCCAATTTGTCCAGAAGTATCGTGGCTGACCAGACTTCATCGGCTAGCGCCGCAGCATCGGTGCCAAACTCCTGACGCAGGCGAGCAAACAGCGGTTGCTTGAGCGAGAAGACAAAGGTGGCCGTTTCCGAGGGCGAAAAGCCAAGATTGGCGCGACTGCGAGAGACGCCGGCCAGGTAGTCCAGCACCGGTCTCCACTCGGGCGTGGTGATGTCGGTCAGGCTGCCGGCGCGGCAGGCGGGAGTGAAAATAGACAGGAACTCGGCCGATTGCCGGCGCAGTTCGGTTTCGGAAATCAAATCCTGGCGCGCTGAGAGTGCGCTCAATTGCTCGCGCAACCAGTCCGCCAAAATGGGCTGTTCGTAGCGAGAAAAAATATCAGCTATGCCGTTTGGCTTGTTGGTGTTCATGAACTTTACTCCCGCTGGATGGTATTGACTTTGGCGTTCACTCTGAGGGTTGGCGGAGTTGGCGCTCGTTTAATGACTAATAACAAAGGCAATCCGGACGCGATTTGCGGCCATCTTTTGCTTGAACAGTGCTGTTCAGCGTCAAGCCAGAAAACCCTCCCCTTCGCTTGACACGCTGCCTTCTACTTTTATATTCGTACGCTTGATTGAGGATTTCTTCCTCCTTCGCAAGGTCGATATCGCCAAGCGATAGAGGCAGGAAAATCAATCTCCCCCTAATTTCACCTGCCTCGCCGATAGACCTCTTTTGCCGCTCATTTGGCGTGTCCAAGCTGGCGTGTCCAAGCTGGCGTGTCCAAACGCTCCTACGAGAGCAGTTTGAACTCATTTCCGGACAATTGTAAACATTTGTAAACACATGTAACGGCGCCACAATCAAAGTGACGCCCTGCCTGGGTCGCACGAACCGGCAGCGCAGTGCGCTACGCGACGGCCGGAATGCGGTGCTAGATCATGGAGATGAGCGCGTTTTGCGGCCAGTCTAATCCCGAATACGAGTTCATTTTTCAGTTGCACGTCAGCCGGGCTGATGCTTTGCTGTGCGGCCCTTTGCCCCCTTTTCTGCCGCTCAAGAAACCGTATTGCGCCTTGGGTGGGGGTGGCATCAATGATGGCCATGGGATCGAACCGGTCTATCCGAAGACCGGTGCTGGCCGCCCGCCGCGAACGGGGGCCCTTGCATTTTGGACACACGCGCGGATCGGCTTCGTAGCCTTTGTGTATGCGTGTATGCGCCGCGCCCAACTGGCCTTGCTGCGGGCGGCGAACGCACTCACCGGCTCAGGGCCTGATTCGGGCCGGAGCTGCGGGTCTTGCACCGCGCTCGCCCCGTAACTATTCTATGCTTCGGCGGGCAACGGCTGCGCAGTCACCTGCCACCTGAAGCCTGGCGCCTGGCGCCTGGCGCCAGGCACCTCAAGCAATCCTGTCGCCCTTGACGGTAATGCGGCGCATCTTGCGCAGCTCGCGCGCATCAAAATTGCGGCGTGCGTGCAGCACGCAGCGGTTGTCCCACATCACCAGGTCGCCGGGCGTCCAGCGGTGCTCATAGAGAAACCGTGCCTGCTCCTGATGGTCGAACAACATTTCCAGCAAGCGCTTGCTCTCTTCGCGCGGCATATCAACGATGTACTCGGTCATCAGGCGATTCAGATACAAGGCTTTTTTGCCGGTGACCGGGTGGGTGCACACCAGCGGCTGGGCAAACGAGCGGGCGTTCTTTGACGGGATCATGCGGGTGCGCGTGCCGACCATCGGCGCCGCAGTCCCCGGGTCGTAGCTGTTGACGGCCTTGCGGCCTTCGAGATTCTTTTTGGTTTCTTCGGGCAGCGTATCCCAGGCTTCGTACATGTTGGCGAACACCGTGTTGCCGCCGCTCGAGGGAATGTTCATGGCGTACAGGACGGTGGCCATGGCGGGGCGTTCGCGGTAACACATGTCCGAATGAAAATACATTTCGCCGTCGGGCAGTGCGCCGACGTATTCGCCGTTTTCTTTTTCGTTGGTCACATACATGATGGCCGGATGGCTTTTGCTGATGGCATAGTCGCCCTGCGTATGGGCCAGCTCACCAAAGC
Source organism: Pseudomonadota bacterium (assembly GCA_025356665.1). Taxonomy (GTDB): domain Bacteria; phylum Pseudomonadota; class Gammaproteobacteria; order Burkholderiales; family SG8-39; genus CAITSH01. The sequence continues at coordinate 117,531 of JANXRV010000129.1, forward strand.
ATTCACCAAAGCGCACCTGATCGGCTTCTTCGAGTTGTTGTCCCGGGATCACCAGCACACCGTGCTGCTGCCAGGCATTGCCGATGGCCTCGATGTGCGCATCGTGCAGGGTCTTCGAAAGATCGATGCCGCTCACCCTGACGCCAAAGCCCCCGGGCAGCGGCGTGATCTGCAGGCTTGCGGCTGCGGACTGTTGTGAAGGGATGCCGTCGATTGTGCTGGTTTGTGTCATGGGCTTACCCCGCGCTTTGGCGGACGGTGGCGATAAATGCGTTTTAGTCGGCGACGATGTTGCCCTGGTCGACTATTTTTTTCCATTCGACCAGTTCTTTTTTAAGCAAGGCCGTGAGCTCATCCGGCCCGCCGGGATTGGCAATAATGCCGCGCTTGGCCAGCTCCTCGGCCATCTCGGCCGAGGAGAAAATAGTCGTTATCTCGCGACTGAGGCGGGTGGCAATCTCGCGCGGCGTATTTTTGGGCAGGAAGGCGGCAAGCCAGTCGTAGTCGTTGAGCTCACTGATGCCGCTTTCGCGAAAGGTCGGCACATCGGGCGTCCAGATCGAGCGCGTGTCACCGCTGGTTGCCAGCATGCGCAATTTGCCGCCGTTGACTAATTGCAACACCGAATGCAGGGGGAAAAATCCGACCTGCACCTGCCCGCCCACCAGGTCGGTGACCGCTCCGGCCGATCCTTTATACGGGATATGCACGATGTTGGTTCCGGTCAGTTGCTTGAACTGTTCGGTTCTGAGGTGGTGCGGGGTGCCGCTGCCCGGCGTGCCGTAGTTCAACTCACCGGGCTTGCTCTTGGCCAGGGCCACCAGTTGCGCCAAGGTCGTTCCCGGCAGCGCCGGATTGACCACAATGGAAACGAGCATCTTGCCCAACCGGGCAACCGGCACAAAATCGGCGACCGGATCCCAGGTCAGCTTCTTGTTCAGGGCGGTGATCATGGCAATGCTGTTGGGTGCGATCAGAATCGTGTTGCCATCGGCAATGGCAGCGGCAACCGCGCCGATGCCGATGGCGCCGCTCGCACCGGTTTTGTTATCGACGATAACCGCCTGCCCCGTTAGTTTGGCCAAACGCGGCGCCAAAAGTCGCGCAGCGATATCACTGCCCGTGCCCGAGGTGGTCGGAACGACGATGGTGATGGTTTTGCCCGCAGCCGTTTGCGCCCACACGCCACCCGGGCACAGTGCGCACAGAGCGCACGTCAAGAAAACGAAAATCTTGAATATGTTTCTCACAAAATCCTCCTCGATGGCCGCGTGGCGCTTGCGCTGCGCCGTTTATTGATCCTTGACCTTTTTCCCTTGATCTCTGACGCAGGCTCAATGCATGCAGTTGCCCCCGTCCACCACCAGGGTCTGACCGGTGATGAAATCACTGTCAGCCGAGGCAAAGAACACCACCGCGCCGGTCAGGTCCTGCGGATTCTGCACCCGCTTGAGTGCGCGCACATGGGCCGCATCCCCGCGCATTTTCAGTATGCCTTCGTCGGGGTTTTCTTCCGAAAGCGTGCTGCCCGGGGCAACGCAATTGACGCAGATGTTGTCTTTGCCCAGTTCATTGGCGAGGGTTTTGGTAAAGCCCAGGATGCCCGCCTTTGACGTAACGTAATGAATGCGGCTGGGAGAGCCCTTGACCGCGGTACTCGAACTGATGTTGACGATTTTTCCGTAGGCTTGCGCGCGCATTTGCGGGGTCACCGCGCGGCAGGCAAGCCAGGTGCCTTTCATGTTCACGCTCATCATGCGATCCCATTCGTCTATCGATATCTGGTCAAAGGGCAAACGCGACATCGGAATGGTGGCAAAAATGGCGGCATTGTTGACCAGGATGTCGATGCGGCCAAACCGCTGCACCGCGTGGGCCGCCATGCGCTCGACAGCGGGCTGTTGCGATACGTCGGTCTGGATGCCAAGCGCCTCGTGCCCGTCGCGTTCAAGTTCCGCCGCCACGGCGAGCGCCGCCTGCTCGTCCAGTTCGGCGATCACGACCTTCGCCCCCTCGGCCGCCAGGCGCATCGCATAAGCCTTGCCGATGCCATGCCCGCCGCCGGTGACAATGGCCACGCGCCCTTCCAGTCTTTTACTCATCGTTTCCTCTCCTCATCGCTATTCACACCTTCCTACATGGCCCGGATGTCGCACTTCGAGGTTTTCTTCGCATGATGGCCTGGGTCTTTCCCCTACTCTATCCGGATATTGGCGCGCTTGGCCACGCCGTCCCATTTCCTGATCTCAGCTTGCAGGAATGCGGCGAACTCGGCCGGGCCTTGCGCCACGATAGTGGCGCCGAGTCCGGCGAGCTTTTCCTGGATGTCGGGCATGCGCAACACGCGCACGATGTCAGTGTTGATCTTGTTGACGATGGCCGGCGGCGTGCCACCCGGGGCCATGACGCCACCCCAAGACGAGGATTCATAAGCTGCGAGCCCCGCCTCCTGCATGGTCGGCACCTCGGGCAGTGAGGCGACCCGGGCCTGCGTGGTGACGGCGATGGCGCGCAGCTTGCCCGCCTTGATGTTGGGCAGCGCCGCCACCACCGTGGGCAGTGTCATCGCCACCTGCCCCGACATCGTGTCGGTCATCGCCGGGGCGTCGCCCTTGTAGGGTACGGCGGTGAGCGACACACCGCCCATATTGGCCATCAGTTCGACCGCGAGGTGGTTGGCCGAACCGTTACCGCCGGTGCCGTAATTGAGCTTGCCCGGCGCCGCACGCGCGAGATCAAGCAACTCCTTGAGGTTCTTCGCCGGCAGCGCCGGGTTGACCACCAGCACCTGCGGCACCAGCGTGGTGAAGGTAATGGGCGCGAAGTCCTTGATGGCGTCGTAGGGCAGTTTGGAATACACCGCGGCATTGATGGCATTGGGGCCGAGATTGGCCATCAGCAGCGTGCTTCCGTCCGGTGCCTGCTTGGCGACGTATTCGAGTGCGAGAATGCCGTTGGCGCCGGGACGATTGTCGATGACCACCGGCTGGTTCCATAACTCGGACAGTTTCTGGCCGAGCAGGCGCGCCGTCACATCGGAGGCGCCACCGGGCGGATAAGGCACGACGATGCGCACCGGCTTGTTGGGGAAGGCGTCTTGCGCAAGTGTGGCGGTGGGTGCGGCGGCAAATGCGCCGAGCATGAGCAGCGCTGCCAGCAGCGCGCGGCGTACCTGATTCATCGATTTTCTCCTGTGTGGCTGTATTAGAATAGTTTGTGCCAAAACAATCATAACGCGCCGGACAATTTGGCAATTTTCGGACAATGCGCGCGATGCAGCACGGGGGAGACGCGGTGCAGGACGCCGAATTCGATTTTATTGTGGTGGGCGGCGGTTCCGCCGGTTGTGTGCTGGCGGCGCGCCTGTGCGAATCGGGTCGCCACAGTGTGTTGCTGCTCGAAGCGGGTGGCGAGGACCGCAGCCCGTGGATCCATATTCCCATCGGTTACGCCAAGCTGTTTGGCAATCCACGCTACAACTGGATGTACGCCACGACACCTGAGCCGGCGCTGGGAGGGCGCGTGCTCGACCAGCCCTGCGGTCGGGTGCTCGGTGGCACCGGCTCGATCAACGGCATGCTTTACGTGCGCGGCCAGCCGGATGACTACGAGAACTGGCGCGCCCTTGGCAACGAGGGCTGGGGCTGGGATGACGTGCTGCCCTGGTTCCGGCGCTCCGAGCACAACACGCGCGGCGCCGATGCCCTGCATGGCGGCGACGGGCCCTTGTGGGTGTCGGACACGCCGCAGACCGACCCGCTGGCCGATGCCTTCATAAACGCCGCCGTCGAGGCCGGCCACCCGCGCAATCCGGACTTCAACGGCGCGATGCAGGAGGGCGCCGGCTACTACCAGTTCAATACCCGCAGCGGCCGCCGTGCCAGCACCGCCATCGCCTATCTGCGTCCGGCCAGGCGGCGCGCCAATCTGGCCGTATTCACCGATGTGCTGGTCAGTCGCGTGCTGATCGAACAGGGCAACGCCGTTGGTGTTGAATACCGCCGGTTTGGCGAGCAGCGCGGCGCACTGCGCACGGCGCGCGCGCGGCGCGAGGTGGTGGTCGCTGCGGGAACATTCAATTCACCGCAGATTCTGCAACTGTCTGGCATCGGTGCGGCGGCGCAATTGCGGCAACTGGGCCTTGCTGTCGTGTGCGACCGGCCCGGTGTGGGCGAGGGCCTGCACAACCACTATCGCGCCAGCATCGTGCAGCGTTGCAGTCAGCCGGTTACTTACAACGACATCATGCAAAGCCTGCCGCGCCGGGCGTGGATGGGGCTGCAATATGCGCTGACACGCAAAGGGCCGATGGCGGCGGGCACGTATGCCGGCGGCTTTTTTCGATCGAGCACCGCTGTGGCGCGCCCCGACATGCAGGTGACATTCTGGAATTACAGCGTGCAGCGGCGCGATGCCGGCGGTGTGGTGCTCCATCCGTTTCCCGGCTACACCGCCAATGCCGTGCTGCTGCGCCCGCAAAGCCGCGGCTGGGTGCGTGCTGTCAGCCCCGATCCGGCGGTTGCGCCACAGATACGCTACAACCACCTTGAGGCTGAATATGACAGAAGCACACTGCTCGATGGCTTGCGCACCCTGCGCGACATTTTGCGCCAGCCTGCGCTGGCGGCTTATGCAGCGCAGGAGATCGCGCCCGGCGCGGCCTGCGAGTCGGACGAGGCGCTGCTGGCCTACGTCATGGAAAAAGGCCATTCGGTCTATCACCCTGTGGGTACCTGCCGTATGGGAAGTGACGCGATGGCGGTGGTTGATGCGCGCCTGAAGGTGCACGGCGTGGGCCGGCTGCGGGTGGCGGATGCTTCGGTGATGCCCGGCATCGTGTCGGGCAATACCAATGCGCCCACGGTGATGATTGCGGAGCGCTGCGCTGATTGGATGTTGGCCCAGGGGTGATGGCTGGAGACGCCCGACTGGTAAGGGTTTTCAGCCTATGTGAACATCGGCGGCATGGCGAGTTGAAAAAAATGGCTGGTCAGGTGCGCAACCCCGACTAGGGTAATGGTGTGCACATCGGCGCGCCGCGTTGAGGCGGTATTCAAGCTGGAACTTTCAATGGCTTTTGTGCCGTGATTATAACCGCCGCTTCAGCGGCGCCCTGCGCGGGAGGGACAGAGGCCGGATGAAACATCCGGTACCATGACCGGGTATCGACAACCCGGCGCGGGCTTGCGTTTTGGGCTGCGTTTTAATATTCCCGCACGAGGAGCAAGACCATGACATTTCAACCAGTCGGACCGCGCGCATTGATGCTCTTGTGTGCCCTTGCCATGGTCCCGGCGGGCCCCGGCAGCGCCCTCGCCCAATCGAGCTATCCAAACAAGCCGATCCGTTTTGTCGTGCCCTTCCCCCCCGGCGGCGGTGCCGAGTCCACGGCACGACTGGTGGCGCAAAAAATGAGCGAAAGCATGGGCCAGCCGGTGATTGTCGAGACACGCGCCGGCGCCGGCGGCAACATCGGCACCGAGTATGTGGCGCGGGCCGCACCCGACGGCTACACCATCCTCCTCGCCACTAACGGCATGGCGATACAGGCAAACCTGCAAAAACTGCCCTGGGACCCGGTCAGGGACTTTGCGCCGATCAGCCTGATCGCCGCCTACTCGCTGGTCATCGCCGTGCACCCATCGGTACCGGCCAATACGCTGCGCGAACTGGTGGCCTACGCCAAGGCCAACCCGGGCAAGTTGACCTACGGTTCATCGGGCAGCGGCGGCCCGCTGCACATGGGGGCTGAGTTATTCAGCGCGCAGGCCGGTGTCAAGCTGCTGCACGTGCCCTACAAGGGCAATGCACCGATGACGGTGGCGATCCTCGGTGGCGAGATCAACATGGTGTTTGACAGCCCCGTCGGGCCCCTGCCCAATATCCGCGCCGGTAAGCTGCGCGCTTTCGCCACCACCGGCAGGCAGCGCTCGCTTTCCCTGCCCGATACACCGACGGTGACCGAAACCGGTGTCGCGATTCTCGATTACGAATCCTGGAATGGTGTGGTCGCGCCGGCCGGCACGCCGCGCGACATCGTGCAGCGCCTGAACGCCGAGGTGGTCAGGGCGGTGGCCACGACCGAGGTGCGCGAACGCCTGACCGCGCTGGGCTACGAGCCGCGCAGCACCAGCGTGGCCGAGTTCGAGACAATGATCGCCGCGGACACCCAGCGCTTTGCCAAAGTGGTCAAGGACGTCGGGATGAAACTCGACTGAGCCGCTCACCGCCGGGCGGCAGGCGGGGAGAATCGCGGCGAGCGATAGGAAAATCAATCCCCCCTAATTTCACGTGCCTGGCCGATAGAAGTCGTATGCCGCGCATTGGCACGTCCAAGCATTACTACGAGCGCAGCTTGCCCCCATTTCTGGCTAATTGTAAAAATTGTAAAGTTTGCAACGCCGCCACAATCAAAGCGACGCCCTGCCTGGGTCGCACCAACCGGCAGCGCAGTGCGAGGGCTCGGTGCGCCCGCGCCGAGC
>JANXRV010000041.1:0-7914 GCA_025356665.1 Pseudomonadota bacterium
TCGATCACCGCCATCGCCATCGGCGTGCTCTACCTCAAGGGCATGAATCCGGGTCCGAGCATTTTCATCAACAACCCGCAGAACATCTACGCCATCTTCCTCGTCTTCATCATCGCCAACCTCATCATGATCCCGCTCGGCTGGCTGACCATCAAGCTCGCCACCAAGGTGCTCAAGGTCTCGCGCAACATCCTGATGCCCATCATCCTGCTGTTCTGCATCGTCGGCTCGTTTGCCATCAACAACTCGGTGTTCGGCGTCGTGCTGATCCTCGCCTTCGGTCTGATCGCCTTTGTGCTCGAGGAGAACGGCTTTCCGGTCGCGCCAGCCATCCTCGGCGTCGTGCTCGGCACCATGATGGAGGAGAACTTCATCACTTCGCTGATCAAGTCCGACGGCGACCCCACCGTCTTCTTCACCCGGCCGATTGCGATGTGGCTGGCCGCCGGCACCTTCATCATCCTGTTCTGGCCGGTCGGTGCCTGGCTGCTGAAGCGGCGAAACCCCGTCGGTCCCTAGGCATACCGGCTGGAAACCCGCTTCTCGCGCGGCTTTCCAGTCATCGCCGACATCGAAATCGCCCGCGCCATTGCCTGGATGACCAACCAGTCCGGCGCCAGCTTCAAACTACCGGCGGCGAACAGCAAGGCCGCCGCCGCCAAAAAGTAATCGGCATCACGCCCATCCCAAAACGGGGCAGCCGAGCTGCCCCGTTTTTTTTGGCGTGTTAGGCTGAGCCCAGCTTGTGTCCGCATCGCGGCGCAGCAGGTGGGTGACTAGCGGGCCATCAGAGCCGGCGCAGCCTCGCACATAAAGGAGAAACGAATATGAAACTTTCGCTCGTTACCGGCACGCTCTTCGCACTCACTCTCTGCGCCACGGCACACGCCCAGCAACCCATCGTCATCAAGTTCAGCCATGTCGTGGCCGAGGACACACCCAAGGGCAAGGGCGCGATCAAATTCAAGGAACTGGCCGAGGCCAAGACCAAGGGGCGCGTCAAAGTCGAGATCTACCCCAACAGCCAGTTATACAAGGATCGCGAAGAACTGGAGGCGCTGCAGTTGGGCGCGGTGCAGATGTTGGCGCCCTCGGTCTCCAAGTTCGGGCCGCTCGGCGTGCGCCAGTTCGAGGTCTACGATCTGCCTTACATGTTTCCAACGCAGCAAGCCCTTGACCACGTCATCGACGGCCCGATCGGAAAAGGTCTGTTCAAGCTGCTCGAGCCCAAAGAGATCATCGGCCTTAGCTACTGGAGCAACGGTTTCAAAGTGTTTTCAGCCAATCGCCCGATGCGAAAGCTGGATGACTTCAAGGGGATGAAAATCCGCATCCAGTCCTCCAAGGTGCTTGAGGGTGAGATCAAGGCGCTGGGCGCCATCCCGCAGGTAATGGCTTTTTCCGAGGTCTACACGGCGCTGCAGCAGGGCGTGGTCGACGGTGAGGAAAACAGCATCTCGAACAAGTACACGCAAAAAATGCACGAGGTGCAAAAACACCTCACGGTATCCGACCACGGGGTGATCATGTACGCGGTGGTCGTCAACAAGAAATTCTGGGAAGGCCTGCCGGCCGATATCCGCAAGAACCTCGACGAGGCGATGACCGAGGCGAGCCGCTACGAGCGCAGCATCGCGCAAAAAGAAAACGACGACGCGCTGGAGAAAATAAAAGCCGCCAAAACGACCGAAATTTACATCCTGCCAAAAGCCGAGAAAGCCCTCTGGCGCAAGGCCATGATGCCGCTCTACCAGCAATATGAGGGCGCGGTGGGCAAAGACACCATGCTGGCGATCGAAAAGATCGTCGAAGAAACCGAAAAAGCGGTGAAGAAATAAACCCCGGCCAATGTGCGGCCAGCGCGCGTCCAGTGCGCGGCCACACCACAGCCCATCACCGCTTAATCCCCTCCCCCACCTGCACATGACGGACTCGCATGTTCAACCGGCTGCTTGACCATCTGGAGGAATGGCTGGTCGCGAGCTTCATGGCCCTTGCGACCATAATCATCTTTGTCGCCGTGTTGCACCGCTATACCGCGTCCATTCCGTGGGTTTGGCAGTTCACCCAACACCTGAGCCTGACCTGGGCGCAGGAACTTTGCATCTACCTGTTTATCTGGATGGCCAAGTTCGGCGCCGCTTACGGCGTGCGCACCGGCATCCATGTCGGTGTTGATGTCATCATTCGCGCCCTCTCGCCGGGCAAGCAACGCTTCTGGGTGAGCTTCGGGCTGCTCGCCGGCGCGTTTTTCACCGGCATCATCGCCTGGCTGGGCGCGCTGTTCGTCATACGGATACGCGGCCTTGGGCAGGTGTCCCCTGACCTTGAAATGCCCATGTGGATCATCTATCTGGCGGTGCCGCTCGGCTCCTCGCTGATGTGCTACCGGTTTATCCAGGTGGCATGGAACTACTTGGCAACCGGCTATCTCCCTTCGCATAACCACGCCGCTGTGGAAGGCTTGCACTCCGAATGAACGGCTGGATCATCTTCCCATTACTGATCGTACTCATGCTCACCGGCATGCCAATCTCAATCGCGCTGGGCCTGACCGTGCTCGCGTTCCTGTTCTTCATGACCAACATCCCGATCGAATTGGTGTCGCAGCGCCTGTTCACCGGGCTGGACCAGTTCGCCATCATGGCGATTCCGTTTTTCATTTTGGCCGGCACCTTCCTCACCCACGGCGGTGTGGCGCGGCGCATGATCCGCTTCGCCACCGCGCTGGTGGGCCACTGGCACGGCGGTCTCGCCATAGGCGGGGTGTTTGCCTGCGCGCTGTTTGCCGCCGTATCCGGTTCAAGCCCGGCGACCGTGGTGGCCATAGGAACCATCCTGATCCCGGCCATGGAAAAACAAGGCTATCCGAGAAAATTCGGCGTCGGCGCCATCGGCACGGCCGGCGCGCTGGGCATCCTGATTCCGCCGTCCATCGTAATGGTGATTTACTCGGTCTCGACCAACACCAGTGTCGGCAAGCTGTTCATTGCCGGCATCATCCCGGGCATCCTGCTCGCCGCGCTGCTGATGGGCATCACCTGGCTGGTGGCCAAACGGCGCGACTATCCGCGCATGAAGCGCGCCAGCCCCGGCGAGGTCTGGACGGCGTTTCGCGAAGCAATCTGGGGGCTGGCGCTGATCTTTGTGGTCATCGGCGGCATTTACGGCGGGGTATTCACGCCCACCGAGGCGGCGGCGGTGAGCGCGGTATATGCCTTCGTCGTCGCGGTGTTCATCTACAAAGACCTCAAGCTGTCGGAGGTGCCCAAGGTGTTGCTCGCCTCGGCCAACATGAGCGCGATGCTGCTCTACATCATCACCAACGCCATCCTCTTCTCCTTTTTGCTCACCTCGGAGAACATCCCCCAGGAGATGGCGCAGTGGATCATCGACAGGCAACTTTCGGTCTGGCTGTTCCTGCTCGGGGTCAACATCCTGCTGCTCATCGCCGGCAACTTCATGGAACCGACCTCGATTGTGCTGCTGCTCGCGCCCATCCTGTTCCCGGTGGCGATGAAACTGGGCATCGACCCGATCCACTTTGGCATCGTCATGGTCATCAACATGGAGGTCGGCCTGATCCACCCACCGGTCGGACTCAACCTGTATGTGGCAAGTGGTATCGCCAAGATGGGCCTGACCGAGACCACCATCGCGTTTGCGCCGTGGATCGTGGTGATGGTGCTCTACCTCCTGCTGATCACCTACGTGCCTGAAATCGCCACCTGGCTGCCCAACCTGATTTATGCCAAAGGCGGTGCCTGAACACCCGCTCACTGACTGGAAATCCGCGCCAGACAAGGCTTTCCAGCCATCGGCAGTTATTTCACCGGGGATTTTTCCTTACCTGACTCCCCTGGGCGCATCGGCTACAATCTCAATCCATTGTAAGCGAGCACCCAGCCCGGTTTCCCGCGCATGAAAATCCTGTTCATCGTCGACCCGCTCGACAGCCTGAAGATCTACAAAGACTCCACCTACACCATGATGGCCGAGGCGGCGACGCGCGGCCATGAACTGTATGTGATGCAGCAAGAAGAGCTGCTGTGGAAGCGCGGCAAAGTGATGGGCATTACGCGCCAGATCACCTTGCGCAACCATGCCACGCCCTGGTACCGGCTCGACCCGATGCTCGAAATGCCGCTGTCCGGGTTTGACGCCGTACTGATGCGCAAGGACCCGCCCTTCGACATGGAGTACGTCACCTCGACCTGGCTGCTTGAGCAGGCGCAGCGCGAGGGCGCCAGGGTGTTCAACGACCCGCGCGCGGTGCGTGACCACAACGAGAAGTTTTCCATCGCGCAGTTCGCGCAATTCACCGTGCCCACCTTGGTCACGCGCGCGGCCAACCAGCTGCAGGCCTTTATCGACGAGCATCAGGATGTCATCCTCAAACCCCTGGACGGTATGGGTGGAAGCCAGATATTCCGCGCCCGCGCCAATGACCCCAACCGCAACGTGATTGTCGAGACCCTGTCGCATGAAGGGATGCGCAACGTCATGGCCCAGCGCTACATCCCTGCGATCGCCGACGGCGACAAGAGGGTGTTGCTGATCGCAGGCAAGCCGGTGCCCTATTGCCTCGCCCGCATCCCGAAAGAAGGCGAAACGCGCGGCAACCTCGCCGCCGGGGGCCGCGGCGAAGCGCGTGAGTTGACAGCGCACGATCGCAAAATTGCCGAGGCGCTCGGGCCCGAGCTGATGCGCCGCGGCCTGCTGCTGGTGGGGCTTGATGTCATTGGCGAAAACCTGACCGAAATCAACGTCACCAGCCCCACCTGCTTTCGCGAAATCATGGACCAGACTGGTTGTAATGTCGCCGGCCTGATGCTCGACGCACTGGAAGCCGCCTGCGGGAAAAAGGCTTGAGCGCGCAAGCGCCTGCGGCAACACCGTTCGCCTCGGGCGCGCTGTTGGCCGCGGCCCTGCTGTTCGCAGCGCCCGGTTCGGTATGGGCACAGAGCGCCGCACAGGCCGAGCTTGACTCGGCGCTTGAACTCTACACGGCGCGCCTGTTTTATTCGATCGCACGTTTTCGCACCACGCCGCCGGAGGGCATCACCCGCTACACCGAGGGCATCGTGCAGCTTCGCATCGAGATCGGCGCAAACGGCATGCTGGAGCGCCATACCCTGCTGCGCGGCTCGGGCAACGGTACGCTCGACCAGCATGCGATCAACATCCTGCAAAGTGCCGTGCCACAGACCGCAATTCCCAGCGGACTGCGCAACCGCCCCTTCTATATCGCCATCACCATTGATTTCAGCTCATAAACCCTCCCACAATAACGGCACAGGCAAGGCATGATCGGCATTCTCATCATTTCCCACGGCGCCTTTGGCGAAGCACTGATCCACTGCGCCAGCCACGTGCTGGGCAAGCGCCCGCTGCGGGTGCGCCAGGTCGGCGTGACCATGCACGATGACCCCGACGCCATGCTGCCGGTGGCGCAGGAACTGGTGAAACAACTCGATGATGGCGACGGCGTGCTGGTCCTATCGGACATGCTCGGCGCAACCCCCTCCAACCTGGCAACGCGGCTGCTCCAACCGGGCCACATCGAAGGGGTCTCCGGCGTGAACCTGCCGATGCTCGTACGCGCCCTCACCTACCGTGAAGAACCGCTCGCGATAGTGGTCGAAAAGGCAATCAGCGGCGGCACAGCCGGTGTGGTGCATCTCAATACGGACCAGTGCAATGGCGCAAGCTGAAGCCCAGATCATCAACAAACTCGGACTGCACGCCCGCGCGTCGGCCAAGCTGACCAAGGTGGCGAGCGGCTATGCCTGCGAAGTCTGGCTTTCGCGCAACGGCCGGCGTGTCAACGCCAAAAGCATCATGGGCGTGATGATGCTTGCGGCGGGCAAGGGCAGCACCATACAGATCGAAACCACGGGCGAAGACGAAGAAGCGGCCCTGCAGGCCATTCTCTCCCTCATCGCCGACCACTTCGGGGAAGGCGAGTGAGCGGCGCGGACCTGTCGGGTGCCTCGGGCACCCAGATGGCCAGCTTCACCCTGCACGGCAGCGGCGTGGCCGGGGGCATCGCCATCGGCCACGCCCACCTCATCTCCACCGCCAGGCTGGAAGTCGCGCACTACGAAGTGGCGGCGACCGATATCGACGCCGAGATCACGCGCTTTGACAAGGCCGTGGCGCAGGTTCGCGGTGAACTGGCCGGACTCAAAGCCGGCCTCCCCGCCGCGTCCCCGACGGAAATGGCCGCCTTCCTCAACCTACACCAGATGATTCTCGACGATTCGTCGCTATCGACCGTTCCACGCGAACTGGTGCGCACGCGCCATTGCAACGCCGAATGGGCGCTGGTGCAGCAAATGGACATGCTGGTGGCGCAGTTCGAGGAAATAGAGGACCAGTACCTGCGCGAGAGGAAGAACGACGTCATGCAGGTGGTCGAGCGCGTGCTGCTGGCGCTGATCGGCCACCCCGGCCACGCTCCGGCGGCGCGCAGCGACGAAAAGGAATTGATCGTCGTCGCGCACGACCTGTCACCGGCCGACATGATCCTGTTCAAGCAGCACCAGTTCGCCGGTTTTGTCACCGACCTTGGCGGCGTCACCTCACACACGGCGATTCTCGCCCGCAGCCTGAATATTCCAGCCATCGTCGGCCTGCACCACGCACGCCAGCTGATCCGCGAAGACGAACTGCTCATCGTCGACGGCATCGAGGGCGTGCTGATCGTCAATCCTGACCAACAAGTCCTCAGCGAATACCAGCTGCGCAAGCGGCAGATCGACCTGGAGCGGCAAAAACTCAAGCGCCTGCGTACCACCCCGGCCTCAACGCTCGACGGTTCGGACGTCGAGCTGCACGCCAACATCGAACTGCCGCAGGACATGGAAAAAGTGCACGAGTCTGGCGCCACCGGCATCGGACTGTTCCGCAGCGAGTTCCTGTTCCTCAACCGGGGCGACCTGCCGACCGAGGACGAGCAATTCGAGGCCTACCGCGAAGTGGCGGTGGCGATGCGCGGCCAGACGGTCACCATCCGCACGCTCGATCTTGGCGCCGACAAAACCGCGCATGGCATTGAAATGAGCGGCCCCAACCCGGCTCTGGGCCTGCGCGCCATCCGGCTGTGTCTCGCCGAGCCACAGATGTTCCTCGCGCAGTTGCGCGCCATCCTGCGCGCTTCGCACTACGGCAAGATCAAGCTGTTGGTGCCCATGCTCGCGCACGCCCATGAGATCGACCAGTCACTCAAAATGATCGCGCAGGCCAAAGCCGAACTGGATGTACTCGGCACGCCCTACGACAAGGCAATCCCGGTCGGGGGCATGATCGAGGTTCCAGCCGCAGCACTGGCCATAGGCATGTTCGTCAAGCGCCTGGACTTCTTGTCCATCGGCACCAACGACCTCATCCAGTACACGCTCGCCATCGACCGCACAGACGACACGGTATCCCATCTTTACGACCCCCTGCACCCGGCGGTGCTGCACCTGGTGGCTCTGAGCATCCGCAACGCCAACAAAGCCGGTGTGCCGGTGGCCATATGCGGCGAAATGGCCGGCGATGTCCAGCTCACACGACTGTTGCTGGGCTTCGGCCTGAGGCAATTTTCCATGCATCCGGCGCAGCTCCCGAGCATCAAGCAGCAGATCCTGCGCAGCAGCATCCCCGCAATACAAATCACCGCGGCAAAAATTCTCAGGGCCAACGACCCGGTCAAGACACGCGCACTGCTCGCGCGGCTAAACGCCTGACTTTCAAGGCCGTACGGATACGCTTGCGCCATTAAAAACAAGGCTCATTTAGCGAATGATGTTGTTGAACTCATGCTCTGACCGCCAGAGCGAGCAACCGTGCGGGATCGGGGCTGAAGCGGGGCGACCGGTCGAGAACTCTAAACCATCCGAGGTAGTTGGTGAGGTATTTCGTGGCAAC
>JANXRV010000113.1:0-9797 GCA_025356665.1 Pseudomonadota bacterium
CCACGCGCCCAAGCCTGAAGCTGGCGTGCTTGCGCTTCGGTGATCGTGACAGTAGGTGCGATTCGCATGTCTGTAGCCTCCTCATACTACAGACAGCGCAATCGCATTTAAGTTCTATTATTTTAGACGCACTACACTAGGTGCCTTGGGTTCAACCTTGCCGGTGGCCTCGCGATCGAGCAGGTCGTCATCGGCGAGCGCCCAGTAAGTGGTCAGCCGGTCGGTGCCGCGCACGCGTATGGTGCCGTCGGTGACTTCGAGGTCGGCGAGCGGCACTTCGAGCCGCATTGCGGCGGCCTCGAGGTAAATGGCGCGCGCCTCGGCGCAGGCGTGGCGCAGCGCGGTGCCCGATTCCTGCACCGACATGCTGCCCGAGGTCACCTGCTCGTCGGGGCTGGTGGCGGTGCATGCGGGCACCATGCGCACCCGTGCAAGGTTGAGGTCGAGCTCCTCGGCGGCGATTTGCGCCAGCGCGGTGATGATGCCCTGGCCGATTTCGACCTTGCCCGAATAGACCGACACATTGCCGTTGGCGTGGAATTTGAGCCACTGGCCGAGCTGGCGGTTGACTTGCAGGCTGCCCGGCAGTCTGGGCAGGCTTGGGTCCATTTGCGCCAGTTTGAATGCGAGGTTCATGCTGTGGCCTTGTCTTTCATCATGTCTGCCGCGCGCAGCACGGCGCGCACGATACGGTTGTGGCTGCCGCAGCGGCAGAGGTGCTTGTCGAGCGCCTCGCGCACCTGGGCGTCGCTGGGGAGCGGATTGTTTTCCAGGAACGCGGCGGCGGTGACCAGGATGCCCGAGATGCAATAGCCGCACTGCGCCGCCTGCTCCTCGATGAAGGCCTGCTGCAACGGGTGCAGCCAGCCTTCGGCCGAAAGGCCCTCCACCGTCACGATTTTTTTGCCCTCAGCCGCCCAGACCGGGGTGTCGCATGCGGGCACCGAGTGGCCGTCGATCAGCACATGGCAGGCGCCGCACTGGTTGACGCCGCAGCCAAAGCGCGTGCCCTTGAGTTCGAGGTCGTTGCGCAGCACGTATATGAGCGGTGTGTCTTCCTCGGCCTGCACCTCGTGCGGCACGCCGTTGATGGAGAGCTTGAAGGTGCGCTTGGTCATCAGTCCACTTTCGCACCGGAGATCTTGACGATACGCGCCCACTTGGTGATGTCCTCGCGCAGGTACTGGCCGAATTGCTCGGGCGTCATGGTCATCGGTTCGGCGCCCTGTTCCTGCCAGGATTTTTTGACGTCGGCACGGTTCACGATCTTGGCGATTTCGGCATTGAGCTTGTCGATCACGGCCTTGGGCGTGCCTGTGGGCGCCATTATGCCCAGCCAGATGGTGGCTTCATAGCCGGCCACGCTCGCTTCGGCGATGGTCGGCACATCGGGCAGCACCGACGAGCGCACTTTGCCGGTGGTGCCGAAAGCCTTGAGCTTGCCGGCGCGCACATTGGGTGCCATGGTGGTGATGGCGTCGAACATCATCTGCACCTGGCCGCCCAGGATGTCGGTGCGCGCGCCCGAGCTGCCCTTGTAGGGCACGTGCACGACGTCGATTTCAGCCATTGCCTTGAATAACTCGCCGGCCATGTGATAGGGCGTACCCGGCCCCGAGGATGCGTAGTTCATGCCTTTGGGGTTGGCTTTGGCGAGGGCGATGAGCTCTTTCAGGTTGTTCGCCTTTACCGAGGGGTGGACCACCAGCACCAGATCGGAGTAATTGATCGGAGCCACCGGAGCGAAGTCACGCATCAGATCGAAGGGTTTGTTCGGGATCAGCGATTCGTTGACGGTGTGGGTGTTGGACATCATCAGCAGGGTGTAGCCGTCGGCCTGCGATTTGGCGACCGCATCCGTGCCGATGACCGAGCCTGCGCCCGGACGGTTTTCAATGACAAAGGGCTGGCCCAGCGCCTCGGACAGGCGCTGACCGATAAAGCGCGCGTAAATGTCGGCCGGGCCGCCGGCGGCGAACGGAACGATTATGCGCACCGCCTTGGCCGGGTAGGTCTGGGCTTGGGCGCTGATGCCGGCGCACAAGGCGGCGGCGAGGACGGCAACTAGGAAGCGTTTCATGGTGTTTATTCCTCGGGGAAACGGACATGCTGATTTTGGCAATCTTTGCAACCTTTGCAACTTCTGCAACTTCTGCAACTTCTGCAACGTCGAGCATGCCCAGAAGGCGCAGTTGTACCACCTTGGCGCTGTGCCTTCAATGAAGCCGGTCAACTCCAGTCGTTAAAACGGGTGTATTCCGGTACGCGAAATACACCCGCTGAAGCGATTGTCCGCCGGCAGGCGCCCGGAGTACCTAGATGGTGATCCCCGAGGCCTGGAGTATTTTGCGCACGCGCGCGCTTTGCTCGTCCGTTATGGTCAGGCGCTCGGCGAAATCGCGGCCCAGCGGTTTGGTCGCGTCAATGCCCATCTTGGTCACAGTGAATGCCTCAGGGTCCGAGCTGGGGTCAAGGATGGCGCCCTTGGCGTGCGGGATGAAGACGATGTCACGCTCGGCACGCACCCGCGTGGCGACCGCCCACATGACGTCGTTCATGTCGAAGATATCCACGTCTTCGTCGACGACGATCACGTACTTGGTGTAGAACTCTGTGCCCAGCGCGGCCATGATCGCCTGTTGCGGTTCGCCTTGGGATGATTTTTTCATCTTGACGATGGCAAGAAACGCGCCGCACGTGCGGTGGGGAACGTGCACGGCGATGACATTGGGCAGGTTGCGGCGCAGGGTGTTGAGTATTTCACCCTCGCGCGTAATGCACGACACCAGGATATGGTCCTGCGCCATGCCCGATGCGATCGAATGGAACATGGCGTCGCGGCGCATGCGCACGCGGTGGGCGACGAACACGTTCTGGGTGCTGCGGAACGATGCGTAGCCGGTGAATTCGCCAAACGGACCCTCCGGCTCGTGCACGCCGGCGAGGATTTCACCTTCGATTACGATCTCCGCCCCCGAGGGGACCTGCACGTCCTGAACGCCCGTCTTGGCCAGTCGGTACGGTGCGCCGAACAGTCCGCCGATAATTTCATATTTGCGCACGTTTGGCGGATAGGCGAAAACCATCGAGCCCATGTAATGCAGCGGGTGTATGCCAAGTGTGATCGCCACCGGGAGCGATTCCCCGCGCTGCTCCGCGCGCCGGTGAAATTCAAACATGCGGCGGCGCGAGTGCAGCGACACGCCGAGGCGGTTTTTTCCGGCGAGCATGAGCCGGTGAAAGCCGGTGGTGTCAACCCCGGTCAGTGGGTCGCGCGCTGAAAGCTGGCCGGCGGTGATGTAGGGCGCGGCATCGACATGAAAATGGGTCGGGATCGGCAGCTTGGTGAGGTCGACCTGATCGCCCTCGAAAACCAGCTCCTGCCAGGGGGGCGAATCATCGAGCTCGCAGGGAATGTACTTCTGGCAGCGCTCACGAAAAGCGCTGGGCAGTTCGGCCTGCGGCACGTTCAGGCAGGCGGCAAGCAGCTTGCGATTGCCGGCGATGTTGGTTACCACCGGCATGGTGTGTCCCTCGACGTTCTCATAGATGACAACGGGGCTCTTGCCGGCGCGCTCCAGTTCGAATATCAGCGAGGTGATGTCAAGGTGGGTGCGCACCGGCTCGCGGATGCGCAGCAACTCATCGGGGTAATCGCGCTCGACCATGTCAATGAATCCGCGCAAGCTCTGTGGATTGTTCATAAATCCCGCTCCTTTAGTTTTATTTGTGGTTGTGTTCTTTTTTGGCGAACCGGCGTGCATTTGCGCGCGCTTCGCTATTCGGCTTTGATGCCGGCTTCCTTGATTATCCTGGCCCAGCGCTGAATGTCATTGCGGATGGTTGCACGGAACTTCTCGGACGTGTCGCCCACCGGGTCGGAGCCGATTTCAAACATTCTTTCGCGAAAGGAAGCTTCGCGTACGATGCGTTGCGTCAGCTCCGAGAGTTTGGCGATCACCTCCGGTGGCGTGTGCCCGGGCGCCACCAAGCCGTTCCACGGACTCACGTCAAAGCCGGGCAATCCTGACTCCGCAATCGTTGGCAGCTCGGGCAACTGCGGCACCCGCTTGGGGCTGGTCACGCCCAGGGGGCGGACTTTTTCGGCTTTGATCTGCGGCAGTGCGTCGGACAGGTTGGCGAACATCAGCTGGATGTCGCCGGCAAGCAGTCCGACCATGGCGAGGTTTCCCCCGCGGTATGCAACATGAACCATTTTGCTGCCGGTCATGCCGCTGAACACTTCGCCCGAAAGGTGGGTGGTCGAGCCGACGCCGGAGGAGCCGAAATTCAATTTTCCCGGGTTGGCCTTGGCATAAGCGATCAGTTCGCCAACCGACCTGACTGGCAGCGTGGGACTCACCATCAGCACCAGGGCATTGGAGGCCACGTTGCTGACCGGGGCGAGGTCGTTCACCGGATCAAACCCGACCGACTTGAGCAGGCTTGGCGATACCGTGTGGGGACCGAGGGAGGACATCAACAAGGTGTACCCGTCTGGCGCAGCCTTGGCCACGAACTCCGTGGCGACCACCCCGCCCGCGCCGGTGCGGTTCTCGATGAGGACGGGTTGACCCAGTAACTCCTGCAGGCGTATGGCGAGCACGCGCGCCACGGTGTCGGTGTTTCCGCCGGGGGCAAAACCGACGATGATGCGTACCGGCTTGGCTGGCCAGCCGCCGGCGCCAGGTGCCTGCGCTGGCGCTCCGAGCGAAAGCAGCATGGTCAGGCATCCCAGGGTCGCAGCGAATATTTTTTTTGCCATGCGAAATTCCTTATCAATCCAGGTTGAATAATAGCCATATGCCGAGGGAGGGTCTTCACCGCGCGCGATCTTCTTTTGTGGCGCCCTGCGGAGGGCCGGCGATTGCCCGCAACGCCGACGTTATTGTCTGATGATTTTTCCGCAGCTAAAAATGCACGTCGAGTATCGCACCGCAAACAGGCTTGTCAATGCTGGTCTTTAATTTCAAACGGTCGCCCGGCGCCGCTTGATCTGCCGCTTCCGCGGGCGCCCTGCCAGGGCAATGCGGTATTCGCGCTCAGCCCAGCAGCGGCTCGAGTTCTTTTGCCAGTCGCGCTTTGTCCGATTGCGCGTTTCCGGTCAGGGCAAAGCCCAGCAAGCGACCGGTCTTGTCCCAAAAAAGCGATTGCATGCCGCCGTCCGAGGCCGTGCTCGCCCAGTTGCCGATGGCGTCCAGCGGTGGCGGGCAGATCACCGTGGCTAGCGCCGGTGTCTTGACCATCACCGGCATGGCCGGATAGCGCACGGCCTGTTCCTTGCCTGCCAGCGTTGCAGCCAGTGCGCGCGCGGCATGCATGATGGGCATGACGTAAGGCAACACCAGTCCCGCCACTTCGGCGCAGTCGCCAAGGGCGTAGATGTCCGGCGCGCTTGAGCGCAGGTGATGGTCGACGACGATGCCGCGCTTGACGCCGAGTCCGGCGGCGCGGGCCAGCGCGGTGCGCGGCACCAGTCCAACGGCCGACAGCACCGTGTCGGTGCCGATGGCGCTGCCATCTTCGAACACCACGCGCAAGGCGCCGCCATCGTGCTCGATGGCGGCGGTTCGCCGACCCATGTGCCAGCGCACCCCGGCGGCGGAAAGCGCTTCGCGCAATGCCAGCGCGGGCGCCGCGGGCAGCAGGCGGCCGAGCGGCAGCGGCGCCAGGTCGATCACGTCGACCGCATGCCCGCCGATCGCAAGGTCATTGGCAAACTCGCAGCCGATGAGGCCGGCGCCAAGAATGGCGACACGGTTTTTGCCTTTGATGGCGGCGCGAAAACGGGCGTAGTCGCCAAGGTCGTTGACCGACAAGACCGCGCCGGCGGCATCCCCCCTTAGCGGCAGGCGTATCGGATCGGCGCCAAGGGCAAGGATGAGGCTTGCGTAGTGTAGCGGTCCCCGGTCGGTTTTTACCAGACTGGCGGCCGCGTCGATGGCGCTGATACGGGTGTGGGCTTGCACCTCGATGCCCAGTTGCGCCGCCATTGCGGCGGCGCTGGTGTTGAGCAGTTGCTCCGCGCTTTTGCCCGCGGCAAAGGCGTTGGACAACATCGGCTTTGAGTAAAAACCACCGTCATCGGCGCTGAGCATGACGACCGGCATATCCTTGTCGAGCTTGCGCAGTTCGCGGGCGAGGGTATAGCCCCCGAGCCCGCTGCCGGCGATGACGATGGGGGCTGTCATGACCCCGGCCTAAGCCAGCTCGACCATTTCGAAGTCGGCCTTGCCCACGCCGCATTCGGGGCAGGCCCAGTCGGCCGGAATGTCTTCCCAGCGCGTGCCCGCCTTGATGCCCTCTTCGGGAAGTCCCGCTTCTTCGTCATAGATGAAACCGCATACGATGCATTGCCATGTTTTCATGGTGATCTCCAAAATGGTGAATGGTGAATGGTGAATGGTGAATGGTGAATGGTGAATGGTGAATGTTGAATGGTGTTGGTTGGGGTTCAGGCTGTCTTGGCTTGCGTGCGCGCGAGCTGCGCGCGGTAGTGATTGGCGTGACGCTCTTCCACGGTGGCGAGGGCGGCGAAGCGCTTGGCTGCCTTGGCGAGGGTGGCGGCAAAGCGCGCCGCGTGCTCTTTTGATTCGACGATTTGCTCGTCCATTTCTTTCACCGCTGCGGCGTTGCCTTCCTGCTCGGCGAGGTGGCGGAACTGCGGGTACATCTCGGTGTACTCGTAGGTTTCGCCGGCGATGGCGATTTCCAGCGATTTGGCCGGGGTGAGCTGGTCTTTCGGGTAAAGCAGGTCGAGGTGGCTAAAGGCGTGCTGGACTTCCTGGTCGGCGGTTTCCTCAAAGGTGCGCGCCGTTTCCTCATCGCCGGCGGCGCGGGCAAGTTTGGCGAAGTAGCGGTATTTGATATGGGCCATTGATTCGCCGGCGAAGGCGGCTTCGAGGTTCTTGATGGTGATCGATTCGGGTTTGCTCATGGTGTTCTCCTGTGGTTTTGGTTGCGCAGCGTTGACTGCATGGATCGAATGATAAGGTGATGCCAGTTATTAATCTAATTAATTGTTATTATTTAATCGATAGTATTTAACTAAAATAAGCTCAAAAAAACGGCGGCGCTTTTGGCGCCGCCGTCCGGTACGGGGCTTTTAAGCCCTATGTTTTGAGATCACACAAGCTCGAAGCGGTCAAGATTCATCACCTTGTCCCAGGCTGCAACAAAGTCGCGCACGAACACCTGTAGCGCGTCGTTGCAGGCATAGACTTCCGCGACGGCCCGTAGCTGGGAGTTCGAACCGAAGACTAGGTCAGCAACGGTACCCGTCCACTGCAGCTCGCCCGTTGTCCGATCGCGCCCCTCCAGCACGCCTTCAGCCGTGGCGGACTTCTGCCATTTCGTCTTCATGTCAAGGAGATTGACGAAAAAGTCGTTGGTCAATGTCCCGGGTCGCTTGGTGAAAACACCGTGGCCGGACTCGCCGATATTGGCATTCAGGGCACGCAGGCCGCCCACGAGAACCGTCATCTCGGGTGCGGTCAGCGTCAGTAACTGTGCCTTGTCGACCAGCATTTCGGCGGCCACGCCCTCGAGTCCCTTACGCGCGTAGTTGCGAAAACCGTCGGTCATCGGCTCCAGTACCGCGAACGAGGCCACATCGGTCTGTGCCTGTGAGGCGTCCGTGCGACCCGGAGTAAAAGGTAGCTTCACATCAACGCCGGCCTTCTTGGCCGCGAACTCGACCGCCGCGCAGCCGCCAAGCACGATCAGGTCGGCCAGCGAGATTGTCTTGCCGTCGGTGTTGAACGCCTTTTGGATCGCTTCCAGCCCTGACAGGACTTTGGCCAGCTCGGCCGGCTGGTTGACTTCCCAGTCCTTCTGCGGCGCGAGGCGAATACGCGCGCCGTTTGCGCCGCCGCGCTTGTCGCTGCCGCGGAAAGTGGCGGCAGACGCCCAAGCCGTGGCGACCAGTTGGGATGTGGAAAGGCCGGACGCGAGGATCTTGGCCTTCAGCGCGGCGATGTCCTGCCCGTTGACCAGTTTGTGCTCCACTGCGGGGACCGGGTCCTGCCAGATCAGCACTTCCTTGGGCACCAGTTTGCCCAGGTAGCGCGCGCGCGGGCCCATGTCACGGTGCGTCAGCTTGAACCAGGCACGGGCGAAGGCGTCGGCAAACTCCTTGGGGTTCTGGTGGAAGCGACGCGAGATTTTTTCGTAGGCGGGATCCATGCGTAGAGACATGTCGGCCGTAGTCATCATCGGCGGATGCTTCTTCGAGGCATCGTGCGCGTCCGGAATCAGGTGCTCGGGCTTGCAGTTCTTTGGCGTCCACTGCTGGGCGCCGGCCGGGCTCTTGGTCAACTCCCAATCGTAGCCGAACAGCATGTCGAAATAGCCGTTATCCCATTGGGTCGGATTCGGTTTCCACGCGCCTTCAATGCCGCTGGTGGTGGCGTGTGCGCCCTTACCGCTGCCGAAGCTGTTCTTCCAGCCCAGGCCTTGCTCCTCGATGCCGGCACCTTCGGGCTCGGGGCCGACCAGCTTGGGGTCACCCGCACCGTGGGCCTTGCCGAAGGTATGGCCGCCGGCGACCAGCGCCACGGTCTCTTCGTCGTTCATGGCCATGCGTGCAAAGGTTTCGCGCACATCACGGCCCGAACCGAGCGGATCGGGCTTGCCGTTCGGGCCTTCCGGGTTGACGTAGATCAGGCCCATTTGCACGGCCCCGAGTGGGTTCTCGAGCTGGCGGTCGCCGGAGTAGCGCTTGTCGCCCAGCCAGGTGGTTTCAGCGCCCCAGTAGATGTCTTCTTCCGCTTCCCAGATGTCCGGGCGGCCACCGGCGAAGCCGAAGGTCTTGAAACCCATCGATTCCAGGGCGACGTTGCCGGCGAGGATGAACAGGTCGGCCCAGGAGAGCTTGCGGCCGTATTTTTGTTTGATCGGCCACAGCAGCCGGCGTGCCTTGTCCAGATTGCCGTTGTCGGGCCAGCTGTTGAGGGGGGCAAAGCGCTGGTTGCCGGTGCCCGCGCCGCCGCGACCGTCGGCGATACGGTAGGTGCCTGCGGCGTGCCAGGACATGCGGATCATCAGGCCGCCGTAGTGGCCCCAGTCAGCCGGCCACCAATCCTGGGACGTGGTCATCAGGGCATGCAGATCCTTGACCACGGCGTCGAGGTCGAGGGTTTTGAACTCCTCGGCGTAGTCAAACTCCCCGCCCATGGGATCGGACTTGGCGGAGTGCTGGCGCAGGATGTTCAGTCTTAACTGGTTGGGCCACCAGTCGGCGTTGGTTTGGGTTTTCCCGCTTACTGCGGGGATGGTGGAGGCACCCGAGAACGGGCACTTGGATTCGGTTGACATGGCTTTTTCCTTTGGTTGAGGAGTGGATTTGAACTACCAACAGCGGGCGAGGACGGCGAATCGTTCGAGCAACATCGGGCAGGCTGCAGCTGCATCGTCTCGGGTTCCGGCGACCAAATCGCGGATTGCAAGCTTGGTGCTTGATGCCGTTACTGTCTGTGCGATGTGCCGCAGATATCCCATGGCGCGTACGGTAGGCGCGCGCCGACAGTCAATCCAATTGATTGTTTTTATGGGATTGATAGTTAAAAACTAAGGCTAATTTAGCGAATGATGTTGTTGAACTCATGCTCTGACCGCCAGAGCGAGCAACCGTGCGGGATCGGGGCTGAAGCGGGGCGACCGCTCGAAAACTCTAAACCATCCGGGGTATATGGCTGATATGTACATCAAGAGCCCTGCTCTTGGGTAAGGTGTTTCTCGCGAATTTAAAATTTTTCAATGTTTGACTCTTACGCCAAGATTAGAGGCTGAAATTTCAA
>JANXRV010000058.1:0-2563 GCA_025356665.1 Pseudomonadota bacterium
CACGGTCAGAGGTCGCCGGTCGCTCTCCGTGACTGAGCCGCACGCCCGCCATCATGACGCGAAAATTGCCTCTGAGCTTTGGGTAGATAATGCAAGGCACGGTATAATTTGTGGTTTTTAGAATTCCACCCCTCGGAACAACGTGTCCACCGAAATCAAAGCTTATCTGTCCGAGTTGCTGACCACGGCGCTGGCTGCGGTGGCGCCGCAGCAACCCGCGTCTTTGATCCAGCTGGAACGGCCGAAACAAGCGGCGCACGGCGATTACGCCTGCAATCTGGCGATGCAGCTCTCGCGCATCGTCAAGCGCAATCCGCGCGAGCTGGCGCAACAGATCATTGCCGCCATGCCGCAGGCGGAGTGGCTGGCGAAATCCGAAATTGCCGGGCCGGGCTTTATCAATTTTTATATGCACCCGGTGGCCATGCAGCGCGTGGTGCCGGCGATATTTGCAGCCGGTGAGAGGTATGGCCGCTCGGAACGCATGCGCGGGCAAAAGGTCATGGTGGAATTTGTCTCGGCCAATCCCACCGGTCCCCTGCATGTGGGGCATGGCCGGCAGGCGGTGCTGGGCGATGCCATTGCCGCGCTGCTCGAATCGCAGGGCTGGGAAACTTCGCGCGAATATTATTACAACGACGCGGGCGCGCAGATTCGCAATCTCGGCTTGTCCGTGCAGGCGCGCGCAAGGGAAACCCTGGGCGAGATCAGCGAGTTTCCCGAAGCCGGATATCAAGGCGACTACGTGCGTGAAATCGCCGCGCGTTATTTGCAGGCCGGAAAAAAAGACGCCAACGATCTGGAAGACGTCACCCGCTTTGCAGTACAGGAATTGCGCAAGGAACAGGATCTCGACTTGTCCGCGTTTGGCGTCAGGTTCGACACGTATTTTCTCGAATCGTCTCTCTACGCTGACGGGCGTGTCGAACAGACCGTCAGTGCGCTGGTGGCGGCCGGCCATACTTTCGAGCAAGACAACGCGCTTTGGCTGCGCACTACGGATTTTGGCGACGACAAGGACCGCGTCATGCGCAAGTCCGACGGTACTTACACCTATTTCGTGCCGGATGTCGCCTACCACCTCAACAAGTGGGAACGCAGCTTCAAACATGTGGTTAATGTTCAGGGCAACGACCATCACAGCACAGTTACCCGCGTGCGCGCCGGCCTGCAAGCGCTGGATTTGGGCATTCCGCGCGGTTACCCGGATTATGTGCTGCACAACATGGTGACGGTGATGAAAGGCGGCGAAGAGGTAAAAATTTCCAAACGCGCCGGCAGCTACGTGACCTTGCGTTATCTGATCGATGAAGTGGGGCGCGACGCCACGCGGTTTTTTCTGGTGTCGCGCAAAGGTGATACCGAATTTGTTTTCGATGTTGATCTGGCGAAATCGCAGTCTGAGGAAAACCCCGTGTATTACGTGCAGTATGCGCACGCGCGCATCTGCAGCGTATTGCGGCAATGGGGTGGTGACGAAGCCGGCCTCGCGGGCGTCGATTGCACGCCGCTCGCCGGTCCGCGCGAGCTCGCATTATTGAAACTGCTGGGTGAATTTCCGGAAGCGGTGGAAATCGCCGCCCGTGAGTTCGCGCCTTACCAGCTAGCCTTCTATCTGCGGGAACTGGCAGCGTCCTTCCACAGTTACTATAATGCAGAGCGTGTCCTGGTCGATGATGCACCTTTGAAGCTGGCGAGGCTGGCCTTGATCGTGGCGATTCGCCAGGTGTTGCGCAATGGCTTGGGTCTGCTCGGCGTTTCGGCGCCCGAGAGCATGACGGGAAAATCTGAATCTCCAATCACCGGATGAACCAATGAGCCGCGATTACAAACCCAAGAATCCTCCGCCTGGTAAATCCCGCCCGGCCGGCAGCCTGCTGATCGGGATTTTTATCGGTCTGTTGCTGGGCCTGGGCATTGCGGTGGGTGTTGCCTACTACATGAACCACTCGCAGATCCCTTTTATCAACAAGGTCAAGCCTGCCGACAGAGCGGGCACTGCGCTGACCGAACCCGCCCCCAGCACCGCCGCGCCAGGCACGGCACTGCCGCCGCCGGTGGCGCCGATGGCGGGCCAGTCGCAAAGTCCGGACAAGCCGCGCTTTGATTTCTACAAAATACTCCCCGGCACTGAAGAAGCGGTGAGCGAGCAGCAAATCAAGCAAGCCGAGCGCGCGCCCTCCACGGTCGATTCTGGCAAGGTCAAATTTTTCCTGCAGGCGGGTTCCTTTCCCAATGGCGCGGATGCGGAAAACCTCAAGGCGCGCATGGCGCTGATCGGTGTCGAAGCCACCGTGCAGAGTGCCGACCTGGGTGACAAAGGGGTATGGAACCGCGTGATGGTCGGACCTTACGCCAAAATCGAAGACACTACCAAGCTGCGCCAGCTGCTGTCGCAGAATGGCATCGAAGCGACCATGATCAAGATAAAGGATCCCGCGCGCTAAGCGCGGCGGATTATTCGGGGAGATCGTCATGATGAATGCATGGATGCGTGCTTTGAACCGCGGCCGCCAGACAGTGTTAATGGCCTTGCTGGCTTTGCCCGGCCTGATGATGTTAA
>JANXRV010000091.1:0-2916 GCA_025356665.1 Pseudomonadota bacterium
CTCGATCGCGCGCCGATCGACGTGGCCGACCTCGTCAGCCTGCAAAGCGGCGCGCGCACCTTCGTCAACAGCTGCCTCAACTGCCATTCGGCCTCGCTCATGCGCTACAACCGCCTGCGCGACCTCGGCCTCACCGAAGCGCAGATCAAGGACAACCTGCTCTTTACCGCGGAGAAGGTCGGCGAGAACATGAACATCGCCATGCCCAAGAGCGACGCCAAGGAATGGTTCGGGGCCGCACCGCCAGACCTGTCGGTGATCGCGCGCGCCCGCGGCGCCGACTGGCTCTACTCCTACCTGCGCGGCTTTTACCGCGACGACAGTCGCCCCACGGGCTGGAACAACACGGTGTTCCCCAACGTCGGCATGCCGCACGTGTTGTGGACGCTGCAGGGCCAGAGGAGCTACAGCGAAGAAGTGGTCAAGACCGCCAGCGGCGAGCCGCTCAAGGACGGCCACGGCAACGAGCTGAAAAAAGCCAAGTTCGAAACCCTCGTTCCCGGTTCGCAGTCGGCGCTTGAATACGACCACACCGTGCGCGACCTCACCGCCTTCCTGGTGTGGATGGGCGAGCCCGGCCAGCTGCAGCGCAAACAGGTCGGCTTCATCGTCCTGATGGTGCTCGGCGTCATGCTCGTGCTTACCTGGCTGCTCAAGCGCGAGTTCTGGAAGGACGTGCACTAACACAGCCCGAGCGGGCGCCCGGGTGCTGGGGGGCGCGATCCCCCTGGCCCCGAAAACGCTGCAAAACACTGAACGCGGCGGGCCTGGCCCGCCGTATTCGTCTTTACTCCCCGGGTCGCGCCCCACCGGGTCTTATCAGTCTTGTCGTATCCGTCTCATAGGTTAGAACATCATGATGAATCTTTACTCCGGAACCACCTGCCCGTTCTCGCAACGCTGCCGCATCGTGCTCTATGAAAAGGGCATGGACTTCCAGATCATCGACGTCGACATGTTCAACAAGCCCGAAGACATCGCGGTGATGAATCCCTACAACCGCCTGCCGGTGCTCGTGGAGCGCGACCTCATCCTGTACGAGTCGAACATCATCAACGAATATATCGACGAGCGCTTCCCGCACCCGCAGCTGATGCCCGCCGATCCGGTGATGCGCGCCCGCGCGAGGCTGTTCCTGTTTAACTTCGAAGTCGAACTCTTCTCGCAGATCGAGGCGCTGGAAAAAGGTAACCAAAAGCAGCAGGACAAGGCCCGCGCCCACGTCACCGACCGCCTGACCGAGCTCGCGCCGGTGTTCACCAAGCAAAAGCACATGCTCGGCGACGATTTCTCCATGCTCGACGTGGCCATCTCGCCGCTGCTGTGGCGTCTTGACTACTACGGCATCAGCCTGGGCAAGGCCGCCGCGCCGCTGATGAAATACGCCGAGCGCCTGTTCTCGCGCCCGGCCTTTATCGAGGCGCTGACGCCGTCCGAAAAAGTGATGCGCAAGTAACAGGCATCATCCAAGGCCGAGCCCCCGCACGCGCAGGCAGCCATGTCCGAAACCGCCATCCCCTCCACCAAGCCCTTTCTTGTGCGCGCCATCTACGAATGGTGCATGGATAGCGGCTTTACCCCCTACATCTCGGTGGTGGTGGACGCCAATACGCGCGTGCCCATGGAGTACGTGCGCAACGGCGAGATCGTCCTCAACATCGGGCCGCTCGCCGCCAACAAGCTGCAACTGGGCAACGAGTTTGTCGAATTGCAGGCGCGCTTTGGCGGCATCGCACGCGAGATCTCAGTGCCCATCTCCGCCGTATCGGCCGTGTATGCGCGTGAAAACGGCCGCGGCATGTCGTTTGACACCGACCAGCGCCAGTCCACGGCCTTTGAGCCCGATGGCCTCGCACTGGCGTCCACCCAGGTCTCGGAGTCGGATTCGGCCGAACCAGCGCCGCCTGAGACCCCCGACACACCGCCGGCCCGCCCCAGCGGCAAGCCCACGCTGCGGCGCATCAAATAACGCCGTAGTCGTCGTATTTGTTGTCGTATTTGTTGTCGTATTTGTTGCCGCATTTGTCGCCGCAGCGCGACCGGCAGGGCTCAATGACTCCGAATTCCCCCGGAATCGCCCAAAACCTCCCCCGGAGTTAAGCGCCCGCCTAATTAAGT
Organism: Pseudomonadota bacterium; assembly: GCA_025356665.1. GTDB lineage: Bacteria > Pseudomonadota > Gammaproteobacteria > Burkholderiales > SG8-39 > CAITSH01. The sequence goes on from JANXRV010000091.1 coordinate 2,119, forward strand.
GCTCTGGTGTACCGTCCAGGGGCTTGATATCGCTTACCCTTTCCATGTTCCCCGCTCCGGCGTAGTATGTCGCGCACACGCCCCACACCGGCTTCCTCCGGTGTCAAACATCGACAGCGGCAGCCTTCACCAGAAGCTGCCGCAACCGCAAACGGGGTGCCAAGGAGATGGGATATTGAAGCCGACTGATATTGCCGCACCCGATTACTTCCATAAAGTTGTCGATTGTCAGTGGGCCTGTCCGGCCCATACCCCGGTACCCGAATACATCCGCATGATCGCGGCAGGCCGCTACGGCGACGCCTACATGGTCAATTGGGAATCGAATGTCTTTCCGGGCATTCTCGGGCGCACCTGTGACCGCCCCTGCGAGCCGGCTTGCCGTCGCGGCCGCGTCGAAGAAGAAAATCTCTCCAAGCCCGAGCCCGTGGCGATTTGTCGTTTGAAACGCGTCGCCGCCGATCTCAAGGAAGACATCAGTGCGCGCCTGCCGGCCAAACCCAAAAAGAGCAACGGCAAAAAAATCGCCTGCGTCGGCGCCGGTCCCGCCGCGCTCACCGTTGCGCGCGACCTCGCGCCCCTTGGCTATGAGGTCACCGTGTTTGACGGCGACAAGCGCGCCGGCGGCATGATACGCAGCCAGATTCCCAAGTTCCGCCTGCCCGAAGAAGTCATCGATGAAGAAGTCGGCCACGTCATCAACCTCGGCGTCGAGTTTCGCGGCGGTGAACGCATAGACAGCCTCAAGGATTTGCTCGGCAAGGGCTATGACGCGATTTTCGTCGGCTCCGGCGCACC
>JANXRV010000107.1:0-57254 GCA_025356665.1 Pseudomonadota bacterium
CTATTGGTGAATCCATTGTCTACCGTCAGCAGGTTGGCCGGGGAGCCCGGGATCGCCGTCACGTTGAGCGCCGCACCACTGTTGTTGGTCAGCGCCCCGTTGATCGACGAAGCCGTCGTCCCCGTCACCGTCACCGTGCCCAAGTTGGTGAGTGCCGGGTTAATCGTTGAGCCGATCAGACTGAGCGTGCCGTTGTTTGCCAGCGAGCCGGTGCCATTGATGGTTTTGCCGCTGAGGCTGAGCGTCGCGCCGTTGGCAATGGTCGCGCTGCCATCGATGGTCAGCGCGCGGCCCAGCGACAGACTGCCGCTGGGAATGGACAGCGTCCCACCACTGGCCACCGTGATCCCGCCCGCTCCGCCGAGCGTGCCCCCTGTCCAGGTGCCCGCCCCGCTCATCGTCACATTACCGCTACCCTGCAGCGTGCCACCAGACAGATTTAGTGCACCGATGGTCATTGTCGAATCAATCGTCGCCGTGCCTGCAGAAAGATCCACGGATTTGCCAGCCGCGCTAATCGTTCCACCGTTAGCGCTTAGCGTCGTCGTTCCAAGGACCACGGCACCCGCTCCGCTCGCATCCGAGTCCGGGTTGAACACCATGTTCAACTGTCCGGTGGTCGAGGTAATGCTGGCATTCAGGTTGATGTTGTTGTGGGCGTTAAGCGTCAGCGTTGCATCGGCACCGGCAGTTTTGCTAATGGCGCTCGCGACGGTTATGTCGCCGGCCTGGGCGTTAGTACCACCGATTCCGGTTGTGATAATGACGCTTGTACCTGCATTAAGTGCCGTCTGTATCGTCCCAGTGGTGATAACAGAATTGTCGTTAGAGCTGGTGAAGTTCGGGGTGCCGCTGACATTCGCATCGGGGCCGCTTGCCTGAATGGTGATGTCGTTCGGGTCGAGCAGCCAAGTGCCGGCCCTGCCTTGGGGCGCGGAAGCGTCAGCAGCTCGCGTTACTTCGAGGAATTTTTTGCCGGAGGTTTCAATGAAACCGCCATTGCCGCCAGTAGCACCACCCTTGGCACTGACGCTTCCATACATGCGCGTGGTGTCGTCGGCCCAGACGATGACCTTGCCGCCGTCACCATTTTGTGTGGCATCGGCATTGAGTCGCGCGCCGGCTCCGATGAAGGTGTGGCTCGCGTTCTGGATGTCCGGATTCTTGCCCTGGTAATCGCCGCCGGCAAGAATGGTGCCGCCACCGGTCGGGCCCATGGCTTCAATGGCGCCGGTGATACTGACGTCATTGCCCAGCACCTGCACCGAACCGCCCTTGCCGGTATCACTCGATGCATTGAGCGTGCCGCTGTTGCTGACGCTGCCGCCCTGGAGCACGATCTCCCCGCCCACCATGGCAAGGCCGGTGGCGCGAATGATGCCGCTGTTGTTGACCACCTGATCGAGGGTGTTGCGCGCCTGGCCAGCCGTCATGGTCACGTTCGCGGCGGTGATGTTGCCGGCGTTTTCGATTGCCGCTTTCATCGCCGGGGCGGTCACGCGCGCACGGATGAGGCCGTCAGAGGTGAGGTCCACCGCCACCTTGTCACCGGCGGCAAGCGTCACAGTGGTGGCAATGATGGTGCCGGCGTTCTGGATGGCATTGCCCACCAGGGCCACGCTGCCCAGGGCGTTGATCAGGCCTTCGTTCCGAATGCTGCCCGTGCCGGGGTTGGTAAAGTTGTACCTGCCGACCATGAAGTCGCTGTTGCTGATGTTCATGGTGGTGGCCATCAGGCCGCCGACGTTGACCTCTGCGCCGCGCGCAAACAACATGCCGTTGGGGTTGGTGAAAAACACCTGGCCGTTGGAATTGAGCTTGCCGTAAATCTGGCTCGCCTCGTTGCCGATGATACGGTTGAGCGCAACGGCGCCGCTGTTGGGCTGCACGAAATTGACGGTGGCCGCCGCGCCGATGTTAAAGGTCTGCCAGTTGAGCGCCGCGCGCTGGCTTGCCTGTTGCACCGTGAGTACGTTGGCCGCCTGGCTTATGCTCGCACTGCCGGCAACGACACTGCCGCCGGTGGGCAGGGCGTTCTTGTCAAGCGCATACGACGGGATGCCGATCACCGCCAGCGACGCTGCGAGAACGTTCAAGCCGATGGCACGAACACGAACACTGGCACCGCGCACCCCGCGCCGTGCACGCCCCACGGTGCCGCTGGTGCGCTTGCCGCGCACGAGCGCAATCTCGGCCACCGCCACCCAGGTGTGGGTGATGTCGTTCCAGATCAGGCGATAGACGCGGTTCATTGCTGCACGCTCATCGACAATGACAGCGACGGGGGTAATGGGGTGATGGGGAGCATGCGCGTATCACCAGCCGTAGCCGACGCTGAACCACATGCGCGGGCGGGCGTTGTCCGCAACGTTGGGGGCTTCCTGCCCCGCCCAGGCAATGATGGCGCTCGCGCTCACGCCCTTGCCGATCAGCCAGTCAACGCTGACGCCGCTGTCGGTCATGCGCTTGTCGTTTTTGGTCGTGGCGGACAGGGGGTCGCGCGCGAGTTTGAGCCGGCCGTAGTCGGCAAACGCCGACAGCGCCACTTCGGCGGTGGCCTGCCAGCGCAGTGCCAGCTTGGCCAGCACCCCGCTGTCGCCGCTCGCCTCGCCGTTGGCGTAACCGGGCATGATGGTCGGGCCGCCGAGTACGAGTTTTTCCGAGGAATCGAGGTTCTTGTCCGAGGTCTGCAGTTGCAGGTTACCGAGCAGGCTCCACTCGCGGTTGATGGTCTGCTGGCGCTGCGCGGTGAGACTCAGTTTGTTAAAACGCCCCGCCGTGCCAAGGCCGCCGGGCGGCGCGTCGGTGGCCGCCGCGGTCGGGTCGAGCGTGAGGCGCGCACTGCGCAGCGCAAGGTCGGCGCGCGAGGAGCCGCCACCCATCCATTCGTCGGTGGCATCGGCACTGAGCGTCGTGGTCACGCCGTGGCTTTGCTTGGCGGTCTCGGTGCCGGCGGCGCGAAACCGGTCGAGCAGCTTGGTGCGGTCGAGCTCCGTCTGCATCTTGAGGTTGGCGGTGCGGCTGCGGATAAACGGATAGCCGGCGCCGATGCGCCACGAATCGGCCTGGCCGTTGGCGTTGAGGGCCGCAAACGAACCACCCAGGCTGTACTCGGCGCGCGAGGCGGCGGCAATCAGGCGCCAGCCCGCGCCCCCCACCGGCAGTTCGCCGCGCACGTTGTAGCTGATCAGGTTGTTGGTGTCGGTGTTCATCACGCTGGCGGTGATGCGCTCGCCAAGATGAAACGGGCTGTTGGCATTGACGTTGAGGCTCAGACGCTTGCCACCGGTCGAGGGGGATCCGTGGTTGTTGAACTCGACGCGCCCGGTGGTGACCTCATCGGGTTGCTGCGCCAACACCACATCGGTACTGCCCTCTTGCTGCCCCGCCTGCAGGTCAAGGCTTGCGCGCGCACCGGCCACCTCGTTGATGAGCAGCACCTGGCGCTCGAGCACGGGCAGCGTCAGCGCCTTGCCCATGGGCAGGCGGTCAAGGTAGGCAAACAGCACCTCGGGTTTGACGCGGCTCTCGCCCTCGAGACGCGTATCGCCGAGCGTGCCTTCGCTGATGGCGATCTCGATGGCACCATCCCTGATTTTTTGCGGCGGCAGGTAACCTTGCGCCAAAAAGTAGCCGGCCGACTTGTAGGCGGCCTCGACGGCCTCGACCGCTTCGATGAGTTCACCGAAGGTCAGCGCACGGTTGGACCACGCGGCCACGACCGCCCGCAGCCGCTCGGTCGAGATCGTGTTGTTGCCGATGAAATCAAAATTGGTGACTTTGACCCGGACATCATTCGCGCCGGAGGCGGGGACGGGTGCGCGCGGCGCGGCCGGGCTCTGAATGGGCGGCAGCTTGATTTCGGGACGGCGCTCCGGGGCGGGACGGGTTTCCTGCAGGATGCGGCCGGCATCGGGCTGGGGGGGCACTTGGGCGAACACCGGCAGCGCGCCTGAGAGGGCGAGCGTTCCGCCCAGCAGGCGAGAAACGATGTGGGTCCCGGCTTTACTAAAGACGATGAGTGCGTGACCGACCACACCACCCCCCGATTTTTTTGTCCTTCCCAGGGCGCACGTCTACACCCTGTAAAGTTCCCGACAAACGCTTGTATATTATCAAGTAATCCTGGACTTTGACCTAATTAAGCGCCCATTTTATTCGACGTTTCCATCGCTATTCGTGACCTAGACCCTTGCGTTCCGTGAAATTTTCCGATACCGCACCCACCTGACCGGCGCCGGATTGGGACAAACACGTTCGGACACCGGAACATTATTGGCCCGGTGCCGTCTCGATGCGCATACATGGAAAAAGAAATCTGCGGCCCGGAAAAACCGGGCCGTTCGGCTAAGCTCCCGGCCATCCCCAACCCACTGCACCCGAAAAAACTGCTGCGGTCGAAATGGACCGCAGTAAGGCCCGTCGCAAAGGAGAAACACTTCCTCGTGACCAAGGTGATTGAGCCCGACCCGCCCGAAGGGACGATCGAGTGGGTGGAAATCGAGGCGGCGTATTCGAAAAAGGCACGCCGTATCGCATGGCGCGAATTACGCGACGCAACGGTGTGGCGGCAGGGCTGGGTCTGAGCTGGGCCGCGTCGCTGCGCACCACATCAGTCCTTGCGCATTTTCTCCTGCACAAAGGCCACCACCAACGGCAACAGCGACACGCCGATGATGCCGAAGATCACTGCCGTCAGGTTGTTGCGGATGATGGGCAGGTTGCCGAAAAACAAACCGGCGTACACCAGCGACACCACCCAAAGCAGTGCGCCGCCGACGTTGTAGGCGAGAAAGCGCGCGTAGTTCATGCTGCCAATGCCGGCGACGAAGGGCGCGAAGGTGCGGATAAAGGGCAGGAAGCGCGCAATGACGATGGTCTTGCCGCCGTGCTTTTCATAGAACGCATGGGTGCGATCGAGCGCCTTGCGATTGAACCAGCGCGAATCCTCCCAGTGAAATACCTTTGGCCCGAGGAAGTTGCCGATGGCGTAATTGACGCTGTCGCCAAGAATCGCCGCAACCACCAGCACCACAACCAGCGCGTGCGGATTCATGTCCGAGGCCGCCCACAGCGCACCGGCGACAAACAGCAGCGAATCGCCGGGCAAAAACGGCGCCACCACCAGGCCGGTTTCGCAAAAAATAATGAGGAACAGGATGGCGTAGATCCAGTTGCCGTATTGGGCAATCAAGCCGGCCAGATGCTTGTCGAGGTGCAGCAGCAAATCCATCAATTGCACGAGAAAATCCATACGCTTTCCGCCGCCCTGACTATGGGTTAAAGGCGAGTATTCTACCGACTGTATAATTGCGACGGACGGCGAAATGCGTGAAATCAGCGTGAAACCGCCTGAATTTACGCAATGCCCCCACCCCCACCGCCCATGGCCTCGATCCAGCTCCTTCCCGACACGCTCATCAGCCAGATCGCCGCCGGCGAGGTGGTGGAGCGCCCGGCCTCGGTGCTAAAGGAACTGCTCGAGAACAGTCTCGATTCGGGCGCAACCGAAATCAGCGTGACCCTCATGCAGGGTGGTGTGAAGAGCATCAAGGTCACCGACAACGGCGGCGGCATCCCTAAAGACGAGCTGGCACTCGCCTTCGCCCGCCACGCCACCAGCAAGATCGCCAGCCTCGATGACCTCGAGGGAGTGATGTCGCTCGGCTTTCGCGGCGAGGCGCTGGCCAGCATCGCCTCGGTAGCGCGGGTGTCCCTTGCCAGTCGCACGCGCGATGCGACCCATGCCTGGGCCATTGCCGCAGCCGGCGGCCCCGCCGACGCGCCGCAGCCGGCGGCCCATCCTCCGGGCAGCAGCATCGACGTCGATGATCTTTATTTCAACACACCGGCGCGACGCAAATTCCTCAAGACTGAAGCGACCGAATTCGCGCATTGCGAAGACCAATTCAAGCGCGTCGCGCTGTCGCGCCCCGATGTGGCGATGAGCCTGAAGCACAACGGCCGCGTTTCCTGGCATCTTGCCGCGAGCGACGCGGCCCGCCGCGTCGCGGCCATACTGGGCGAGGAGTTCGCCGCCGGTGCCCGCACAGTCGATGCCGCCGCCGGCGACCTCAGGCTTAGCGGTCTTGCTGGCTCGCCGGCCCAGGCACGCGGTTCACGCGACCACCAATATGTGTTCGTCAACGGCCGATTCGTACGCGACAAACTTCTCGTGCATGCGCTGCGCGCGGCCTACCAGGATCAACTGCATGGCGACCGCCACCCCGCTTACGTGATCTTTGTCCAGATCGATCCGCACGGCGTTGATGTCAACGTGCACCCGGCAAAAACCGAGGTTCGCTTTCGCGACAGCCGCCCGGTGCACCAGTTTGTATTTCACAGCGTGTCGCGCGCGCTCTCGGGCACGGCGGCCGAAACGCCCGCGGCGACGGTGGGCTTTGCCGCCGCGCCAAACAGCGGATCGGGCGCGGGCTCCTTCGGCGGATCCGCATCTGGTTTCGGCGCTGCTATGGGCAAGCCGTCCTGGGCGGGAACGCCGCCGCTGCCTTACATGCGCGAACAGACCGCGTTCGCCGTGGCGCAACCGGCGGCGGCATATGCGGCGATGTTCTCCGCCGCCATGGCGCCTGCTGCCACGGCATCGCCGGCCCCCGCCGCCGAGCAGCCGCTCGGGTACGCTGTCGCGCAATTGCACGGCATTTATGTGCTGGCGCAGAACCACGCAGGGCTGGTGCTGGTGGACATGCACGCCGCACACGAGCGCATCCTCTACGAAAAACTCAAGCTCGCGCTCGACCTGCGCGAAATGGCAACGCAAAAACTGCTGATCCCGGTCACCTTCAATGCCAACAGCCTGGAGGTGGCCACTGCGGAGGAGCACGGCGACGCCTTGCAGAAAATCGGTTTCGACATCAGCCCGCTGTCACCGACGGCGCTGGCGGTGCGCGCGGTGCCGGCCATGCTGGCCTCGGCTGACATCCCCGAACTCGCCCGCGCGCTGCTCAGCGACGTGCGCGAGTACGGCGCCACGCGCATGCTCACCGAGCGCCAGAACGAGCTGCTCGGGACCCTCGCCTGCCACGGCGCGGTGCGCGCCAACCGCAACCTCACACTCACCGAGATGAATGCACTGCTGCGTGAAATGGAACAGACCGAGCGCGCCGGTGAGTGCAACCACGGCCGCCCGACCTGGTACCAGATGAGCCTCGCCGACCTCGACAAGTTGTTCATGCGCGGGCGTTGAGCGCACCCTTGCGTATGTTGCGGGTCGCGCCATTGTGCATCTTTGCGGATCGTTCCTTACGCCCTGCCACGATAGGTAATCGACTGGAAAGCCACGCCAGGAGCGGGTTTCCAGCCATCGGTACACTGAAAACAATGGGCACCCTCGTCAATCCGGGCCCCCATGGGTGACCAGGACAAGCGCCTGCCGCCCGCCATCGCGCTGCTGGGCCCCACCGCCAGCGGCAAGAGCGCCCTCGCCATGGCCATCGCCGCGCGCCATGCGGTTGAAATCATCAGCGTTGACTCAGCCCAGGTGTTTCGCGACATGAACGTGGGCACGGCCAAACCCACGGCGGCCGAACGCGCGGCGGTGCCGCACCACCTCATTGACATCATCGACCCAACCGACGCCTATTCGGCGGCACGCTTTCGCGCCGACACGCTGCGCCTGCTGCAGGAGATCTGCGCCCGCGGCCGCACACCCCTGCTGGTGGGCGGCACCATGCTGTACTTCAAGACGCTGCGCGAGGGCCTCTCCGATCTGCCGGCGGCCGACCCCGCGCTTCGCGCCGCGCTTGAGCTTGAAGCCACACGCCACGGCTGGCCGCACATGCATGCGCGGCTCGCCGAAGTAGACCCGCCTACGGCCGCGCGCCTCAAACCGACCGACGCGCAGCGTATTCAACGCGCCCTGGAAGTGCATCAGCTCACCGGCAAACCCTTGTCTTCGCTGCAGCAACGCAGCGGCGCGGCGCTCGAACTGCCGGTGCGACTGAGCAGCATCGCGCTGCTACCCTCCGACCGTGCCCGACTGCACCAGCGCATCGCAGCGCGCTTTGACGCCATGCTCGCCGCCGGGCTCGTGGACGAGCTCAAGGAATTGAAAAAGACCTACAACTTGCACGCCGACATGGCGGCGATGCGCTGCGTCGGCTACCGTCAAGCTTGGGACTATCTTGCCGGAGACCACAACCACGCGGTCCTGCGCGACAAAGGCGTGTTTGCCACTCGCCAGCTGGCCAAGCGCCAGCTCACCTGGTTGCGGGCGATGCCCGGGTTGCAGCAATTCGATTGCCTTGCACTAGACCTGGATCAGCAGGTCTTCGGCTACCTCGGCCAGGTCGGAGCACTCTGACTGACCACGATACTCAGCAGGCTCCCTCTCCCCTGCCCTCCCCCGTCGAGGGAGAGGGAGTACAGCGCACGCTTCCGGCATTAAGCGCCCTTTCTCGCCTAAAACACCCACGGGATCAGGCGGCGCACGCGCGCGGCATAGGCCCCATAGCCTTCGAACTGCACGGCAAGCCCGCGCTCTTCGAGCACCGATTTGGCGAGCAGCACCGCGAGCAAGGCGGTCCAGGCGAGGATTTTCCACGCGTCGGCAAACGCGAGCACCTCGGCTGCGGCAAACAACAGCAGCGCGGAATACATCGGATGGCGCACCAAGCGGTAGGGACCGCCAGTCACCAGCCGAGCCGACACCTTGGGCTCGGGACGGATATTGAAATTGCCCGGACGATTGTGCAACAAGGTCCATACACCCAACACCACAGCCGCAGCAAAGAGTGCCAGCGCCGGTGGCGACCAGGCCTGCGGCGTCAGCGGCCAGACCAGCCAGCCGATCAGCGCAAACTGCGCGGCGACCAGCCACATCCCGGCCAAGCGAATCCGCATGGACGACATGCCTACAGCAACGCGAACATGGCGAGCACCGCGGCGGCCATCACCGCGGTGGCGAACCAGCCCAGTGCGTGCAGACGCCGGCCGATGACAAAGCGCCCCATCACCGCCGGGCGCACCGCGAGCAGCATCATCACCACCATGATGGGCACCGAAATGACACCGTTCACGATGGCCGCCCAGATCAGCATCTTGATTGAATCGACGCCGGAAAAATCAATCGCCACGCCAAGCAGCGTGGCCACCGTCAGGATGCAGTAAAAGCCACGCGCCTTGGCCAGCGGCAAACCCAGTCCTATCGGCCAGCGAAAGCTTTCTGCGACCGCGTAGGCGGCCGAACCGGCGAGCACGGGCACGGCCAGCAATCCGGTGCCGACGATGCCGGCGGCAAACAGCAGGAACGCGAATTCGCCGGCGAGGGGGCGCAATGCCTCGGCCGCCTGGCCGGAGGTCTGGACGTCGGTGACGCCCGACACGTGCAGCGTGACCGCCGTCGTCAGCATGATGCAAAACGCAATGAGGTTGGAGAACACCATGCCGATGGCCGTATCAAACCAGATGCGCCTGAGGTGGACCGCCGCCTGTTGCGGCGCCCCGCGCAGCGGCTCATCGCCGGGCGCCGCGCGCTGCTCCTCGACCTCCTGGGAGGCCTGCCAGAAAAACAGGTAGGGACTGATGGTGGTGCCCAGCACCGCGACCAGCATGGCGACATAGTCGCGCTCAAACACCGGATGGGGCAGCAGGACCTCACCATAGGCCTCGATGGGCACGTGCACCACCAGCACCGTGCCGACATAGGCGAATAAGGCCAACGTCAACCACTTCAGGATCGGCGCATACCGCGGAAACGGTACGAAAATCTGCAAGGTCAGGCTCACCAGCGCGAACAAAATGACATAGACGCTGCTGCGCCCGCCCACCAGCAGGCGCAGGGCGTCGCCCATCGCCCCCAGGTCGGCGGCGATATTGATGGTGTTGGCCACCAGCAGCAGCGACACGATGGCATGGAGCAGCGGCCGCGGAAACTGCATGCGGATATTAGCGGCAAGGCCGTGGCCCGTGACCCGGCCAATGCGCGCGCTGACCACCTGTATGCCTATCATCAGCGGCGTGGTGAACAGCACCGACCACAGCAGGCCGTAACCGTATTGCGCGCCGGCCTGCGAATAGGTGGCGATGCCGCTCGGATCATCGTCGGCGGCGCCGGTGATCAGGCCGGGACCGAGCTTTTGCAGCAGCGGCACGTGCTTGGCCTCGGGCGTGTCCTTGTCCGGCGCCTGTTTCACGATGTCAGTGCATCACGGCTTGACGAAGCGCAGGGTCATACGATCGCTCTCGCCTACGGCCAGATATTTTTCGCGGCCGGTGTTTTCCAGGCGCAGCGTCGGCGGCAGCGCCCACACACCGGCGGGGTGATCCTTGGTATCCAATGCATTGGCATTGATCTCGGAGCGAGCGGCGAGGCGAAAGCCCGCCGCCTCGGCGAAAGCAATCACCTGGGACTCGTGCACATAGCCGTTAGTCGCCTTAGGATCAACCGGTAGCGCCGGATTGGCACGATGCTCCACCACCCCGAGCACCCCCCCGGACTTTAGCGAGCGAAACATCGCGGAGAACACCACGGCAACGGAGCCCGCCGAAACCCAGTTATGCACGTTGCGAAAGGTCAGCACCATATCGACCCCCTGTGGCGTCTGCGCCGGGTCGCCGCGTGGCGGCAAAAAGTCAACAAAGCCGGCCCGGCCCAGCACGCCGGATTGGTCGGCCACACGTGAGCGCAGACCGGCGCTGGCGCCGCCGGCGAGAATGAGCCGCCCTTTGTCGTGCAACAGTGCGCCAAGGATCTCGCTGTACCAGCCGCCGCCAGGCGCGATCTCCACCACGGTCATGTCATCGCGAATACCGAAAAACGCCAGCGTCTCAAGCGGATGCCGATAGCGATCGCGCAGTCGGTTGGCCGGCTCCCGATGCGGCCCTGCAACCGCAGCCTGGAGCGCCGGCGCGATTGGCGCCGGCTGCGCGAAAAGCGGCGGAGCGACGGCAGCCAGTGCGGCAACGGCCCCAAGAACAGTGGCGATGACTTTAATTATGTGCATGGCAGCGGCCGCAAGGGCATTGGGTGGCATTGGATGACTTTGTGGTGAACGGGTAAAAGGGCGGGTATGACATATTCATCAGGGTAGATTCTTTGCGCTGCTATTCCAAGTTTCATTACCTTGTACGCCTTTTTCCTTGCAGCGCCCAGTCAGCGCCGTTTGCCCCATTGCCCCATTGCCCCATTGTTCTATTGTTCCATTATCCGTCAAGGCATAAGGCTCGATACACGGCTAGCGTGCGGCCGCGGCGAGTTTTTGCACCAACTCGCCGCCCTCAAGCACGCGAATTTTTTCCTTGCCCGCGTACTCGCGAGCGTTCGGACTGAGCTCACCGGCGGTCACATAGATGCACTCATGCGCCTCCTCTGCCGCCTTTGCCCCGACCAGGGCACGCAGCGGCGCAATGCCGCCCTGCCCAACCTTCCAGCGCTTGCAGGCAACCAGCGCAACCCGGCCAGCCTTTTGCACGCTGAAATCGGCGGCGTCCCCACCCATTGCCGTGATGGTAAAACCCTCGGCACGAAATGAAGCTTCGATTTTGCTTGAAAAAACCTGCCAGGACATGGCGCGCAAGGCCTCCAGCGATTCATTGACACGCTCGGCGCTGGGTGCGCGCAACTGCCGCCAAGCGGCGTAGCCGGCAATGGCGAGGAAAGGCAGCGTCGAGAAGGCCGCGGCGTAATCGGGCAAAAATTGCCGTACCGCCATAAACATGCCGGCGGCAATGAGAAAGCTCACCCACCAGGGCGAACGGGACAATACGGCGAATAGCGAATTCTTGTTCATCTTCAGTTGCACGGGCGCTTCCTTTTCAGATTCAATGCCGCAAAGTCGCGTTACAAGCGGGCCGAAAAATACCGTGCAATCGACTGGAAACGTCCTCCAGCCGGGCATTTCCAGCCCTTGACCCGATCGCCAAGCATGGCGCCGCAACAAAAAAGGCAGCCGAGGCTGCCTTTTTTGCGGGGAAAACCGCTTATAGCAAAGGCACGACCAGCAGCGCCACGATGTTGATGATTTTGATCAACGGGTTCACCGCCGGACCGGCGGTGTCCTTGTACGGGTCGCCCACGGTGTCGCCGGTAACGGCGGCCTTGTGCGCATCCGAACCCTTGCCGCCGAAGTGGCCGTCCTCGATGTATTTCTTGGCGTTGTCCCAGGCGCCACCACCGGTGGTCATCGAGATGGCGACAAAAATACCGGTGACGATGGAGCCCATCAGCACGCCGCCCAAGGCGACCGGGCCGAGGGCGAGGCCGACAACGATGGGCACCGCAACGGGCAGCAGCGAAGGAACGATCATTTCCTTGATCGCCGCCTTGGTCAGCATGTCGACCGCAACACCGTACTCGGGCTTGGCCGTGCCTTCCATGATGCCGGGGATTTCCTTGAACTGGCGGCGCACTTCAACCACCACGGAACCCGCGGCGCGGCCGACCGCTTCCATTGCCATTGCGGCGAACATGTAGGGAATAAGGCCGCCGATCAACAGGCCGATGACCACCATGTGGTTGGACAGGTCAAAGGACACCACCTTGCCCGCGGCCTCAAGGGCGTGGGTGTAATCGGCAAACAGCACCAGCGCGGCGAGCGCGGCCGAGCCGATGGCGTAACCCTTGGTCACCGCCTTGGTGGTGTTGCCCACCGCATCGAGCGGGTCGGTGATGGCGCGCACCGAGTCGGGCAGCTTGGCCATCTCGGCGATACCACCGGCGTTGTCGGTGATTGGGCCGTAGGCATCCAGTGCGACGATGATCCCGGCCATGGACAGCATCGAGGTTGCGGCGATGGCGATGCCGTAAAGACCACCCAGCTTGTAGGCGAGCAGGATGGACACGCAAACCGACAGAACCGGCCAGGCGCAGGACTTCATCGAGATGCCGATGCCGGCGATGATGTTGGTGGCATGGCCCGTGGTTGAGGCCTGCGCAACGTGGCGCACCGGCGCGTACTCGGTCGCGGTGTAGTACTCGGTGATCACCACCATCAGTGCGGTCAATACCAGACCGACCATGGCGGCGCCCCACAGGTGCCACACGGTGATGAGGCGCTTGCTGTCGCCCATATCGAAGGGCACGCTCTTCAGCACATCACCCATAATCCAGTCGGTGATGAAGAAGAAGGCAATCGCCGAGAGCACGCCGGCGACGATGAGGCCCTTGTAGAGGGCGTTCATGATTTTCGAGCCCGGCGTGGCTTTCACAAACATGCAGCCGATAACCGAGGCGATGATGGAGAAGCCGCCAAGAACCAGCGGATAAATCACCGCTGCGGAGGTTTCCGTTTTGACCATCAGCGCGCCGAGGATCATCGTGGCGATCAGCGTCACGGCGTAGGTCTCGAACAGATCGGCCGCCATACCGGCGCAGTCACCAACGTTGTCACCGACGTTATCGGCGATCACCGCCGGATTGCGCGGGTCGTCTTCGGGGATGCCCGCTTCGACCTTGCCCACCAGATCGGCGCCGACGTCGGCACCCTTGGTGAAGATGCCGCCGCCAAGACGCGCAAAAATCGAGATCAGCGAACCACCAAAACCAAAACCGACCAGCGGCTTGATCACTTCGGCCAGCGGCGCACCGTGCGCACCGGAGGTGACCAGGATGGCGTAGTAGCCGGCAACCCCCAGCAGGCCAAGTCCAACCACCAGCATGCCGGTTATGGCGCCGCCGCGAAAGGCAACCTGCAAGGCTTCGTTAAGCCCTGTACGGGCGGCCTCGGCGGTGCGCACGTTGGCGCGAACCGAAATATTCATACCGATGTAACCGGTGGCGCCGGAGAGCACCGCGCCGAGCAAAAAGCCCCAGGCGGTGGCCCAACCCAGACCGGGCACCAGGCCGACGACGAGAAACAAAATCGCGCCGACTATGCCGATGGTGGTGTATTGGCGGTTGAGATAGGCCATGGCACCGTCCTGGATCGCCGCAGCGATCTCACGCATGCGGTCGTTGCCGGTGGGCAGGGCGAGAATCCACTTGGTGGACACCGCGCCGTAGATGATCGCGAACAAAGAGCACGCGAGCGCAAACCAAAGGCCTGCAGTCATAATTTCTCCCTAGACTTGATGAATAATTTGATCGGCGGCCGATTCTTTAGCTGGCTGTCGGCAGACCGGCGGATGACTTGTGCTTGTTAGCGCAAAATTATAGCAGCCCGGACCCCCTCCGGGATAGAGTCAGGCTTGAGGTTTGCGGAAGTTTGCCCTGGGTTGGCCGGAAAAGCCTGCTTCGGCACCCGGGGGCAGGGCAATTGGGGCCTATCAAGGCGCCGCCATGCAACGCATGGCAAGCGCCAACAGCTTTGGGCGGTCTGGCACCCACCGCTCACCCAGCGCGAAGAACGCCGAAGCAAAGCGTCGGCGCAGTCGCCTCAGACCGTGAACACCCCCAACCGCTTGGGAACCGGCACGTTTTTAAGCACCGGATAGTCAGGCAGGCCATTGCGGTAAGGCGGCGGCGACTCACCCTGAACCAGCGGAACAAGGTACTCGCGCGCCTTTCCCGTAATACCAAATCCACCGGCGCCGATAAACGAGGCAGGCAGTTTTTTTTCCCGGTTGGCGATGCGCGCCAGCGGCGCGGGGCTCAGCGTCCAGCGATATGGCGTCTGGCTGGTGCGGCGAAGGGCCGGCATGACGGCATTCAACCCTTGCAGCGCGTACTCCACCGCAGCCCTGCCCACCGCGTAAGACTGCTCAAGGTCGGTCTTGGAGGCGAGGTGCCGTGCCGAGCGTTGCAGATAATCGGCAAGCGCCCAATGATATTTGTAGCCGAGTTTTTGCCGCACAAGCTTGGCAACCAGTTCGCCCGCGCCCCCCAGTTGTGCATGCCCAAACGCATCCTTGATCCCGACCTCGGAAAAAAAAGTCCCGTCGGGCGCCCGAAGCCCCTCTGAAACGCCGATGCAACAATAGCCGTGCGAGCGCACCAGCGCATCAACGCGGGCGAGAAATCTCTTCTCGTCGAAAATCACCTCCGGAAACAATAGCAGCAGGGGTATGTCATGGCCCTTGTCGGCCGCAAGCCCGACCGCCGCGGTAATCCAGCCGGCGTGCCGACCCATCACCTCCATGACAAATATTTTGGTCGAGGTCTTGGCCATCGATGCGATATCGAAGGCCGCCTCGCGCATGGATGTGGCGACATATTTGGCCACCGAACCGAAGCCCGGTGAGTTGTCGGTCAAGGCGAGGTCGTTATCCACCGTCTTGGGCACATGTATGCACGACACCGGATAACCGAGCCGCGCGGAAATCTTCGACACCTTGTAGCAGGTGTCGGCCGAATCATTGCCGCCGTTGTAAAAGAAATAACCGATGTCGTGCGCGCGGAACACCTCGATCAGGCGTTCAAACTGCACACGATTTTCATCAAAGCCCTTGAGCTTGTAGCGGCAGGATCCAAAGGCGCCGCCCGGCGTGTGCTTGAGCGCGGAAATGGCCGAGGCGGGCTCCCTGGAGGTGTCGATCAGGTCTTCGGTGAGCACGCCCAGAATGCCGTTGCGGCCTGCAAATATCTTGCCTATTGCGGGCCTGCCACCCTTGCCGGCTTTTGCAAAGCTGCGCGCGGTTTCAATCACGCCTGCGGCCGACGCGTTAATGACCGCGGTCATGCCGCCCGATTGGGCGTAAAGGCCGTTACGCGGTCTCTGCGACATGTCCCGAATCGCGCGCTTCGCAATGGTAAGCGGTCACACGCTCGACCTCGTTGCGCGACCCGAGCACCACGCCCACGCGCTGGTGCAGCGCCGTGGGCTGCAGGTCGAGTATGCGCGTCGCGCCATCGGTTGCCGCTCCACCGGCCTGCTCGACGATGAAGGCCATGGGATTGGCCTCGTAGAGCAGGCGCAAGCGGCCCTTCGGTGTCTTGGCATCGCACGGATACAAGAACACGCCGCCGCGGCACAAGATGCGGAACACGTCGGCAACCATGGAGGCCACCCAGCGCATGTTGAAATCCTTGCCGCGTACGCCGGTCTTGCCGGCGAGACACTCGTCGATGTAGCGCTTCACCGGCGCGGACCAGTGCCGCATATTGGACATGTTGATGGCGAATTCCTGGGTGTCGGCCGGAATGGTGACCGCCGCGTCGGTCAGAACAAAACTGCCCAGCTCGCGATCCAGGGTGAACGCCGCCACGCCGTGCCCGACCGTGAGCACCAGCATGGTCGAGGGCCCGTAAACGGCAAACCCCGCGGCCACCTGCTCGCGCCCGGGTTGCAGGAAAGCTTTTTCATCCGGTTCCTGAACGCCCTCGGGACAGCGCAGCACCGAAAAAATAGTACCGATGGACACGTTGACGTCAATGTTGGACGAGCCGTCCAGCGGATCAAACAAGAGCAGGAACTCACCGCGCGGATAGCGGCTCGGAATGGGGTGCGGATGCTCCATCTCCTCGGAGGCCATCGCCGCGAGGTGTCCGCCCCATTCGTTGGCTTCGAGCAGCACCTCGTTGGAAATGACATCGAGTTTTTTCTGCGCCTCGCCCTGCACGTTGTCGCTGCCGGCCCCGCCGAGCACGCCGCCCAACGCGCCTTTAGACACGGCGTTGCCAATCATCTTGCATGCGCGCGTGACCACCTCAATCAACAGGCGCTGGTCAGCTGAAACCGCGCCCTTTTCGCGCTGCTGCTCGATCAGATACTGCGTCAGCGTAACCCTGCGCCCGGGAGCCCGTGTCATCGTTTACTTTTCATCACTGTCAAACCAGCGCGCCGAGGGCGCGGCGCTGGATTTCCTCCACTGCGCCAGTGCCGGCAATATTGCGGTATTTTGGCGCGCGCGCATCGGCGGCGGCGGCCCAACGGGAGTAGTAATCGACCAGGGGCCGCGTCTGCGAATGATAGACCTCGAGCCGTTTTTTTACCGTTTCCTCACGGTCGTCGTCGCGCTGCATGAGATCGTCGCCCGTCACATCGTCCTTGCCGGCCACCTTGGGCGGGTTGAATAGGACATGGTAGGTGCGGCCGCTGCTGGCGTGCACACGCCGGCCACTCATGCGCGCGATGATTTCGGCGTCGGGTACATCGATCTCGAGCACGAAATCGAGACCGACCCCGGCCGCCTTCATCGCATCCGCCTGCGGAATGGTGCGTGGAAAGCCGTCAAACAAGTAGCCTTTGGCGCAATCGGGCTCCTTGAGGCGCTCCTTGACGAGGCCGATAATGATGTCGTCGGAAACAAGCCCGCCCGAATCCATCACCTTTTTAGCGGCGATCCCGAGCGGCGTGCCGGCCTTCACCGCGGCACGCAGCATGTCTCCGGTGGAGATTTGCGGGATTCCAAACTTCTCCTTGATGAAGCTGGCTTGGGTTCCCTTTCCAGCACCCGGTGGCCCGAGCAGGATGAGCCGCATGCGTGTGTCCTTATTGTTATGTCGTTATGTCCGGCCTTATACACTGCCTATTGCCAGTTGGACCGAATCATTAAAGTACTGAAGTACTGAAGTACTGAACTTACCGGTTCCGCGTTCCGCGGTCAAACTCCCTGGAGGGGCCGCGCGATCACAGCGCGGCAAAAATGGCGCGCACCTGAGCCAGATCCTCGGCCGTGTCCACCCCTGCGGGCGGCGCCTCAGCGCAGACCGCTACTGCGATGCGATAGCCATGCCATAGTGCGCGTAATTGCTCCAGGGATTCAAGCTGTTCGGCCGGGGCCGGCGCAAGACTGCCGTAGGTGCGTAAAAAGCCGGCGCGATAGGCGTACAGCCCGACATGACGAAAGTAGGCGTCCTGCGCAGGCAGGTCCGTCCTCCCCTGGCCGAAACCGTCACGCCAAAAGGGGATCGGTGCTCGGCTGAAATAATGGGCGTACCCGCGCTTATCGAATGTCACCTTGACCACGTTGGGACTGAATACATCCTGCCTATCGTGGATGGCATGGCATGCGGTGGCAATCGCAGCGTCTTCCCTGTCACTTAATAATTCAGCCACCTGCGCCAGCAATTGCGCCGGCGCCAAGGGCTCGTCGCCCTGCAGGTTGACAACGATGGCATCATCAGCGAGCCCAAGTTGCATCACCACTTCAGCAATGCGGTCGGTGCCGGTCGCGTGCTCCGTGCGGGTCATCAGTGCGTCAACGCCGTGCTCGCGCGCCGCGGCAAGAATGTCGGCGTGGTCGGTGGCAATCACCACGCCGCTTGCCCCGCTCAGTCTGGCGCGCTCGGCAACGCGCACCACCATTGGCTTGCCACCGATGTCGGCCAGGGGCTTGCCCGGCAGCCTGCTCGAAGCAAAGCGTGCGGGAATGACAACGCGAAACGGGACCGGCATAAGACCAGGCCCCTTGTTATTCGATCTCTTCGAGCGGCTCGAGCTTGCGCGCCTCGCCTTCGAGCATCACGGGAATACCATCGCGAATTGCAAATGCGAGACGGTCCGCCTTGCAGACCAGTTCCTGCTCGGTTTTGCGCAAAACAAGCGGCCCCTTGCAAAGCGGACATACTAAGATTTCAAGAAGACGGGCGTCCATGAATTCGCTTCATAATGAGTTCGATCAGGGCCGGATCGACTTCGGCGTCAACCTCAAGCGCGTAAAGGTCTGCACGCCCGAAGTGACGGCATTTTACCGCATCCTTCTCGGTCATCAGTACCGCGTCGCAGTCATCAAAGCGCAAATCTTCGCGGGAAAAAATATGATGATCGGGAAAGGCATGCGGAACGCAGGCGAGGCCCGTCGCAGCGATCTGGGCAAAAAAGCGCGCGGGGTTGCCTATGCCGGCAACCGCGTGCACACGCAAGCCGGCCAGGGCGGAGGGTGCAAGTTCGCGCTCCGGTACGTCAAGACGATAGATCCGCCGCGTCACCAGACGCATGCCAAAGCGCCCAAGCGCGTTGGCGGAATCAAGCGACGCTGCGGACGCTGCGGTGTTGATCACGTGCGCATCGACAGCCCTCGTGGCCGGTTCACGCAGCGGCCCGGCCGGTAGCATCAGGCCGTTACCCAGGCCGCGATCATCTTCGACGGCAATCTCGAAATCCCTTGCCAGTGCGTAATGCTGCAGACCGTCGTCAAGCAGGAGTACGGTGCAATCCGGATGGGCGGCCAGCAGGGCCGCAGCGGCCGCCGCGCGATCACGCCCCACCCAGACCGGACATCCGCTGCGCATGGCGAGCAGCAAGGGTTCGTCGCCGCTATCCGCGGCCTCACCAAGCGCCGACACTTCGCGGGGCGCTGAACCAGTGCCGCCATAGCCGCGACTGACAATCCCGGCGCGCAGCCCACGCCGGGCAAGTGCTCTTGCCAGGCCGATGACCAAGGGAGTTTTGCCACTGCCACCGACGGTAAGATTGCCGACCACAATCACCGCAACGGCGAGGCGCGTGCTACGAAATAAGCCAAGACGAAACGCCTGCCGCCTCAGTGCAACGAGCAGGCGAAAGAGCAGGCTTGCGGGGTAAAGGACCAACGCTAGGGCATCGCGCCGGCTCCAGTGGCGCGCGATGAACTCGAATGAGGACATCGCCGGAGAACTTACTTGCCAGTTTGGGTGGCGAAGGAAATCTGGCCGTAGCCGGCCTGCTGCGCAGCCTGCATCACGGTAATGACCGACTGGTGCGTTGTTGCCGCATCGGCGTTGATGATCACCACGGGGTCTTTCATATTTGCACCGACGCGGCGCATTTCTGCAGACAGCCCTCCCGCATCGCGCGCGGCAACGGGCGTTTTGCCGATGAAATACTGCCCGGCTGCGCTAACTACGATACTGATCTCGTTGGCACGGTCGGCCTGTTTTTCCGCGTCGGCGGTCGGCAGGTTGATCTGCAACTCGGCAAAACGGGAGTAGGTGGTGGTGAGCATAAGGAAAATGATGATCACCAAGAGAACATCGATCAGCGGGATGAGGTTCATCTCCGGGTCTTCCTTGACCCTGCTGCGGCCGAAATTCATTTACTTGCCGGCCTGTTCGCTGCTATCGAGACGCTCTCCATGCACCATGTCCACCAGCCTTGCCGCCTGCAGTTCCATCTCGATTACAAAACCATCGACAAGACCGCGGAAATGACGGAAGAAAATCATGCTCGGGATGGCGATGACCAGACCAAATCCGGTGTTGTACAAGGCCACCGAAATGCCGTGCGCCAATTGCGTCGGGTTGGTGCCGGTGGGCGCGTTCGAACCGAAAATCTCGATCATGCCGACGACCGTTCCGAACAGGCCCATCAACGGACTGATCGAGGCGATGGTTCCAAGCGTCGTCAAAAAACGCTCCAGTTCATGGGTCACGCCGCGGCCGGCCTCTTCAATGGATTCCTTCATCACATAGCGCGAGCTTTTGTGGTTGCGCAATCCTGCCGATAGCACTTGACCCAGCGGCGAATCCTGGGCAAGTTTGGAGAGCAGCTCGGGGGTGATGCCCTGCTGTCGGTACGCCGCGTGCACTTTATCGAGCAATCCGGCCGGAACGATCTTGCTTCTTCGAAGAATGACGAGGCGCTCGATAATGAGCGCAACCGCAATGACCGATGCCAGCAGTAGCGGATAAATCGGCCAGCCAGCCGCCTGAATAATTGCCCACATGCCAGTTTATCTTTCGATTATTTTGACCGTCGCCACTTTAGCCTGCATGGGGATTTTCAGCAAGGCTGCACTTTGGCATCAAGGCCTTGAAGCAACTTGCTGAAACTTTGCATTCGCTTTGTTGCGCCTGGCGCGACAAATTTTCTTTTGAAAGAATTAATGTTATCCACTAATGTTATCCACATATGCTGTGGATAAGCTTGTGCATAAAGCACCCAATAAGGCTCAAAAGTGGCGTCAAATAAGGAGATTTCCTAGATTGCACAAAAAGTGAACTATTGTATTTATTCAATTAATTCATAGTGTTAAATATATTTACCTAGGGAAGGATTAACCAATCGCATGATCGCCGCCTAGACTAATGGCTATTGTGGATAGTGTAGACTTCACCTATGCCTGAAGAGCCCTATCTGGCGCGGACTTCCGCGCCCCCCCGGTCCGAGATTTTCAGTGTTTCCGCCCTCAATCGCAGCGTGCGTGACCTGCTTGAACATCGCTACCCGCTGCTGTGGGTGGCTGGCGAAATTTCCAATCTTCTCCAGGCAAAATCCGGGCACTGGTATTTCTCGCTGAAAGATCAGACCGCGCAGGTGCGCTGCGTGATGTTTCGCAACCGCTCAGCCAGCCTTGACTGGCAACCGCGCGACGGCATGCAAATCGAGGCGCGCGCCTTGATTACGATGTACGAGGCGCGTGGCGAATTCCAACTGAACATCGAAACCATGCGCCTCGCCGGTCAGGGCGCGCTCTACGAGGCCTTCCTGCGCCTTCGCGACAAACTCGCCGGCGAAGGCCTGTTCGACGCGTCCATAAAGCGCCCACTGCCCGCCTACCCCAGGGCAATCGGCATCGTCACCTCGCTCGCGGCGGCGGCCCTGCGCGACATCCTGAGCACCCTGCAACGACGCAACCCATCCGTACCGGTGATCATTTATCCGTCTGCCGTACAGGGTGAAGGGGCTGCAGCGCAGCTAACGCGTGCGGTGCAACAGGCGGGGGAACGCAAGGAGTGCGACGTGCTGATAATCGCGCGTGGCGGCGGGTCCATAGAGGATCTATGGGCCTTCAACGACGAGGCGCTCGCACGCGCCATTCGCAACTGCCCGGTGCCGGTGATCAGCGGTGTCGGACACGAAACCGATTTCACCATCGCCGATTTCGCCTCCGACCAGCGCGCGCCAACACCCACTGCGGCGGCGGAACTCGCCGCCCCTTCTCGTTCAGACCTGTTGCGCGAGGTGGCCAATTTTGCCGCTGCCTTGCAACGCGGGATGGCGCGCCAGATTGACAACCGGACGCAGCGCCTTGACCTGCTGACAAGCCGCCTCGGGCACCCGGATCGGCGCATCGCGGCGCAGGGCGAACTGCTCGCGCAGCTCTTGCTGCGCCTCTCCAGCAGCACCTCCCATGCGCTGGAGGCAAAATCGTGGCGCATGGCAGGCTTGGTGCAGCGAAGCCGCGCACGCCTGCCCCAAACCATGCTCCTCGGTTTGTCCGTCAGCCAACTGGTCCACCGCCTGTGCAAAAGCTGGTCTGGTCGAGACGAATTACTGACGGCGCGACTGGGGCGCATCGACGCAAGCCTTGCCCATCTTGATCCATCCGCAGTTCTTGCCCGCGGATACAGCGTAATTCGTGACACTCAGGGCCGCGTAATCACGCGTGGACTTGAGCTCGCCGCAGGCGAGCTGCTCGACGTGACGCTCGCCGAGGGCGGCGCGCTAGTCCGGGTGGAGCGTCCCCACTAGGCTCCAATCCCGCACTTGGCTGAGGGTTTTCGCGCAAAAAGTTATGCTAGACTCGATCCGCTCTACAGACTGGCGTTCGTGATTTAGTGTAGCCAGCCCACCCCCAACAACCACAAGGAGTCCCTCCCATGGGCGCAATTTTTCAATCACTCGGGCGAACCATCGCGGCTGGTTTTATCCTCGTTGCCATCCTGATAGCGGCCGCAGGCAGCGGCATAAAGTACGACCACGCATGGGGCGCATTTTTCATGCGCTACTTGCATGTCATCTCCGGGGTCATGTGGATCGGGCTGCTGTGGTACCTGAACTTCGTACAAATCCCTTCAATGGCAAAAATTCCTGACGAGCAAAAACCGGCAATCGGCAAGGTCATTGCTCCGGCAGTGCTGTTCTGGTTCCGCTGGGCTGCACTTGCGACGCTGGTCACGGGGCTGATTCTCGCAAGCATGAACGGCTACATTGGATCACTGTTCACTTTTGCGCGACCATTCACCGCGATTGCGATCGGCATGTGGCTTGGCGCGATCATGGCCTTCAACGTGTGGTTCATCATCTGGCCGAACCAGAAAAAAGCACTTGGCATCGTGACTGTGCCTGCTGAGGAAAAAGCCAAGGCCGCACGTCTGGCCATGCTCACCTCGCGCTTCAACACAATGCTTTCCATTCCGATGCTCTACTGCATGGTGGCGCAGCAGAACGGCGGACTCTAAGCGAAACCCGAGCAGCGTTACAAAAAGGGGCCGCAAGGCCCCTTTTTCATTTTGACAGCGCCGGCGCTACTTCGGCCCCGGCGCCTTGTCTATGCCCCCCAAGCGCAGGCCCGCCTGCAGTCCGCGCTTGCTAAACCAGCCCTCCGTCATTTCCAGGGCATAGCGGGCCTGTCCCCTCGCACAGTGGGTATCCTCAGTCTGCGGCTTCATCTCCTCGACATTGAGAATCACACCTTGCTCGTCAACGAAGGCCACCGAAAGCGGTATCAGGGTGTTTTTCATCCACATGCAATGCCGTTCGCTGATATCAAAGACAAACAGCATGCCCTGATTGGGGCCCAGCGATTTACGAAACATCAGGCCCTGCGATCGCGATGCCATGGTATTCACCACTTCGGCACGAATGATGTGCATCCCGGCGTTAAGACTGATTGCCGCAGTCGTATTTTCTGCCCGTGCGCTTGCGACAACAAGAAAGGGCGCCAGCAGCAGGCAGGTAAAGCGACTTAGGAAAACGTGCGTTGAACTCATTGGCGACATTCCAAAAAATGCTGGACTGGCTCCAGCCAAGACATTGGAGGGCTAATGCTGCAATGGCATCATATTGCGGCGTTGCAGCGGCTATTTAGCACAATGGTGCTTATCCGCATTTGTTTGGCTAAGCCCATTAGGTGGCCAACGAATAAAAAAGGCCGGGCAAGCCCGGCCTTTTTGAGAAACTAAACGCTGAAATTACTTCTTCGCGTCTTTTTTCATTTCGTCTTTTTTCTCTTCTTTTTTCATTTCTTTTTTCGCGTCTTTCTTCATTTCGTCTTTCTTTTCCATCTTTTTCTCGTCCTTAGCCTGGGCACCAGCGTGTGCAGCGGCAAAAGCGGAACCAGCGGAAGCGGCGAAAGCAGCAGCGATCAGGATAGCGATGAATTTTTTCATTTGTAATTCCTCTCTCAGAAGCAGTTAGTAGATTTTATTTTAAGACCAGGAAAGCCCAGTCAATCGTAATAACGCAGGCAATACAGTCAGGTTGACAGCTTCCTGACAGAAAAAGGCCAGCAAGCTTTCGCAAGGATACTGTCTTTCCCCTTAAAAATCAATTAGCTAGCTTTTTTTGCTTTTTTGCTCTTCTTTTTGGATGCTTTTTTCTCGGCTTTTTTCTCAGCCTTGGTGTCAGCCTTGGCAGCCGAAGCCGAGGCAGCAGCCGGGGCAGCCGGAGCGGCTGCCTGGGCAAAAGCGGCGCCCGAGCTGGCGGCAAATGCAGCGGCAACGATCAGGGTAATCAGCTTTTTCATGTCATTTCCTTCTTTAAGAGGGGTTGGATCGATTTGTCGGACACTTTTACAGGTTTTTACAGGTGTCTGAGCGTTTAACGCCTCTTATTATAACTGGTTGACATCCGCGCTCCGCCATTCTCCAGAGCCAAGCCCATCCAGGCACCAAGGGCCGATGGCAGCCCGAACCAGCCTTAAGGTGGGAAGACCCACGACAGCGGTCATGCGCCGAACCTGGCGGTTACGTCCCTCCTTCAGGCGCAGTTCCAGCCAAGCCGTCGGGATCGCCTTGCGAATGCGAATTGGCGGCGTCCGCGCCCACAAGCCCGCCGGCTCGGCAATACGCCGCGCTTCACACGGCAGGGTCGGCCCGTCCGCAAGTTGAAGGCCGCCGCGCAAGCGCGCCAGCGCCTCCTCTTTGGGATCGCCCTCAACCTGCACCCAATAGGTTTTGGCGAGTTTGTGTCTGGGATGACTGATGCGTTGTTGCAGCACGCCGTCATCGGTCAGGACCACCAAGCCCTCACTGTCGGCATCAAGACGACCGGCCGGGTAAACCTCGGGAACATCCACATAATCGGCCAGGCAGGTACGGCCGGCCTCACGGGTGAACTGGCAGAGCGTGCCATAGGGCTTGTTTAGCAGCAGCAATCGGGACATGGCGTTCTTGGAAAATGGCGATACGCGCACATTTCCACGACAATGGCAGCTTGAGCAAGTTTTTTCTCTTATATCTTTAAATTTTGGCTTTCGTCCACGCACGCTACGGACGCCGGCCCCAATGGTAAAACGTAAAACAGGAGACCGTTGGTGAGCAGAATCAAGGTGAAGTCCCCCGTTGTGGAAATGGATGGCGACGAGATGACCCGCGTCATCTGGCAGAAGATCCGCGAGCAACTGATACTGCCCCACCTCGATATCGACCTGCGGTATTTCGATCTCGGTCTGCAGCACCGCGACGCCACCGAAGACAAAGTGACGCTCGACGCGGCCCAGGCGACAAAGGAATACGGCGTGGCGGTCAAGTGCGCGACCATCACCGCCGACCAAGACCGGGTGCGGGAGTTTGGCCTAAAGCGGATGTGGAAGACCCCCAATGGAACCATCCGATCCATTCTTAACGGCACCATCTTTCGGGAACCGATCCTGTGCAAAAATGTGCCGCGCATCGTGCCGCACTGGAACCTGCCCGTCATCATCGCGCGCCACGGCTTCGGCGATCTTTATCAATCAACGGAATTCCGCTTTGATGGGCCCGGCAAACTCACATTAAGCTTCCAGCCCGACAATGGCGGTCCGCTGCTTGAACAGCATATGACCAGGCCGGACGGCGCCGGCGTGGCCCTCGCCATGTACAACCTCGACGAGTCCATAAAGGGCTTTGCCCGCGCCTGCTTCAACTACGGCCTAAACCGCAACTACCCGGTATATCTGTCGACCAAGGACACCATCCTGAAAATCTATGATGGCCGCTTTAGACACTTGTTCGAGGAAATTTTCAATACCGAGTTCAAGCCCAGGTTTGAAGCCTCTGGCCTGACCTACGAGCATCGCCTGATCGATGACATGGTGGCCTCGAATCTAAAATGGCGCGGCGGCTATATGTGGGCCTGCAAAAACTATGATGGCGACGTGCAATCGGATTGCGTCGCCCAGGGTTACGGCTCACTTGGCCTGATGAGCTCGGTTTTGACCACCCCCGATGGCAAAACGGTTCTGTCTGAGGCGGCGCACGGTACGGTTACCCGCCACTTCCGCCAGCATCAGCAGGGGAAATCGACTTCAACCAATCCCATTGCGTCGATCTTTGCATGGACGCGTGGACTGTCCTATCGCGGAAAAATGGATGGGACTGCCGACGTGGTCAATTTTGCGACACTTCTGGAGAAAGTGTGTATCGACATTGTCGAGAGCGGCAAAATGCCCCGTGACTTGGCACTTTTGATCGGGCCGGAACAGGCCTTCCTCAATACCGACACGTTCCTCAATACGATCAGCGCGGAACTTGGCGCGCGCTTACCCTGCTGAGCCGGTAAAAAATGTCCGCATAGATGCCGCCTGCAAGGCAAACATCATCCGCGAAAATAATCGACAGCACATCCCGGCGCGCCCGGCAATGAAAAAAGCGCGGCAAGGGCGATCTTCTGCAAGACTGCCCTCTCATCCCCTCAGATGGGAATGCGGAAACAGAACGGGCGCGTTGCGCGCCCGTGGCAAGTGACGCTAAGCGGCCTGGATATTAGAAGCCTGCTTGCCCTTGGGGCCCTGCGTAACCTCGAAGCTCACTTTCTGACCTTCCTTGAGCGTTTTGAAGCCGCCCATCTGGATCGCCGAGAAATGCGCAAAAAGATCTTCGCCGCCGTCATCAGGGGTGATAAAACCGAACCCTTTGGCATCGTTAAACCACTTCACTGTACCTGTCGCCATGGAAACAAACCTTCCTTAAAAATTAATCCCGGGGAAACTCCCCGAACAAGTGACCGCCCCAAGTGAACCTGCCCCGACTAGCGCAGCCTGATCGCAGGCGCCGTAGAAACGGACACAACCGCGTTGTACCGTGAATTTATGGCACCCGTCAAGTGCCAAACCCTTGTTTTCGGCCCGGGAATACCCATCTATTCAACATTGCGTCGGCGCCAGACTGTCGATAAAGTACAAGCAGAGTTCTCAGCGTCAAATTGCATCGCGGCAGAACGCATATGCAAATTGACGGGTGCCCGGTTCTGGAATAGTGTGTTTAGGAAGGTTTGGCAATACACCCATGGCGACACGTTCACGCGAAGGTACGGTTCTTGAAGCGAAGAAAAGCAAGCTCAAGCCCCCCCCCATGTTCAAGGTTCTTCTCTTGAACGACGATTACACGCCCATGGAATTTGTCGTATTGGTTTTGCAGTCGTTTTTCGCGCTGACGCGCGAACAGTCAACACAGGTCATGCTGAAGGTCCATCGCGAGGGGGTGGGCGTCTGCGGCGTGTTCCCGAAGGACATCGCCATCACCAAGGTTGAACAGGTAGCCGCGTTTGCTCACAAGCACCAACATCCGCTGCAATGCGTGATGGAGGAAACATGATCACCCCGATCAGCCCGGAGGCAGCCCCTTCCGCAAGATCACCCCAGAAATTACAGGATCGAAAACCATGATCGCGCAGGAACTGGAAGTCAGCCTTCACATGGCATTTGTCGAGGCGCGTCAGAAACGCCACGAATTCATCACCGTCGAGCACCTTTTGCTCGCACTGCTGGACAACCCCACCGCCGCAGAGGTGCTGCGCGCCTGCGCGGCAAACATTGAAGAGCTGAAAAAAGCGCTGGCCGACTTCATCGCCACCCATACCCCCACGGTCGCCGGCTCCGAAGAGATAGACACCCAGCCCACCTTAGGATTCCAGCGCGTCATCCAGCGCGCAATCCTGCACGTGCAGTCGTCGGGTAAAAAAGAAGTTACCGGCGCCAATGTGTTGGTCGCAATATTCGGCGAAAAAGACTCCCATGCCGTTTATTTTCTGCACCAGCAAGGCGTAACGCGCCTCGATGTCGTCAACTTCATATCTCACGGCATTACCAAGGGACCACAGACGCAAGCCGCCAAGGGCGAAGAAGCGCAGGAACAGACGGGCGAAGACCAGCAGTCAGGCGGCGCACTCGAGACCTACACGCAGAACCTCAACGCCCAGGCGCTTGTCGGAAAAATAGATCCGCTCATTGGACGTGACCGCGAGGTGGAACGCGTCATCCAGACGCTTTGCCGCCGGCGCAAGAACAACCCGCTGCTGGTCGGAGAAGCAGGCGTGGGCAAGACCGCCATCGCCGAAGGTCTGGCACGTCGCATCGTCGAGGGACAAGTGCCCGAAGTGTTGTCCAAATGCCAGGTCTATTCACTCGACATGGGCGCTCTCCTCGCCGGCACCAAATACCGCGGCGACTTTGAGCAGCGCCTTAAAGCCGTGCTCAAGCAATTGCTCGACAATCCAAACGGCATCCTGTTCATTGACGAGATCCATACGCTGATAGGCGCGGGCGCCGCATCGGGCGGAACCCTCGATGCCTCCAACCTGCTCAAGCCGGCGCTCTCTTCGGGCGCGCTAAAATGCATAGGCGCGACAACTTACAACGAATACCGCGGGGTGTTTGAAAAAGACCACGCGCTGTCGCGGCGCTTCCAGAAGGTCGATGTCTCCGAACCCTCGGTCGAAGAAACGGTGCAGATCCTGCGCGGCCTCAAGTCGCGCTTCGAGGCCCACCACGGTGTGAAATACAGCGCCAGCGCACTGTCATCCGCGGCCGAGCTTTCGGCCCGTTATATCAACGACCGCCATCTCCCGGACAAGGCCATCGACGTAATCGACGAAGCGGGCGCCGCGCAACGCATCCTGCCAAAATCAAAACAAAAGAAAGTCATTGGCAAAACAGAGATCGAGGACATCATCGCCAAAATCGCGCGCATCCCGCCGCAAAGCGTTTCCAACGACGATCGCAACGCGCTCAAGAACATCGATCGCGACCTCAAGGCCGTGGTCTTCGGCCAGGAAAAGGCGATTGACGCGCTTACGGCTGCGATCCGTACCGCCCGATCGGGCCTCGGCAGCCCGAACAAGCCGATAGGCGCCTTCCTGTTCAGCGGACCGACCGGCGTTGGCAAAACCGAGGTCGCCAAGCAACTGGCCTATTGCCTCGGAGTGGAACTGCATCGCTTTGACATGTCCGAGTACATGGAGCGTCACGCCGTGTCACGGCTCATTGGCGCGCCACCGGGCTACGTCGGCTTTGACCAGGGCGGCCTGCTCACCGAAGCCATCACCAAAAAGCCCTACGCCGTGCTGTTGCTCGACGAAATCGAAAAAGCCCACCCGGATGTCTACAACATTCTGCTGCAGGTTATGGACCACGGCACGCTTACGGACAACAACGGGCGCAAGGCGGACTTTCGCAACGTCATTATCATCATGACCACCAACGCCGGTGCGGAGGCCCTCAACAAGACCGTGATGGGCTTTACCGCAAAAAAGGAAATGGGTGACGAAATGGTCGAGATAAAACGCCTGTTTTCGCCCGAGTTCCGCAACCGGCTTGACGCAACCATTTCATTCCGCTCACTCGATCACGACATCATCGTGCGTGTGGTTGATAAATTCCTGATGCAACTTGAAGAACAGTTGCACGAGAAAAAAGTGGATGCGGTGTTCACCGACAAGTTGAAGGAACACCTGGCCAAGCATGGTTTCGATCCCCTCATGGGTGCCCGCCCGATGTCGCGGCTCATCCAGGACACCATCCGCCGCGCCCTTGCCGACGAATTGCTGTTCGGCCGGCTCGCCAACGGCGGCAAGGTGACGGTCGATCTTGGCGCAGACGACAAAGTGACCCTAAGCTTCCCGAAACAGGCGGCCACGCCCGAAGCGATGCCCGAAGCCGAAGCCTGATCAGACTAAATAACGACATGCTGAAAAGCCGCGCCCAGCGCGGCTTTTCAGCTTATGCCCGGCGGCAATCGGCTTATGCTGCACGCCACCTTGACAGTGCCGCGGGCCAGAGGCGACACTGCCCTACGCAAAACAATGCTGCCACCCCGACGATCGGGGTGAACACCGGGGTGACCATCAAGGTGACCATCAAGGTGACCGTCAGGGTGACCATCAGGAGAACACCAGGAGAACATCATGAAAAATAAACTACTTCTTGTCTCGCTTGCGTTTGCCGCCAGCCTGGTACAACCGGCCATAGCACAAGACACCAACAACGGCCGTAACCTCGCCGCCGCCTGCGCCATCTGCCACGGCACCGCCGGCGCCAACGCCGGCGGGCTGCCCAACATCGCCGGTCAACCCCGCGACTACCTCGCCAAGCAATTGCGCGACTTCCGCGACGGCAAACGGCCTGCGACCATCATGCACCAGATATCCAAGGGCTACACCGAGGAACAAATCGATGCGCTGGCGGGCTACTTTGCCGCGCAAAAAGCGAAGTGAGGAGACCAGCATGAAACATGAATTAGACAGACGCGATTTCATCGGTTTCTTTGGCGCCAGCGCGCTCGCCACCCTCACCGGATGCGCCACCCAAGCAGCCGCGCCAGCCAAAACAGTGGGCCGGGTCGTGGTCATAGGCGGGGGTTACGGCGGCGCCACCGCGGCGAAATACATACGCATGTGGAGCGGCGGTGCCATAGAGGTGTTTCTGGTCGAGCGCAACCAGCAATTCGTGTCCTGCCCCTTGTCAAACCTGGTGCTGGGCGGATCACGCAAAATAGAAGACCTCAGCATTGGCTACGGTGGCCTGCGCGAGCACGGGGTGCAGATACTCAACGACGAAGTGAGCGCCATCGACGCCGACAAGAAGCTGGTGAAGTTCGCCAACAAGTTCGCGGACATGAAATATGACCGGCTTGTGGTCTCGCCTGGCGTTGATTTTCTGTTCAACGAAATTCCCGGCCTCAACAACGCTGACGCACAAAAGCAGATTCTTCACGCATGGAAAGCCGGCCCCGAGACCATCGCACTGCGCAAACAGATCGAGGGCATGGCAGACGGCGGCCTCTACCTGCTTTCCATACCGAAGGCGCCTTACCGCTGCCCACCCGGCCCCTACGAGCGCGCTTGCCAGGTCGCAGCGTACTTCAAGCAAGCCAAGCCGCGCTCCAAAGTCATCATCCTCGACGCCAATCCGGATGTGACCTCAAAGGCCGGCCTGTTCAAAACCGCCTGGAAGGACCTGTACCCGGGCATCGTCGAATACCGCGCCAACCAGGAGGTCAAGGACCTTGATGTCCGTGACAAGACGCTGAAGACCGACTTCGACAGCATCAAGGGTGACGTGCTCAACGTCATCCCCCCCCAGCGCGCAGGCAATATCGCCGCCTCGGCCAAACTCATCACCACCAACAACCGCTGGTGCGATGTTGACTGGCTCAGCATGGAATCGGTTGCCGTCAAAGGCGTTCACGTTTTAGGCGATTCAACACTTTCAGCCGCGGCCATGCCCAAATCAGCGAGCATGGCAAACAACCACGCCAAAATCGCCGCCGCTGCGATCGTCGCCAACCTGACCGGCCAGCCGGCGCCGACGAGCACGACCATCGCCAACACCTGCTACAGCTACGTCAGCGCCACCGAGGCCATGCATGTCACGTCGGTCCACCGCTACGACACGGAAAAGAAGACCCTGCTGCCGGTTCAGGGCGCGGGTGGCATATCGGCGCAACGCAACGCCCTGGAAAAATCCTATGCAGACGCCTGGGCGGCCAACATCTGGTCGGATTCGCTCGGCTGATCTGCGACAGCCAAAAAAAAGCCCGCGGCACGCGGGCTTTTTTGTCTGTCGCAGGCGGCCATTCTGCGGATCCTAGCGCTTCCCCGTGCTGCCAAACCCGCCGCTGCCACGTTCACTATGCGTGAACTCATCGACCACATTCAGACGAAGTTGCAGCACCGGTATGACCACCAGTTGTGCGATGCGATCCAGCGGCTGGATGGTAAAGGCCGCATTGCCGCGATTCCACAAGGACACCTTCAGTTCACCCTGATAATCCGAATCAATCAGACCGACGAGATTGCCCAGCACGATGCCATGCTTGGCGCCGAGACCGGAGCGCGGCAGGATTATCGCGGCGTAAGCCGGGTCGCCAATATGGATCGCCAGACCGCTCGGGATGAGTTGCACATCCCCCGGCGCAAGCAGAAGCGGCACGTCAATGCAGGCGCGCAGATCAAGACCCGCGGCACCGGCGGTGGCGTACTCGGGAAGATTTTCACGCATGCGCGGATCGAGGATTTTGACGTCTATGGTCTGCATTAAACGGGGGCTGAAAGAACCTGAATTTGAACTGCAAACGCGGCAACCGCAAATTTGGCGACTACCTGCACGGCTTGATCAGACACCAATGGCGCGACCTTGGCGCTCAGCGCGGCTTGGGCAGCATGGCCGCGATGTGGGCGAGCAACTGGCGGGCCAGCTCGAGCTTGGGCGCACGCGGCAGTTCGGTTTCGCCTCTGTCGTGAAACAGCGTCAACGCATTGTCATCACGGCCGAACGCATCCTGGGCAAGATTGGCCGCGAGTAAGGGGATATTTTTCTTCTTGCGCTTGGCTTGCGCATACTCGCGCAAATTTTCGGTCTCTGCGGCAAACCCGACGCAGAACGGCCCCCGCTTGATCGCGGCGACCTCTGCGAGAATATCCGGGTTCGGCGCCAGCTCAATCTGCATATTGCCTTTGTCGCGCTTGATTTTATGCGGCTTCGCATCCACCACGTGATAGTCGGCGACCGCGGCCACGGCAATGAACACATCTGACTGCTTTGCCCGCTCCATCACCGCCTGATGCATCTCGCGCGCGCTGCCCGCGCGCACCAGCGTGACACCGGCGGGCACCCGCAGGGCGGTCGGGCCGCTTACCAACGTGACGGTGGCACCGGCCTCCATCGCCGCTTGCGCGACGGCGTAGCCCATTTTCCCGGAACTTAGATTAGTGATGCCACGAACCGTGTCGATAGGCTCATAGGTTGGACCGGCGGTGACCAGGACCGCTTTACCGGCCAGCAACCGCGGTCCCAAAAGCGCCTCCACCTCGGCGAGAATTTGCGCCGGCTCGAGCATGCGACCCATGCCCGTTTCGCCGCAAGCCTGGTCGCCCGCAGCGGGGCCCAGCACGCTCACGCCGTCGCCGTGCAACATGCCGATATTGCGCTGGTTAGCCGGGTTGTCCCACATTTCGACATTCATCGCCGGCGCCACCGACAAGGTGCAGCGGCGTGCAGCGCACAGCGTCGATAGCAGATCGTCGGCAAGACCCCAGGCGAGTTTGCCGAGAAAATCGGCGCTGGCCGGCGCGATCAGGATGAGATCGCGATCCCGGGTCAGCTCGATATGGCCCATGTTGTTGGGCACGCTGCCATCCCACAAATCGGTATGCACAAGCTGACCGGAAAGCGCTTGCATGGTCACCGGCGTTATAAAACGGCAGGCGGCCTGCGTCATCACCACCCGCACGTCCGCGCCGCTCTTGGTGAGCAGCCTGGTAAGCTCGGCAGCCTTGTAAGCGGCGACGCCGCCGGTAAGGCCCAGAAGAATGCGCTTGCCCTTGATGTCAGTCATCCGGAAACCTGCAGCGACGTTATTCAGACGGCGGATTCTACGCCAAAACCTTCTGAAAAATCAGGAAAAAATCAGGAAAAAATCAGAAAACATCAGGAGAATCATGAGGATCACAGATTGGCCATCAACCGAACGACCACGTGAGCGCTTGCTTGCACACGGCGCATCCGTGCTCTCGGATGCCGAGTTGCTGGCGATTTTCCTGCGCACCGGCATGCGCGGCAAGAGCGCGCTGGATCTGGCGCGTGAGCTCATCACGGAGCACGGCTCGCTCGCACGGCTTGCCGCTGCCGACTGCAAAACGCTCACTTCAACCGCCGGCATAGGCCCGGCGAAAGCGGCGCAACTGCAGGCTGCGCTGGAACTGGCAAGACGCGCTCTTGGGGAAAAAATGCGCGTTCGCGACGCTCTTTCTTCGCCACAATCGGTGCGAGACTATCTCCGCCTCACCCTTTCGGGCCGCGACTACGAGGTGTTCATGGCGGTCTTGCTCGACGCGCAAAACCGCGTTATCGCCGCGCAAGAGTTGTTTCGCGGCACACTGACACAAACCAGCGTCTACCCGCGCGAGGTCGTCAAATTCGCCCTCGCGCAAGGCGCGGCCGGCATCATCTTCGCCCATAACCACCCTTCGGGTCTGGCGGAACCGAGCCAGGCCGACGAATTACTCACGCGCACCCTGCGTCAGGCACTGGCACTGGTTGACATCAGGGTGCTGGACCATTTCATCGTCGGGGAGGGAGCAGCGATGTCTTTTGCAGAAAGAGGGCTGATTTAAAAGGTGGTTTTACCAGCGTACTGGAAATACTGGAAAAACAGGAAAATCCAGGTGCGCTGCAATTCGTTCCAGCAAGAACTTGAATAGACCTTGGCTTTACCGCTATAATGGCAGTCTTTTTTCGAACTGGAGTACTGCCATGGCACGCGTCTGCCAAGTCACCGGCAAAAAACCGATGACCGGACACAATGTGTCCCATGCTAACAACAAGACCAAGCGCCGCTTTCTGCCCAACCTGCAGAACCGCCGCTTCTGGCTTGAGTCGGAAAAGCGCTTCATTACCATGCGCGTTACGACCGCCGGGCTGCGCACGATCGACAAGAAGGGCCTTGAGGTCGTTCTGGCCGAACTGCGCGCCAAGGGCAAACTGTAAAGCCCGCAATCCTGCCAACCTGAGCATCAACAAAAGCTCCGAGGACGACGAACATGCGTGAAAAAATCAAGCTCGAATCCAGTGCCGGAACCGGCCATTTCTATACCGCTACCAAGAACAAGCGCACCATGCCGGACAAAATGGAGATCATCAAATACGATCCCAGGGTGCGCAAACACGTTTTGTACAAAGAGACGAAGCTGAAGTAAGCGGCGCGTCGGTAAAAAAAAGCCCGCTACGGCGGGCTTTTTTTATTGGTAAGCTTCCGAGCACCAGCTTCCGAGCACCAGCTTCCGAGCATCAGCATCAAGCATCAGCATCAGCATCAACATCAACATCAACATCAGCATCAACATCAGGGGGCCGGGAGCATAGAATTCGCGAAGATCAGGGCAAAGCAAACCGCCCAGGTTCGACGAAGCTCAGAGCGCATCAAACCAGCAGATGCAAAAAAACTGAGGAAAACTCAGAAAATATTAAAAAAATGCCCGCGATTGCGGGCATTTTTCAGTCTGAAATTGCGCTCAAGCGTAACAACGCAACCTGAGCGAAAACTCCTCAAGCTGCCGGATGCCGCTCGCCTCGGCGCGCTGGCACCAATCCTGCAGATCCTTGAGCAACTGCTCCTTGGATGCGCTGGAACGCTCCCACAACGCCGATAATTCCTGGCGCATGGAATACACGGTTTCGAGCGATTTGCTCTTCGCCAGAGCCGCGGCAAGCTGCTGCTGTTCCGGCGCGGCAAGCGTTTTGTGGTCGCGACTGAGCCAGCGCTTGAAGCGTCCGAGCATCTCTGCATCCTGCGGGGAATTCTGACGCAGTTTGGCCACCTCCTCGAAGTACGTCGCCCGCAGCGACTTGGCATAGGTCGCCAGAACCTCGTAGCGGTTGGCAATGACCGCCTGCAGCATATCGGCATCGGCAACCGCCTTGGCGCCGGCCATCTTCGCCGTCGGGGCGATCTTCTTGACGGTGGCCAGGCCGAATGCCTGCATCATGCAGATGTACATCCAGCCAATATCAAACTCGTACCATTTGTTCGACAGCTTGGCCGACGTGGCATAGGTGTGATGGTTGTTGTGCAATTCCTCACCGCCGATCAGGATGCCCCACGGAACGATGTTGGTGCTCGCGTCCGCGCAATCGAAATTGCGATAACCGAAGTAATGGCCGATGCCGTTGATGACCCCGGCCGCCCAGAACGGAATCCAGATGATCTGAGTAAGCAGGATGATCAGGCCGGGTACGATGCCAAACAGCGACACATTGATCGTGCCCATGATCGTCAGACCCAAGGTCTGGTACTTGCTGTACAGATTGTGTTCGAGCCAGTCGTCCGGCGTACCATGGCCGTAACGCTCGATTGTGTCCTTGATGCGTGACTCTTTGACATAGAGAAGCACGCCGCCCCAGAGCACACGATTGATGCCGAGGATTTGCGGGCTGTGCGGATCATCAACCGTTTCACATTTGGCGTGATGCTTGCGATGGATCGAAGCCCATTCCTTGGTCACCATGCCGGTGGTCATCCACAGCCAGAAGCGGAAAAAATGACTGGCGATCGGATGCAGTTCCAGTGCGCGATGCGCCTGGTGCCGGTGCAGGAATATCGTCACTGCGGCGATCGTAACGTGCGTCAACGCCAGCGAAATCAGCGCAAACTGCCACCATTCAAGATCATAAATGCCTGAAAACAGCACTGGAATATCACGAATTTCGACGAAGGACATTTAATCGCCTGAGTAAGTAAAATTGGGTAGATTTTACGCTAATTCCGCAACATCCGGAGGAAGTGTCTGCGGCAAAAATATAAGCGCATGTTCTATATGGGTTTAGCCTCATTTTCCAGCGGTGAAAGCAGACGCACTTCCCGGCGCGGATAGGGAATCTCGATGCCCTCGCGCCGGAAGTCCCGCCAGATCGCCAGATTGAGTTCAGAACGCACGTTCAACTGCCCAGACTCGGAGTCACCTATCCAGAAGCCCAACTCGAGGTCAAAGCCGCTGTCGGCAAAGCGCACCAGATAGGACGCCGGCTGGGGATCATCGAGCACGCGTGGATTGGCCTTCGCCGCACCTGCCATCAACGCCATGGCCTTTTCAAGATCGGAACCGTAACTGATCTGCACCGGCAGGCCTATGCGCACCTTGCGGTTGGTCAAGGAGTGATTGAGCACCGTTTGCGTGATGAAGGTCTCATTCGGGATGATGGCTTCGCGGCCGTCCAGCGCCTTGACGATGACACTACGCGTGGTAATCGCCTGCACCTGGCCATAAAAATTATCTGCAGTGACCATGTCGCCATGACGAATCGAGCGCTCAACAAGAATGATGAAACCGCTCATGTAATTGCTGGCGATTTTCTGCAGCCCGAAACCAAGGCCCACCCCCAGCGCACCGCCGAACACCGACAACACCGTGAGGTCAATGCCCACCTGCGGCAGCGTGATCAACACGCCTATCACCACCAGCAGCGCGTTCACCAGCCGCGCAAAGGCGACGCGCAGGTTCGAATCCAGATGCTCCGCCCGCAGCAGCCGGCCCTCGGCAACGCGCCCCAGCCACATCGCCACCAAAAGCGTAATGCCCACCCAGAAGCCGCCCTGCAGCAACACCCACAGGTTGAGCTTTTGCTTGCCCACATGGAAGCTGACTTCTTCGAGCACATCCACCACCTCGGGCAGCAGGCCGAACAAATGCAGCGCCAGCCCCACCCAGACCAACACGGCAATGCTGCGCTCGAAACTTGCCAGCACGCTGCCCTCGGGGAACACCTGCCGGAGCAGGTAAAACACCGCGCGCACCATGGCGAGCGACCCGAGCAGCGGCACCGCAAGGCGCAGCAAGTCGACCTCGAACCACTGCTTGAGCACCACGCTGCAGACCCACACCGTCAGCAAGGCCACCAGCGGGAACAGCATACGTTTGACGCCGCCGGCACCGAAGCTGCCCCAGCTGCGCAGCGAATCGGCGCTGCGCGCAAGGCGGCTCAGGAACAAGGCCAGTCCGAGCGCAATCGCGAGGGCGATGAACTCCGGATAATTGGCCAGGTCGCTCAGGTCTATCCAGGCTTCACGCAGCAGATTGTTGATCGGGATCTGGTTCATGGCGATCGTTTTGGTTTCGGACTATTTCGAAGAAGGCTGGGCGGTTCCGCCATGCGCACCGTGCGCGCCCCGCACACCAGAGGAAGCCGCAGAGCCGGCCACCTCAGTATAAGGCACCGCATCGGCAAGGTGACGCTGCCAGTTGTCAAGGTAGGCGCGCGTCAGCTCGGGATTGCGCCGCAGGATAAGCAGGTTCTCGGCATTGCGATGCTGCGCACCCCAGGTCCAGTTGAAGCTGCCCGTGAGCACCACCGGCTCGCTGCCGCCCGCATCAATGACCATGGTCTTGTTGTGCGCCGAGGCGTAACGCACCTCGATAAACACCGGGATGCCCGCCGCCGCCAACTCGGGGATGCGGCTGTTGTCACCGCTCAAGGTCTGCCCGCGGTCGGCGGTGATGCGCACATCCACACCGCGCCGCTTCGCTGCGATCAGCGCACCGGCGATGCCGCGGCTCGTAAACGCATAAGCCTGCACCAGCACCTGCTTCTTCGCCGCATCAATGGCATCGATCACCAGCCGTTCGGCATTGTCCCAGGGCGGAAAGGCCACCTGTGTGGTTCCCGCAGCCGCAGCCACAGCCGAACTAGGCCGCGCCTGCGCAGTATCGGCGAGCACCGGTGCGCACGGTGCCATGGCAAGCCAGGCCGCGAGGCCGGCGGCAAACCCGCAGCGCAGCACTGCGATCAGGATGCCACCTTCACTGATGCCACCTTCACTTTTTCCAGGAGCGCGGCAAAAAAGCCGTCGGTCTGGTGCGAGTCGGGCGCGAGCTTGAGGTAGGGACCCGCATCGGCGTTTTCCGGCAGCGCGATGTCCCGGCGCACGAGTTCCGCAACCGCAGGCACCACCTTGAACTCCGGATGGCGCGACAGAAAATCCTCAACAACGCGCTCGTTTTCCTCGGCAAGAATGCTGCAGGTCGCGTACACAAGCTGCCCGCCGGGTTTGAGCAGGCGCGCCGCCGATTCGAGAATGCGCGTTTGCTTGGCCGCGAGCTCGTCGATGCCCGCGGCAGTCTGGCGCCACTTGAGGTCGGGGTTGCGCCGCAAGGTGCCCATGCCGCTGCAGGGCGCGTCGATCAGCACGCGGTCGATCTTGCCCACGAGGCGGCCGATGCGCGGGTCGCGCTCGCTATCGATGTGTTGCGGATGCACGTTGGACAATCCCGAGCGGGCCAGCCGCGGCTTCAACTTGGTCAGGCGCGAAGTCGAAATATCAAACGCGTACAAGCGGCCGGTCGAGCGCATCAGCATGCCAAGGCCAAGCGTTTTGCCGCCCGCCCCGGCACAAAAGTCGACCACCATCTCGCTGCGCTTGGGACCGAGCAGGTAACACAATAACTGGCTGCCCTCGTCCTGTACCTCGATCGCGCCCTCGACATACAGCGAGTGACGCGACAGCGCCGGTTTTTCCTTGAGCCGTATGCCCGCAGGTGAATAGCTCATCGCCGCGCCCTCGACGCCGCTGGCGGCCAGCACCGCGAGCGCATCCTCGCGTGAGGTTTTGGAAAGGTTGACGCGCAAATCAAGCGGCGCCGGGCGCTGCAGCGATCTGGCCAGCGCCAGCAGGGCCTCGTCAGCGTAACCGCCGGCGCGCAGTTTTTCTATGACCCAGTCGGGCAGGTCACATTCGATTTCGAAAGGCAGCGCTTCGTGCGCGCGCTGCTTGATTGCCCCCAGCTTTTCGAGCTCTGGCGGGGTACAGACGGACTCCAGTTCACGCAGATTATGGCCGCGCAGCACGGCAAGACAGGCCAGGATCATGTCCCGCGCACCGGTGTCCCCGAGCAGGTAGTCGAGCAGGCGTTTGCGCCGCAGCACCGCGAACACGGTCTCGGCGATGAACGCGCGATCCTGCTGGCCGAGTTTTTCATGTGCGCGAAAATAACGCGACATCACGCCGTCGGCCGGATACTCGAAGCGCATTACCGTGGCAAGCGCCTCGGCGGCGTGATCAATCAGGTTGGGGGACAATTTCATATTTGGGCTTTCATTCGCGTTGCGCGCTTTGGGCTCGGAAACGCGAATCCCGGGCGCCCCTGTGAAGAACGCGCCCGCTGTGGTTGATGCGTGGTTGATGACCCGAATGCAAGCCTTGGCCTGCGCTTATTGTGTGCTGATCGAGGTGACGACCTGGTCGATGCGCGTACCGTCTTTCTCAACGACCAGAACGCGCACTGGTACATAGCTATGCTTGATGCCCAGCCAGATGACCGTGCCACGCTCGTCGCCCGGATCGGGGACTTTGACAAGCTTTAATGTTTCGATATCCCCGGCACCGGTCTTGATGGTCTCGGTGCCCGCGGATGCGAAGCGAAAATCGTCGAACTGCCCGCCGTCGGCCACCGCCAGCGACACCGACGCATCCTTGGCCGGCAGCGGACGAAAGGCGAAGGTCCAGTACATCGCAAGCCGGTCGCTGACGCGTTCGGGGGACGCTATGGGCTTGGTCTCGAGCTTGCCCTCCTCACCTTGCAACACCGTCACCTTGCCCCAGTCAAAGCGCGCGGTCCTTTCAGGGCGATCGCCGCGCTTGTCGTGAAACTCTTCCGGCCGCAGGCCGGTGGCGATCACCGTCCCCTTGCTCGAGCGCTTGACCGCGCCGGCTCGCATCATCGCGTAAATGCCCTTGCCCTTGGCGTCCGACGTGAGCGAGTAGCTTTTGCCGTCGTGCTCGAGGCGCTCGACAATCTCCACCATGACGGTGCCGTTGCGGCTGACATCGTATTGCAACGCGAGCTTTTGCGGCGGCGCCGCCAACGCGCCCAGCGAAAGCGTCGCCAGCAGGGCGCAGCACAAGGTCGGGACAAATCGGATTGGCGTCATGGTTTTGGGCGTCTTTAAGTTTGAGGCATCAGGCATGGGCGGGACTGCTTGGCTGCTCAGGTGGCATCGAATATCGTTTGCACGCCATCGTCGCCCTCCCCTTCTTTAACGCGCACAAGCCCGTTTTCGATGACCAGACGCCCGGCAATAAACCAGCGCACGGCCCTGGCGTAAATACGGTGCTCCTGCGCCAGCACGCGCGCCGCCAGCGCGGCCTCGTCGTCGCCGGGGCGCACCGGCACCGCCGCCTGAATCACGATGGGGCCATGATCGAGTTCTTCAGTCACAAAATGCACCGTGCAGCCGTGCAGCTTCACGCCCGCCGCCAGCGCCCGCGCATGCGTATCCAGTCCGGTAAAGGCCGGCAGCAGCGCGGGGTGGATG
Organism: Pseudomonadota bacterium; assembly: GCA_025356665.1. GTDB lineage: Bacteria > Pseudomonadota > Gammaproteobacteria > Burkholderiales > SG8-39 > CAITSH01. The sequence continues at coordinate 40,762 of JANXRV010000107.1, forward strand.
TTGAACATGCGGCCGCCGTAGTGCTGTACAAAACCCGTCGTAAGAATGCGCATGAAGCCAGCCAGCACAACGAGGTCCGGCTTGTGCGCGTCAATGGCCTCGGCCAGCGCCGCGTCAAAGGCTTCACGCCCGGCAAAAGCCTTGTGATCCAGCGTTGCGGTGGTGATGCCGCGCGCCGCCGCCCAGGCCAGCCCGGCCGCATCGGGGCGGTTGGAAATCACCGCACGCACCGGCAGGCCGGCTTCGACCAGGGCCTGCATATTGCTGCCGCGGCCGGAAATGAGGATAACGATAGCTTTCACCCCGGCATTTTACCCGCAGCGCAGCCAAGCCCGTATTTGCGAGGGCGTCACGCAAACCCGGGCCACCAAGGCAATGCCGCAACGCACGCCCGTGGCGCGACACCGGCTAAGCAGCACTTATTTGGTGCCGTCCGCCCCCGCCCTCGCCGGCGCCGCACCGGCCAGCGGGCCCACCGCATCCGACTCGAACAACGCTTGCAACTGCGCCGCCGCCTGCTGTGCGTTCTGGATCAGCTGGCCCTCGTCGTTACGCAGGGCGTACTGTTCCTCGAGCTGGCCTTCGTCATGGCTCTTGAACAGGCTCACCGCTCGCTCCGAGGCGGCCACGCCCATGCCCAGGCGCAGCAAGGCCTGGCGCGCCATGTCAAGACTGGTCGGGAAGGTCTCGCGATAAATCATTTTCACGCCAAGGTCACGCAGCTTGAACACATGCACGCGATTGCGCGCCCGCGCCAGTATCGGCAGGTCGGGAAAATGCCGGCGCACCACCGCGGCCGTCTTGACCGAGGCCTCGACATCATCAATGGCAAGCACGAACAGCTTCGCCTCGCCGGCCTTGGCCGCGTGCAGCAACTCCAGGCGCGACGCATCGCCGTAATAGACCTTGCTGCCAAAGCGGCGCACAAAATCGACCTGCTGGTAATTCACCTCAAGCGCGGTAAAAGGCAGGCCGCTCATACGCAGCACGCGCGAAATGATCTGTCCGATGCGGCCGTAACCGGCAATGATCACCGGGTTGCCCGGTCCGTCTATGGTGTCGAACTCCGGCTGCGACTCGGCATCGCGCTTTGCCATCCAACGGTCGTGCAGCGCAAACAAGGGCGGCGCGAGCAGCATGGACAGGGTCACGACAATCACCAGCAGCTGCGCCGTCGCCGCGCTGAAAATCCCGAAACCCTGCGCCGCCGCAAACAACACAAAGGCAAACTCACCGCCCTGCGCCAGCGCCACGGACAGGCGCTGCGCGGTATCGTCGGACGCACCGGTCGCCCGGCCAATGCCGTACATCAGCACAAACTTGATCGCCATCAGGGCCAGTGCGAGGCCTATCACCACCAGCGGCTGCTGCCACAACAGCGCGAGATTGGCGCTCATGCCCACGGCAATAAAAAACAGCCCGAGCAGCAAGCCCTTGAACGGCTCGATGTCGGCCTCGAGCTCGTGCCTGAATTCCGAATCGGCCAGCAGCACGCCGGCAAGAAAGGCCCCCAGCGACATCGACAAGCCGATTTTTTCCATCACCAGCGCCGCGCCCACCACCAGCAGCAGCGCCGCCGCGGTGAACACCTCGCGCCCGCCGTAGTTCGCCACGGCCTTGAGCACAGGGCGAACGATGAGTCGGCTTGCCGCAATCACCGCGACAATCACCGCCAGGCCCTTCAGCGCCGCCATCCAGTCGGGCGAGGACTCGGCCGCGGCCGATCCGAGCAGCGGCAACAGCGCCAGCAGCGGAATCACCGCAAGGTCCTGGAACAAGAGCACGGCGAAGGCCTCGCGACCGTGCCGGTCGGTAAGCTGCTGGCGCTCGGCCAGCGAAGAGAGCACAAGCGCCGTCGAGGACAACGCAAGGCCGATACCCGCGACAAAGGCCGCGCGCCATTCCAACCCGAACAACATCGCCACCCCACCAAGCGCCGCACCGCACACCAGCACTTGCGCCCCACCCAGCCCAAACACCGGCCGGCGCAACACCCACAGCCGGCTGGGCTGCAGTTCAAGCCCTACGAGGAACAACAACAACACCACGCCAAACTCGGCAAACTCAAGCGTCGTCTCGACCTCGCCGATCAGCTTCAGGCCGAATGGCCCAATCAGCATGCCGGCGGCGAGATAACCCAGCACCGCACCCAGCTTCAGGCGCTTGAACAGCGGCACCAGCAGCACGGCGGTAAGGAGAAATATGGCTGTCTGTTCGAGCATATGCATTACGGACTCCGAATGGCGCGGCGGGACGCGATGAGAATACCGGAAACTCGAGCGGCGCAGGCAATACCTGCCAGAAACGCCCGTCTGGCGCGGCTTTCCAGCCAATACCCCTATCTCGCCAGCTGCGCCGTCACATCCACCAGCCGCTGCATCGTGCCCGCCAGCATGGCCTGCTGCTTGGCGTCCTTGAGCTTGCCCGCTTCATCAAAGGCCTCGTGCGCGCGGCCGAGTGCGAACTGCTCGGAGATGACTTGCACGTTGAGCGTTTGCAAAATGGCTCTGAGGTGCACCAAGCCGCGCAGGCCGCCCAGCGCGCCGGGTGAGGCGGACAACAGGCCCGCGACCTTGTTCTGGTAGGGCGCGAGGCCGTTCTGGCCGCCGTCGGGGCGCGATACCCAGTCGAGGGTGTTCTTCAACATTGAAGATAGCGAGGCCTTGTTCTCGGGCGATGCGATCAGCAAGCCCTTGTGCGCCACGAACAGCGAACCGTCGGCATAGCCTGTGGGCGCGATGATGAAGCCCGGGTGCGCGAGCGGCGCAAGCGCACTTGTGCACCGGTGGACGCATGCCGCGTTTCTTCGGTAAGAAAAAACGTTCCGGGGTTCAGGCCAGATCGAACAACAACACCTCGGCCTTGTCACCTTGATCAAGCGTGATCTCGGACAACCCGCTCACCTTGAGCGCATCGCCTGCGGCCAGGGTCTGACCGTTGACACTCACGCTGCCGCGCGCGACATGCACATAGGCGCGGCGCCCGGCGGCCAGCGTGTGCGTGACTTTCTCGGTGCCATCAACGAGGGCGGCGTAAAGGCTCGCGTCCTGATGGATTTTTACAGAGCCATCGCGCGCATCCGATGCAGCAACGAGGCGCAGCTTGCCGCGCTTGGACGCGGCGTCGAAATGCTTTTCCTCGTAGCTTGGCGCAATGCCCTTCACGCCCGGCTCTATCCAGATCTGCAAAAAGTGCACGCCATCGGTCTTGGACGGGTTGAATTCCGAATGGCGCACGCCGGTGCCCGCGCTCATGCGCTGCACATCGCCCGGCCGGATGACCGAGCCGTTGCCCATGGAGTCCTTGTGCTCGACCGCGCCCTCAAGCACATAGCTGATGATTTCCATGTCGCTGTGGCCGTGGGTACCGAAACCCATGCCCGGCGTGACGCGGTCTTCATTGATCACGCGCAGCGCGCCAAAGCCCATGTTGGCCGGGTCGTGGTAATCGGCGAACGAAAAGCTATGAAAGGAGCGCAGCCAGCCATGGTCGGCGAAACCGCGCTCATTGCCCTTGCGAATTTGCATCATGTCAGCGTCCTTGTCCTGTTTTATTGAATACGGTGGAGCAGAATATAAGCTTGCGCAGGGCGCGATAAAAGCGAAGAATTTTAATCATTTCATTAAAATTAAATGAATAAGATGAATTTTTATTTTTCTTAATTAAATCAATCTTATGTCCACAAGCACGCTGACCCCGGGTACCTTGCAAGTGCTCGATGATGAAGCGGTGCGCACCACGCTGCTCGAGCCGGCGTAGTCCACCAAAAGCAAAGGCCGGATACCAGAGACCAGATCAGGCCGCCGGTTCAGGCCGTAATGAGCTTGAGGTCAAAAGCCCGCTCGACAAACCAGATCAACGCCACCAGCGCGATCAGCCATGAGCCGCCGATGAACACCAGGCGGCGGTAGAACCAGCCGTGGCGCAACAGGTAGGCCGTCGGCAAGAAGACCGCGACGATAGTCAACTGCCCCGCCTCAACGCCCAGGTTAAAGCCCACCAGCGCCAGCGCCAGCGCGCCGCGCGGCAAGCCCAGGTCGGCGAGCACACTGGCAAAACCAAAGCCGTGGATCAGGCCGAAGCAAAAGGCCACCATCCAGCGCCGGCCCTGGAACAGCGGGAACAGGTTGTTCAGCGCGGCCAGCACTACCGACGCGGCGATAGCCGACTCGACCACGCGCGAGGGCAACGCGATCAGGCCCAGCGTGGCCAGTGATAGCGTGATCGAATGCGCCACCGTGAATGAGGTGACGATACGAAACACATCCCAGAAGGCCGGGTTGAAGCGCTCCACCGCCTGCCAGCGGTCGCGCAAAAGGTACAACACCGCCGGCAGCAGCAGCGACAGCAGGAACAGGATGTGGTCAAAGCCGATCCAGATGTGCCAGACGCCGGCGCGTGCGTAATCAATGAACTGGCCAAAGGCCGTGGCCGTGGCCGTGGCCGTGGCCGAGGCCTCGGCCGCGACTAGCGCCTGCTGCGGCTTGTCGGGCGAAAAAATCGCCGTCTTCACCGCGGCCGTGCCGCCCTCGCCCGGATATTCAAAGCGCAACAGGCCCTTGTGCTGCGGGTCGAGATCGAACAGCAGCGTGTAGCGCACATCCAGCGTGCTGATCGCGCGCGGGCAATCGGCCGCAAGACGCAACACCGTGTACGCACCGTCGGTATGCTTGTCGACCAGGTGCTCTGTCACGCGCAAGGGACAGGGTGCGGTTCCAGCGTTCAGGCTCAGGCGCGCCAGCGCATACGCGTCGATAGCGGCATGGCGCGCGCGCAACTCGCCCCAGGTGATTTCGCCATCGCCGTTGGTATCCAGGCCGATGGCAAAATCAAGGTCACGCAAGGCAATATCCCATTGGCCTTGGATTTTCGCGCCCTCGACTTTAAGCGCGAGATAGCTGTCGCTTGCCTTGTGTGCCAGCGCCGCGCAAGGCACGGCAAGCAGGCAGCCCAGCCAGGCCAGCCGCATCCAACGGGTCAACCAAGCTGCGGGCGGGCTAGCCGCGCGCATCATTTGAGCTTGCCCTGGCGCGCCGCCAGGTCGCGCAGCAACGCGTCCTCGTGCCCGCTGTTGTCCAGCCATCGCAGCGCCGGCGCAGCGGCGGCCCAATCGCCGGCAGCCAGCGCCGCCTCGAGCAGGATGCGCGCATCCCGCGGTTCGCGCTGCTCCGCCTGCCAGTTCTCCCTGGCGACGGCCAGCGCCTCGCGCGGCTTGCCCCGCACATAAAGCAAAAAGCGCGCTTCCTCCTGCAAGTGCAGCTTGTCAGCGCGCATGGCGGCCGCCTCAAAGCGCGCCTGCATCGCTTCGGCATGGCCGGCCAGTTCCGCCGCGCCGGCCGCCTTGGCGGCAAGCGCGAGGCGCAGCAGCAGCACATCCGAGCGGGCCCAGTCCTTGAGCATGGCCAGCACCTCGGCGTTGCGCCCGGCATCGAGGAGGAAGTCGGCGTACTCGGCCAGGATGAACTGGTCGGTCACGCCCTGCGCCAGCGCCAGCTTGAAATGGCGCTCGGCCTGGGCGCGCTCGCCCAGGCGCAGCGAAAATTCCGCCAGCCGGGTGTGCATCCACAAGCGCGTCGCGGGCGAAGCCTCTTTTTCGGCCGCCAGCGCCGCCGACAGCATGCGATAGGCCTCGCGTGCGCGGCCGCCCGCGCCATCCACCGAAGCGAAGCATCCGGCAAGACGCAGCGCGGACGCGTGCGGGCGCAGACCCTCGCAATCGGTGCGTGAAGCGGCGTAATCGGCCTGCACCAGGTGAATGGCCGCGCGCCAGGACCAGGCGTTCACATCGGACGGGTCGATGGCAGTGGCAGCGCCCAGATCGGCCAGCGCCGGCGCGAACTCGTGCTTGTACTGGCGCAGCACGCCGCGCAGCGTCAACACCGGCGCGGGCGGCGCAGGGAGCGTCCACCAGGGCCGCAGCGCCGCCTCGGCGTAGCCGATATAGCGCGGGTCGCCCTCGGACATGGCCAGTTCGAAATAGCGCCACGCCAGATCAAGCGCCGCGGACTGGCTGTTCGGGTCACCCGCAAGCACCGCGCGCAAGGCGCGCAACTCACGCGCCACCGGATCGCCGGCGCGAACGGGCAGACGCTCGAGCACCTGCGTGTCATCGGCCGGAACAAACGGCGCCGCGCCCGCCGCCGCCGGCAGCACGGCGCACAGCAGGCAGCACCACGCAAGCAGCTTGCTCGGGCAGCGACGGGGGCCAAAACTGTGAAAACAACTCATGGGCCGGACACCTTCAATGTCGTTCAACCCGGCCACCTGGAACGGCTGCGGCCGTCGCAGCCGCAAATTTATAAGTATTGCGCCCGCTCTCCTTGGCAGCGTACATCGCGATGTCGGCGGCTTTGAGCAGCGCCTGGGGGTCATCGCCGTTGGCATGCTGTTCGGCAATGCCAATGCTGCAGGCTATGCGCAGCACTTCGCCCTCCACTTCGACAGGCCTGGACATGGCATCCAGTATTTTCTGCGCCACCAGCGCGGCATCCTGCGCCTGGCGCAATTCGGATAGCAAGATGACAAATTCGTCCCCGCCCATGCGTGACACGGTGTCGACTTCGCGCACACAGGCGCACAGCCGGCGCGCCACCTCGAGCAGCACCGCGTCGCCAAAGCGGTGGCCGAAGCTGTCATTGATGGTCTTGAAGCGGTCAAGATCAACCATCATCAAGGCCACCATGTTCTGGTTACGCCTTGCCTGGATCAGCGCCTGTCGCAGGCGGTCCTCCAGCAGGCGGCGGTTGGGCAACTCGGTAAGCGGGTCGTGGTTGGCCAGAAATTCCGCGCGCGCCTGGTTGCGCCGCGACTCGGTGATGTCGGTGCGCACCGACACTATCCCACCCTCGGCGGTACGCCGGTCGCGCGCATGTATCCATCGCCCGTCAACAAACGCCTGTACAAAATCCCCGTCAGGCTGGCGATGGCGGCGAACACGCTCGACCACCCAGGCCTCGACATTGCCACCATACTCGGCCGGGATCGGTTCACCGCGCGAAATGGCGTTACGCACCAACTGCTCAAAAGACATGCCCCTCGCCTCAGCACGGCTGACACCCATCCCGACGCCGTCCAGATAGCGCAGATTGCACTGCACCAGCCGGTCCTCTCGGTCGAAAATTGCGAACGCATCGGGAATGCCCTCGATCGCGTCAATGAGAATGGCGTTGGCGCGCGACAGCCCCTGTTCCGCCTGCCGCCGCTTGGTCACATCAGAAAAAATCCACACCGCACCGCGCGACATATCGCCTGGCTCCAGGACACGGCCGGCGTAGCGGCACCAGATCGGGGCACCGTCACGGCGGGAAAACTCCATCTCTTCATCATGCAGCCCGTCCCTGAGCAGGTTGGCCTCGATGCGCCTGACCGCCTCATGCCAGACCGGGTCGGAACCATACAGCACCCGCGTCGAGCACGCGGCGAGCTCGCCGGGACCAAATCCGAACAACGCCTCCATGCCCCGGTTGCAGCGCAAAATGCGCCGCTCCTGGATGAATACGATGCCAACAAGCGCGGTGTCCAGGATGACAGCCTCTTCGCGCAGGGCCTGCTTCATCTGCGACTCGACACGCCGCAACTCTTCTACAAGAGACTCTTTTTCGAAGCGGACCAGCAGTGACTGCTGCATCGTTTTGTGCAAGCGAAAAAAAATGCCGGCCCAGACTGGAAAACTCGCAGCAAGCAGGAGCCCGGCATACATATCGAGCGCCTGTCCGTTCAGCATAAGGCGCAAAAACAAGGCCAACAGCGTTGTCGCCACAAAGGCGACGAAAGTGATCATGCTCGCCTGCACCGCGCCGGCGCTGCCGAAAACAAGGCTCGATATGACAAAAATAATCAATATCTGGTGCGGCACGCTGTGCGCGGGAAAAAGAAACACTAGCAGCGCCGACCAGACCAGCGCAGTGACAAAAGCCGCGGCGGCGAAACGGACCTCCCAGACCCGCGCCTGACCCGCAAGCTTGGCCGTGTCGCGGTAGCCATGTTGTAGCGCCCAGCAGCAGGCACACACCAGCAGCATCACCGCGTACCAGCCGGCGAGAAGCGACCCGTCCACCGTCCCGCGTATCGCATAGGCGAGCAGCGAGGAGGCGAGTACATGAATGAGAATATTGAACGGCGCCACCGAATAAAGAATACGGACGCGTTCAGCGTCTATGCGTTCGGCGATAGCAGAGGGCGCGGCGCCAGAAGCTGTCAGCAGGTCCTCGCTGCGCTTCAACGTACTGGCCTGCTGCTGCGAGTCGGTCACCGGCGAGTTTGGCATGCGACGACGGGAGGTTGTGTTAGTTCGCGGCCTGCGGGCCCTGCTGTGCAATTTCCAGATGAACCTTGGCCATGTCTATGGTCTTGGCCTGCGCCAGCACCTGCTCGAGCGCCGATGCCGGCAATGCGCCGGCCTCAGAAAACAACACCACCTTTTCCCGGAAGATCATCAAGGTCGGAATGGAGCGGATGTTGAAGGCGGCGGCGACCTCCTGCTCGTCTTCGGTGTTGAGCTTGGCGAACACCACATCGGCGTGCTTCTCGGACTCAGCCTCGTAAGTCGGCGCGAAGGCCCGGCACGGACCGCACCAGGGTGCCCAAAAATCGACCACCACCATGTCGTTCCCGGCGACAACTTGCTCGAAGTTTTCCTTGGTCAGCTCGACAGTCGCCACAGTCCATCCCCTTTTGAGTTATTTGTCGCCGCAGTATGGGCGATTCCGCGTCCACCCGCAATTACCTGAAAGGGCATAACGCAAACCAGCACACCACCCCGAAAGCCGCGCCAATAGGGCATCTGCGCGCGATACCGCAGACGCAACCCCAGGCGCAACCCAGCCTCAACGCGCCCGGATCTGGCTTATTCGCAAGCAGTCCGGTGAGCGTGCGGCCACGCCTGTTCCCGGGCGCAGGCACTGCGCGATACCGGCAGGCTCAGCCCCAGCGTCCCGTCGGGTAACCGGCGGCCCCGATGCGGCTCATGGCAGACTGAAAAATTTGCCGGCCCCACTTGAATTCCTTGTACAGCACGATGAAACGCCACATGTCGCGCATCACCAGGCCGCGCTCGCGCCAGGACAGCTTCATCAGCGCCGCCGGAAAGTCGGCCTCGTGCGGCCGGTCAAACGCAATTTTCAGCGGATTCCACTGGTCGGTGGTGCGCCTGACCTCTGATGCGATCATTTTCCGGTACATCTCCTGCACCGGCCGGTTACGCAGGCGCGCCTCGACAATGGCCTCCCCGGCTATCGCCCCCGAATGCAGGGCGCAACTCATGCCCTCACCGATCATGTTCAAAAAACCCGCCGCCTGGCCGGTGACCAGCACATTACCTTTGCCGAAAACGTAGCGGTTGATAAGCGAAGGCCCGAAGTTCTCGGCGCAGCCCTCATGCGAGGAGTGGGGGTCGAGTTTGACGCCGTGCTTTTCCTCGAAGTAGCGCACGACGTTTTTGTGTTTCGCGTCAAAATTATCGCCGGCCTTGAAGCCGACGCCGACAATCTGCTGGCCGTCGCGCGCGTGACTCCAGGTGTAATGCCCGAGATCAGGATTGAACCAGAAGTGGAAATACTCGTGATCGAGCGGGCACTCGATGATGTTGTGGAACTTCTGGCCGACAAAAAACCACGGGATCTGCTTCGGGTAGTCCGGATACAGCGCGCGTATGACCGGCGAACTGGGGCCGTCTGCGCCAATGATGTGGCGCGCGCGGTAGACCACATCCTCGCCGTCCTTGCGCGCCGTGACGATGACATGACCCTCATGCTGCTCCAGCCCGACAAACGAGGTCTTGTCGTGCACCTCCGCGCCGCTGCGTTTGATCGCCCAATGGTCGGAATACTTGCGGTGCAGGTGCGGCGTGGTGCCGCCGAAAAAATCCATGCTCAGAGAAACCATGCTCGGAAAGTGAAACGTCACGCCACGACACCAGGTCGGTTCGTGCAGCACTTCACGCGGCAGCGGGCCGAAATTTTCTATGAGAAAGCGGTGTCCTCGCGGCGACAGAATGCCGCTGCATATTTTGTGACGCGGCAACACCTGGCGCTCGAGTATGAGCGTCTCAAGGCCGGCGTCAACGAGGCGCTTGGCCGCGGCCGCAGCCGCGAGGCTCGCCCCGACGATGATGACATCTGTGGTTCGCATGGGTTTCCTTGCCCGCTCAGGCCGCGAGCTGCGCGACGTGCAGCACCGGTTTGTCGGTAATGGTTCGGAATGCCGCAACATCATTAAGGTCTTCGACAACGATACGGGAAAATGCGTTCCCTTCGATTATCCAGCGCGCCTGCGCCGAGACATCGACGCGGTTGCATCCGGCGCGCTGCGGCAGGCTGTTGGCGGTGGTCGGAACGGCCAGCCGTTGCATGTCTAGGTTGATGCCGCAGCCCGTGGCGTGGCGCAGCTCGTCGTAATGGCCGACCAGGCGCTCGCGGTCGGCGTGATAAGCACGCGGCTCGATGACATAAAAATCCCCGCGCCCCAGCGCGGCGCGCACGGCGACAGTGCGGCTCGCGGCCTCCCCCAGACTTTGCGCCCTTAAGTTCAGGTACGAGTACGAGGACGAGGAAGAGGACGGCAGCCAACCGCGCAACGCGCGCAGCAGCAGGCCGTCGGCAACGACCAGGGCGTGCGCGCCGCGCAGCGGCGACAAAAATGCCTCCAGACGCGAGGGCGCTATGGCCGCGCCCGACTCGAGCGCGAGCGCGATATCTGCCCCGTTGTCGGTCGCCACAGCCATGCCGCCCAGCAGCGCCGCGGTTTGTGCCAGCACCCCGGCGTTGGCCGCCAGCGCCGCGTCAGCCAGCAACACCGCTTCGCCCAGGCGCGCGCCCAGCGGCATCACCGCCTGCCCCGCCATACCCGCAGGCTGCGATGGCGCGCGCAACGCGACAATCAAGTCAACCAGCGCGATATCCTCCGGGCAGGCCGGCTCGCAGGCGCCGCACAAGGTGCACGAATCAATGGATGCGGCGAGATCACCGGCGCCTGCGCCGTGCTGCATCGCCTTGGCGCGACCGTGGGGCGTCAGGCGTATGTCGTGCGTCGAGCGCCACACCGGGCAGGCGAGCAGGCACAAACTGCAGCCGGTGCAGGCCTCAAAACCTTTTGTTCGGCCCCCACTCAACATTGTCGCCGTTGTATCCGTTGTAATCGATGTAACCGATGTAACCGATCGCGCAGGCATCATCAGAAAATCACATTGCGGTTAAGTATCATCGCCGGGTCGGCCGCACGCTTCATCGCCAGGTGCCGGTCCACCACCGCGTCACCGAACACCCGCCGGATATAACCCTTCATCATGCCGCCGAAACGGTAATAACTGGCGCCGATGTCGACACCAATGTCATAGATCTCGTTTTTGAACGATTGCAGCGTGTCGCGGCTGATGATCTCGTCACCAATCACAGGTTCAAATTCGCAGCCATAGGCGCGGCCTTGGGCATCGGGCGGGATGCAGCTCATTTCGTAATGCGGCCTGTGATCCTCGCGCAGTTTGATACCGACGCAGTACAGCGTGTAATGGCGGAAATATTTGCGGCACACGGCGTTGCCGCGCTCCACCGCCTCGATGAATTTTTTCTCCGAGGTGGCCAGATCAGGAATCACCACCTGGCGACCACCCCAGTATTTCCAAACCGCACGCGAGAACACCACGGTGCGGTCGGACATCCTGCCCTCACGCACATGCTCGGGCCGGCGAAATTCGGGAAACAACTGGCTTTTGCGCTTTTTCAGCCACAGCGCCTCGCGCAGCCGCCATGGCCGCAATGCGTAGTAGGCGATCATGCGCGGCGTAAAGGCCGCCTCGCCGTAGCCGCGCAGCCGTCCCTTCCAGTCGGCCATGAAGGCCGCCTCGCGCTCGTCCGAATCAAAGGCGACGAGCAGGTTGACCACCGTGTCCATCATGGTAAGAATGCCCGAGTAATCGGACGCGTCATTGCGATCGAGCAGCTGCAAATCCTCAATCGCGGTGCGCAGCGACGTGTAATAAAAGTAATGCATCCTGAGCGGCGTGTAGGGCCGGATGCGCAGCGTGGCTTCGCAAATGACGCCGAACTGGCCGTAACCGAGTATCACGCGCCGAAAGAGCGCAATGTTCTCGCTATCCGAGCATTCAACAATGTCGCCGGTCGGGGTCACCACCTGCAAGGCGAGCGCCTGATCCGCGCTGCAACCCAGGCGCGCCGAATTGACATCGATGCCACCGACATTGATGGAGCCACCCACCGACGAGGTCAGGTTGAGCGGCGCCGAGAGATAGTCCATGCCATGACGGCGCAAGGACTCGGCCAGGCTGTGCCAGAAAATACCGGCCTGGGTGCGCACCGTCAGCGCCGCCTTGTCGACCGCGATCACTTTGCTCATGCCGGTCATGTCGAGCAGCACGCCGCCAAAGGCCACCGACTCGCCCTCGGTCGTGAGACCGCCGCCGCGCACCGTGACAGGAACGGCGTGCGATTGCGCCGCCTTGAGTAGCGCGGCAATCTGCTGTGCGCTGCGCGCGATCACCACACCATGGGGCATGCCGTAAGCCATGCCGCCCGCATCCGAACAAAAGGTGCCGCCAACGGGCGCCTGCTCCAGGCACTCCACCCCGGCATCGTGCAAGGCCGCAAGGAAACGCGTCCAATTCCGTTCTTCCCAGCGCTTTGGATTGGTCTGCAGCCGGCGAATGCCAAGCAGCGCGTCCGGCGCAACCTGGTCGGGCGGGATGTTACCCGGCACAGCCTCGGTCAGGGCATCAATGACAGGAGATGCCATCAAATCGCGTTTCAATTTCGGACTCCTGCGTGAACGATATGCGTATTATATCGGCCGCCACCGGCCCCGATGCGGCTTCCTGTCGCACCAGCATGAAATTTCATCGCCGCCGCGCGGAAAAACCGCTCGCTACGCGCGCTGCACCGTGCCAGCGTGGGGCGCAGGCTTGCCGGCCGTCCGCGGATGGGCGTTTTATCCATCTATAAAAACCTATCGTTGTTGTCTTAATTTATCGTTTTACTCTATTGTTAATATTCCCTAACATGTGCGGCTACCCGTTCCCGGCCCGCCGCCATGTCCGCATTTGCCAGCCTGCTCACACCCGCCGTGATGTTCTTCGCCCTCGGCGCAGGGGCGCAGGTGCTGCGCTCCGACCTGAAGTTCCCGCCCGAACTGGTCAAGGCCCTTTCCATTTACCTGCTGGTGGGCATCGGCCTGCACGGTGGCGCCGAACTGGCGCACGCCAGCCTCGGTACCGCCATGCAGGCGGTGCTCGCGGCGCTGGCCCTCGGCGTGGCGCTGCCTCTGGTCGCCTACGCGATACTGGTCAAACTCGGCCGTATGGGAAAACTGGACGCCGCGGCGATCGCCGCGCATTACGGCTCGGTCAGCGCCGGAACCTTTCTCGCCGCATCGGCCTACCTGCTTGCACGCGATGTGCCGTATGAGGGCTATCCGGTGATCATGCTGGCCATCATGGAAACACCGGCCATCATCATCGGCCTGGTGCTGGCACAGACGGCAAGGCACGATAAGGCAGGCGGATCGGAAAACGGCGCAGGCCTGCTCAACATGCTCGGTGGCGCGGCGCGCCACGGCAGCATCGTGCTGCTCCTCGGCAGCATGCTCATCGGCGCGCTCGCGGCGCCCAAGGCCCTGGCCGCCATAATGCCCTTCTACGAAACGATATTTCTTGGCGCGCTGTGCCTGTACCTGCTCGAATTGGGCATGGTCGCCGCGCAACGGCTAGGCGAATTCAGGAGCATGGGCTGGTTTCTCGCCGCATTCGGCATCCTGATGCCGCTGATCGGCGCCGCCTGCGGCCTCGCCGTCGCGCACTTCTGGCTGGGCTTTGGCGCCGGCGGCACCACGCTGGTCGCAGTGCTGGGCGCCAGCGCGTCCTACATAGCGGTGCCACCGGCGATGCGCATGGCCATTCCCGAAGCCAATCCATCGTTCTACCTGACGCTGTCGCTGGGCATCACTTTCCCCTTTAACGTGGTGATAGGCATCCCGCTTTATCATGCCATCGCAGAAAGGCTGGCCGCATGAGTTCCACACTGGTCAAAGTCGGCGTCGTCATGGGCAGTTCCAGCGACTGGGAGGTGATGCAGCACGCCGCCCTATCGCTGCAAAAACTGGGCATTGCCTACGAAGCGCGCGTCGTGTCGGCGCACCGCACGCCCGAACTGATGTTCGATTACGCCAAGCAGGCCGCCGGGCGCGGCCTGCACTGCATCATTGCCGGCGCCGGCGGCGCGGCCCACCTGCCGGGCATGCTGGCCGCGATCACGCAACTGCCGGTGCTGGGCGTGCCCGTGCCCTCGCGCCACCTCAAGGGCATGGACTCGCTGCTGTCCATCGTGCAGATGCCGCGCGGCATCCCGACCGCGACCTTCGCCATCGGCGAGGCGGGCGCCGCCAATGCCGGCCTGTTTGCCGCGGCGATGCTCGCGCTGAACGATACCGCCCTCGCCGGCCGGCTGGCGTCGCTGCGCGCCGAGCAAAGCGCCAATGCGGCGGCGATGACGCTGCCCGCGCTGCCATGATCGCGCCGGGCGCATGGCTGGGGGTGCTGGGCGGCGGCCAGCTCGGGCGCATGTTCGCCATGGCCGCGCACGAACTGGGCTATCGCGTGATGGTGCTGGATCCGGATCCGGAGGGCGGCGCCGGCGCAGCCGCAGACCGCCACCTGTGCGCCCCCCTCGATGACCCGGCGGCGCTCGATGAAATGGCGCGCGTATGCGCCGCGATTACGGTGGAGACGGAGAATGCGCCCACTGCCGCGCTGGAGCGCCTGGCGCGCGACGTGGTGGTGAGCCCCTCGGCGCACTGCGTCGCCATTGCGCAGGATCGCATCCGCGAAAAACAATTCATTTCCAGCCTGGGCCTCGCGCCAGCGCCCTACATCGCGGTGCACTCGGAAGCCGACCTGCAACAAGCGCAGGTCGCCGGCCTGCTGCCCGGCGTGCTAAAACAGAGCCGCTTCGGTTACGACGGCAAAGGCCAGGCGCGCGTCGCCACGGCCGAACAGGCACGCGCCGCCTTTGTCGCCATGGGCGGCGCAGCCTGCGTGCTCGAGCGCCGCATCGAACTGCGCATGGAAGTATCGGTGGTGCTGGCGCGCGACGCCGAGGGTCGCACCACGCTGTGGCCGGTGGCCGAGAACCATCACAAGGACGGCATCCTCGACCAGTCCATTGTCCCGGCGCGCATCGCACCGGCGCTGGCAACTCAAGCGGGCGATGCTGCGCTGAAAATCGCGCGCGCCCTCGATTACCGCGGCGTGCTGTGCGTGGAGTTTTTTGTCGACGAACAGGGCGCGCTGCTGGTCAACGAGTTCGCGCCGCGCCCGCACAACAGCGGCCACAGCACGCTAGATGCGTCCCACACCTCGCAATTCGAGCAACAGGTGCGCGTGCTCGCCGGCCTGCCGCTGGGCGACACCACAATCCACTCCCCGGCGGTGATGCAAAACCTGCTCGGCGAGCTGTGGGCCGGGGGCACGCCGCAATGGCAGGTTCTGCTGGCCGCGCCCAGCGCCAAGCTGCACCTCTATGGCAAGCCCGAGGCGAGGCAAGGCCGCAAAATGGGCCACTACACCTGCCTTGCCGCGAGCATTGAAGAAGCACTCGCCGCCTCGGAGCGCATTCGCGACGCACTGCCCGCCGCTTCGGTGACCGCATAGCCCCATCCTGCCGAGGCTTCTGTTTTAATACGGGCGGAGGACGGATGCGGGAGTCGAGATGATTGTTGTCGTAATGGGCGTGACAGGCTGCGGCAAGACCACGGTGGGCGCGATGCTCGCGGGCGCCTGCGGCTGGAATTTTTTCGACGCCGATGATTTTCATCCGCCGCAGAATGTCGAGAAAATGCGCCGCGGCGAGGCGCTCAACGACCAAGACCGCGGGCCGTGGCTGGAGTGGCTAGGCACGCTGCTCGCCGAGCACGAAACAAAGGGCAAGAGCGTGGTGCTCGCCTGCTCCGCACTCAAGCGAGCCCACCGCGACCGCTTATCGGCACGATGCCCCAGCCTGCGTTTTGCCTTTCTTGCCGGCGACAAGGCGCTCATCCGCAGCCGCCTGCTGGCGCGCCAGGGCCACTACATGAACCCGACGCTGCTCGACTCGCAGTTCGCCATTCTTGAAACACCGGCTGACGCCATCGAACTGGATGTCGCCATGGAGCCGGCCGACCTGGTGCGGCGGCTGCGCGCGGCGCTGCGCACCTGAAGGACAGCACCGACCCGTTCTGTCAATGCGCGGGTCCCGGGTTCGAGTCCGGGTCGGGGAGCCACCAATATCAAAGGCTTGGCATTGCATGCCGGCAACCGTGCCGCTGGTGTTGCGCCAATTCTGCTCCAAACAACTTGAAGACACATCATCATGAGAAGTGGCCCCGCTTTTTTGAACAGAGCTATAAGTGGAAACTCCGGGCATTATGTTGGGCCGAATACGGTCTGGCGAGAAGGAGTATTTTATGGTCAAAAAGAAGGCATCTGGCCGGCGTACACGGCGTACCCACAACCC
>JANXRV010000120.1:0-12785 GCA_025356665.1 Pseudomonadota bacterium
CCCGGCAAAACGTCAAACCGGGATCAATTCAAAAAACATATTTTCTATGAGGCGCGGCCTTTACTCCGGGACCGGGCTTGTCCAACAAACGGTTCAGATCGCGGCTCGCTTCGCTCGCGCGATCTAACCTTAGTCGTTAGACTTCAATCGATTTAAGACGACTATGAAGGTCAACGCCTTAGCGCCAATGCCATGAATGCCGAACCGTGGGTCACCGCAAGCGAAGTTGCTCAACACCTGGGCGTGGTGAAAGACACCGTCTACCGCTGGCGGGAGCGAAAAGGCCTGCCTGCGCACAAGATCGAGCGGCTGTGGAAATTCCAGCTGTCCGAGGTCGATGAGTGGGTACGCGTGGGCGGCGCGGATGAAGATACGAATAATCCAGTGCGGCAAGAGTAACAAGGAAGAGCAAACCTCATGGTTTTCAGCGAAGACTCACGGGTCAAGATTCCGTGCATCCTGCATCTGGTGCGGCTTGGCTATCGCTATCTTTCCCTGAAAGAGGCCGTTTGGGACGAAGAAACCAATATCTTCCCCGCGCTTTTCAGCGAAGCCATCGCCCGCATCAACCCAAGCATCGACGATGGTGACATCGATCGCCTGCTGGCCGACGTCAAACTCATGCTGGATAACGAAGATCTTGGCAAGGCCTTCTACGAAAAGCTCACCGAACGCTCTGGCATCCGGTTGATTGACTTCGAGAACTTCGAGAACAACAGCTTTCATGTCGTGACCGAACTGACTTGCAAGAATGGCGACGACGAATTCCGGCCGGACATCACCCTGCTCATCAACGGCTTGCCGCTGGCATTCATCGAGGTCAAAAAGCCCAACAACCACGAAGGCATCCTGGCCGAGCGCAACCGCATCATCACGCGCAGCCGTAACCCCCGTTTCCGTCGCTTCATCAACATCACCCAGTTGATGGTCTTCTCCAACAACATGGAATATGACGACGGCTCACCGCAACCCGTCGAAGGCGCGTTCTACGCCAGTCCATCCTATGACGCGCCAATCTTCAATTATTTTCGCGAAGAAGAAGCGTTGGGCCTGGCCAAACTGCCGGCAGAAGAAGACGACGCTGTTGAAAATGAAGTGCTGCGCGACAACAACCTCAACGTCATCAAACACAGCCCCGAATTCATCAGCAACAAATCGCCAGACACGCCGACCAACCGGATTTGCACTTCACTGTTCAGCCGCGAGCGACTGTCGTTCCTGCTGCAATACGCACTGGCCTATGTGAACGAGGCCGACGGCCTGCACAAACACGTCATGCGCTACCCCCAGCTGTTCGCCACTAAGGCGATAGAACGCAAGCTCGATGCCGGGGTGCGCAAGGGAATCATCTGGCACACCCAAGGTAGCGGCAAGACTGCGCTGGCCTACTACAACACGCGTTTCCTCACGGACTACTACCAGCGACGCGGCATCATTCCCAAGTTTTATTTCATCGTTGATCGCATCGACCTGCTCACCCAGGCGCAGCGTGAGTTTGCCGGGCGTGGGCTGATTGTGCACACCATCGACAGCCGCGAAGCCTTCGCTCGCGATATCAAAACCACGCAGGTGCTACACAACCACAGCGGCAAGCCAGAAATCACAGTGGTCAATATCCAGAAGTTTCAGGATGACCCGGATGTAGTGCGTACCGAGGATTACGACGTCAGCATCCAGCGCGTCTACTTCCTTGATGAGGTGCACCGCAGCTACAACCCGCAGGGTAGTTTTCTGGCCAACCTCAGCCAGTCAGATCGCAACGCCATCAAGATCGGCCTCACCGGCACGCCCTTGCTGGGTGACGACTACAACTCCCGCGCGCTGTTTGGCGACTACATCCACAAGTACTACTACAACGCCTCTATCGCCGACGGCTACACCCTGCGCCTGATCCGCGAGGAGATCGCCACCAATTACAAGCTCTCGCTGCAAGAGGCGCTCGCCGCTGTCGAACTCCAGCAGGGCGACATCGACCGCAAGCTCCTCTATGCGCATCCACGCTTTGTCGAACCGATGCTCGATTACATCGTGCGCGACTTTGAGAAAAGCCGCAGCGCGCTGAACGACGCCACCATCGGCGGCATGGTGATCTGCGACAGTGCCGATCAGGCCAAGCAGATGTTCGAGATTTTCAATACGATCTATGCGGATCAAGCACAGCCCTCTTACGCATTGAAAGACTCGGTACAAGAGTTGATCGCGGCCCGGCAGCCCGATAGTTACGCTGCCAGAACGATGCTGGAAAACAAAATCAAAAGCGGTGCGTTGATCCTGCACGATGTGGGCAGCAAGCAGGAACGCAAAGATTGGGTAGAGGATTTCAAGGCCGGCAAGATCGACCTGCTGTTTGTTTACAACATGCTGCTCACCGGCTTTGACGCGCGACGGCTAAAAAAGCTCTACCTCGGGAGGGTGATCCGCAAGCACAACCTGCTCCAGGCCTTGACCCGCGTCAACCGCCCCTACAAGGATTTCCGCTACGGCTATGTTGTCGACTTCGCCGACATCCGCAAGGAATTCGACGCCACCAACAAGGCGTATTTCGACGAGCTGCAAGCCGAGCTGGGCGACGAACTGGAGCACTACTCCAATCTCTTCAAATCCGCTGAGGAAATCACCCAAGAGATTGAAGCGATCAAGGAAATCCTGTTCAGCTTCAATGTCGAAAACGCCGAGGAGTTTTCAAAGCAAATCAGCCAGATTCAGGATCGCGCCACCGTGCTCGCTCTCAAAAAGGCGCTGGCCGATGCCCGCAGCCTCTACAACCTAATCCGCCTACAGGGCGAATACGGACTTTTGCAGCAGCTCGATTTCCAGAAACTGAATCAGATCTACCGCGAAACCTGCAATCACCTCGACCTGCTCAACCTCAAGGAAAGCATCGAGTCGAGCAGCGACACCAGTAATTTGCTCAACATCGCGCTCGAAGACGTGCTGTTCATGTTTACCAAGGTCAGGGAAGAAGAGCTGGTGCTGGCTGACAAGCTGAAAAATACCCTGCGCCAGACCCGTGAAGCGCTCGCTGACAACTTCGACCAGCAAGACCCCAAGTTCGTCACCCTCAGCGAAGAGCTGCGGCGCTTGTTCAAAAATAAAAAACTGAACGAAGTCAGCCAAGAAGAAATGACCGCCAACATCGGCGCACTCAACGCCATTCACGACAAAGTGAAAGAGCTCAACCGCCAGAACAACCAGCTCCGTGCCAAATACCACGGCGACGCCAAGTACACCCGCATCCACAAACGCTTGTGGGAGCGCGGCACGCTCACGCAAACCGAGCGCAGCCTCTTTGCGGCACTTAACGGCGTCAAGCAACAAGCCGACGACCAAGTGCTGCAAAACACCCAACTGCTGACGAACGAAAGCTATTTCGAGCGGATGATGATGCCGCTCGTGATTGACGAGTTTCAGACCCGGCAGAAAATCAAACTTAACCCGGACGCCTCCCGCACCATCAACCAACTGGTGGTGGCGGAATACATGAATGAATTTATAGCGGGCTCCAGAACTGGTACCCGCACAGGAGCCAGCACTTGATTACGCAAGATTTTGAAAAACGCACCCGCCAACTCATCGACAGCCTCAAGGGTATTTGCGCTTCCTATGGGCTGGGCAACGACGGCAACGAGTTCAAGATCATCACCCAGGTTTTTCTCTACAAATTTCTCAACGACAAGTTCGCCTTCGAAGCCAAGAAAATCAGGCCTGAACTTGTCCAGGCTGAAAGCTGGGAGCAGGCACTCGCCAGCCTTAGCGCCAATGATCTGGAGATGCTGCAACTGCAGATGGGGCCGGACACCGCGCGCCTGAAGCCGGAACACTTCATTGCCCACCTCTTCGGTCGTCAGAACGCACCGGAATTCGCTAAGTTGTTCGACGACACCCTGCGCGACATCGCCATCACCAACAACGACATCTTCGCCGTCAAGACCGACGGCGGCGCCAAAGTCACCCTGTTTGACCGGGTGAGCGAGTACATCACCGATACCGCCAAGCGCGACGCCTTTTGCCGTGCTGTCATCAACAAGCTGGTGGAGTTCAGCTTCGAGCGCATCTTCACGCAAAAATACGACTTCTACGCCGCGCTGTTTGAATACCTGATCAAGGACTACAACAAAGACAGCGGCGGCAAATACGCCGAGTACTACACCCCGCACGCCGTCGCCAAAATCATGGCCGCCATCCTGGTGCCAGAAGCCAAGCGCGGCAAGGTGCGCAACGTAAGCTGCTACGACCCCTCGGCGGGTTCGGGCACGCTGTTGATGAACCTCGCCCACGCCATCGGCGAGCAACGCTGCGCCATCTACTCGCAGGACATCTCGCAGAAGTCATCGAGCCTGCTGCGCCTGAATTTGATTTTGAACAACCTGGTCCACTCCATCCCCAACATCATCCAGGGCAACACGCTGCTGCATCCCTATCACCGGGAGGGCAAGGCGCTGAAGAAGTTCGACTACATCGTTTCCAATCCTCCCTTCAAGATGGATTTCAGCGACTTCAGGAATGAGCTGGATGCCAAGGAACATCACGATCGCTTTTTCGCCGGAGTGCCGAACATTCCCAAACAGGCGGTGGATAAGATGGCCATCTACCAGCTCTTTTTGCAGCACATTATTTTTTCGCTCAAACTCGGCGGCAAGGCGGCAGTCGTGGTACCCACCGGCTTCATCACCGCGCAAAGCGGCATCGACCGAAAAATTCGCGAGCATCTGGTAAACAACAAGATGCTGTCTGGCGTGGTCTCCATGCCCAGCAACATCTTCGCCACCACCGGCACCAACGTCTCCATCCTCTTCATCGACGACGCCAACAAGGAAGGCGTGGTGCTGATCGACGCCTCCAATCTCGGCACCAAGGTCAAGGACGGCAAGAACCAGAAGACCCTGCTCTCCGACGCCGAAGAAGACCGCATCATCGCCACCTTCAATGGAAAACAGGCGGTGGAGGATTTCTCGGTGGTGGTGAGTTATGCCGACATCGCCGCCAAGAACTACAGCTTGAGCGCCGGGCAGTATTTCGAGGTGAAGATCGAGTACACCGACCTGACACCTGCTCAATTCGCCGCAAAGATGCACGGCTTTACCGACAACCTGGACAAGCTGTTCAAGGAGTCAGCGGGACTGGAGCAGGAGATCAGGAAGCAGTTGGCCGGGGTGCGGTATGAGTAGTTTTCCTAAAGGGAAAATTGGAGACCTTTTGACCCTTCAAAGGGGCTTCGATATTACGAAGAAAGAACAAACAGATGGTATCTACCCTGTAGTTTCATCAAGCGGAGTAACGAGTTACCACAACGAGTTTATGGCCAAAGGCCCTGGCGTCATAATCGGACGAAAAGGGACTTTAGGCTCTGCTTTCTATATTGAAACCAACTATTGGCCACACGATACGACGCTATGGGTAAAAGATTTCAAAGGTAGCGATCCAAAATTCATCTACTATTTTCTGAAAACCCTTCGTTTAGAAAGGCTTGATTCCGGTTCGTCGAACCCTACGCTAAACAGAAACTTTGTTCACCAGTTGGATGCGAATAAGCCGGAGCCAAAGACCCAGCAGAAAATCACCGCCGTCCTCTCCGCCCTCGACGCCAAGATCGACTGCAACAATCGCATCAACGCCGAGCTGGAGGCGATAGCCAAGACGCTGTACGACTACTGGTTCGTGCAGTTCGACTTCCCCGACGCCAACGGCAAATCCTACAAATCCTCCGGCGGCAAGATGGACTACAACTCTGCGCTGAAGCGGGAGATTCCGGCGGGGTGGAGGGATCGGCAGTTAATCCAGATTGCCAACATCACGATGGGGCAGTCACCGCCCGGCGAGTCCTTGAACGACACAGGAGACGGGATCGAATTTTTTCAAGGCTCCACTGATTTCGGCTGGCAGTTTCCGACTGTACGCCAATACACAACCCTGCCGGCCCGCATGGCGAAACGTGGTGACATTCTGCTGAGCGTCCGGGCGCCGGTCGGAGACATAAATATTGCACACCTTGACTGTTGTATTGGGCGGGGTGTCGCTGCGTTGAATAGTAAAGATGGCTTTCACGGTTTTCTGTTTTACGTCATGCAATATTTCAAGCAAATATTCGATAGACGCAACAGCGAGGGAACAACATTCGGTTCTATCAACAAGGATGATCTGCACTCACTGCCGCTGGCCTATCCGCCGATTGAACTTCTAAAGAAATACGACGAGGTAGTGTCGGGATTTAACCAGATGATCTTTACGCGAAGCATAGAAAACCAACACCTCACCCAATTCCGTGACTGGCTGCTGCCCATGCTGATGAACGGCCAGGTCACGGTGGCGTAAAGGAGGTTCCATGACCGATCAACCCGTTTCCCTCACGCCCACCGGTTACGCCGAATGGCTGATATGACGAACAAAAAAGTCGCCCAACAGCACCACGCCACCTTCGAGAGCATCCGTCAGGTCGATGCTGACGGCAACGAGTTTTGGTCGGCGCGCGAGTTGGCACCCTTGCTGGAATACCAGGACTGGCGCAACTTCATGCAGGTGGTGGACAAGGCGCGGTTGGCCTGCGAGCAGTCGGATCGTCCAGTCGCCGACCATTTCGGTGATGTCACCAAAATGGTTTCCATCGGCTCCGGCGCACAACGCCCGGTTCAGGACGTACAACTGTCCCGCTACGCCTGCTACCTGATCGTGCAGAATGGCGATCCCGGCAAACCGGTCATCGCCAACGGTCAGACCTATTTCGCTATGCAAACGCGGCGGCAGGAATTGGCCGACGATTCGAAGTTTGCCCAGCTCAGCGAAGATGAAAAACGCTTGGCCATCCGCAACGAACTGGCCACCCACAACAAGCATCTGGCGGCTGCTGCGAAAGATGCCGGAGTGGAAGCGCCGCTCGATTACGCCATTTTTCAGGATCACGGCTACAAGGGGCTATACGGCGGCTTGTGCAATAAGGAAATTCACGCCCGCAAAGATTTGAAGAAGAGCCAGAAAATCCTCGCCCACATGGGCAGCACCGAACTGGCTGCCAATCTGTTCCGCGCCACGCAAACCGAAGAAAAACTACGCCGGGATCAGGTGCAGGCATGACAGATCTGACGCCGAATCAGGCCGATTACGCAACCGTCCACGCCGATATCGTCGCTCTGCTGGAAGCTGCCCGGCGGGCCGCCGCACGCAGCGTCAATGCGGTGATGACGGCCACCTACTGGGCGGTCGGTCAGCGCATTGTGACTTTTGAACAAGCTGGACAGGAACGAGCAGCCTATGGTGAGGCATTGATCGAGCGTCTGTCTGCAGACCTGTCCGGCCGGTTTGGCCGGGGCTTTGGCTGGCGCAATCTGGCCCAGATGCGTGCGTTTTACCTTGCGTGGCCTGCCGACCAGATTTTGCAGACGCCATCTGCAAAATCTTTCGCTCCTCGGATTCCGCAAACGCCATCTGGAGAATCTGCTGTGCCGGGAAATCTCCAGATAGCGTCTGGACAATCTCCGGATCTGTCCGCGCTGGGCCAAGCTTTCCCGCTACCGTGGTCGGCCTATGTGCGGCTGCTGTCGGTCAAGAAACCGCAAGCCCGTGCCTTCTACGAAACCGCAGCTTTGCGCGGCGGTTGGACCGTCGCCCAACTGAATCGGCAGATCGGTAGCCAGTTCTACGAGCGCACCGCGCTGTCGCACAACAAGGCAGCGATGCTGCAAAAAGGCGAAGCCAGCGAACCCGGCGACGAGCTCACCCCCGAGCAGGCCATCAAAGACCCCTTCGTGCTGGAGTTCCTCAACCTTAAGGACGAATACTCCGAATCCGATCTCGAAGACGCACTGACTCAGCATCTGGCCGACTTTCTGCTGGAGCTGGGCGACGACTTTACTTTCGTCGGCCGCCAGCGCCGCCTGCGCATCGACGACAACTGGTTCCGCATCGACTTACTTTTTTTTCACCGTCAGCTCAAGTGTCTGGTGGTCATCGACCTCAAGGTCGGCAAATTCAGCTATGCCGACGCCGGGCAGATGCACCTGTACCTGAACTACGCCCGCGAGCATTGGATGAAGCCGGGCGAAAACCCGCCCGTCGGTCTGATCCTGTGCGCCGAGAAAGGCGCTGCCGAAGCCCATTACGCGCTGGAAGGTCTGCCCAACAAAGTATTGGCTGCAGAATACCAGATGGTGCTGCCCGATGAAAAACTGCTGGCCGAGGAATTGGACAAGACGCGGCGGGCGCTTGATGCACGGCGTTTAGGCAGTGCAGGTAATGCGGAGGGCGTGGAATGAAGGTGTGGCCCAAAGTGGCATTAGGAGAATTGATCTCCCGCGCCGACGAAACTGCCGTGCTTGACCCGCTTGAGCAATATCACGAAGTCACCATCAAGCTATGGGGCAAAGGCGTACTCAGCCGTGGCAAAGTTCTGGGCAGCGATGTTGTTTCTGTTCGGCGCGTGGTTCGTGCGAATCAATTGATCATGTCGAAAATTGATGCCCGTAACGGCGCGATTGGGTTGGTGCCTCCCGGGTTGGATGGCGCCATCGTCAGCAATGACTTTCCGTCGTTCTCCTTCAACGATCTTGAACAATGCGATCCGGCATTCATGGGCTGGCTAGTTCGCTCGACCCCGTTCGTCGAGCTTTGCAAAGCCGCCAGCGAAGGCACAACCAACCGGGTTCGCATCAAGGAAGATCGCTTTCTGAGTCAGCAAATTGCGCTGCCGCCGCTATCCGATCAGCAGCGCATCGTCACCCGCCTCGACGCGCCGGCCGAGAAAACCCGACAACTCGAAGCACATCTGGATGCCGTCGAGCGCGACGCCGAACATATACTCGCCTTGCGTTTCCGCGATGCGATTGCCAATGCCCCGCTGCGGCCGACGGCGGAAATTGCGCCGCTGGTTCGGCGCTCCGTTGATATCGACATTTCGACCCACTACCGCGAAGTCGGAGCGCGTTCATTTGGCAAGGGGCTGTTCATCAAACCTGACTTCGATGGCGCTGAGGCAACTTGGCAAAAACCCGTCTGGATTGCCACTGGCGACTCGGTACTCAGTAATATCAAGGCGTGGGAAGGAGCAATCGCAGTTGCGGGCGACGAGCACGAAGGCTGCATTGCATCTCATTGCTACATCACCTGCGTGCCGGATCGCCGTCTCGCCAGCGCCGACTTTCTGCGCTATTACTTTCTGGCCGAAGACGGTATCGAAAAAATCGGTTTTGCTTCACCGGGCACAGCCGA
Source organism: Pseudomonadota bacterium (assembly GCA_025356665.1). Classification (GTDB taxonomy): domain Bacteria; phylum Pseudomonadota; class Gammaproteobacteria; order Burkholderiales; family SG8-39; genus CAITSH01. The sequence goes on from JANXRV010000120.1 coordinate 9,199, forward strand.
CAGGAACAGAACTCTGAGCGTCATCAATCTCGGCAAAATAGAAGTTCCAACACCCCCGCTGGCGACCCAGAAAACCTTTGACCGTTTGCAGGCCGACGTCGCCGCGCTGAAAGCCAAACACACCGCCATCCGCGCCGCCAACGCCGCACTGCTTCCCGCAACGCTGGAACGCGTGTTTGCAGTCGCGGTGGGAGACTACGCATGACAAAGAAAAAACCACCGCAAGTTCCCAAGAAAAACGCGGTATCCCTCGTCCGTTCATCAGCGGCTGAATATCTGACCTTTGTCGCGGCCAGTGGCCATGGAGGCGTCGAAGCGGTTTACGCTGATGAAAACGTCTGGGTCACCCAGAAGATGATGGGGCTGCTCTATGATGTTGAAACCCACACCATCAATTACCACCTGAAAAAGGTGTTTGCCGACAGCGAACTTAAGGAAGACTCAGTTATTCGAAATTTTCGAATAACTGCCGCAGACGGGAAAAGTTACGACACCAAGCACTACAAGCTCGCTGCGATCATCGCAGTTGGCTACAAGGTCAACTCCGAGCGTGCGGTGCAGTTCCGTAAGTGGGCAACCGCCATCATCGAAGAGTTCACCATCAAGGGCTACACGATGGATGACGAGCGCCTGAAAAACGGCGGCTCAATACTCAACGACCAATATTTTGAAGAGCAGTTGCAGCGCGTCCGGGAAATTCGCCTCTCCGAGCGCAAGTTCTACCTGAAGATCACCGACATTTACGCCACGTCGATTGATTACGACGTCACGGCGCAGGCCACCAAACGTTTTTTTGCTGCCGTACAAAACAAGCTGCATTGGGCTATTCATGGTCAGACGGCGGCAGAAGTTATCAGCCACCGTGCCGATGCCGAAATGGAAAACATGGGGCTAACGACTTGGAAGGACGGGCCGCACGGGAAAATCCAGAAATTCGATGTTGCCATTGCCAAGAACTACCTGACCGAACACGAGATGGCGCAACTGGAAAGATTGGTTTCGGCGTATTTGGACGTTGCGGAGAGCATGGCCCTGCGCAAAATCCCGATGACCATGCAGGACTGGGAAACACGCCTGAACCGCTTCATTGAGGCGACAGACCGGGAGGTACTGCAGGACGCAGGCAGGGTGACGGCAGAAATCGCCAAAGCCCACGCCGAAAGTGAATTCGAAAAATACCGCATCGTGCAAGACCGGTTGTTTGAGAGTGATTTTGATCGGGTGATCAGGCAAATTGAGGCTGAACACAAGTCTGGTGGCGACGATGAATAATGCCTCCGGCGATCCATATCCGGGCAAGGTCTGGTGATTTTCTGAGCACGCCTGCGCAAGATGCAGCACTGCATGCCTTGTGCGAGCGGCTGCAAAAAATCCGTCAACAAGCCGAAATCGCAGGACTATTCATCGACGACCGCGAATTGCTGGATTGCACGCACTGCGGCCTGCAGGAAGACGTGCTGATCGATGGCCGACTGGTCACACATCAAGCTAATGCGGCCGACGCAACCGACTCCGGCCTACGCTTTGCAGCTGCGGACGAGGGCAATTTTATCTGCCCGCAATGTGGAGCGGTGATAGCGGGAGATTTCTTTGCCTGAGCGCAATGCGCGCACCGCACTGCAAAACGAGAACGACCGCCTGATCGCGCTGCTGGACGGTCACGGTATCGAATGGCGCTTGCCATCTGAGCCAACCCCAACTGAACCAACGCCGCAAGTCCTGGAACCAGAACCATCGCGTCTTTCCACCGCCGAAAAAGTGGCGCTGTTTCGGCGGCTGTTTCGTGGCCGCACGGATGTCTACCCGATCCGATGGGAAAGCAAGACCACTGGCAGAACCGGCTACACACCAGTTTGTGGCAACGAGTGGCTGGCCGGTGTTTGCGAAAAGCCGCGCATCAAGTGTGGAGAGTGCGATAACCGTCTGCTGATCCCGCTGACGGATACGGTCATCTACGAGCACCTTGCTGGCAAACGCACCGTTGGCGTCTATCCACTCCTAAGTGACGACACCTGCCATTTCCTCGCCGCCGATTTCGATGAGGCGGAATGGCGAGAGGATGCCAAGGCGTTTTACCAGTCGTGTCACGAGTTGGGCGTGCCGGTCGCCCTCGAAATATCGCGTTCCGGCAACGGCGCCCACGCTTGGATTTTCTTCTCCGGCAGCGTATCGGCTCGGGATGCGCGCCGACTCGGCACCGCCATCATCAGCCACACCTGTGCCCGGACTCGCCAACTAAAGCTCGAATCCTACGACCGCTTGTTTCCGAATCAGGATTCGATGCCCAAAGGCGGTTTCGGCAATCTCATTGCGCTCCCGCTGCAGAAGCATCCGCGTGAGAAGGGATTCAGTGTGTTCGTAGATTCTGACTTGCGGCCTTACCGGGATCAGTGGGCCTTCCTGGCAGCCATCCTGCCAATGCCTGCGCACGATATCGAGCCCACCATTCTGCGAGCGACGGGTAATGCGCACCCACTCGATGTGACCTTCATCGACGAGGAAGATCAAAAGGAACCGTGGAAACGATCCGCAGCCGTCAGCAAGAAACTGGTCGGGCCGATGCCGAAGTCGCTCACGGTGACGCTGGCCAACCTGATCTACTTCGAGAAGGCACAACTCCCGCAGTCACTGGCCAACCGGCTGATTCGTTTGGCAGCCTTCCAGAATCCGGAGTTCTACAAGAAGCAGGCGATGCGCTTTTCGGTGTGGGATGAACCGCGTGTGATCGCCTGCGCCGAAAACTACCCCAACCATATTGCACTTCCGCGCGGTTGCCTGGATGCCGCGCTGGAGCTACTTCGTGACAACGCCATTGGCTGCGATCTGATCGACGAGCGATACGTGGGGTCGGCGCTGGACGTGGTGTTTGCCGGTACTTTGCGGCTGGATCAAGAATTTGCTGTCGCCGCCATGTTGCATCACGATGCAGGTGTCCTGTGCGCACCGACGGCCTTTGGCAAAACAGTCACCGCCGCTGCGATGATTGCGCGCCGTGGCGTAAACACGCTGGTGCTGGTGCATCGAACCGAACTGCTCAAGCAATGGCAAGAGCGCCTGCAATCATTCTTGGGCGTTGGCAAAGGTATGGTCGGCACCATTGGTGGTGGCAAGGCGAAACCAACAGGCAAAATCGACATCGCCGTAATGCAGTCGCTGTCGCGCCAGGGTGAAGTGAATTCGCTGGTCGAAAACTACGGCCACGTGATTGTGGACGAATGCCATCACGTCGGCGCGGCGTCGTTTGATGCGATTCTGAAGCAGGCCAAAGCCAAATACGTGCTCGGCCTGACTGCCACGCCGATTCGCCGTGATGGCCAGCAGCCGATTATTTTCATGCAATGCGGGCCAACGCGCCACACGGCCGCCAAGCCCACCGGGGCGCCGAACGATCTGGCGGTCACGCCGTGCACATTGCACTCGCGGATTGATTTGCCTCAGGAGGCGGGGATTCAGGATGTATTCCGGCACCTCGCCATTGATCAACCCCGAACGGAAGCGATTGCCGCCGAGGTCATCAACGCATATGGCCAGGGCCGCAAGGTGCTGGTGCTGACCGAGCGCACCGAACATCTCGATGCCATCCAAAC
>JANXRV010000122.1:0-21482 GCA_025356665.1 Pseudomonadota bacterium
CCCAGTGTGCCGATCATCCTTGCCAATTCCCTCGTCCTCATTTCGCCTCTCCTGGTCCAGCGCCTCTGCGCTACACAACCAGTTTCCGCTTACACAGGCTCACTAGATGAGCCACCAACATCATTCGCTATATGAGCCAAATTAAAACTGTACTTCTGACGCAGGAGCACATATCGAGCCAAAGACACAATATCTCTTGTCGCGAGGGCAAACCATATCGCGGCAAAAGAAAACAGGCAAGCTACGGCTTGGCGTTTCCCATTGAAACAAAAAAGGGAACAAGTGCCGCGAGAATTGTGCGATTTGAAACGCCATTTAGTCCGAAATATGCGCCATATGAGGCAATTTTTCGGGGAGCCAGCTACCACCAGGTTAATTTCCAAAATGAGCATACTGGCCAATTCATTTCGAACATCGCCCAGACATTTACAATGTAAGATCAACAAGCTGGAATTATCGGTCGAACGAAACAAGACGTAATCCCGCCGCCATAGGTCATTGACTGGGCTTGGGGCGCTTGAGCGGGCTCTCGCCAATCGGTGCTTAGCCGCGCGATGAACTGGCGCTGGATCTCAGCATTCTTTGTGGAAACATCGCGACAATCACGTTTAATTTTTGCAATGACACGTAAAACTCATTCTGCCAGTTTCGGCCTGCGTATCGCATCGAGCAAACGCGAACTGGACATTACTGCGAACGGGCCGGCACCCCATTTGCGCGCAACGCTGATTCCGTTCGCGGATAGCGTCCCATGGCCGGTAATCGTTGTAGATGAATCAGGCGCGGTTCTTTACCTGAACGCGGCGATGCGCAGTACTCACGGGGAAAATCCGACCAGTGGTCCACGCACCCTCTCCAGCATGTTCCCGGACTATCTTAGCGCATTGAAGGGTGATCCTCCCTGGCTGACGCAACAAGAGGCGGCGGTTTCCCGAAGGGTGGCCCACAACCTCACAACCCACGAGCGCATCTGGGTTCGTCGACTACCCAAAGGATCAGCACTAATCGTGCAGGATGAGACCAGACTTCACCACTTGGAATCCGCACATGCGCAAACAGCGCGGCTTGCGTCCCTCGGATTTATGCTTGCCAGCGTAAGTCACGAAATCAGCAATCCGCTAACTGCCATCCATTCCATCCTGCAGGTATTGCAATCCAAGCACATCACGACACCGGATTCGCTGGAAAAGGGGCTACGAAATATCGCAACCAGCGTTCGAAAAATTCTTGCGATCACGCGCAAACTTAACGTCTTCGCTCGCGTCGGATCGGAAGCGGCGGATACATTTTCAATTGATTCAGCAATTGAAGAAGCTTCCGCCGTATTTGGCTATGACAGCCTGGGCGAAACCGTCGAACTGCTGCACGAGCCGTGCCCAGACGCCTGGGTCTTCGGCCAGCCCGACCAACTGCAGCAGGTCTTCCAGAACATATTTCTCAACGCAGCGCAGGCGATGCATGGCACCGGCTCCATCTCGGTCAAAACTTTCCTGACTGAAGAGTCGATAGAGATTGCAATACGGGATACGGGGCCGGGCCTCGCCGCGGACGTTCAGGACAAAATATTTGACCCGTTTTTCACTACAAAACCCAGCGGCGAGGGCACCGGATTGGGTCTCGCCATAAGCCATGAAATCATTCACGAACACGATGGCTCGATACGCGCCAGCAACCATGCGGAGGGCGGCGCAATCTTTTCTATCACGCTGCCACGCCACGCCAGGAAAAAATGAAGTCCAACTCCAGCCAAAGCCCAGAGGGCGCCACACAGCGACATCCGAAGATTCTCGTTGTAGACGATGATGATGGCATTCGTGCTGGCATTGAGTTGGTTCTTGAGGACGGCCCGTACAATGTCACTTACACTGCGCGCATCACAGATGCGAGGCAGGCGATTGCGAACGATGCATTCGACTTGGTAATCACTGATCTTCGCCTGGGCAGCGACAGCGGGCTTGACGTCATCAAAATGGCGAAGGACGCGGACGGAAGTGTCCCGGTTATTTTGATGACCAGTTTCTCCTCAATGGAGAGCGCTATCGCTGCCCTTCGGCTTGGCGCAAGCGAATACATCATCAAGCCGTTTAACAATGATGAATTCCTGCACGCATGCAACCGCGCGCTGGACGAGCGCAAACTACGACAAGAGAACGCTGTTTTGCGCCGGACACTGCGAAAAACTCGCGGCAGGAAGCAATTGATCGGTGAGCATCCGAAAATGTTGCGCGTAAAGGACATGATCCGTCGCGTGGCAACATCCGATGCAAACGTTCTCATCCGCGGGGACAGCGGAACCGGAAAGGAACTTGTTGCTCAGGCGCTGCACTACGACAGCGCGCGGTCGGACGGCCCGATTGTGGCGATAAATTGCGGGGCAATCCCGGCTGAACTTGTCGAATCGGAACTATTTGGCCACTCCAAGGGCGCCTATACCGGCGCCTTTGGCGCCAGCGAGGGACTGATCCGGGAAGCAAACAACGGCACCCTGTTCCTGGATGAGATTGGAGAATTGCCCCTTGCCATGCAGGTCAAGTTTTTGCGTGTGCTCGAAGATCAGCAGGTACGTGCGGTCGGGGGACGTGAAATCTACCGTGTCAATGTTCGCATCATTGCCGCAACCAACAAAGATTTAAAAGACGCCATCTCCCGCGGCGAGTTCCGCGAGGACCTTTATTACCGGCTGAATGTCATTGATATCCACGTTCCCCCCTTGCGCGAACGCGGCCGCGACGTCAACCTGCTCGCCACCCATTTCATCGAGCAAAATTCCGCCAAATTCGGCAAACGCATCTCTGGGATGGATCAGGAGTTTTCGGACTTTCTCCATACCTACGAATGGCCGGGTAATGTGCGCGAATTGGAGAACCTGATCGAGCGCGCGGCGATTTTCGCGGATGGCGAAACCCTGGCCTACTCCGATTTGGCGGACGGCTTGATCTCTCCGGGCGGCTTTATTCCCGTGCGGGAATCCGGGGAGGATATTCCGCTTTCCGTCGAAGGCTATATCCAACGCATGATTTTGCGCTTTGAGGACACGATGTCCGAGGTTGAGTTGGCCAAAATGCTGGGAATAGGCCGCAAAGCTCTCTGGATGCGACGCCGGCGCTGGGGATTGCTTCGCCAGGGTCGGCGGGGCGATGAAGAACCGGACGCATAGGCAACAAATGAATCATCGCTGGTGTTTCTTTTCGAAACCGGCGAGGATTGACGCTGGTCGCCATAACGCCAACATAATGAAATTAAAGGGTATGCAGCGGCGGCGCAAAAATTGCTTATGCTAATACCAGCACTACATTTTATTTAACCAATACCCCAAGGAGCCCCCATGGCCGAAGCAGCCGCCGCAGCGCCAGTACCAAAACGAAAGAAGATGACCATTCCGATGTTGATGGAAAAAAAGAAGAAAAAAGAACCCATCGTACAACTCGCAGTTTATGACTATGAAAATGCGATCATCGCCGATCGCCTTGGAATTGACATTTTGTGCGTTAGCGACACCGGCGGTATGGTGTTGTTTGGACACGAGTCGACAACCTCAGTGTCATTTGAGGAAGTAATGTTCATGGCACAGGCGGTTAAGCGTGGCTCGCAGTACGGACTTCGCATGGTCGACATGCCTTACATGAGCTATCACCTTTCCCCGCAGCAGGCCGTGGACAACGCCTCAAAGTACGTCGCACAGGCCGGTGCCGAAGTGATGAAATGCGAAGGCAACCTACACCACGCCAAGAATATCGAGGCGATCATTAAAGCGGGCATCCCGGTGCAGGGCCATATCGGCATTTGCCCGATGCGCATGCCGCAACTTGGCGGATTTGCCGCACAGGGCAAGACGGCGGACCGCGCGAAAGAACTGATCGACGACGCAATGGCGTTTGTAGACGCCGGCTGCTTTTCCATCATGACCGAGGTGTGCACCTCGGAAGTTTCGGAATACCTGGCGGAAACGCTGTCCGTTCCGGTCATAAGTCTCGGCTCGGGCAACACCTCGGATGGCGTGCACATCATCGGTTCGGATCTGTTCCACCTGTACGAGAAACACACACCCCGCCACTCCAAGATTTACTGCGATCTGGTGCCCATTCTCGAGAAGGGCTATGGCGAGTATATGGACGATGTAAAGAACCGCCGCTATCCGGGCAAAGAGCACACTGTTTTCATGAAAGAAGAAGAGCTGGAAAAATTCAAGAAGATTGTCGGCTGGAACAAGTAATGCAATCCGACGCGCCCGTTGCGGAAAATGTTGAGGAATTCCTCGCAAAAGCGGCTTTTTTTTCGCGCTTTAGCGAAGAACAACGGGCGCGTATCGCTGCCATCGCCACCCCGGTGTACCTGCCGGTGGGCAAACAAATCTATGGTGTGGGCGAATCCGCCCACACGTTCTACGTTCTCCTTGAGGGAAGCATTCTCTTTTCCCTCGCGGTGGGCGCCCGGCAGGCCAACGCCGGTCAGGTGATCGGTCACGGCGAAGTCTTCGGCTGGGGGGCACTTGTCGAATCTGGCCAGAAACGGATTGCCAATGCCATTGCAATGTCGTCTTGCACGGCACTTGCGATAGATGGTGACGCGTTGATCGCACTTGCCGACGCCGACCACGGCCTCGGTTATGTGCTGATGCGATCCCTCAATACGATTATCACCGGAACCCTCGCGGCTTTTGTCGCCGGCTAGCTATACGCGTCCACAGGGTCTGCGCACTTGAGTCCAGACAACCTGTTACTGCTCTGCTCCGCGGGTATCGTCGGTTTTCTTATAGGCGCAGTGGGCATTGGCGGGATCTTGCTGATCCCCGCGCTCGTTGCTCTGGCTGGGTTGACCCCGCATCAGGCAAGCGCCACAGCTCTGTTCACATTTTTTTTCACCGGAATAGCCGGCACACTCCTATTCCAACGGCAGGGCAGCATCGATTGGAAGCAGACCGGCGCCGTCTGCTGCGGTGCGATCGGCTTTAGCTATCTTGGTGCGATGGCCAGTTCCGCCGTCGGCGACGTTGCTTTGATGCAGCTCATTGCCATGCTGATCATATTTGCCGGCATATATGTTTTTATCCCCGGCAAACGCCCCCCCGCTACCATCAGCGCCACGCACCGCCTCCCGCTGCTACTCGCGATCGGCGCGGCGGCGGGGTTTGGTTCAGGATTTTCTGGCGCGGGCGGACCGCTGTTTTCTGTCCCTTTGATGGTTGTAACCGGCTTCGCGCCATTGTCTGCGATTGGGACTAGCCAAGTGCTCCAGGTGTTTTCGGCCGCGTCCGGGAGTGTTGCAAATGTCCGCTATGGGGACATTCAATGGCACCTGATCCCCTGGGTCACATGCGGCGAGCTGGTCGGGGTCGTTGCTGGGGCAAAGGTCGCGCATTCAGTCAGTTCCCTGGTTCTCAAGCGCGGGGCTGGCATCATATGCCTGTTGGTCGGCGCATGGCTGCTTGTGCATAATTCATGAAATAGTCGCCATGGTGAAACCATTCGCCATCTCGAAGCCGAACCGAATTATCCGGCCAAATCAATATGCCTGACTCCTTCCCCTCTTTGTCGGAATATTTTATTGCCGCAGGAAATCCCCTGCAAACCTTCGACACAGGCGGAACAACACCGCTCGAATTCAGCGGCGCGTCAGCCGAGCACCTGGCGACCCGCCAAATGTGCGGACTGTTCGATTTTTCATTTATGGGCGCATGGGAAATAAAAGGCCCCGGGGTAACGGCGTATCTTGAACGCCTGCAAACCCGCAATCTTGACCTCCTGCAACCGGGGCAGATCGCCTACACACTGATGTGTCGAGATGACGGATCTATTTTCAACGACGCCACCGTTTGGATGCTGGCGCCAGAACATTTTCTGTTTTTTTCCGGACGGAAATCTGATGCCGGTTGGATTAACGACAATACACAATCCCCTTCCGTGAATATCGTGCAAATCGATGGCAATCATTCCGTACTGGCCCTGCAAGGACCGATGAGCGGACGAGTCCTGTCGACCCTGCTTGGTCAGTCGGCGGTCCGTAACCTCCGCTATTTCAGATTTATAGATTCCACCCTTATCGGTGCCCCCTGCCGTATCGGCCGCATCGGTTATAGCGGAGAGCTGGGTTATGAAATCGTTATCGAGACCGGTCAAGCTGCAAGACTGTGGATGGCCTTGTGCGAAGCCGGACGTCCTTACGGACTACTCGAGTGCGGCTTTCGAGCCGCTGACAGCCTTCGAATTGAGTCCGGCTACATTCTTTTCAGCAGCGAGCTAGCACATCCGCGCAAGCCCGTTGAAGTCGGACTGGCGCGATGGGTTGACTCCAATGCAAGCGGTATGCGAGGTCGTGCGGGTATCGCAGTCTCCGACCTTGCCCACCTCCACCGTCTGGTTACGATTGAATACGACGCTACCGCGGAAGGATCATGTGATTACACGTCAGACACAGTCGCGGTGACAAGCATGGCTTTTTCGCCGCATTTTGGAAAAAATATCGGACTCGCCTTCGCGACGCGAGCCCAAAGTCTCCCAGGCACCAGAGTCGTTACCCAGAATGGTGTAACTGCCAAGGTGTGTACCACGCCCCTATATGATCCGAGTAGGCGGCGGCCCAGGAGCGATCCTCTGCCTTAGTGCCCTAGGCAGCGGCGCGGGTTTGCCCCGGCGATTGGCGAGCTACAGCGCGCTCAGCCGCCTGAACCGTATTCACCAATAGCATCGTCACGGTCATCGGGCCCACCCCGCCCGGAACCGGCGTGATATATGAAGCCTTTTCCTTGACTGCGTCAAAGTCGACATCACCAACAAGTCGTCCGTCAGGGAGCCTGTTTATTCCGACATCAATGACAACCGCCCCGGTACGCACCATCGGTGCGGTGATCAGGTTTGGCTTGCCCGCCGCGACGACGAGAATGTCGGCAAGAATGGTCCATTGTGCGAGATCCCGCGTCTTGATATGCGTAATGGCAACAGTCGCATCTCGCTTCATCAGCATACTGGCCATTGGTTTTCCCACAATATTGCTTGCCCCAACAACAACCACGTTCTGTCCGGCAATCGGGATTTTGCTGTATTCGAGCATGCACAACACGCCAAAAGGTGTGCACGGCGGAAACACCGTCTCGCTCGCAACCAATGCCCCGACGTTGTACAAATTGAATCCGTCGACATCTTTGTGCACCGCTATCGACTCGATCGTTGCGCGTACCTCCAGATGCGGCGGCAGTGGCAGCTGCACCAAGATCCCGTGAATTTTTGGGTCTGCGTTCAAGGCCGCAATCCGCTCCAGAATCACGGCTTCTGTCGCATCGCTGGGGAAAGCGTGCACCTCTGAATGAATACCAATGTCGGCACAGGCCTGGGTCTTGTGACGCACGTAAACCTTGGATGCGGCATTCTCACCGACGATGACCACCGCCAGTCCGGGGATCACGCCTTTGACGCGAAGCTTCTCGACCCTGCCCTTCCAATCTGTCCTGACTTGATGGGCTATCGCTTTCCCATCGATAATTTTCGCAGTCATATCAGTTTTCTGGTCCCCGAAGACCTGTGATAATAAAAAGAGCCACGCTTACCGCCATGAAGACATAGCCGGTGGCATCCGCTTTTGCCGCCAGGTGCTCGCGCCCCTCCCGCGCTCGAAGAAGCATTGCGGCAAGGGAAAAAACACCGCCGACAACGGCAACCGCGATGACGGTCTGTCTGCTGAACAGCCAGTCCATCAGATTTTGACCACCCGCTTGGTATACGCCTCGACGAAATCCGCGGCTGCCTTGCTGCCTCTTGAAAAGGATTTCATCGCCTCTTCGTGCAAAATCGACAAGGCTTCCATTTTTATTTCATTTGCACGTTCGCTTGTTACCATATCGACCAGGCGCCGCGGACGCGGAATATCCACATTCAACACCGCGCGCACCTGTGTCGGAATATTCGACATGATAAGAATTCTATCGGCAAGAAAAACAGCCTCATCGATGTCCGTCGTGACAAAAAAATTGGTGCGGCCCGACTCCTCAAACAACCCTGAGTAGTATTCCCACATCAATTCCTTGGTCATGGCATCGAGCCCCCGGAAGGGCTCATCAAGGATCATTATTTCCGGATTGTTGATCATCGCCCGGGCAAGTTCGGCGCGCCGCTGCATGCCACCCGAGAGTTGCGTCGGATATTTTTTTCTAAACTCCTGCAAACCGACCTTGCTCAGCAGGAATTCCGCAAACTCCAGCGTCTGCGTCGTGACCTCGCCCCGCGCCCGCGGGCCGTAGAGAATATTGTCGTAGGTGGTCATCCACGGAAACAGCGCCGTTTCCTGAAACACCACGAGACGATCACGGCCGGGGCCGGTTATCGGTTTGCCATCGAGAAGTATCTGACCGGCGCTCGGGCGCTCAAAGCCCGCCAGCAGCCGGATCAATGTGCTTTTGCCGCAGCCTGAGGGGCCGATCATTACCGTAAGTTTGCCGCGCTCGATGGTAAAAGTGCAGTCGTGAACCACCTCGCGCTGCAGATGTGCCGCACCGTAACTTTTGCTCACGCCGGTGGCTGTGATTTCTCCGGATGCGATGACCGGACGGGGACTGTTCATTTGGCTCATGTTCTTCCCCTACCGTAGCCTGAGCCAGGGCGTGACGTACTTGCCCAGGCTGCGTAACAATTCACTTGAAATGAAGCCGGCGATGCCAATTGAAATCATGCCGACGACGATCTGCTCGTAAGACCCGCCAACGTATGAGTTCCAGATGAAAAATCCAAGGCCGCCTCCCCCGGTTCCCCCCACCTGGCTGCCCCCGCCGGAAATCATTTCGGCCGCCACCACGACCTCCCAGGTAATACCCATCCCGACGGCCGACCCGACGACTATCGACGGTAGCGTGCCGGGCAGGATTATCCTGCGGAATATGTCCGCGCGCGACGACCCCATCGACTCTGCCGCCTGGAAATAGCGCCCGTCGATGGACTTTGCCCCCCCGACGACGTTGATGACAATCGTGTAGAACGCGCCGAGGAACGTGACGAAGGCTATCGACATTTCCTGCGTCGGCCAGAAGATGATCGAGGCAGGCACCCAAGCCAGCGGCGGGATGGGTCGCAGGATTTCGAACACGGGAAACCCTAGCCCGTATGCCGTGCGGTTCACCGCAAGCAACAACCCGAACGGAATACCGATCAGCATAGCGGCCAAAAATCCTGCCGCTACCCGGAAAGAACTTTTGTACCAGCTATGCCAATAGCCGGCGTCGGTGATCACGCCAAGCCATGCCTGCACAACCTCGGTCGGCGCAGGAACTGCGCCAATCCATGGCAGATAGGTCTTCTTGAATCCAAGCGCGCCCAGCACATCTCTAAACCCGCTGAAAATGTCGGCGCCAATCCAGTTCTTGGAGCGCGACCCGAGCTCCCATAAAATTAGAAATATGATGATCGACGCCAGCCCGCGGGCCAGCGATTTGTAGTTGAATTTTTTTGAGGCCATGGTCAGCCCTCCTTTTCGCCGGCCTGAAAGGCCTTGATTGCCTCTTCGTGCACCGCTTCACTGGTCTCTTCAATCAGTTCGCGGAAGCGCTTGGATGTAAGAACGCCATAATCACGAGGATGCGGGATGTCCACAGTGAGCACTTTTTTGGGCTTGCACGGTCTGGAAGTCATGATGGCGACCTTGTGTCCCAGAAAGATCGCCTCCTCTAGGTCATGGGTGATGAAAAATATCGTTACCTTGTTTTTGTAATAGATTTCCAGCAAGGCCTCGTGCATCACCGACTTGGTAAGGGAATCGAGCGCGCGGTACGGCTCATCCAGGAGCAGCACCTTGGGATCGTTCATCAAAGCCCGGACGATCTCGACGCGCCGTCGCACCCCGGAAGACACTTCGCCGGGAAAATTGTGCTCGACACCGGACAGGCCGGCGTCGGCCATCATGCTCAGCGCCTTTTCCGTAACCTCAGCCTTGGACAGCTTGCCGGCCATGGTCGGACCGAATGCGACGTTTTCCAGGTTTGTCTTCCACGGAAATAGCGCCCCGTTTTGGAATACGACAATGCGGTCCGAACCAGGATCGGCCTTGGGCTTGGCCGCGCTGCACAGCACTTCGCCATCAAGCGTGATCTGGCCAGAGGTAATTTCGTGAAATCCGGCGATGGCATTGAGCAATGTGGTCTTGCCGCATCCCGAAGGACCGACAATCATGCAAATTTCACCAGCCTCAATATCCAGGCTGCAATGGTCCACCGCCATTACCGCTGCACCTTCCGGGTCGTAAATCTTCACCACGTCATCGATGCGAATGGCGCCCCGCGTCGTTTTTTTCATTTCGACGGCCTTTGCTGAAGCGTTCATTAATTCCCTCCCAGGGCGAGCTCACGCACACGCCACTGCATCATGTAGTCGCCGGCGATACGCACCATGGCGCTGGTAACATAACCCACCGCCCCGAGCGTGATCATGCCAATCACGATGGTTGGATAACGAACCATGGTGTAGGACGTGTTGATCACGTAACCCAGTCCGTACTGCCCCGACACCATCTCGGCCGCGACCAGCGAGAACCAGGAAACCCCGACAGATATCTGCAGTCCGGTGAACATGAATGGCAGCGCGCCCGGAACAATGACGTGAAAAAACACCTGCCTCTTGTTCGCGCCGAGGCAGTCGGCGGCGCGGACGTACGACTCGTCAATCGATTCCACCCCAAGCATGGTATTAAGGGCGGTCGCGAAAAACGATGCTAGAAAGGTAAGGAAAATAACCGCAGATTCGGTCGCGATGAACATCACGATCGCCAGCGGCACCCAGGCCAGAATCGGTATGGGTCGCAACATCTCGAAAAGCGGAAAGAGGTATTCCTTGAATTTTCTGGACCACCCCAGGAATAGGCCGAAGGGCACGCCAAGCGCAGTCGCGAGCACAAACGCCTGCGTCACGCGCCAGATCGACATGCCTATGTGCTGGTAATACTCTTCCGAATACAGTGACAGACCATAGACAGGATCTTTGTTTATCCATTCCTTGAAAACCACCGTGATGCCGGGCATTTCGCGGAATCGCGGCAGCTTCCAGACCTCAACCGCCATGTACCAAAATCCGATGAACATCCCGATACCCAGCACCATCAGGTACGGCCGCGGGCTCTTGAGCCATTGGGACATCTGGTACAGCGTCAGGTTCATTCCCTGACTGTCCTGCGAATGCAACTTGCGGTGAATGGATCGCAACTGCGCGATAAGGTCGGGAACGGTGTAGTCCCGAGTGATCATCGTGGCGAACCGGCTCATCACAATATCGCCGGAATCGGGCTCGGTTTCGAGGAGCCGCAACAATTCATCGCCATTAATTCGAATGGTCTCGGACGGCTCGACGCAAACCGCCTTGGCCAGACGGGACGGATATTTATCCAAAAGCGCAGCCCATCCGAACACATCGCCCGATTCGAGTGTTTTGAGCGGACGGCGCGCGTTGACGCCGGGTGCGAGTTCGTGATCGACTTTTCCCGACACAACGATAAAAATGTCGTCAGCTTTGTCGCCGGCATCGTAGAGCACCGCGCCCTGGCCGTGGGTTTCCTTCCAGCTTATGGCCGCGATTTTCCGCAACAGCCCATCCGAAACGACCTGAAACGGCATCGTCCGCTTGAACACACCCAGCATTACATCCGGGTCAACCGAGGTTTTATTGAGCTCCATGTTTTCTTTGCTGTCGTTGTCTTTGATTTAGGATTGGAGGCAGGGGCATTTTTCCGGACAGGCTCGCTTTGTCCGGAAAAATGCCCGCCCGGCAAAGGGCGAGCTTGAAGGCATGCTTTACTTCGGAGCCTGGGCTTCGGGCAGAGTCGTCACGTCACCGACCGGCGCCTTTAAATTACGCTCCTTGAGGATCTGGTCGGCGAATTCCGTCATTACCGCTTCCGGACGCATTTTGGGCGTGCTGATGCTCTTGATGGAAAACAGAAATTCACTTGCCTTCCCCAGCAACGCCATCGCATCCGGGGTAAAGCCGAACGGCAGCACAAGGCGGGTCTTGATGCCGCCTTCATTCGGGCCATATTCCCCATAGATCGATTTCCACAGCACCTTGGCGCTAAAACCCGTTGTTTGCTCGCCTATGCTTTTCGTAACTTCGGCGGCATTTTTTTCATCAGCGAGGTATAGCTGTGCATCCAGTTCTGCGTTCAGCCAGGCTTTTACAATATCCGGCCGCGCCTTGATCAAGTCATTGCGCATGGCCAGAAACGCAGCATCGTTTTCGTCACCGTTCACGCCGGAAGCAACGCGCTTGGCAAGACCTTCCTCCACAAGCCGCGAGGCGGTCGGCTCCCAGATAATCGCCGCGTCAATCTTTCCGGCGCGAAAATTGCTGGTGATAACCTCGATATTCTGATTGAGGTAGTCCTTCGGCTGCACGCCCTGCTTCTTGAAAATAGATTGCGCGAACCGATCCGAGCAGGCGCCTTTAGGAGTGGCGACCTGCTTGCCATCAAGCCACTTGATGGCCTCCAATGGCGAGGTAAAAGTCGGCGCATCCTTGCGCGCGAGGACGATATTGCACATATCCTTGCCGATACCCACCGTCGAAACAAGGCGTATGTCCGCCACCTCGGTCTTGGTTGTGGACACGATCGAGGGCATGTCGCCCATGTAGCCGATATGCTGCTTTCCGGCGAGCATGTTATTAACGATGATGGCGCCCTGCAGACCGACCTGAAACTCGACCGTCGATCCCTTTGGCAGGTACTTCTCGTAGAATTTTTTGCTGCGCATCACCACACCGGACCAGGACTCGGTGTAATAGGGCTGATACCCGATCACCAACTGGACTGGCGTACCGACCTTGCCGTAATCAATATCTGCAGCCATCGCCGGCGATGCTGTGAAGCTGCCCGCAACTGCGATTGCCGCGGCGAGTTTTACCAAGTGCTTGACCATGATTTTTTTCCTCCTAAAGTTGGGGTGTCACAACGCGTAAACTACACGACTCAACCGTCGTTCTTATTCTGTTTTCTTATACCGGTATTGGTGTTTCCGACAGCCTGCTGTATTATTTTCAATTTGGCGAACGTCCTTTTTTGCCTTTCAATCGTTGAAAAACCGATACCCTGACTGAACACTCCTGGCTGGATACGGCTATCGTGCGCCCGGCGCAGTCAAAAATCGGGCTATCAGCGCCGATAAACGGCGCATCACCATGTATCCGGAGGCGGCGTCCGATTCCAGCAGTTTCAAGGCCGCCTTTCCGTTGATGCGCAGCAAGGTTGATTTTTCCAACACGCGTGCCGTGGCGATGCGGGTTGGCTGCCCCTCGAGCAATGCCGCCCATCCGAATACCTCGCCCTTTCTTAGCATGAAACCCGCGGGGCTCGTCCGGTCGTCACGTCCGATCTGGAATTCCACGCGTCCTGAATCAAGGACAAACAGGTCGTCCGCCGGATCACCCGGCTTATACAAGTCACTGCCCGCTGCAAATTCTTGCGGTTTCGCCAGCGCCGTGAGCGCGGCCAGCGTCGATTCAGCGATGCCCGAGAACAACTCACCGACGTTAAGCGCCCCCTGCGAACCAACAAAAATGGTTTCGCCTTCGATGAAGACGTCATAGCGCTCAAGTGGCGCCTCAGCGAGCCCCATCGGCGCCCCGGTGCGTATGTCCCATTGCCACAGATGCTGGTGACAAGTGAGAACAGCGCCATCGTACAAGCCCTCACACAACGCCACCTCTTGGTGCGGACAGATTGCCTGCACGGCAAAATAGTCTTCTCCCGAATTGGCGACGAGCAGCTTGAGGCCGCCTTCCGCCTCGAACTCCTTCATTCCGTTTTCTGGAATTTCAGTTTTTAGGCAAATCATTTTTTTAGCCATAGCATCGCAACCCTAGCTGAACTTGTCGTAACGGATGCTATCGGCTGGCAGCTTGGCTTCGAGTAGCAGAAAACGAATTGATGCGTCTACTGCAGGCGGGGGCCCCGCCAGATAGGCGCGCACATTTTGGTATTTCCCAACCATCTCTCGCTTTGCAATCTCATGCACCATGCCATGCGCGAACGTCAACGCGGCATATTGTCCGGCCATGCTCGCGGGAACTTCCTCGTCAGACAGCGCCACCGTAACCTTCAGGTTCTGCGGAAACAACTTGCTGAATCCCGCGAGTTCCTCCAGATAGAAAGCGTCCCGAGCGGAACGCACTCCAAAGAAAACATGCCCCTGAAACTGTTCGAAATAGCGCTCCTGACAGGCGCGCGAAACAATCGACATCATGCCCGCAATCCCGCTGCCACCGGCGATGCATAGAATGTTCTTCGCCAAACCCGGATAGAAGGTCGCCTTCCCCATCGGCCCGAAAATATCGAGTTTCGCGCCCACCCGATCCCCGCCGAACAACCATTCTGAAAACCCGCCGCCAGACTTTTTCTTGATGACAAATTGGAGGACGTTCGTGCTCCGCGCATAATTAACCATGGAATAAGCGCGCATGCCGGCGACCCCCGGCGTTGCCAGCGTCACAAATTGACCGGCATCAAAATCGCAAGCCTGGTCAAGCATCACATCCAGCGCCATGACATCAGGGCTCAAGGTGCGGACATCCCGCACGCTTCCCGACATGCCTCTCGCCGGACACGATCCGGCGGCGGCGTCGTAAACGAATTTGGGGATCTCGAGCGTGACATCTCCCGATGCCGTGCACTGGCACATCAGAAACTCGCCCTGCTCCGCCTTGAGATGCTTACGCCCGGGCGCTTGCGGCCATGCATCCGCGACCTTGCCCTCGATTAATTTCGCCTTGCAGGTGCCGCACGTGCCGGTACCGCACTCGTAGGGCAAATCCGTGCCGGTGCGCAAACCGGCGAAGAGGATCTTCTCCCCTTCACCGGATTCGAACTGATAGGCGCGGTTTCTTGCGTTAACCTGGATTCGCATGCTGCGGCAACGTCCTAGAATGGAATGTGGAAGCCGATACCGAGCATCCGCGTGTCGAGTTTGATATGGCGCTCGAGCAGGCTCGCACCGTCGCCACCCAGGGTCACTTTGTCGTACATTTTCCCGACAGCGAACAACTCGGTGAACCCGCCATCCAGGTCCGTCTTGTACACCTGCAACCCGCTCACGACGTCAGCCAGAGTTCCATCGCTGGAAAACATGATCGAATAAATGTTGGGGTGGCGGCTCAGCAGTGCTTTGTCGCTATTGTGCTTGGGCAGATTTTTGAAAAGCAGTTGCATACCCGCCAGATCGTGCTCCAACCACGTCATATCCTTTCGAATTTCCGGACTGAACGCCGTGATGAGATAGTGGAATTTCTGGTTGCAAAGTGCGAGAAAGCCGGCAAAATCGCCCGCGTCAAGTTTGAGACAGGTGCCATAGACAGCCCCTTCAACGGCCTCGCGCGCGCCGGCCGCCCCCGCCATCACAGTGTGCTCAAGTTGTCCCATTTAAGCCGCCTTGAGTTTGTTGTCGTTATAAGGATCGTAGGGCATGCGGCCCATCCGGCGTCCCCACTCCGCGTAAAAATGCCGCATGCCACCCTCGTCGTGAATGGTCATGTTTTCCTCCCGGCCGTGGATGACCCATTTGCTGTCGGTGCGCTCGCGCATCGCGCGGCCCTGACCCATAACGCCGAGGAGGTCCTCATGCAGGTTGCGACCGAACGGACCCCAGATCGTGTTGTGGTCGCGGATTCGTTGCGCGCGTTCAGCAGGCGTGTCGCTTTTAAGACCAAGTCCGCGGAATTCGATGAGCAGCTTGTTTGGCCCAAGCGGAATCGCGGTGTCCATTCTCAGCACTGAAGTGCGTAGATTAAAGGTCATCCCGGGGAAAATATCGATGAGTATCCATCCACCGGGAGCAAGCCCCGGCCAGCCGACCGCACGTTCTGCGGCCCCGGCGTAAGCGTCATACTTGATTTCCATGGAACCGACGGACGCGTGGCCGTTCGGATAACCGGTGTATTTTCGATCAAAGTAGCCCGGCTGCATCATGCCCGTCGCACGATTGAAGTAATGCATGTAATCGTGATAGAACTCGCTATTCGTGTCGTGCCACAGCTTGTAATTCGTATCAACAATGGCCTTGTGATAATGGAAAACCTCAAGGTCCATGCTCATCTGTTCGCCCAGCATGTCCATCGACGGTCCTATGAATTCCTGCAGTGAGGGCGCCGCATCGTCAACGTTGACCCACACGAATCCGCCGTAGCCGATATCGCTTCGCACCTCGCGCAGCCCGGCATCATCCAGTGCGTAACGATCCTGGTAACCTTGTTTGCCACGGGAAATGTCCGTGCACGCGCCTTTCGAATCAAAACTCCACGCGTGAAATATGCAGGTGATCCGCTTGGCGTTGCCAACCGGCTCATAGAGAAGGGTATTGCCGCGGTGCGGGCAGATGTTGTAAAAACTGCGCACCTTCATATCCTCCCCGCGTATTACGATCAGCGGCGCGCCACCCGGATGCTGAAATGTGCGGTAATCAAACGCATTGGGAACCTCGCTTTCGTGACAGGCGATGATCCAGACTTTGTTGAAAATCTTTTCCTGCTCTTCGCGGAAAAGCGCTTCGTCGGTGTAAATGCGCGTATCGACAAAATGCGTCTTGGGGAACTTAGGCTGTTCGTGCCACTGCTGTCCAGTTTTGGCCATGCTCTTACCCTCCATCAATTTCAAATAGGTATCTAATACGTCCCGCCTACTCAAGCAGGGCTCGTGCCATCTGCGTTACTATTTTAACTATCTGAATTTGTTATAATTATTCCCACGATTCGGCTACCACGCCAGTTTCATTTAGAAACGCAGGGCCGAAATGGGGACCCATCCGGGAGTTATCCGTTCCCACCTTCCCGGCATATTGATCGGACTCAAACCCTGGTGGCGCCGTGATACAAGCGCACCACATGCTGCGCTTCGGCGAAAAAAAGCCAGCGCTCCGCAAGAAGCCCAAGCAGGCAGGCAAAACCGGCACACGCGGAGGTCAAGGTACCGGCACTGCCCGCTCCAAGCGCGAGCAAGGGCAGCGCAAAGCCAAAGCCCAGCGCGATGCCACGCAGCAAGCGTGCATGCCCACGCGCAAGCGTGAAACAAAATTCATCGGTGAGGAAGGTTCCGTGGGTGTGTCCAACATCGAGCAACTTGATCGACTTTTTACCCAGGGGAATGGCGTCGTTGATAGTGTGCTGAACGTCCGGGGTTTTAAAGCGGAAGTAGTAGATCAACTTGATCAACAACGCCATTAACAGCAGCAGCATTACGATCATGCCCTGGCGCGGCACAGAACCGCCGTGATAGGAAATGAAGGGCATCGCAACCAAGGCGCCCGAATATATCCCCAGCAATACGTAGGCGGCAGGAACAAGACGCGTGTGCCAGCGCGGAATCGTTTTCAGGCAGGCGTAAATCATTCCGGTGCAAAACAACACAGCCAGCGCGAGCAGTGCGAGTAAAAATCCCACTGCGCTTCTGGCGGCTGAAGCGCCACCGGACAACAACACGGCGTAGAGCAGTGCCACCGGGTAAAGCGCCACCGCCAGCACGCCTTCACGGGAAAGCCACGAAGTGCGGAACTGGGAAAACGCCCGCCACGCATTTTTCGGATTCGCTAGGTGCAGCGTCGAGGAAAGCAGGCCTGCCGACGTCAGGGTCAGGCCCAGCGCGAGCATGGGCAACATCGCATTGGCTGGAACGCCACCACCGATCGTCATCGTATCAAGCAGCACCATCCAGAGCAGCAGACCCAGTCCGGCGCCGGAACTGACGGTAAAGAAAATTACTGATAATGCAGGACGCATTCAGGCCACCTTCGATCCACCCGCCCACTCACGCAACAGCTGAGTCAGCGATTTTTTAGGGTATTCCCGGACATCCACCGCAATCTCCGGCGTCTGACGGGGAGCCAGATATTGGTTGACGGGCTTATAACCCAGATCATCAAGCATCGGCGGCATACCGCGAGCAGCCGCCGCCTTCGCAACCTCCGACTGAGGATTATCGAAGTCGCCAAACATCCGGGCGCTGGTAGGACAGGCGAGAACGCAAGCGGGTTGCCGGTCCGCCACGGGCAGAAGTTCGTCGTAAATACGATCGACGCACAGGGTGCACTTCTTCATCACTCCCGCGGTCTGATCCAGCTCCCGGGCACCGTACGGACAGGCCCAGGCGCAATAATTGCAACCCATGCATTTGTCCGGATCAACCAGGACTATGCCGTCATCGCGCTTGTAGGAAGCCCCGGTCGGGCACACGGTCACGCACGCCGCGTCTTCACAATGCAGGCAGGACATCGGCACGTTGACGGTCTTGTTTTCCGGATAGGTACCGTATTCAAAACTGCGGATTCGGTTCAACCATGCGCCGGAGGCCTCCTTGCCGTAGGGATCGTAATCGGGCAGCGGACCCGCCATAAGCGATTCACCGTTCCACTCCTTGCAGGCGACCGCACAAGCGTGACACCCGACACAGGTGTCCAGGTCTATGGTCAGTCCAAGCCTCATTTCTCCCCCTCTTTAAACTGCGGCCACACGCCTTCTTCACCAGGCGCCGCCTTGGTAATGCGCACCTTCAGGTCGTACCATGCGGCCTGTCCGGTAATCGGATCACTATTGGTGAGTTTTCTGTCTCCGGGCTTGCTCGGAAGCTGCTCGCTGATCAGATGGTTGAGCAGAAAACCATGCGTGGTTTCACTCGCACCGGCATCGAGCGCCCAGGCCCCGCGCTGCTTGCCAATCGCGTTCCAGGTCCACACCGTATTCGCCTCCACCCCCTCCATGGTTTTCAACTGGCAGCGAATTTTGCCCAAATGCGACTCCACCCATACCCAGTCCATGGATTGCAGGCCTTGCGCGCTTGCCGTGGCCTCGTTCATGTACAGAAAATTGCCCGCCATAATCTGGCGCAGCCACACGTTCTGTGTGTCCCATGAGTGATACATGACCATAGGGCGCTGCGTGATAGCGTGGAAAGGGAACTCTTTTTCGTCAACCAGGCCACCTTCCAGATTGGGATACCAGTCCGGAAGTGGATCAAAGTGCTCGGTAAGACGAGACTTGTCGACCGGGTCAGTTGGACGCGGACCCTCGTAAAGCCCTTGACCGGCGAGGCGGAATTTTTGCAGCGGCTCGGAGTAGATCTGCATGATGATCGGCTCCACTTTGGAAATGAACGTCGCCTCCACCGCCTTTTCCTGATAATCGCGGTTCCAGTGCCGCATCCATTGCTCGTTTTGCGCCCAGTGATGCGTAAAGAACGCTCCATTCTCCTTGTAGCGCTCCCACTGCTGCGGGTTGGGCTCGCCGCGCAGCGACTTTGAGCCATCCTTGCCCCGCCATCCGGCAAGAAAACCGATACCCGGCGCTTTTTCGTAATTGATGATGAAATCGGTGTAGCCCTTGAATTTCGGCGCCCCCTCCGGGTTGGTGAAGGCGGGAAACTTCAGACGCCCCGCCAAATCAACCAAAACCTCCTGCCACGGCCTCACATTGCGGTCGAGATCGACCACCGGATGCCTGATCGCATCCGCGACGGTGTCCGCCTCCGAAATTGGCCGGTCGAGCAGCGAGATGGTGTCGTGCCTTTCCAGGTACGTGGTGTCGGGCAGCACCAGATCGGCAAAATTCACCGTCTCCGATTCAAACGCATCGACCACAACGAGAAACGGAATTTTGTGCTCGCCGGCATTCGGGCCGCTGCTGTGCTTTTCGCGCAGCATGTCCTGCACGCCGGAGGTGTTCATCGTCGAGTTCCATGCCATATTGGCCATGAACAGAATCAAGGTATCAATCGAATACGGATCGGCATTGACGGCATTGGTGATGACCATGTGCATCGCACCGTGCGCCGCCAACGGGGACTCCCAGGAATAAGCGTGATCAATTCTCAGCGGCGCGCCATTGGCATCAATGGCCAGATCCTCCGGCCGCGTCGGGAAACCCAGTGGTGTTTTGCCCAGCGGCGTGTTAACCGCGTTTATGACCGCGGCGTCGTTTTCAGGCAGCTGATGCGGAGGAATGGGTTTGGGGAATGGCGCCCGCGCACGGAAATTACCCGGGCCTTCCAGCGCACCGAGCAGCATTTGTATCAAATGCAGCGAGCGGCAGGTCTGGAAGCCGTTCGAATGGGCCGAGATGCCGCGCATTGCATACATCGACACCGGACGTCCGATCACTTTGTCGTGTTCCTTGCCCCAGACATCGGTCCAGCGCACCGGAATCTCCACCGTCTCCTTGAATGCGATCGTCGCCATTTCCATCGCGAGGCGCTCGATGGTCTCCGCCGAAACACCACAGCGCCCGGCCACCGCCTCGGGCGAATAGGCCTCATCAAGGTAACGCTCTGCCGCCAGCGTCAGCACCGTGCGAACGCGGACGCCTTCGGCGGTCTGAAACTCACCGAACAAATCAGGCTCGATATCAGCGCCAAGCCCGTTGACGAACTGCCCCGATCGCCGGTCGTGAATGAGTGGTTGACCGGCTGCATCCCGAAGAAACAAGCCATGTTTCGATGTGCCCGGCGCGTCAATCACCAGCCACGGCGAATTCGTATAGCGCGAAAGGAAAGGAACATCGAACAGCTGCCGCGACAGCAAGACATGTACGATGGCCAGCGCCAGCAAGCCGTCCGTACCCGGGCGTATCGGCACCCACTGATCGGCGATTGCCGAATAGCCGGTGCGAACCGGGTTGATTGACACAAACTTGGCGCCGTTGCGCTTGAGCTTGTCCAGACCGATCTTGATCGGATTGGACGAATGGTCTTCAGCCACCCCCCACATGATGAAATACTTGGTCCGCTCCCAGTCAGGCGCCCCGAATTCCCAGAAAGAATAACCGATTGAATACAGACCCGCGGCAGCCATATTGACCGAGCAAAAGCCGCCGTGCGCCGCCCAGTTTGGGGTGCCGAACTGCTGCGCCCACAGCCCCGTCAAGGCCTGCATCTGATCGCGGCCTGTAAAGAATGCGAGCTTTTTCGGATCGGTGGACCGAATATGCGCCAGGCGTTTGGTCAGCATGTCGAGGGCGTCGTCCCAGGAAATCGGCACGAACTCCCCCGCCCCGCGCTCGGAACCGGGCTTGCGCATCATCGGACCGGTCAACTTGGCCTTTGAATACTGCTTCATGATGCCCGCCGAGCCCTTGGCGCACAGGACGCCCTGATTCACCGGATGGTCCCGGTTCCCTTTGATGAACCGCACCCGCCCGTCAACGAGCGTGACGTCGATACCGCAACGGCAGGCACACATGTAGCAGGTGGTTTTCTTCACCACCTGCTTTGAGGCGTCTTCAAACTTGATCGGTTGGTTGCGGGTCTTGATCATTAAAGGTCTAGTTTCCTACCGGTTGTTGTGGTGATTCCGAACTTAAAGCGTTCGCCTGATGACAGGATGACATGATGACGGCGATCAGGCCTAGAACAAGCCGACCACCTTGCCGTCAACGAGGTCGATCTTGTTGGCCGAGGGCAGCTTGGGCAGGCCGGGCATGGTCATGATATCGCCGCAGACCATCACCACGAACTCCGCGCCCGCGGCAAGCCGCACCTCGCGCACGTTG
>JANXRV010000027.1:0-47093 GCA_025356665.1 Pseudomonadota bacterium
AAGGCCGGATCAGACACGCTAGTGTCTGATCCGGCCTTTTTAATTTTTATTTTTTACTTAGACTTAGGGCGAGCCGGCTATCAGGCCGTCACGCCGAGCGCGGCCTTTTGCTCAGGCAGCGGCGCGTTTGGCCGGGGCGGCAGCGCGGGTCGCATTACCCTGTTTCTTTTCCTCGCGTGCTTGCTTGGCAAGCGCCTTGGCGTGTTTTTGTTTGGCGCGGCGGGTGGACAACATGGCGGCGTGTTGCATCTGGGTCTCCGTGGATAATCAAGGTAATCGTTTGAATCGCCCGACATTTTGCGCTTTTTGGGCGCACAAGCCTACCTAAATCTTGCGGGCGTGGCCGTTTCGCTCCCTAAATGCCTGAAAACGGCCGTCTGGCGCGGTTTTTGGGCGGTTTGCGGCGTTTTCAGTACGGCGATTTGTCTATTCGAATGTCTCGACTTTCACGATCGATGCGCCATGGTTGTTGCCCACCCACAGCGTCGGCGGCGAGGTGGTGTTGTCGGTGAACACGCGGCGGATATTGGTCGAGCGCGGCAGCAGGTACTCGGTGAAATTGCTGGTCTTGACGTCAAGGCGTGCCACCCGGTCGGTGGTCATCGAGCCGGTCCAGGCGTGGTCGGTGTTGTCTAGCACCACGTCATAGCAGGCCGAGTAGGGCGTCGGTACCGTCCACTCCTTGATGGTCTCGGTCTTGGTGTCGAGCATGCCGATCTTGTGGCCGCGGTATTCGCCGAACCAGAGGCGGTCCTGGTCATCCATGGAGCCGCGCCGCGGCGACGCCCCCTTGGTGGGCAGTTCATAGAGTTTTATTTCGCCGCTCTTGGCGTCGATGCGGCCGATGTGTTCCTTGCGGAAATCGGTGAAATAGGCGTTGTTCTTTGAGTCCGAGATGACGTCGTAGATATTGTGCACGTCCTTGGAGTTCTTGAACGGCGCCCAAGTCTCGACCTTGCCGGTGGCAAGGTCAAAGCGGTGCACGCCGGCAAAGCCGCTGTTTTGCGCCCACACCTTGCCGTCAACGCCGGAGTTCATCGCCGACACCTGGTTGAGCTGGGTCGAGGGCAGGTTGTCTTCCTTGGCCGGCTGGAAGAACTTGAAGGTCTCGTTGGCCGGGTCAAAGCGCGCGATGGAGGCCTGGTACATGTTGCCTATCCACAACTGGCCTTCGCGGTCATTGCGCAGCGCCAGCACGCCGGTGGGGAACTCGGGCTTGGAGATTTCGACCTCGAATTCCTTGAGCGCACCGGTCTTCGGGTCGACACGGCCGATTTTCTGTTCACCGAAGCTCGAGTACCAAATGATTCCCCGCTTGTCCACGACCACATCGTGCGGCTGGATGACCGGGCGTGGCAGGTCGTATTCGGTGTAGATGGCGCGCGTCGCTTCGCCGGTCGGGCGCGGAAATTTCTTTAGCGCGTAAGTCCAGGTGCTGCGGTTGTGCAGGTTGATGCTGGCGAGATAGCCGCCCAGCTCCTTGTAGATCTGCACGCGCTGGTCGCCGCGCTCCTCCATCACACGCTCGCCTTTGCGCAACTGCGGTGCGCCGGGCATGCTCTGGTTGACGTAGCCCTGCATGCGCGGCAGCACGACCTTGATGAATTCCTCGGCGCTGTATTTGGAGCGCACCACGCGCTCCAGCGTGTGGCAATTGACGCAGTTGAGCAGGGCGCGCTTGTCGCGCGACTCGCCCGGCACGCTGTCCATCCACTCGGCATTGGTGAGTTGTGCGGCGAGGTCTTTGGCCAGTTGCAGCCGGATATTCAGTAGTGCCGGTTTGCCCTCGGCGACTTTCGCGCTGAGCGGCTTCGCCAGGGCATAGCCGATGGCGCGCACGCGGATGGCGTAATCGCCGGTGTCGAGTTTTGCGCGCGGAAAATGGTAGCGGCCCTTCGCGTCGCTGATGACGGTGATGGTAATGGGCGAGCCGGCTTTTTGCGCGCTGACCAGCACGCCTTCCATCTTGCCTTCTTTGCTTGAGCTTACTTCGCCCCGTAGCGCCGGGGCCTCGGTTGCAGCCGACGCCAAGGGCGCGGCGATGAGCGTCCCCAGGGTGAAGGTGAAGGCAAAAGCCGGTATCAGCGCGTGCAAGCGCGAGCGGGGCGTATTCATTTGAACCTCCTGGTTGTTTTTTATGCGTCGTTATTGGTTTCTTCCGGGCGCAGGTTGTCGCCGCCTAAGCACCCTGGTCATTGCCGGGGGGGAACTGTAGCAGTTTAAGCCCGCTACAGGCTGCGGTTTTCCTGTGTTTGTCTTCGCCGCTTGATTGCCCAGTCAATTCTGTAGCGTGTATTGGCGCGGAGTAGTAGGATCTGATTCGAACCGGCGGCAAAAAACAAGGCGGTTTAAAGCCAGCTCTCGCCGGGAACGCGCAGACCCCAGCCGGCAGCATTGGGCTTAAATTCGACACGCAACACCATCTTGAGGAGGATCAAAACCATGGCGTCATTTACCCTTAATGGGAAGCCGGTCACGGTCGACGGCGACTCGCAATCCATGCTGTTGTGGGCCTTGCGCGACGAGGCCGGGCTCACCGGTACCAAATATGGCTGCGGCGCGAGTTTGTGCGGCGCCTGCACGGTGCACGTCGAGGGCAAGGCGGTGCGCTCCTGCGTGACGCCGCTCGCCTCGGTCGCCGGCAAGAAGGTCACCACCATAGAGGGCTTGTCGCCCGATTCCTCGCACCCGCTGCAAAAGGCCTGGGTCGAGCAGGCGGTGCCGCAGTGCGGTTACTGCCAATCTGGCCAGATCATGAAGGCGGCCGAGTTGCTGTCCAAGAACAAAAAGCCCACGCGTGCGCAAATCGTGCAGCACATGAACGGCAACATCTGCCGCTGCGGCACCTATCACCGCATCATTGCGGCGATCGAACAAGCCGCGAAGGAGGTCTGATCATGACAACTTTCATCGACAAGAACACCAGAATTTCCCGCCGCAGCTTCCTCAAGGGTATGGGCGGCATGGCGTTTTGCGCCGCCGTGGGCACCGACAGCATCAAGCTGATGTCCGAGGCGCAGGCCGCGGCCATGGCCAACGGTTTTGTCACCCCGTGGGTGCGCATCGCCGCTGACGGCACCGTGACCATCCTCACCGCCGGCGCCGAAATGGGCCAGGGCTCGATGACCTCGCTGCCCTTGATCCTGGCAGAAGAAATGGACGCTGACTGGTCCAAGGTCAAGATCGAATGGGCGCCGCCCGAGGTGGACAAGTACGGCTACACCGACCCCTTCGGCAAGGAAAAGCTGATGTGGATCGTCGGCAGCCGCGCCACCCAACTCTACTTTATGCCGCTGCGCACCGCAGGCGCCCAGGTGCGCAAAGTGCTGATCGCCAATGCCGCACAAAAATGGGGTGTTGATGCGGCGGGCCTCGTGACCGAGCCGGGTTTTGTCGTCAACCCGGCTAACAGCCAGCGCCTGAGCTATGGCGAGATCGCGTCTTTCGGCAGCATTCCCGATGTGTTGCCCGCGATCGATCCGAAGGAGCTCAAGGCGCGCAAGGACTTTAGGCTGATTGGCAAACAGGTTGCGCGTCGCGACTTGCCGGCCAAGGTCAACGGCACGGCGCAATACGCCATGGATGTGAAGCTGCCGGGCATGGTCTACGCGTCTAGCCTGCATTCGCCGGCGCATAACGCGCCGGGCAAAGTATGGGAGCAGGACGGCGCCACCACGTCCGCCGCACCCGAGTCCTGGAACGACGCGGAGGTCAAACGCATGAAGGGCGTGATCGCCATCGTCAAGCTGCCCAACGGCCTTGCCGTGGTGGCCGACAGTTTCTCGCACGCCAAGGCGGCGCGGCAGGCGTTGAAAGCCACCTGGCAAAAGGCCAAAGCCGACGGTTTTGATTCGGCCAGTGCCATGGAGGATTACCTCAAGGTGCAGAACGACCCTTCGGCACAAGTCGCCAAGCTTGAGGTTAAGGGCGATGTGAACGCCGCTTTTGCCGGGGCGACCAAGACGTACAAGGCGGAGTTTCGCAGCGACTATGGCTATCACGCGCAAATGGAACCGCTTAACGCCGTGGTTCGAATCAACGCGGCCGGGGACAAGGTCGAAGTATGGGAGGGCAGCCAGTCTCCCGATGATTCGGTCAAGGCTGTGGCCAAGGTGCTGGGCATCAAGTACGAGCAGGTGACGTTCAACCAGTGCTACATGGGCGGCGGTTTTGGCCGGCGCACGCTGGGAGACTACGCCGCCGAGTGCGCGCTGATCGCCAAGGAAATCAAAAAACCGGTGAAGCTGATCTGGACGCGCGAAGAAGACCTTGCGCAGGGCATGTTCCGTCCGCAGTCTTTCCAGCGTCTTGAGGCGGCCACCGATGCGAGTGGCAAGGTCACCGGCTGGAAGCACAGCGTGGTGGGCGAGGGAGAGTTCCTGCTCATCACCGGCATCAAGATCCCGTATTACGGCGTTCCCAACCAGTTGATCGAGCGGCGCGGTGTCTCCCACGGCATCAAGGTCAAGCACTGGCGTGCGGTGGGACACGTGTTCAACACCTTCGCCATCGAGAGCCTGGTGGACCAGATGGCGGTTGACCAGAAAATGGACCCCATCGAGTTTCGCATGGATCGCATGGCCGCCCTGCCCAAGACGCGCAAGGTGTTCGAGGAGCTGGCGAAAATGGTCGACCTCAAGGCCAAGCTGCCGGCGGGGCACGCCATCGGCATTTCCATTTCCGAACGGTCGGGTTCGCTTGCCGCGGGTGCCGTAGAACTTTCGCTCAACAAAAAGAGCGGCAAGATCAAGGTTCACAAAGTGTGGATTGCGGTCGACGGTGGGCTCATCGTGCAACCGGAGCAGGCGCGGCACAACGTTGAGAGCGCCATTATCTACGGCCTGTCGGGCACGCTGCACGAGCGCATCACCATGAAGGGCGGTGCAGTCGAGCAGTCGAACTTCCATGACTACAACGTCATGCGCATGGCTGACCTGCCCGAGGAGATGCACGTGAAGTTTGTTGATGTTGATACGCGGCCCACCGGCCTGGGTGAAATCGGTAACCCGTTCATCGGCGCGGCTATTTCCAACGCCGTGTTCCGCCTGACCGGCAAGCGTCTGACGCACCTGCCATTCACGCCGGATCGCGTGCTGGCGACGCTCAACCAGGGCAAGACCAGGGCGTAAGCGGTCTTTTGCTTAGTAACGGGGCCCCTGGGCCCCGTTTTTTTTGGGCTGCCGCCCGGAAAGGCACGCCAGGCGGGCGTTTCCGGGTAGTGGCGGTCGGGCGCCCTTGCAAACGCCCACCGTCGTCCCCATCATGAAACGCATGAGTAATCCTGTGCACATCGTCTGTCCGTATTGCCACGGCACCAACCGCGTGCTGCGCGAGCGTCTGGGCGAGGGCGCGCGCTGCGGCCATTGCAAGCAGGCCTTGTTCGCCGGGCATCCGGTTGAACTGGATGCGGCGAGTTTCGACAAGCACACTGGCGCTAGCGGCATTCCGGTGGTGGTGGATTTCTGGGCGCCCTGGTGCGGACCGTGCCGCGCCATGGCGCCGCAATTTGAACGAGCGGCGGGGGAACTCGAGCCTCAGGTGCAACTGGCCAAGCTCAACACCGAAAACGAACAAGCCATCGCCGCGCGCTACAACATCCGCTCCATCCCGACCATGGTGATGTTCAGCCAGGGTCGCGAAATCGCGCGCCAGTCCGGCGCCATGGATGCATCCGCCCTTGCGCGCTGGGTGCGCGGCGCCTTGTCTGCGGCCGCCGCCGGCAACTGATGTAGCAAGGCGGGACGCCGGCAGGGCGGGTTCGGGTGGCGGCGCACTTGATCCATGTCAAGCCACCGCCGGCCCGGTACGCCACAATAGCGGACAATGCGCGGGCCAGCACCGCAGCAACACCTTTGTCCGGAACGAATCGACACCATGAACACAGCCGCAACACCGCCCGCGTCCCCGCGCCGCATCATCATCTGGGCCGTTGCCGCGCTGCTGGCCGCCGGTGGTATTGCCTACGCCGCGCGCAACCTGATATTGGGTGTCCCGGTGGAGACCGTGGAGGTGGTGCGCAAGGACCTGGTGCAGACCGTTGTTGCGAGCGGCCATATTGTCAGCCCGCAGCGCGTGTCCATCGGCGCCGCGTTCACCGAGCGCGTCGCGCGCATCCCGGTAAAGGAAGGCCAGGTCGTGCGTCGTGGCGAGGTGCTGATCGAACTGGCCGACGAGAATGAGCGTGCCGCCGTGTTGCAAGCGCGGGCCGGTGTGGCGCAGGCCGAGGCCCGGTTGATGCAGTTGCGCGAAGTCGCGTTGCCCGCATCGGAGCAAAGCCTCATTCAGGCGCAAGCCAACGCCTTGCAGGCGCGCCAGTCATTTGACAGAAACAAGACCCTGCAGTCGCGCGGCTTCATCGGCCAGGCGCAGCTCGATGACGCGCGGCGCGCGCTCGATGTGGCGGAGAGCCAGTTGCGTTCGGCGCAACTCCAGGCGCTGTCCAATGCGCCGCGCGGCAGCGATTACGCTGTGGCGCAGACCGCGCTTGATCAGGCCCGTGCGACGCAGCGAGCCGCACAAGCCAAGCTCGATAAAATGGTGATTCACGCCCCGGTTGATGGCATCTTGATTGCGCGCAACGTCGAGCCTGGCAATATCGTGCAGGCCGGCAAGGAATTGATGGCGCTGGCGCCGGCAGGCGAAACCCAGGTCGTGGTGCAGATGGATGAACGCCACCTGGCACAGATCAGCGTCGGCCAGAAGGCGCTGGCCTCGGCCGATGCTTTCCCCGGCGAGCGATTCACGGCGGAGCTGGTGTTCATCAACCCCGGCGTCGATGCCGCGCGCGGCTCGGTCGAGGTGAAGCTGCGTGCTCTCAATCCACCCCAATACCTGCGCCAGGACATGACCGTCTCGGTCGATATCGAGGTGGCTCGCCGCCCCGCGGCACTGGCCGTTCCCAGCGAGGGGGTGCGTGACGCCGCGGGCAAGCAGCCATGGGTGCTTGCGGTGCGCGATGGACGGGCGCTGCGCCTCACGGTCAGGCTTGGTGTGCGTGGCGACGGCTATACCGAAATTCTCGAGGGCATCACGGTGGGGGAACTGCTGGTTCCAGCGACCAACATGCGGGCGCAGCCGGGTGATCGGGTCCGCGCCACTGCGGCAAATGTCGCTGCGGCTGCTGCCGCCAAACCTTAAGCATTTTGTCCGCGATGAACCGCCTGCTGCCGTTCGAATGGGTGGTTGCATTTCGCTTTATGCGCGAAGGCCTGTCGCAGACCCTGCTGATCATCGCCGGCGTGGCGCTGGGCGTTGCGGTGATCGTGTTCATGTCGGCTTTGCTCTCCGGCTTGCAGTCCAACATCATCCGGCGCACCCTGAACTCACAGGCTCCCATTGTGGTGCTGCCACCCGAACAGCTTGCGCGGGCGCTGCGTGAGGAGGGGGGGGCGGTGAATGTGCAACCGCGTTCCCAGCGCTTGCGCTCAATCGACCAGTGGCAGACGATACGCACCCAGATTGAGCGACTGCCCGAGGTGGTTGCCGTGACGCCGGTGGTCTCCGGGCCGGGCTTCGCGCTGCGCGGCGACGCCAACAAGGCCATAACCCTGACCGGCATCGAAACGCAAACTTACCTGGTGGTGATCGCGCTGGAGGAGAAAATTGTCGAAGGTACGGTCGCACTGACCAGCACTGACATACTCATCGGGACGGAGCTGGCCAAGGACCTTGGCGCAGGCCTAGGCGACAAGTTGCGTGTATCCACGGCGACGGGTGCGCTGGAAACGCTGCGTGTCACCGGAATTTTTGATTTTGGCAACAAGGCGGTGAACGGCCGCAACGTATTTGTTGGACTGCGCACGGCGCAAAGCCTGCTTAACCTGGTGGGCGGGGTCTCCAGTCTGGAGATTAAAATTCGCGACCCTTTCGCAGCGGAGGTCATTGCGCAGGGCATTTATGCCGAAACCGGCTTGCAGGCTGACAGCTGGATAAAAACCAATGCGCAGTTTTTTACCGCCATCGCCGCCCAGTCCCTGTCCAACACGGTCATACGGTTTTTTGTCGGCCTGACCGCCGCCCTGGGCATAGCCAGTGTGCTGGTGGTGTCGGTGGTGCAAAAATCCAAGGAAATTGGCATCCTGCGCGCCATGGGGACCTCGCGCGGGCAGGTATTGCGCCTCTTCCTGTTGCAAGGCGGCGTCATGGGAACCGCAGGCTCTTTGCTGGGTTCGGCCTTGGCCTTTTTGTTCGTGATGGTTTGGCAGGGCGTGGCGCGCAACCCGGATGGTACGCAGCTGTTCATCATTGAAATCCAGCCCGCGCTGTTTGTGGCGGCCACGGTGGGCGCAATGCTGGTGGGTATTTTGTCGGCGGTGGTGCCGGCGCGCCAGGCCGCGCGCCTGGATCCCGCGGTGGCCATTCGTGGCTGAGGCGGATCAGCTTGGGCCGGAGGGCCGCATTGCCGCGCCCGACACGCTGCGGCTGCACGGTGTGCGAAAGTCTTACGGCGTGGGTACCGCGGTCGAGACTGAAGTGTTGCATGGCATCGATCTGGTGTTGCGTCCGGGCGAGTTCGCCGCGCTGATCGGTCCTTCCGGCGGTGGAAAAAGCACCTTGCTCAACATGATAGGGCTGCTCGATCATCCGACATCGGGGTCGCTGCACCTGCTCGGAGAGGACACCGGCGCACTTGCCGACGGGCCGCTCACGCGCTTGCGCGGCAGCGCCATCGGTTTTGTCTTTCAGTACCACCATTTGCTGCCGGCCTTTACCGCGCTCGAGAACGTCATGATGCCCCTGCTTGCGGCGCGCGGCCGCGTCGATGAGGATATGCGCGCCACCGCCGCGTCCTTGCTCGACAAGGTGGGCCTGACCCCCTGGCGCGACCATCTTGCCAACAATATCTCCGGCGGCCAGCAGCAGCGCGTGGCGGTGGCGCGCGCCCTGGCGATGAATCCGGCGCTGGTGCTCGCGGACGAGCCTACGGGCAACCTCGACACCAAAACTGCAGATGGTGTGTTCGACACACTGCGCAAGGTTAACCGCGACAGCGGCACGACGTTTCTGATCGTGACGCACGACCCGCGCCTCGCGCAACGTTGCGACCGCATCATCGAACTGGTCGACGGCCGGCTGGTCGGCGACAAGCCCCATCGGGCGCAGCGCGCCGGGGCACCCGCCGAGTAAAGCCTCCCAAAACAGCCGGATTCGGGTAAATTGCCAGTGGCGTACGGTGGCGACAGGCTGCGGGCGCGGATCACCCATCCAGTTCCCGGAGGAACCCATGACCAAACCCAGGCGGTATCCAGGGTATCGCTTTGCCTTTTCGACCGGGTTGCGCGGGGCGTTGCGCTGCCTGTTGCTGTGGCTTTTATGCGGCGGGGCCGTGTGGGCCCAGGCGCCGACCAATGCGAACCCGGCGTATCCGTCGCGGCCGATCCGCGTCATCGTGCCGTTCCCGCCCGGCGGCCCGACCGATTTGTACGCGCGCGTCATTGCGCAAAAGCTGCAGGAGTCCTGGAACCAGCCGGTGATGGTCGAGAACCGCGTCGGCGGTACAGGGCAGGTGGGCAGCAGTTTTGTGCAGCAGGCCGCGCCCGACGGCTACACGCTGCTGTTCACCTCCAACAGCGCGCATGTGATGAGTCCTCTGTTGCGCAACCCGCGTCCCTTTGATCCGGTGCGCGATTTTACGCCGGTGTCGATGGCGGTGCGCTACCCGATGTACCTGTTGATCAGCCAGGCGGTGCCAGCAAAGACGCTGCCCGAGTTCATTGCGCTTGCCAAGGCGCGACCGGGGCAGCTCAATTATTCGAGCGTCGGCATCGGCAGCGGCGGCCACCTCGCCTGCGAGTTGTTCAATACTGTCGCCGGCACCAATGTCGTGCATGTGCCCTACAAGGGCGCCGCGCCAGCGCAGGCGGCGCTGGTCGCCGGCGAAGCGCAGATGTTCTGCGACAGCGTCGGCAATTCGCAGCAACTGGTGAACGCCGGAAAAATACGCGGGCTTGCGGTGTTCGCGCCCAAGCGCCTGGCACCGGTGCCCGAGGTGCCGACCATGTCCGAGTCCGGCCTCGCCGGGCTGGAGGCCTATATCTGGCTGGGCATGCTGGCGCCGGCAGGATTGCCGCCGGCCATACTGGTCAAACTCAATGCCGAAGTGGTGAAGATCATGAACCAGCCCGAGGTACGCGAGCGCGTGTTGAAGGGCGGCAACGAGCTTGTCGCCAACACGCCGGAGCAATTCGCCCGCGACATGCGCGACGAGCAGGATATCTGGACGCGCGTGATACGCGACAAGAACATCAAGGCCGAATGATGGCCGCAAAATTGTTGGCCAATCCACCGGGTCGCCCGGTTCACCGCGTCCCCTAACTTTTGTCAAAACAGAAAGCCTTGAAATGACCGCATTCAAATCTGAAATTCGCGACCGCATGCGCATCGACTGGGATGTGCCCGTAACCATGAACGACGGCCTCGTCCTGCGCGCCGACATATTCCGCCCCGTGGCAGAGGGCCGCTATCCGGCGCTGATGAGTTACGGCCCCTATGGCAAGGGCCTCGCCTTCCAGGAAGGCTACAAGACGGCCTGGGACATCATGGCGAAAGAGAATCCGGATGTGCTGGCCGGATCGACCAACCAATACCAGAACTGGGAGGTTGTCGATCCGGAAAAATGGGTGTGCGACGGCTACGTTTGCATACGCGTCGATTCGCGCGGCGCGGGGCGCTCGCCCGGATACCTCGCGCACAACAACAAGCGTGAAACGCGCGATTTTCACGATTGCATCGAGTGGGCTGCGGTACAGCCCTGGTGCAGCGGTAAAGTCGGCCTCAACGGCATTTCTTATTACGCCAGCAATCAGTGGCGTGCGGCAGCTTCACAACCGCCGCATCTTGCCGCCATTTGCGCCTGGGAGGGCTGGAACGACGCCTACCGTGAGTCGCACCGCCACGGGGGCATCGCCTGCACTTTTCGCAAGAACTGGCAGGAGATGCAGGTCAAGACGGTGCAGCATGGCGTGGGCGAGCGTGGCAAAAAGCATCCGGTGACCGGCGAACTCGCCTGCGGCCCGGAAACACTGTCCGAGGCTGATTTGGTGAAAAACCGCGAAGACATGTGGCTGGCGGTGCTGGAGCGCCAAACCGACAGCGACTGGTACCGTGAGCGCAGCGCCGATTTGTCACGCGTCAAGGTGCCGCTGTTGTCGGCGGGCAACTGGGGCGGGCAGGGATTGCATCCGCGCGGCAACACCGAGGGCTACGTCGATGCGGCATCGAAACAAAAATGGCTTGAAATGCACGGCGGCTCGCACTGGGCGCCGTTTTACACCGACTATGGCGTCGGTCTGCAAAAGCAGTTTTTCGATCATTTTTTGAAGGGCGTGGATAACGGCTGGGAAAAGCGGCAGGCTGTACAGTTGCAGGTGCGCCACCCGGGTGAGAAATTTGTCGAACGGTTCGAAAACGAATGGCCGATCGCGCGCACCTGCTGGACGCACTTTTACCTCGACCCTGCGAGCATGGGCCTGTCCGACCGGCCGACGGCGGCCGATGCAACACTTGCCTACGATGCCATGGGCGACGGCGCGACCTTTTCGACGCAGGCCTTGGAGCATGCGACCGAAATAACCGGCCCGATCGCGCTGAAGTTGTTCATTTCTTCCTCCACCGTCGATGCCGATATTTTTGCCGTGCTGCGCGTGTTCGATCCGGCCGGAAAAGAGGTGGTATTCCAGGGGGCGCTCGATCCGCATACCCCCGTTGCGCAGGGCTGGTTGCGCGCCTCGCACCGCAAACTCGACGCCAAGCGCACGCTGCCCTACCGTCCCTACCACACCCACGACGAGAAACAGTTGCTTGTTCCGGGCGAGGTGGTGGAATTGGATGTCGAAATATGGCCCACCTGCATTGTCGTCCCCAAAGGCTACCGTATTGCCCTCTCCATCCGCGGCAAGGATTACGAATACGATGGGGAGGCCGCAGTGCTGTCCAACATGAAAAATCCGATGAAAGGGTGCGGCCCGTTCATTCATGATGACGACACGGACCGGCCACCGGCAATATTTGGCGGCAAGGTGACGCTGCACACCGGTCCCAAACATCAGGCCTGCGTGTTACTCCCGGTTATTCCGGCGAAATGATTTTGACCTGCATTTTGAACGTCAATTTTTGAACGTCAATAAAGGAGAGGATCCGACATGCAAATAAAATCTGTCATGATTTTTGCCGCAGCTGCGGCCGCGCTCGTTATCAGCATCGGAGCGCAGGCGCAGTCCTGGCCGCTCAAGCCGGTGAAGTTGATCATTCCCTTCCCGCCGGGCAACACCATGGACATCATGGCGCGCCTTATCTCGCCGCGACTTTCCGAGCGGCTGGGGCAGCCGGTGATAGTGGAGAACCGTCCCGGCGCGAGCGGCATGCTCGGTCTTGATCTGGTGGCCAAGGCCGCGCCCGATGGCTACACCATAGGGGCGGGGCAGGGCGGCAACCTGGTGGTGCTGCCGCACACCAGCAAGAGCATTCCTTACGATGCGCTCAAGGATTTTGCGCCAATCGCGGTTTCCACCACCAATTACCTCGCTGTGGTCGGTAGCCAGGGCGCACCATTCAAGACGCTCCCGGAAATGATCACCTGGGCCAAGGCCAACCCGGGCAAGCTGACGGTCGCCACCAATGGTGAGGGCGGCTTTCCGCACCTCATCTTTGAACACCTGCGGATGATGGGGGGATTTTCATTCAACCATATTCCTTACAAAGGCTCGGCGCAGATCGCCACCGACCTTATAGGCGGGCAGGTTCAGGCCGGGGTGGACGGTATCACCGGCCTCACGCCGCACATAAAGTCCGGGCGCATTAATTTGTTGGCGGTCACGAGCAAAACGCGCGCGCCGCAGTGGCCCGACGCGCCGTCGGCATCAGAGGCGGTGCCCGGTTACGAGTCGGGCGGCTGGTTTGGCTTTGTCGCGCCGGCGGGCACGCCCCGCGATATCGTTATTCGGCTCAATGATGAGATCAATCGCGCCATGAAGCAGCCCGATGTCGTCGAGAAGCTTGCCGCCGCCGGCCTGATGATGGTCTATGAGTCACCGGAGTATTTTGTTGACATGATAAAGAGCGATCATGCCAAATACGGCAAGCTGGTAAAAGACCTCGGCTTCACGCCGCAGTAAACCAATTGGCGACGAGATTGCTTCGTTTGCGCTCGCAATGACAAATAATTTTATATATTCTTAAGAAGACCTGAACCATGAACGCACCCATTGCCGCCGGTACCCCGCCCAACTACGAACCCTTTGGCTGGCATCATTGGCCGGATCATTTTTTCATGTCCTACCAGTTTCGCCGCGGTCTGGGCGAAACGCAGGAGGGTGGCGGTGCGGTAAGCGAATGCTTCCAGGCGGCGAGCCGGATGATTCCCGGCGACCTCGACAGCTGGCACAAGGAATGGATGATCGTTGCCAATCGCAACGATAAACGTGGCGATGAGGCCGAGAAGGCCGGCAACATCCGCACGGCGATGAACTGTTGGTTGCGCGCCGCCGATTATTTCCGTTCGGCAGAGTTCTGGCTGCCCTCCGATGATCCGCGCCGGTTGCCGACCTTTACGCGTTGCGAAGCGGCCAGCCAGAAATGGCTGAAGCGCCTCAATCCGCCCGGCGAGGTGGTGGAGATTCCCTACGAGAACGGCAAGACGCTGCCGGCGTATTTCATCAAGTCGCCGGCCTACGCGGCAGGCAATGGCGGCGGCGAAAAACAACCGGTGCTGATTTCCTTTGGCGGCCTTGACTCATTCAAGGACGAGTTGTGGTTCATGACCGGACGCGGCGCGGTGCAGCGTGGCATTTCGGTGCTGCTGGTCGACGGCCCGGGCCAGGGCGGTGCGCTGCGGCGGCAGAACATCGTCTCGCGCCATGATTACGAAGTGCCCGTGGGCAAATGCATAGACTGGCTGGAGAAACGCAATGATGTCGATGTGAAGCGCATCGCCGTCAGCGGATCGAGCATGGGCGGTTATTACGCCGCACGCGCCGGTTCACGCGAGCACCGCCTGGCCGCCTGCATTTCGCATGGCGCGATCTGGGATATCGAAAAGCGCTTTGCCGACCGTGGCGAAGATCACGCGCTCGCCGGGCACATGAAATGGGTGATGGGTGCCAAGTCGATGACCGAGGCGGTCGCATTGGCCAAGCCCTTCAAGCTTGAGGGCGTGCTCGACGACATGCGCTGTCCCTACCTCGTCCTGCACGGTGGTCACGACGTTCTGGGCGTTGATACGGTCAAGTTGGTGCATGACTACGCCAAGGCGCGCGGCATCGACGTCACACTCAAATTGACCGAGGCGGAAGAGACCGGCGCCGAGCATTGCCAGCACGACAATCCGACCCTTGGGCAGGAAATCATGGCCGACTGGCTGGCCAAGGTGTTCAAACTAGACCAGAGCAAGCTGAGCTTCGCGCCGGGCTGAATCCGAACGGCGAGGTGCAGGTCGCAAAAAAAGGGGGCGATGCCCCCTTTTTGTATGTGCAACTTTGCATGTGCAACTCCGAATTGTCATTCGGCGGGGTATCATCTTCGCGCGCATCAAAAATGCGCCACCATCATCAATCGCCGTAACAGTAAGCACAGGAGCAGGCAGGCATGAGCGTACATTCCCTCAAGCAAGGCAAGTCGGTCCGTGAGCAGGTTAGCAAGGAAGAGTGGGAAAAGCGGGTCGACCTTGCTGCCTGCTACCGGCTGATTGACCTCTATGGCATGTCGGAGATGAGCGCCAACCATGTCACCACGGGTGTGCCGGGTGAGAACGGCGCCTTTCTCATTAATCCGCACGGCATGCTTTATGACCAAATGACCGCTTCGTGCTTCATCAAGCTTGACCTTGATGGTAACGAATTATTCAACCCGACTGAATACAAGGCCAACCGCGCCGGCTACGTCATTCACAGTGCCATCCATCGCGCCAAACATGAGGTCGATTGCATCATTCACACCCACACCATTGCCGGCATGGCGGTGTCGGCGATGGAATGCGGCTTGTTGCCCCTCGCCCAGACGTCAATGCGTTTCGCCAAAATCGCTTATCACGACTATGAGGGCGTGGTGCTCAACCTCGATGAGCAGGCGCGTCTGCTCGCAAATATGGGCGACCACGAGGGCATGATCTTGCGCAACCACGGCCTGCTGGTTGTCGGTGCGAGTATTGCCGAGGCCTTCAACAGCATTTTCCGTCTTGAGCGTGCCTGCCAGGTGCAGGTGGCGGCGCTCGCGGCCAAGGTTAAAATAAAACTGCCGCCTGACGAGATTGTGATGGGTTCATGGAAGCAGTACCAGCCGGGGGTGCGACGGCGCTTCGGCCTGCTCGAATGGCCCGCGTTGTTAAAAAAACTCGATCGCATCGATCCGTCTTTCCGCGACTGAGCGGAGCCGACGCATGCGCCTCATTGCCAGTTCCTTTCACGCGCGTCTGGCCGCGCTGCGCGGTCTTTTTGCCCTCCTGTGTTTTGCGGTAATCACGCCGGCGCTTGCACAGGGCTACCCGAACCGCCCCATCAACCTCATCGTCGGCTTTACCGCCGGCGGCAGCACCGACATTGTCGCGCGGCTGGTTGCCGAGGAAATGCGCAAGACCTGGGGGCAGTCCGTGGTGGTGGAAAACAAAGCCGGCGCCGCAGGCAACATCGCCGCCAATCATGTCGCCAAGGCCAAGCCTGACGGTTACACGCTGCTGATCGGTTCGGTCGGCCCGCTGGCGATCAATGCCACGCTGTATGCCAATATGCCCTACGACAACCTGCGCGATTTCACCCCGGTTTCGCTGATTGTGCATGTGCCGAATATGCTGGTCGTCAATCCGGCGCCGATGCCGGTGCGTAACGTGAGCGAGTTTGTCGCGTTTGGTAAAGCCAACCCCGGCAAGTTTTTTTATGGCTCGACCGGCACCGGCACCTCGGCCCACCTCTCTGGCGAACTGCTCAAGCTGATGACCGGCATCGACGCGACGCATGTTCCTTACAAGGGGGCTGCGGCGGTGAACGACGTGCTCTCGGGCAACCAGGGTATGTTCATGTTTGGCACCATCCCTTCGGTGATCCAGTTCGTGCGTGCGGGCCGTCTTCGCGGCCTGGCGGTCACCAGCCTGAAAAGGTCTGCGTCCGCGCCGGACATCCCGACCATGGCCGAATCGGGCTATCCGGAATTCGAGGCCTCGTCCTGGTTCGGCCTGCTTGGTCCCGCCGATATGCCGCGCGACATCGCCCATAAGCTGTATGCCGAAGTCGTGCGCATCTTGAAAATTCCCGAGATTCGCGACAAACTCAGCCAGCAAGGCGCCGACCCGGTCGGAAATTCGCCCGAGGAATTCGCCGCCTATATACGGGCGGAAACGACAAAATGGGCCAAGGTGGTCAGGGCTTCTGGCGCCAAGGCCGAATAGGTCGCCAGCCGCCAAGGCCGAAGCAGTCGAAGCAGACGAACAAGCCGAATAAATGGAGTAGGCCGCGCATGACTTTCGCAGCACCCGTTTCAATCGCGGAACTCTCGGCCGGGCTTGCCGCCGGTGAGTTGCGTGTGGCCGATCTTATTGGTGATGTCAGCGCGCGTATTCAAGCGTTCAACCCGATCTATCGCGCGTTCTCCCATCTTGCCGCCGATGTCGACGCACAAGTCATGCAAAGGCAGGATGAGCTTCGAACAGGCCGGGTGCGCAGCGCATTGCACGGTATCGCGGTCAGCGTAAAAGGTAATATTCCGCTTGCAGGCCTGCCCTGGACAGAGGGTTCGGCCATCTACGCGGACAGGGTGGCGACGCAGGACGCGGGCATTGTTGCACGGGTGCGCGCGGCGGGCGGCGTGATGATGGGGGCGACGACGCTTTCGGAACTGGCCATGTACGGTGTGGTCAATCCCTTCGAGCCGCTGGGACTCAATCCCTGGGACATTGCGCGCACTGCGGGCGGCTCATCCACCGGTGCGGGTGTCGCGGCTGCGCTTGGCATGGGGCAATTGCATATTGGCACCGACAGCGGCGGCTCTATCCGCAATCCGGCCTGCCATTGCGGTGTCGTCGGCTTCATGCCGCGCATCGGTGCGTTGACAATCGAGGGAAAACCCAACCATGCACCCAGTCTGTCATCGGTCGGGTTGATTGCGCGCAGTGTCGCCGACGTCAGCCTCGGCTTTGGCGTGCTTGCCCCTGCCGCGCCGCCGCGCGGTCTCGAGCGCGGCCCGCGCCTGCTGGTGCTGCGACAGCTCATTGACGCGATGTGTGATGTGGAAACACAGGTGCTTTTTTACGCTGCTTTGGAGCGGCTCGTATCTGCGGGTTTCACCTGCATCGACGTGGATATCCCCTTCTGGTTGGAGGGCGAGCGCGCCGCCGGCGTGGTATCGCTGGCAGAGTCCGGTGCCGCACTGGCATGCATGGACCTCGGGCGCGCCAGTGCGGGCATACGCGCGCGTTGCGCTGCGGCGGCCAGGCTATCAACCGGGGAGGTCGCGGCGGCGCGCGCCACCGCTGCGTTGTTGCGACGCGATGTCACAGCGGCATTGCGTTACGTCGGGGCTGACGCCATCCTTACGCCGACCTGGCCGTTTGCCGCGCCACGCATCGATGACGCGACCGTGACGGTGCGGGGAATGAGCGTGCCGGTGGATCCGCACCGCAACTGTTTTGTGCGCACGGCCAATGCGATTGACGCCTGCGCGATCACCCTGCCCATGGGTTTGTATCCGGACAGCGGTGTGCCGGCCGGCTTACATTTAATGGCGGATGGTGGCAGTGAGTTGCGCTTGCTTGCGGTGGCCGCGCTCGCCGAGGCAGTCATGCCGGCCTTGTCGCTGGCGCCGCCCTTGCGCACCGGGAATTAGCATCACGCCTGAAGTCGGGGCAGCGTGCGGCAATGCTTGTCGCTGCTCCTGTGCCCGGATAAGTTGTGAACATCGGTGAACATGGCAGTGTATGTTGTCATTGCATAGTATGAATGCGACGATGCGCTCGGACGCGGCTTGTCTTCCCGGTTTTTGGCCGCTGATGACTTTCCCGACTGGAATGCAGGCTCTTGGGTCAAAAATTCGTGATGTGGTGCTCGTATTCATTGGCTACTTCGCCGGCCAGTGCCAGCCGCGTGGCCGGGTCGGCCTGCAGGCCTGTCAGTATTTTTGCGTTG
Organism: Pseudomonadota bacterium; assembly: GCA_025356665.1. Classification (GTDB taxonomy): domain Bacteria; phylum Pseudomonadota; class Gammaproteobacteria; order Burkholderiales; family SG8-39; genus CAITSH01. The sequence goes on from JANXRV010000027.1 coordinate 18,105, forward strand.
AACGCCTCAAAGGTCTTTTTTGTTTCGTTGGTGAAATCGGACGTTACGCCCTCGTCCTCATAGCGCCGGACGTAGGCCTGAGCCGCGATGCCGATCACGAAGTACAGTGCGGCGTTGGGCGTGTCTTCCTGCATGAGTTAAAAGGCGCGTCGGAACAGGATCTTGAAAGAATCGGTCCCGGATTCGGGTTGCGCAAACTGACGGCTGACTTCTTCGAAACACATAAAACGAGCTCACGGAGTTTCAGGGGGACGGGACAGACTGCGCCGAAGCGCCCCCATGCGAGGCGGACCAGGCGGACGGATCCTTGAGGAAATCCCCGAGCTTGTCCAGCGCCTGCGGTGAAACGCCGTGCCCGCCTTCGGCGGCGGCGCGGTGCACGTCCTGCCAGCTGGCAAGCGCATGCACCCGTAGGCCCAGCGGTGCCAGCAGCGGCCGCGTTGGGAAGGTCCGGTAGTCGAACACCACAAAGATGTCGCGCACCGACTGGCCGGCGGCGGCCAGTGCCTTGCAAAAGCGCATCTTGGAATGCCCGGCCGCCATCATGTCGTCCACCAGCAGGGTGCGTCCGCCTGCGATGACGGCGCCTTCCACCTGCGAGGCGTTGCCCAGGCCGGCCGCGCGCTTGCGCACGTACTGCAGCGGCAGCGACAGGCTCTCGGCGATCCACGCCGCCAGGGCTATGCCGCTGGCTTCGCCGCCGGTGACCGAGTCCAGGCCGTCGAGGGCCCCCTGATCGCGCAACAGCACCAGGGCGCGTTGCACCAGGTCGCGGCGCAGCGCGGGGTAGGCAATCAGCCGCCGGCAGTCCATGTAGACCGGGCTCGCCCAGCCCGAGGGCAGGCGGTAGGGCTCCCGGGTACAGAAGCTCACGCAGCCCGCTTCCAGCAGGGCGTGGGCGACGGCAAGGGTGTTTCCGGTCTCGGCGGCTGGCGTTGTCATGGCGGTTTGTCGGTTCTTCGGGTTCAGGTTATGCGGGCCAGCAGCTTGCGCAGGCGTTCGGCGCCGGCACGGCCCTTGTGGGCGCCGGCCCATAGCCGGGCGACCATGGTCTCGTACAGCTGCACGGCTTCGCCCGATGCGGTGAAGGTCGCGATGCCGTTGCGCACGTTGGGCAGTTCGCCGAAGCGGAACGGGCTCACGGTGAGCACCGAGCGCGAGCCGCTGGTGGCGATCTGGAAGGTCGAGGCCGGCATGGTGTCGTCCACCAGGCCGATCTGCACGTTCATCGGCTCGCTGGCCATGAGGGCCGCGATGTTCTCCACCTCGCGTCGCGCGGCGAGCACCCGTTCGGCGCGCACGGCGGCCGGCAGGTCCAGGCGACCCACCAGCCCGGTGTGCACAAAACGCTCGAGCTCGCGCAGCCCGATCAGGCTCACGATGTGCGGCTGGCGCCTGGCGAAGAACTGCTTGCGCCCCTGCAGGATGTCCATCATCTGGTCCACCTCGGGCTGGCGCAGCGCGTCCTGCGGGCGCGAGGTGGTTTCCACCAGCATCTGGCGCAGGTAGCGCGGGTAGTCGTCCGATGTGAGCAGCAGCGAGATCGGTTCGAAATGCGCGACGATGCGGTCCGCCGTCTGCTCCACCTGGCGCATGCGCTCGAGCAGGCCCAGCGCCGTGGAGTAGTACTCCACCTCCACGCCGAGCAGCGAGGCCAGCGAGGTGCCCAGCACCTGCGCAAGACGCGCCAGCGTCTCGATCTTCACGATGCCGCCGCGCTCCATGCGGTAGACCACCACGCGCGACACGCCCAGCTGCGCGGCCACGTCCTCGGCCTGGAGCGAAGCGCCGATGCGGTAGGCGCGCAGGCGTTCTCCGAGCGCCAGGTAGTCTATGGCGGGGGCAAGGGGCGGGGCGGGGGTGATGTCGGTCGGCATGGCTTGCTCGGCATCTGGCGGGGCGGGGGAAAGTATAGCTTCGTTCATGCGAGGGCCTTCGCGGCCGCAGCGATCACTGCCACGCCGGGCATGAAGTCGTCCAGATCCATCGCTTCGTTCGGGTTGTGCGAACCGTTGGCGTTGCGGATGAACAGCATGCCGCTCGGAACGCCGGCGTTGGCCAACACCGCCGCGTCGTGGCCGGCGCCGCTGGCGATCACGTCGAACGCCACGCCCTGTTGTGTGCAGGCTTGCGACAACACACTGATCACGTGGTCGTCCATGGTGGCGGGCGCCGACAGCAGGCGGCGGTCGAACTCGAAGCGCACGCCGCGTTCCTGGCCGATGGTGTCGCACTCGGCCTGCATCAGTGCATGGAAAGCTTCCAGCGTGTCCTGGCTGCGGCTGCGCGCCTCGAAGCTGAAGTCCACCGTGCCGGGGATGCGCGAGATCGAATGTTCGGCCGCATCGGTGCCCACGATGCCCGTGGTCACCACCAGGTCGATGCCGCGCTCGAGCATGGCGCGCCAGTGTTCGTCCAGCCGCATGATCAGGTCGGCCACGGCAAACATCGCGTCGCGTCGCAGCCAGCGCGGCACGGCGCCCGAGTGCCCGGCCTCGCCGATGCAGCGCACGCGGTTGTGGCGCACGTTGCCGCGAATGCCCGAGACCACGGCCAGTGGCAAGTGGCGCGCCACCATCACCGGGCCCTGCTCGATGTGCAGTTCCAGGTAGGCAGCCACGAGGGCTTTGTCGATCAGCGGGTGGCCGGACGTGACGGCCAGCGTGTCAGCGCCGGCCTGCGCCATGCAATCGCCGAGCGTCCGCTCGCCGCTGCGGTGACGCAGTTGCAGGTCGTGCGCGGACAGCAGGCCGAAAGCCGCAGTCGAGCCCATGTAGGCCTTGCCGAACCAGGCACTTTCCTCGCCGCGAAAGGCTATGACACATAGGGCGATGCAGGTGCCCGCCTGCTGGTGCGCCACCAGGCACAGCAGCCCTGCAACGATGCCCGCGAGCCCGTCGAAGTTGCCGCCCCGGGGCACCGAATCCAGGTGCGAGCCGGTCCACACGGCACGTGCGTCGGGCGCCAGCGAAGGCTGCCGGAACAGCAGGTTGGCGGCGGCATCGGTGCTCACCACCAGGCCGTGTGATTCGGCAAACCTGCGCAGGTACGCCGCTGTCGCGGTCTCGTCGGGGCCGTAGCTTGCACGCGTGACGCCCACGCCGTCCCACGACAACACGCGGATGTCTTCAAAAATCTTCTCGGCCACCGGTTTCAGTGCGTGCAGGTCCATGGGTGTGTGCCCGCTCAACCCGATTGTTGGGCGAAACGCAACCAGCGGTCGCTCAGTTGCGGGTCGATGCGCACGGCGCCGGTGAGTTCGGTGATGTGCTCGATGCTGTATTCAACGCAGTAGGCGTGCAGGCCTTCGACGATGCGCGCCATCGCGCCCGGGTCGATGAACGAGGCGGTTCCGACCTGCACCGCCTGCGCCCCGGCAAGCATGAATTCGATGGCGTCTTCGGCACTGGCAATGCCGCCGCAGCCGATGACCGGGATGCACACCGCGCGGTGGCACTGGTGCACCATGCGCAGCGCAATCGGCTTGATGGCCGGCCCCGACAGGCCGCCCATCACATTGCCCAGCGTGGGCTTGCGCGTGCGGATGTCAATGGACATGCCCAGCACCGCGTTGCCCATGACCACGGCGTCGGCGCCCGCGTCTTCGCAGGCGCGCGCCACCGCGGCGATGTCCGATGAATTGGGCGTCAGCTTGGCCCACACCGGATGTTGCGTGCGGCGACGGATCGCGCTCACGACCTCGTAGGAGGTGTCGGGCGCCATCGCGAAAGCCATGCCGTCGGCTTCCAGGTTGGGGCAGGAGATGTTGGCCTCGATGGCGGCCACACAGGGCAGCGACACCTGGGCCACGGCTTCGGCGAACTCATCAACCGTGTCGGCCGAAATCGATACCACCACCGGCGTGCCGAAGGCGGTGTAGGGCGGCAGGATTTCACGCAGGTAGTGGTCCAGCCCCTTGCTCGGGATGCCGATGGAGTTGAGCATGCCGCCGCGCGTCTCGGCCACACGCGGTGTCGGGTTGCCGGCGCGGCTTTTCGGCGACACGCTCTTGATGACCAGTGCGCCCAGGCGCGCGAGGTCCAGCGCCTCGCGATATTCGATGGCAAAACAGCCCGAGGCTGGCATGACCGGGTTGCGCAGCGTGAGCTGCCCGAGGCGAACGGAAAGATCAGCCAAATTCCACCTCCCCCACCACCTGGCGGATCGGGAACACCGGGCCTTCGCGGCACACGCGCAGAAATCGCTGGTCGCCGTCGCAGTCGAACAGGCGTACGCACGACAGGCAGACGCCCATGCCGCAGGCCATGCGCTGCTCCATCGCCACCTCGCCGTCGATGGCGGGGTGCTCGGCCAGCAGGCGTTGCAGCAGCATCAGCAGTCGGTGCGAGCCGCAGGTGTAGATGGCGTCAGGCGGGTCGGCGGCAATGACGCGCACCAGCAGCGCCTCGACGGCTTCGGGCGCCGAACTGCCGTCGCTGTCGTAGAGGCAGAACACGGCGGCTTCGATGCCGCGCAGGAACTCGCGCTGCATCATGTCGGCCGGGCTGCGCGCCGACATGACGGCTGTGATCGCAATGCCGGCAGCGGCCGCGTGGCGCACCAGTGGTGCCAGCGTGGCCAGGCCCACGCCGCGTACGACGAGCACGATGTGCCGGTAGTGCGGCTTGAGCGTGAAGGTGTTGCCCAGCGGTCCGACGATGTTCATCGTCGCGTCTTCGGCCAGCGTGGCCAGCGCCCGGGTGCCTTCGCCGGTCACGTTGTAGAGGAACTCCAAGGTGCCTTCGGCGGGCCCCGTGCCGTACACGCTCATGGGCCGCAGCAGAAAGGGCTGGTGCTGGTCCGTGGTCGGGCACTTGAGCTGGTAGAACTGGCCGGGCCGGGTGGCCGGCGCGAGCGCTGCGTCGGATTCAAGCCGCAAATAACGGTAGCGCCCGTTCACCCAGCGGTGCTCTGCGACCCGGCAGGTGTGCGAGGCGACGGCCGGGCTGAAACAGGGGGTGTCGATCATGGTAGGGTAGATTAATTCGTATCAAAATAGATACTGATTGGATAATAGTTTCATTTTTGATACTGTGTCAAGCTTTTTTTGCATGGGGCCTTGTCATCCCGGACTCCCTGTTTGTCATCCTGGATCAAGTCCGGGATGACAGAAAAGAGTCCGGGATGACACAGGCCAGCAACCTACAGAGCGCAGCGCGCCCGCCGAGGCAGCCATGCCGGCCTTGTCGCTGGTGCCGCCGGTGCGCACCGGGAATTAGCATCGCGCCCGAAGTCGGGGTATCGTGCCGCACTGGTTGTCGCTGCATCTGTGCCCGGATAAGCATTTGAACATGGCTGTGCATGTTGTCATTGCATAGTATGAATGCGATGAAGCTCGGCGCGGCGCCATTGTTATCCGTTATCCGCTAACGCAACCGCAATGGAGAAAGTCTTGATGAAAAAAAATGTCTTGTTTGGAAAAATACTGGCTGTGCTGATGCTTGGCCTTACGGCCTTGCCGGCTGCCGCGCAGACGGCTTTCCCGGGAAAACCGGTGCGCCTGATATTGCCGTATTCCACCGGAGGGTCGGCTGACACCGTGGCACGCCTGCTCGCACCCAGGTTGCAGGAAGCCTGGAAGCAGACCGTCATTGTCGAGAACAAGCCAGGCGCCAACGCAGTCATAGGCACCGATTTTGTTGCGAAGGCGGCGCCTGACGGACACACGCTGCTGATCGCGCTGACGACGCACGTCATCAGTCCGAGCCTGATCAAGACGCCCTTCGACCCGGTCAGGGACTTCGCCCCTGTCGCGACAGTCGCCGCCGCTGAATTGTGCCTCGCGCTCAATCCTGATGTTCCGGCGAACACCCTGCAGGAATTGATTGCCCTCGCCAAGGCGAAGCCGGGACAACTTAATTATGCGACGACGCAGATCGGCGGCAACCAGCACCTTGCGGCCGAGTTGCTGGGCATTCTCACCGGCGCAAAGCTGACCGCTGTGCCCTACAAGGGCGGCGGCGAAGCACTGACCGCAGTGCTTGGCGGGCACTCGCAAATTTACCTGGGCTCGATTTCGAGTCTTATTCCCGTGGTCAAAAGCGGCAAGCTCAAGGGAATTGCGGTTTCAGGCGAGAGCCGCAACGCGGCAATCCCTAACGTGCCGACCTTCACCCAGGGCGGGGTTCCCAACCTGGACGTGCGACTCTGGTTTGGCGTGCTTGCGCCCGCCGGCACGCCTAAGGACATCGTCGACAAGATCGCGGCGCAGATCGCCGTCATTCTGGGCACTGCGGATTTCAAGGAAGCGCTGCAAAAGCAGGGGCTAGAGCCGCTTGTCGGCGGCCCGGAGCAGTTCGCCGCCTTGCTCAAGACCGATTACACCCGCTACGCCCAGGTTATCAAGACCGCGAACATAAAGGTTGAGCAGTAAGCTAGCCGCAGGAGGGCGGAACGCGGGCGATGCCAGACGCGCCCGGGCTTAGTCCAACTCAATGAGCTGACCCCGGCCGAGGCGCTCGGCCTCGCGTAGTGCGTGCGTGGCGAAGGCGACATCGCCGATGGCCATGCCCTGGATGAGCGCGACGATGCGCTCGGACGCGGCTTGTCTTCCCGGCTTTTGGCCGGTGATGACTTCGCAGGCAAGTGCATCAATGCGCGTGTTGAATTGCGCACGGCTGAGATGCCCCTGCGCGATCCACGCGCGGCCGTCCCCCATTTCGGCGGAAAAATCGGCATCATCGACGATCAGCCGTGCCGACTCGAGCAGCACGCCGTAGTCCACTTCGTTGTAACTGCCCATGGAGCAGACAACGCATCCGTCTTTTGTTTCGCCCGGAAAAACCAGCGGACTGGGCGATTCGGTGAGTGTGATGACCAGATCTGCGTCCGATGCCGCGCGGGCGCGGTCCGTTTCGGCCCGCAGCGGATATCCGGCGACGGGAGCATGCGTGCTTACGAACGCCGCCATGCTCTCGGGGCGGCGCGAATGCACGCGTAATTCCGCAACCGGCAGCGCGCAGGCGAGCATTGGGATGATTTCGGCGGCGATGCCACCCGTGCCGTACAGCGCGACCACGAGCGGCCCGGGGTTGACCAGTCGCTCTAGCGCCACCACGCCGAACGCGGCGGTGCGGATTTTACTCAGCCAGTTTTCCGCCACCAGGCCGGCGAGGTGAAAATCGCTGTGGTCGTAGACGGCGCAGTAATTGCGTGTCTGCTTGTCCGTCGTGCCCGGATTGGAGAGCAGGCGGATGCCTGAGGCGTTCAAATGTGCGACGGTCGCGGCTTTAAACTTGAAGCGCGGTCCGCCCAGAGCCAGCGCGTCAAGCGTCATCGCGGACGGCGTGGAAAGGCGGCTGCCTCCGGTGGCCTGATCGCGCAGCGTGCGTCGCGCCATTTCCAGCGCGCCCGCCGCGTTGATCGTGTCACGCACGTCCTGTTCGCGCAGGATGCGCAAGCGGCTCATGCGGATACGGCCGGCTCAGGCATCGCGCACGATGCAGGCGCACAGTCCCCCGCCGGCCGGTGCCTGATGGACGGTGTTGGCCGAGATGAACACCCGCGCCGAGCCGAGGATCGAACCGACGACGCCGCTCATGGCGGCGCGCACGTGCTTGTCCATGTCGATATGGCTGGTTTTCATGACCGTGCGCAGTCCGCGCAGGCGGCCGTCGGGCGCGACGCCCGATTTGATCATGGTCGCGACCACGCGTTCCGGGGTGGCCACGCTGCCGTCTGCATCGACAGGGCAGCCGGCAGCGGAAAACATGTCGCGCAGTCCCTTGCCGTCAAGGACATCGCGTAGTTGGCCGGTGTGAACCGACAGTGCGCCCGCAGCGCCGCGCCGGTTGGCCAGCAGCATGATTTCCACGCAGTCGCGTTCGGCACCCGAGAAGACCATGGCGCGGGTGGCATGCAGGGTGTGGTCGTGGTCGAAGGCCTCCTGCACGATGCGTGTGCGGTCAACCTCGCCGAGTGCCACGCCGGCGCCAAGCGCGCCGACCGCCTTGGAGTAGCCCGAGGTGATGCGCTTGTTTCGCACCGCGCCGGGGGCCGGGGGAAGAAAACTCTTTACCGGGGTCTTGACGATGACCAGGGCGACGTCACTCGCATCGACGCCGGCGTCTTTCATGGCCGCGCGCACGGTGTCGGCGGTGATGTCGGCGTGGGTCAGTGTGCCTATCTCCTCGGGCGTTAGCGAGCGGCTGCGGGCGCAGCCCATGGCCAGCGCGCTGCCGCGTGGCGACGGTTTGGCGTCCGGCTCGTCGACGTCGGCGAACAAATAGCCGAAGGGCGTCATGGCGCCTTCGCAACCGGTGGAAAAGAGAAAGGTGGAGCGCTCGAGCAGGGGGCGGCCGCCGTGCGCCTCGATTGCAATGCTGGCGCTTTGAAGGCCGTATTCGCGCGAGAAGTCGTTGACGTCGGAGTTGCCCTCTGTTTTTACCAGCAGGGCGAGGCTGCGAATACGCGAGGGTTCAAACTGGCGCAATTTGTGCGAGAAATCGACAACGTCGCCGGGGTGGGCTGTGTCATAGGGCAAAACGTGAACGGTCAAGACGGTTTCCTTTTGTGTTTATCAGAATGTTTATAAATACCATGCCGGCGGGACGCAATCTACCATCTACCCGTTGGGTGAATGTGCGGCAACCGACAGGCAGGGAAGGGGAGAGGGGATTTTTCGGGGTGCTGTGGTATAACGAAGCGGCATAGCAGTTAGTGTGAAATCAAGGTGTATCTTAACCTTCATTCGGGCAACACTAGCGGTCTGCATTTTGTTTGCAAAAAAAATACAAGAACAGGTCCGACTAAGACTAAAAGGGCCATCCGCATCATCAACGAGGGGGTAGACATGAAATCATCGTCAAGCATTCGCTTGAACATGGCCGCGGTTGCGGTTGCGGCGTGCCTGACCGGTGCGCCGGCAGTGTTCGCAGCGACCGCCGTTCCGGGCGTCAATGTGGGGAAAACTGATCTGGGCGGCGTGGTAAGCGGCCCGAACGGGCCCGAGGCCGGTGTCTGGGTGATCGCCGAAACCACGGATCTGCCGACCAAGTTCACCAAGATTGTGGTGACGGACGACCAGGGCCGCTATCTCATCCCCGAACTGCCCAAGGCCAAGTACACGGTTTGGGTGCGCGGCTACGGTTTGGTTGACTCAGCCAAGGTCAAGGCAACGCCCGGCCAGACGCTAAAACTCAAGGCCAAGGTCGCGCCGAATGAGCGCGCCGCCGCGCATTACTACCCGGGCATGTACTGGTATTCGATGATTACGCTGCCCGCGTCCAACGAATTTCCCGGCACCGGCGAAAAAGGCAACGGCATTCCGCCTTTCATGAAGACCCAGGGTCACTGGATCGACCTGATGAAGAACTCCTGCCAGTCCTGCCACGCTCTGGGCTCCGAGCGTATCCGCACGGCACCCAAAAACGAATTCGGCCATATGGAAAGTTCGATGCAGGCCTGGGCGCGGCGTATCCAGTCCGGCCAGGCCCTCACCGGCATGGCGCTGGGCATAGCGCGCCTTGGACCCGAGCGTGGCCTCAATATGTATGCCGACTGGACCGACCGCATCGCCAAGGGCGAGGTGCCCACCGATAAACCAAAGCGCCCTCAGGGTGTAGAGCGCAACGTCGTCTACTCCATGTGGGACTGGTCGGTGCCCCAATACTATCTGCACGATGCCATCTCCACCGACAAGCGTAATCCGACCATCAACGCCAATGGCCGGATATACGGTTCGCCCGAGGAGAGCACTGACTTGGTGCCTTGGTTGGACCCCGTGAGCCACAAGGTGGGAACGATCAAGATGCCTTACATCGACCCGAAAAATGCATCGTCGACCGAACTGCCGATGGCCAAGTCCAAGTTCTGGGGCGACAAGCCGATCTGGGACGGCCACACCAGCATCCATAACGACATCATGGATGATCAGGGCCGCGTCTGGTTCTCGGCCAAGATGGGCCTCGGACCCAATCCCGAGTTCTGTAAAAAGGGTTCCAGCCATCCGTCCGCCCAGGTCGTGCCGCTCGATGGTTCGGCGCGCCACCTGTCGATGTACGATCCGAAGACGCAAAAATGGTCGCTGATCCGCACCTGCTTTGGCACCCACCACCTGTATTTCGCCAAGGATGCCAACAACACGTTGTGGACGAGCGCGGGCCCGCCGCAAAGCGGGGTCGTCGGCTGGCTCAACACCAAGATGTACCTGGAGACCGGTGACGCCGAGAAATCGCAGGGCTGGACGCCGCTGATCATCGACACCAATGGCAACGGCAAGCGCGACGAGTACGTCGAGGCCAACCAGCCGCTGGATGCGGCCAAGGACAAGCGCGTGATGGCGGCCTTCTACGGCGTGCAGCCCAGCCCGGCTGATGATTCGATCTGGGGGCAGTCGATGGATTCGGGCTTTACCCGCATCGATCAGCCCGGCTATCTCATTCGTCTCGCGCCCGGTTCCGACCCGTCAAAGACATCGCTTGCCGAGATCTATCAGGCACCCGAAGGCTTCTACGGTTCGCGCGGCCTCGACCTCACCTCCGACGGTGTGGTCTGGACGGTACTCTCCAGCGGCCATTTCGCCAGCCTCGATCGCAGGAAGTGCAAGGTGCTCAACGGCCCGACCACGGCTGAGGGCAAGCATTGCCCCGAGGGCTGGACGCTGTATCCGTTCGAAGGTCCGAAAATGAAGGGTGCCAACATCCCGGCCGAACATGCGTATTACGTCTGGGTTGATCGCGACAACACGCTGGGCCTGGGCAAGGATGTGCCGATTGCCTCGACCAACGGCGGTGAGTCGCTGACGGCGCTGGTGGATGGCAAGCAGGTTACGCTGCGTGTGCCTTACCCGCTCGGTTTCTTCACCAAGAACGTCGACGGCCGCATCGACGATGCGAAAGCCGGCTGGAAGGGCCGCGGTGTATGGACGACCTTTGGTTCGCGCACGGTGTTCCATAACGAGGGCGGCAGCAAGAATTATCCGAAGGCCTACAAGGTACAGATTCGTCCTGATCCGCTGGCGAACTGAACGCAGTATCCGCTTCAGGAATGGCAACAAGAAGGCCCTGGTGCAAACTTTGCACCGGGGTCTTTGTACGATGTAGCATGGAGCGCCGCATCGCCGCAATGTACGGCTGAGCGGCCAGGGAGGAAACGGCAATGATGACGTTCTTGTTAATTTTGCATGGTCTCGCGGCGGTGGCGCTGCTGGGTGCCATCACCCACCAGGCGGCGAGCGTGCTGGCGCCGGCGCGCAAACCCGCAACGTCCCTGGCTGGACGATTTCGTGCTGTGGCCGGGGCACCCTACGCCAATGCCGTCGTGGTCCTGTATGTAATCAGCATGATTCTGGGTGGACTCATTTATCCCGATTACCGTATTGGCATTCGCGGCGTGCTGGAGGAGTTGGGCTTGCGCGCGGCCAACGGCGCGTTTGAACTCAAGGAACACTTTGTTGCCGTTGGCCTTGGCATGCTGCCCGCCTACTGGCTGTTCTGGCGCCAGCCGCTGCAGGACGCGCATGCGGGAGCGCGTCGCGTCATAACCACCATGCTCGCCGTCATTGTCTGGTGGGGATTTCTCACCGGGCATATCGTCAACAACATCCGGGGGTTCGGCTCATGAGCGGACGTTTCACAGCGGGCATCCTCTTTGCGGTGGTGTTTGCCGTCGCCTACGTCGTATGCGTCGAAAAAAATATCGCGCTGTTTACCTTTCATCCGATTGACGGCGTTTTTGGTTGGGGCGTCGAAAAACCCGGCGAAGGACCGGCCATGTACTGGTACGGCTGGATGGCGACCGCGGGCCTTACCGCTACGGCGGCGGCGGCAGTCGGTGCGGTACTGCCGGCTTCGCTGGCGCGTAGGCTTGTGCCGGCGCTCGCCTGGATGGTGCCGCTCGTCGTTATCCTCATTTTCAGCTACCTTTTGCGTAATTTCTTTTTGCGCTGAGCGAGATAGTCATGAATCGTTTTAATTCGCCCCTTGTCTTTGCTTTGCTTTCGCTGGCGCTTGCCTTGTTTTCGGCGCAAACCCGGGCCGGTGGCGATATGGCTGATGGCGATGACCATGATGAAGGGCCGACGGTGTTTGGCTTCGTCAAGGATGGCCGCGGCGCGCCCGTCGTCGGCGCCAAGGTCAGCATGAGCATCAAGGGCGGCGCGGAAATGGCGACCCGCACCGCCACCAACGGCATGTACAAATTCGAGCGCCTGAACATGCAGTTCGACCCGAAGAACGTCACCATCGCCTGCGCCAAGGACGGTTACAAGCAAACGCGCGTCATGAAGCGTCCGCTGGCCAAGCCCGACTCGACAAAGCCGACGGAAATCGAGTGCAGGATGGACAAGGGCTAGGCTGTGGCGAGATTATGGATGCGGCGCTTTGCCGCCGTGGTGCTGGTGGTGCTGGTGGTGTCGGCATGTCTTTTGGGGGGTGGCGGTTTGTATGCCCATGCCCATGCCCATGGGCACGACACGCCGCCCGGCGGCAGGGTCTCCTCGGTGGAGGAGGGGGCCATGGAGGGGGTGCTGGTCAGTGCGCGGGCGGTGGAGACCGGCGCGGGTGTGCCGGTCACCGTTACTGTTGTCAGCGACCGCGACGGCAGTTTCCAATTCCCGGCCGGCAAGTTGCGCCCCGGGCTTCATCACATAGCCATTCGCGCTGTCGGCTACGAGCTGGACGCGGGCGCTGAACTGCTCGTCGGCGCGGCGGGCAGGCCGCTTGATCTGAGGCTGCGAAAAACAAGCGATCTTGCGGCGCAACTGACCAATACCGAATGGCTCATGAGCACACCGGGCACGGCCGAGCAAAAGCGCCCGTTGATTGAGTGCCTCAGTTGCCATACCTACGAGCGCATCGCCCGCTCGACGCAAAACGCCGAGCAAATGCTGCCGGTGTTGAAACGCATGGTGCGTTACGCGAACAACAGCACCATGGCGCGGGTGCAGACGCGTATTGTCGAGCGCGGTTTTGACGAAAACGGCATGCGCAAACTGGCCGACTACCTCGCCAGCATCAATCTCTCGGGCGGGGCGTGGTCGTTTGCGCTGAAGACGCTGCCGCGGCCTAGCGGCCGCGCGACGCGCGTGGTGATCACCGAATACGACCTGCCGCGCAAGAGCATCGCGCCGCATGACGTCATACTCGGCCGCGATGGTGCGTTGTGGTATTCAAACTTCACCGAGAACTTTCTTGGACGTCTTGATCCGCGCACCGGCGTTCACAGCGAGTTCGCCTATCCGGAGATTAAGCCGGGCTGGCCGCAGGGTGCACTGTCGGTGGAGGCCGACAGCAAGGGCGACCTGTGGTTGTCCACCATGTTCCAGACCGGCCTGATCAAGTTCGACATGAAGGCCAAATCCTTCATCACTTTCCCGCTTCCGGCCGCTCTCAACGGTGATGCGACCGGGCAGGCGATGGTGATGCCGGCGCGCTCGCACGTGGATGGCAAGGTCTGGACCACGGACGTGGACAAGCGCACCATCCTGCGCCTGGACGTGAAGAGCGGTAAATACGACTCCATAGAGCCATTCAAGGCCTCGCCGCGCAGCCATTTTCCCTATGGCCTGGTCGCCGACAAGGCGAACAACCTTTATTTCATGGATTTTGGTGGCGAGGCGCTGGGCCGCGTCGATGCGAAGACACTCAAGGTCACCCTTTACGCTACGCCGACGCCGCGCTCGCGTCCGCGTCGCAGCATGATTGATGGCAAAGGACGCATCTGGTTTGCCGAATATGCCGCCAACAAGCTGGCGATGTTCGATCCAAAGCGCGAAGACATCACCGAGTGGACCGCACCGACGCCGCACACCTATCCCTACGATGTGTTCATGGATCGCCGCGAAACGCTGTGGAGCGGCTCCATGACCAGCGACCGCATCCTGCGGTTTGACCCCAAAACAAACGAGTCGGTCGAATATCTGCTGCCGCGCCAGACTAATGTGCGCCGTGTCCATGTCGACGACCGCCAGAAGCCGGTGACCTTCTGGACCGGCAGCAATCACGGCGCGTCCATTGTCGGCCTGACCCCGCTCGATTGAGTTTTTTGTCTTGAACAGAAAATATCCATGAACGCCACCCGCCGCCGTCTGCTGGCCGGATCCGCTGCGCTGGCCGGTCTTGCCGTTCTGCCCCTTGCGCCTAAGCTGAACGCAGCGCATGCGGCCGGGCGAAGCATATTCGACAGCCACTGCCACATCATCGACCATGCGTTCCCCATCGTTGCCAATCAGGGCTATACGCCGCCGCACTTTCCGCTGGAGGCCTATCTTGCGCAAACGCAGCCGCTCGGTGTGCGCGCCGGGGCCGTGGTGTCCGGTTCATTCCAGGCCTTTGACCAGAGCTACCTGAAGAGCCTGTTGCCCAGGCTCGGCAAGGGCTGGGTTGGCGTGACGCAGGTGCCCAACGATATTGCCGATGCCGAGATCGCCGGCCTCGCTGCCATCGGCGTGCGCGCTCTGCGCTTCAACATGTTTCGCGGTCGCATCGACAGCGTCGACGACCTGGTGTCGCTGGCACGGCGTGCGCATGCGGCCGGCGGCTGGCACGCCGAAATTTATGCTGATGCCGCGGCGTTGGCGCCGCATGTGGACAAGCTCGCCAGGCTGCCGCAGATTGTCATCGACCACCTGGGTATGAGCGAGGCGGGTGTGCCGGTGCTGCTCGATTTGGTGGCTGCGGGTGCAAAGGTCAAGGCGACCGGTTTTGGTCGTGTGAAACTCGACGTGGCAAGAACCCTCGAGCGGGTCGCCGCCAAAAATCCGGACGCACTGGTGTTTGGCACCGACATCCCTTCAACGCGCGCGGCGAGGCCGTTTGAAAGCACCGATATAGACCTGCTGGAACGGGTGCTGGGGCCGACCCTTGCGGCACGGGCCTTTTGGGACAATCCGCGCGCCTTGTATCGCGTGGGCGATAGTTAGGTTTGTGCCTCCGCCTGGGACGGTGGCTGGAAAGGCTTATCTGGCGCGGGTTTTCAGCCGATAGGCAGCGCTGAATATCCATCTAATGGCGCGCTTTGCGGCGGTTCGCGCTGCTGATTGCCTTGATGCGGGCTTTCGGTTAGCGTGCACTGGTTCCGCCAGTTCGCCAGTTCCCTAGTTGCCGTGTCTGCTAGACCGCTATACCGCTGTTTTGATACCAACCTTCCCCAGCTTTCCTAAGGAGCATTCCGTGAATCCTGTTTCCCCTCTGTTCGCCGCAGTCCTTGCCGCCGCTTGCGCATTGCCGCTTTGCGCCTCTGCCGCCGAGTACATGGAAAAAACACCCTTTCAGCTGTCGCGGGCGTTTTCGCCCGGCGTGATTACGCAGGGTGGCAAGACGGTATGGGTGGCCGGCCAGACCGCCACGCGCGATAACGATGGCAAGGACATCTCCAACAACTTCGAGGCACAGACGAAACAAGTGGTTTCGCAGATCGACCAGGTGCTCAAGCGCGCCGGCGGCAGCCTCGCCAATGTCGTTAGCATGACCGTGTTCATCAAAGAGTCGCGCTACGGCGACCGCTTTGTCGAGATGCGCAAGGATTTCTTCCAGAATGGCAACTATCCTGGCAGCGCCCTGATCACCGTCACCAACTTCGCCCGCCCCGGCATCGAGATCGAGATCCAGGCCGTGGGTGTGATCGGTGACAGCTGTTCAAGCGAAAATCCGTGTTCGGCCGAAGGTATGGCCAAGAAGAAATAGGCAAGCGGCAGGCTTGACCGGGGGAGTATCCCGGTCAGGCTCGGATCCGCGCATCGCATTCGCGATTTAGCGGAGCCAAGGGTGTCCCGACGGTGTCCCGTCGGGACATCAATGAGGGCATCAAGAACGTTTCCGGAGCTGCTTGCGCAGGTCAAAAAACAGCCCGGCACGCCACAGGAGGAGATCAGCATGAAACCGATGGCAAAGCTGTTTGCCGCGGCGGCTTTCACCGCCGCCTGCGCTGCGACGAGTTCCGTCGTGCACGCCCAGGACTTTCCCAACAAGCCGATACGCATCATCGTGCCCTATGCGCCGGCGGGCAATATTGACATTACGGCGCGCACGCTGGCGCCGGCCTTTGGCGAGGCGCTGGGCCAGACCATCATCGTTGAAAACCGCACCGGCGCGGGTGGTTCGATCGGCACCGGCGCGGTGGCCAAGGCCGCGCCCGACGGCTACACGCTGCTGCTCGGTTCAAGCGGCACCATTACCGCAGGTCCGGCCGTGTACAAGGCCCTGCCTTATGACACGATGAAGGACCTTATACCGATTGGTGCGATACAGGCGGTGCCGCTGCTGCTGACCGCCGCACCCAAGGCGCCGGTCGGCAATTTCAGGGAATTTATCGCCTACTCGAAGTCCAAGGGCAGCCCCATTACCATGGCTTCCTCGGGCAGCGGCACATCCAATCACCTGGCGCTTGAAATGCTGGCGCGCGATGCAAAAATCGCGCTGACCCACGTGCCCTACAAGGGCAGTGGCGCGGCATTTTCCGATCTGCTGGGCAGCCAGGTCGAAACCATGATGGACCAGGTTTCGGCTTCGATTGAACACATCCGCAGCGGTCGACTGAAGGCCATCGCGGTGACCTCGCTCAAGCGCTCCCCGCAGCTGCCCAACGTACCCACGCTCGATGAGTTGGGTGTCACCGGATTTGAGGCAACGACCTTCACCGGATTGTTCGCGCCGGCCGGCACGCCACCGCTGGTGATTGAAAAGCTGCAGGGGGCATTGAAGAAGGTGCTCGCGCTGGAGGCAATTCGCGAGCGTTACCGCAGTTTTGGTGTCGAGATGATGGACATGAGTCCGGCCGAGTTCGCGACTTTCGTGCGCGCCGATGCCGAGCGCTGGCGCAAGGTGGCGCGCGAAGCCAATATCGTTGTGGAGTAAGAGCCATGAATGCAGACACCAAGCCCGATGCCCACGGCGATGCCGATGTGCTGGCGCCCGATGCGCGCCTGCGCGCGCCAAAACGCGCCTTGCCGGCCGGGGCCATAGACTGCCATGCGCATATCTTTGACCAGTTCGAGCGTTACCCGCTGGCGCCGGGTCGAAAATACATGCCGCCGCTGTGCAGTCGCGAGGCCTGGCTCGCGCTGCATGCCGCGCTTGGTATTGCGCGCGGCGTGCAGGTGCATGCCACGCCTTATGGTTTTGATAATTCGATCACGCTGGATTTTCTTGCCGAACACCGCGGCCGTTTCGCCGGCGTGGCGGCGATCAATGTCGATGTGAGTGAGACCGACCTGCAGCGTCTTGATGCCGGCGGATTCAAGGCGGCGCGCCTGATGGACCAGTTCCCCAACGGTGCCACAACGCGCGATCTTGAGGCCATCGCCAGGCGCGTCGCGCCCTACGGCTGGCACATCGAAATCAACATTGCCAGGGCCGCCGACTGGGTCGATCTGGAGCCGCGCTTGCGCGCCTGCCCGGTGCCGCTGGTGTTCGACCACCTTGGCCGTGTGCGTGGCAGCGAGGGCGTCGATTCTCCCGGTTTCAAGGTGATACGGCGCCTGCTTACAGAGCGCGAGGACTGCTGGACAAAAATTTCCAGCTGGTACCGCCTGTCCGATGACGGCACAAAAAATTACGACGATATGCGCCCTCTGGCGCAGGCGCTGCTGACGGACCGGCCAGACCGCTGTGTCTGGGGCACCAACTGGCCCCATCCGGGCCTGAGCAGCTTCATGCCCAACGACACCGAACTGCTCGACTTGCTTGAGAGCTGGCTGCCGAATGAAGCGGTGCGCGTGCCGCTGTTTGTCACCAACGCCGAAAAGCTTTATCGCTTCTGACCGGGGCGGCAGCGTCCGCCATCCTTAATTTCAATCACAGGTTCATCCCCATCCCATGCAAACCATCGAAGCCTCCTCCTTTTCCATCGACGCGCTGAAGCTGGTCGAGCGCCCCAAACCCGTGCCGGCGCGCAATGAAATCCTGCTGCGCATGCGCGCCGCCAGCATTAATTACCGCGACCTGGCGGTGCTCTCGGGCAAGTACATGCCCGCACTGCCCATGCCTTATGTGCCGCTGTCAGACGGTTGTGGCGTGGTCGAGGCGGTGGGTGAGGGCGTCACCCGCTTCGCCGTCGGCCAGCGCGCCGTTCCGCTTTATACGCAGGGCTGGCACGCCGGTATGCCCACCGTAGAGTTGCGCACCAAGCGCACGCTGGGTGCGCCGCTGCCGGGCGTGCTACAGGAATATTTTTGCGTTCCCGGCGATGATGCCGTGGCTGCGCCCGATTATCTTTCCGATATCGAGGCGGCGACCTTGCCGATTGCCGCGCTGACCGCCTGGACGACGCTGATCGAGGGTGGCATCAAGGCCGGCAGCACCGTGCTGGTGATGGGTACCGGCGGCGTGGCGCTGTTTGCGTTGCAGTTTGCGCGCTGCTTTGGCGCCCGCGTGATTGCGCTGACCTCGACCGATGCCAAGGCCGTGCTGCTGAAGAAGATGGGCGCCGATGCCGTGGTCAATTACCGCAGCACGCCGGACTGGGAAGTCGCGGTGCGCGCCGCCACCGGTGGCCTCGGCGTAGATATCGTCGTGGAGACCGTGGGCAACACGCTGGCCAAGTCGCTCACCGCAACCGCCTTTGGCGGCTTTGTCGGTGTGATCGGCTTTGTCGCGGGGCAGGAGGCGACCATCAATGTGCGTCAGCTGTTGGGGCCCATGGTGCGTGTGCAGGGCATCGCCGTGGGTTCGCGCGAACGCTTCGAGGCCATGCTGCGCGCCATGACGCTGCACAAACTGCATCCGGTCATCGACTCGACCTTCCCCTTGGCGCGGACCGCCGAGGCGTTTCGCAAAATCGAGCGCGCCGAGCATATCGGCAAGATCACCATTTCGCTGTAGCACGACGGGCTGCGGCGCCCAGCGCCACGGCCCGCGCAGGCTGTTCGGATGCGGCCGTCAAGCGTTTGGCTTTTCAGGCGCGCCCGATTGCCGCCCCTTCAGATCAGACCGTGGTAGGAGCCGCCATCCAGTTGCAGATTCTGGCCCGAGATGAATCCGGCCTGGTCGCTGCACAAAAAAGCGCAGGCATCGCTGAATTCGCGTGGCGTGCCGAAGCGTTTGGCCGCCACCGTTTCGGTGATGCGCCGGCGCGCCTCGGCCATGTCGATGTTGTACTGCTTCATCCAGCGCTCCGCCATGAACTGTTGCCGCGGTGTGTCGATGCGCTCGGGCAGCAGGTTGTTGATGGTGACGTTGTCGACCGCCGCCTCGAGGGACAGCGATTTGGAAAAGGCCGTCAGTCCGGTGCGCGCAGTGGTTGACAAGGCCATGTGCGGGCGCGGGCTTTTGACCATGGCCGAGGTGATGTTGACGATACGGCCGAACTTGCGCGCGCGCATGCCCGGGATGAAGGCGCGAATGAGCAGGATGGGCGCCAGCATGTTCGATTCAATCGCCGCAATCCACGCTGCGTGGTCCCAGTCAGCGAGCTTTCCCGGCTGCGGACCGGCGTTGTTGTTGACCAGGATGTCAGCCTCCGGGCAGGCGTCGAACAGTGCCTGCCGGCCGGCCTCGGTGCTGATGTCGGCGACAACAGTCTGCACGCGGACACCGGTCTCTTGTTCAATTTGCGCCTGAGCAGTGGCGAGGCGTTCGGCGTTACGGCCGTTGATAAACACGCTGCAACCCTCGCGCGCCAGCGCCGTCGCACAGGCCAGTCCCAGCCCTTGCGAAGACGCGCACACCACCGCTTTGCGGCCTTTTATGCCCAGATCCATTTCAATGCCTTTCCAGTCTCGTGAATCGTGTAATGCCTTGTGACAGGATTACTCTTTTTTCGTCGCAATGCCCGCCGATTTGATCATCGCCGCCCACTGCGGCCGCTCGGTGTCCATCATGCGCGAAAATTCCCGCGATCCATAAGCCACCAGATCAAAATTCATCGGGATCACCAGCTTGATCGTGCGTGCAGGATATTTGGCGGCCTGGGCGAGAGCGCCACTCACGGGCAGGCAGGATGCGGCTGCGGCGACACAAAAGTCACGCCGGCTCATTCCGATGTCAGGCATGTTCTCTCCAGAAAAGACGAATGCTCCCAGGCCGCTTGCCGGCGGAAAACTCAGTCATGTTTGTGGTCATGACCGTTACCGTGATCGTGGCTGTGTCCGTGGTCATGATCGTGATCATGGCCATGGCTGTGGCCGTGTTCGTGAGGATGACTGTGTCCGTGGTCGTTTTGGTGCTGTCCGGCGGCCGCATCGGTAGGTTTGTGTGGCTCGTGTTGTTCCGGGTGCTCGTGTTGCTCCGGTTGTTGGTGCTGCTCCGGTTGTTCGTGCTTGTGGCCGATAGGTGCGCCGGCCTGCCCCGGCTTACTTTCCCGGTGGTGGTCCTGCGCGTAATGCAGACGCAGCAAGTCCATGCCATAGTCGTTGCCGTTGGGTGTGCGCACAATGGTATGGATATGAAACTTGGCCGGCAGCGGATTGGTCAGGAATACGCCGGAGTGATGGTCGAACTCGATCACCACCACCGGACTCTGGATACGGTAATAAAAGGTGTCGTCCTCGCCAAACCCGCCAATCCAGCAAAAATGCGTCGCGTCGAGGTGGCGCTCGACCTCCTCGATGCGCGCCTTGCGCGGGCCTTCGGGCAGGGGTTCGATATAGGCGCTGACCAGGTCGAGCAGTTGCCGGCGCTGTTGCCGCTTGAATTCGGCGACCGGTGCACCTTCATACGGAATGACCCGGTTGTCCTGGAAGGCACCCCCGAGGTGCAATTGGTCGGCGCGATGGCGGCGGCCCTCAGGCAGGTCGCCGCCGACGTTGGTGTGGTAAAGGATGGCCTGGCGACGCTGCCCCGCGCTCAACGCGCGCATCAGCGCGAGTCCGCCGTGCTCCTCGTCCTCGAAGAGCCGCGTGCCGGCAAACGGTCCACTATCTGCGTAGCTCGGTTCGGCACCCATGAAGGCGGGGGAGAGGACCATTTGCCTGCCAAGCACGAGGCAATTGAGTATCAGGTGGTGGCCGGTGATTTGCCAGCCCCACGGCTCCTCGAAAGACGGCGCGCCGAACAGCGTGAAGTTGTAGCTGTATTCGCCCAGCACGCGCGTATTGAAGGCCAGTTCACCGAGAAAGTGGTTGAGGCGCATCACGTCGCGTGTCTTGTCATAGCCGCGGGCGCTGAGGCTCTCTCGCACCACCGCCAAAACCGCTTCGCGCAGCGGAACGGCCAGCTCGTCCAGCCTGAGGCCGTACTTGAAGGTGTACATCTCGGTGTTGTTCCAACGTCGCCATTCTCGGGCATTCACCGGCAAGACGAGGGCGGCGCGCTCCTCGGCCGTACATGCGGCAAGCAGGCGCTGGGTCGCGCTGATCATCGCTTCGGTCGGCGCGCCATTGGGGCCGAGTGAGAACAGGCCGGGAATCGGCTTGCCCTCGGCGGTGATGCCGACAAAGGGCTGCCGGTACAGTATCTCCCAGGGATTGAACAACAGGTCGCGCGGCATCGGGTTGGCGAGGCCGGCCGCGCCGTGCTGATGGGCGTCGCGTCCGTGCATCGCCGCAATGCGCGGGCTTTCCATGTTGGGTAGGAAAGGGCGGAAGTCCGCGGATTTTTTCATGCGTCGGCGCCTGTCTGCACGGTTGATGCGGTGTTATTCGAGTTTGAGGCCCACTTGCTTAATGACCGCGCCCCATTTTGCCCGCTCGCCTTCAAGAAAAGCGGCGAATTCTTCCGGCGTGCCGCCGACCGATTCGCTCACCGTCTCGCGGCGCTGCGCGATGATTTCCGGCATGCGGGCAACCTGGGCGATCGCGGCGCTGACACGGTTGACTATGGCCGGCGGCGTGCCGGCCGGGGCGAGTATGCCTATCCATACCACCGGGTCGTAGCCGGCGACACCCGATTCGGCGAAGGTCGGCACGTCGGGAAACAGTGGATGGCGGCTCTTGCCCGAGATCGCCAGCACGCGCAACTTGCCGGCCTTGACGTTGCCCATGACCGGCAGCAGGGCCTCGAACACCGCCGAAGTTTCGCCCGCGAGCAAATCATTGAACGGCGTCGAGGTGTTGTAGTGAACGAACTTCAGGTTGGCCTTGGCCACCCAGCCGAACCATGCGGCGGCGAGGTGGGGGACCGTGCCGATGCCGACGGTGCCGACATTGGCGAAGCGCTGGTTGGCGTTGACCATGGCGACGTAGCCGGCGACATTTTGCGCCGGCACGGTTGCGTTCACGGTGAGCGCAAACGCGGTCGTCGACACCAGGCTGACCGGCGCAAAGTCACGCTTCACGTCATATGGCAGGTTGGCGTAGAGCGATGGGGCGGTTGCCAGCGAGCTGGGTGTGCCAACGAGGAAGGTGTAGCCATCGGGCGCGGCCTTGGCGACCAGTTCGGTGGCAATGCGTGCCGAGGCACCCGGACGGTTCTCGACGATTACCGGCTGCCCCAGCAGGGGCGAAAGACGCACCGCCAGTTGGCGGGCATCGACATCCGGCCCCGAACCGGCGGGAGTGGGCACGATCAGGCGGATTGCTTTGTTGGGGTAGTCCTGCGCCATTGCGGTGGTGGCCAGCGTACCGAGCGTGACGCAGCCCAGCGCAAGGCCCAGTGTCGACAGTGCAGTGCCCAGTGTGGTGAATGTGCGGAACAGCCTATTTTTATTAAGCTTCATTTGATTCCTCCTGTTTGGATCGTGTGTCCGATGGTTGCCGGTGATGGCTTGTGATGCCGGATATTTTACCGTTTTCAACTTCTGTATTCGCTTGCCTTGGTTTGATTGGCAATGCCTGCGCTATAGGCTTGCACCAGCGCCACGGCTTCGGCGACAGTATTGAAGCCGCCAAATACATAGTGGTCGGGGCGTACCAGCGCGCCGCGGCATGGGGCAGCGGCGAACCAGTCGTGCAGGAGTCCGTCCTTTTCCTGGACGAAGGCGACGCCATCGATCCGGGGCGGTATTGCTCCCGTCGCCCTCAGCACCTGCACCAGCATGGATTGTGCGCGCGCGGCCGCGATGAGGGTATTGGTGCCTGCCGCATCGGCCAGGGGCGTATCACCGTCGCTGCAAATGACCAGCCGCGCGCACGGTTCGGCCAGGTCGTCGAGCAGGCGCAAGCTGTCGTCGGTGTCGCTCTTGACCATGGGTTGCGGGAACACCTTGCCGGCCTTGGGTGTGCCGATGGCGATCAGCCCGGCGCTCAGTCCCGGAATCATGTCCTGACGCAAAACCGTCGGCGCTTCGCCACCGTTATCGGCATAAATGCGCTCGTCACGCAAGCGCGCGCGTTCCGGGTCGCGCTCAGAAATCAACTGGCCGATTTCCTTGGCCATGCGCGTGGTTTCGACCACGTGCGGCCGGCGTTCTTCGGTGTAGCTGTCGAGCAGGGCATCGGGCGCCTTGCCGCGCACCACCAGGTCGAGTTTCCAGGCGAGGTTGACCGTGTCGCGCAGGCCCTGGCACATGCCCTGCCCGAGAAACGGCGGCGTCTGGTGGGCAGCGTCGCCGGCGAGCAGCACGCGGCCGCGGCGCCAGTCGCGCGCGATCAACGCATGGAACTGGTAGGCCGAGGCGCGCCAGATCTTCGCCTGTCCCGGCTTGAGCCAGCGCGACAGCAATTGCCAGAGCCGTTCTTCGGACAGTGCGCCCTCGGTCGGTGCTCCGCGTTCCATCATGAATTCCCAGCGGCGGTGATTGCCGGGGCAGGTGATGAAGGTGCACGGCTGTTCGGGCTGGCAATACTGCACATTGGTCGCCGGCAGCTTGGCCAGGTGCTCGTCCTCTACCCGTACGTCGACGACCACCCACGGTTCGTCATATTGCATACTGTCGAAGGCGATGCCCAGCATGCGCCGCACCGGGCTGGACGCGCCGTCGCAAGCGACGACGTAACGCGCCGCACGGCGGCGCGTGGTACCGGTCGCGTCGCGCAGCGCCAGCCGCACGCGAATGCCATCGTCCTCCATTGCAGTCAGTTCTTCACCAAGATACACGCGGACATTGGCAAAGCGCGCCACGGCGCCGCGCAATACGGCCTCCATGCCCGGCTGGTCGCAGGTGTAATTGGGATCCCAGGTCAGCGGGTAGGGTGGGGGAATGCGCCGCACCCGCCGAATCAGGCGGCCGCCGACGCCGAAATATTCACCGTCGCTGAAGGGCGCGATATGCGGCGCCAGTTGATCGGCGACGCCGATGCGCTGAAAAATGCGCATCGCGTCGTGGTCGAAGCCCACGGCGCGCGGTTGCGCGAATATTTCGCGCGATTTTTCAAACACGCCGACGCGCAGTCCTGCGCGCCCGAGCAACGCAGCCAGCGTCACGCCGACCGGGCCGTAACCGATGACGGCGACGTCAAAAGGCGCCTCCTCCTTCTCCTTCTCGTCCAGAATGTCGCCGGCTTCTTTGGCCATGTGCACTTTGCGCTATACCGCCCGGGACGGAGCCGCAGCCGGTGCGCCGCCGCCGGCAGGGGTATCATCGCGGATCAATTTTAGGTGCCGCGAGCATAGCGAGCGGGAATTTGCGCGTCCATTGAATATTTTTGGCTTGCGCGTTGCACGGAGTTCACCAATGGCAAGGCGGTTACAAAAGATCTCGCTGGACAACCTGCTGGTGCTTGACGCCATAGACCGGCGCGGGTCCTTTGCCGCGGCCGCAAAGGAGTTGTGCGTGGTGACTTCGTCTATTACGCATGCCGTGCACGGCATCGAAGAGAATCTCGGGCTGACGCTGTTCGACCGATCAGGCCGGAACGCGCGTTTCACGCGTGAAGGCCGGATGTTGCTCGACAAGGGCAGGCTGTTGCTGCAACGCGCCGCCGAATTTGACCAGGAGGTGCGGCTGATGGCCACCGGCTGGGAGCCCGAGTTGGTGTTGTGCGTCGATCAGATCATTCGCATCGACCCGGTGCTCGCGCTGTGCGACGAATTTTTCAAGGAGGCCCCGCAGACCTCACTGCATGTACGGCGCGAAGCCGTGGCGGGCAGCTGGGATGCCTTGCTGTCGGGTCGTGCCGATCTGGCCATTGGCGCCCCGGGTGACGGGCCGGCCGGCGGTGGTTACGAGTCCGTGCCTTTGTACAGGACGCGTTTTGTGTTCGTTGTCGCGCCGCAACATCCGCTCGCTGCCGCTAAGGACGTCATTTCCAATGCCGAGATCGGCGGGCACAGATCGGTGCTGGTGGGCGACACCACGCGCAGTCTGCCGCGACTGCCGCGCGGACTGCTCGATAGCCGCAATTTTCTTTTGGTGCCCGATACCGGCGCCAAGCTCCGGGCTTTGTTGGCGGGGACAGGATGCGGCTTCCTGCCCTCACGCATGGCGGCGCCGCACGTGCGCGCCGGGCGCCTGGTGTCGTTGCGGGTCGAAACCCAGCCTCCGCCCAGCCAGGGTTGCCTGGCATGGCGCGCAGGCGAGAATGGCCGCGCCCTGCGCTGGTGGATAAAAAAGCTGACTTCGCGCGGCCTCGCCGAAGCGCTTTTCCTTTAAGGTCTTGCCGGTTCTAGACGCGATTGCCCAGCATGCGCACTTCGCCGAGTACGCGCACTTCGTGTTGCGGCACCGGGATGACGATGTTGTGCGTCTGCAATGCCTCAACGATGGCCTTGTTGATCTCGCCCGAGGCGGGGCCGTAGTCGGCCAGATTGACCCAGGGCGTCGCGCTGATGGTGATGCCCGAGTCGGCGAGGGTGCCCACCTGCACCAATGGCGCGGGCTCTTGGCGCACGCGCGGATTGGCGCGTAGCACCGCATCGATCGCGGCGATGGCCTCATTGAGGTCGGTGTCATAGGCCACGCCGACAGAAAATCGCAACTGCCGGATGCTGCCGTAGTTGTGCAGTATCTCCCCGACTATCTTGCGGTTGGGGATGACCACGCGCGAATTGTCGGCGTGGCTGAGGGTGGTTGTGAAGGTGCTGATGTCCTCAACCTGTCCCTCCTCGCCGACAATGGAGATGTATTCGCCAACCTTGAACGGTTTGGTGAAAATGATGGTCAGCCCGGCGACGATGTTGCCCAGCACACCCTGCATGGCAAGCGCTACGCCGGCTCCGGCGACGCCCAGGCCCGCCAGCAGCGGCAGTAACTCCACACCGAGGTTTTGCAGTGCCATGATGGCAAACAGGCCGATGACAGTCAGGCGCACAATGCGACCGAGCAGGCGCCGGACTGCAATCTCCAAATGCAGCTTTTCGTACATGCGTTCGGCCGTCCCGGCGGCCCAGCGGCTGAGCATTACGCCTAAGACGAGTATCGCAACGGCTGCGAAAATTTTCGGCCCGAACTTGAAGGCGAGGTCGATGGCGGCGGTTTGTACCTGGGAGATGGTTTCGAGTTGTTCGTCCATAGGTGTAATCCGGGAGATTGAAAAAATACGCTTGCGGCCGGGCAAGGATAATGGATTGGGCCGTGGCGCGCATCCCGCATGGCACCCGGGACGCCGTCACCAAGGCGGGCAAAGGCTGGTAAAGGGTGGTAAAGAGTGGTTATTGACAGGTCATCCCGGCTAAAGGCTATGCTCATCACCGCGGCCAAAACGCCCGGTCGGAAGGTGAGATCAAGAAAAAAATAAAAGCAGAAAAGTGGCGTGGCAGGCGCAATATCAGAAGGCACGCTAAAAAGAAGGCACGCTAAAAAGAAAGCACGCTAAAAAGAAGGCACACTAAAAATCACATTAACGGGGAGGACGGCATGACTACGTTTTCAACACTGAGGAAGGGAATCACCGTGGCAGCAACGGCATCACTGGTCGGTGGCACGCCGGCATTCGCGGCAACCTACGTTTATGTCTCGAACGCCGACGACGGCGATATCAGCAGCTACACGCTCAAGGCCGACGGCACGCTCGCGCCGGGTGCGCGCACCAAGGCGGCGAGCGTGGTCATGCCCATGGCGGTGAGCCCGGACAAGCGCGTGCTCTACGCCGCATCGCGCAGCAAGCCGTTTTCGGTGTTCTCTTACACCATCAACCCGGCCGATGGCGCGCTGACCCCGTTCGCGACCTCGCCGCTGGCCGAGAGCTTTCCCTATATCTCGCTCGACAAGACCGGTCGTTTTTTGCTCGGCGCTTCCTACGGCGGCCACCTGATCAGCGTCAATGCGGTGAGTGTCGACGGCCGTGTCGCCGCCGAACCGTTGCAGGTGATTCCGGTCGGGCGCAACGCCCACTCCATTCGCCTCGACAACAGTAACCGCTTCGCCTATGTTCCCAGCCTGGGCAATGATCAGATTTTCCAGTTTGGGTTTGACGCGGGCTCGGGCCGGCTGATTTCGAACACACCCGCGGTTGCGCTGATGAAGCCGATGACAGGGCCGCGCCACTTTGCCATTTCGAACGACAATAAATTCCTCTACCTGCTGAGTGAACTCATGGCCACGGTGACGACCTTTGCCATCGACGCCAACACCGGCGTGTTGCGCGAAATCGCCGCCGTGTCCGGCCTGCCCGCCGGCACCAAGCTCGTGCCGGGGGCGCCGCGCGGCGCCGTCGGGCTGCCCGGCGCGCCGATGCGCAACACCGACAATGACATCTGGGCCGCCGACATTCACCTCACCCCGGACGGGAAGTTTCTTTATATTTCCGAGCGCACCAGCAACAGCATAGGCGCCTTTGGCGTCGACGCCGGCAGCGGCCGGCTGACTTTCCTTTCCAGCACCGCCACGGAAAAGCAGCCGCGCGGCTTTGCCATCGACGCCTCCGGCCGCTTCATGGTCGTCAGCGGCGAGAAGTCGGACACGGTCTCGGTCTACGCCATCGACCAGGCCAGCGGTGCACTCAGGCTGACCGGCAAGGCGCCTGTGGGCAAGGGCGCCAACTGGGTGGAGATAGTCAGTTTCGACTAGAGGGCGGGCATGGCATAGGCCGTAAACGGATGCAAACAGGGTCAGTGTGAACTGCCCCTGTTTACGACCGCTGGTATTTACTGGGGAGCTTCAACCAGGCGGTAGGAGGCATGGCAGCCTGCGCAGTACTGCATCAAATTGGCTGTGCGCCCCATGATTTGCGCTGCACTCTCCTTGCTTGCAATCCCTTCGGCTACCGCGTCGAACGACTTATGCATGCCTATGGCCAGGGCCTTCCAGGCATCGGGTACCTTTTGCGGGAAGCTGAGCCGCCCGGGCGCCTTCAGGTGAGCGGTGCCACGATCAAGCATGGTCTGGCGGGCCGTCTCCGCATCCCCCGTCGAAAGCGCCTGCTGGGCGGCCCCGATGGCATTCAGATGTCCGCGCATTTCATTGAGCAGCCAACTGTACTCTGTCGGGGTCAGGGTGATCGGCAGGCGGGCATCGGAGGGGTCAACGGCCAGGCTTGGACTGCTGTTGAACAACAATATAGTCGAGGCCAATACTGATGCGGCGCGGAATTTCATGATTTCTCCAATTGATGTGTCCGCGATTCTAATCGGCATTTCCACCATGGCGGCAAGATAAATCGGGTCAGTGTCAGCATCAATAGCTGGCGACCGTCCAAAAAGGCCCGTCCAGAGCCAGTCTCCAGCCGATTGCCGTGGCCGTCCGACGGAGCGGCCTGCGGCCGGAAAACTTGGCGCGCAGAACTGGGATAATGGGGCTTCGCCCCATTTTCTTTTCCGGAACACTTATACACCTATGCCCAAGCCTTTTGACCAGCGCATTGCGCTGATGAACGCCATGTACAAACTCCCCGCCAACACGCAGCCTACGCTGCCCGCCAATGTCGCCGAGCGCCTGGTAAAGTTCAAGGCGACGCTGCTCGATGAAGTGCATGAAATCGACGACATTTCGGCCATGGTTGCAAACGGCGCCGAACCGGCCGAGGTGCTGGTGGCGCTGGCCGACCTGCTGGGCGATGTGATGGTGTACTGCCGCTCCGAGGCGCTCAAGTACGGCCTGCCGCTCGAGCAGGTTATCGACGTCATCATGGACAGCAACGAGAGCAAGCTCGGCGCCGACGGCAAGCCCATCTACGACGGCAACGGCAAGTTCCTCAAAGGGCCCAATTACTGGAAGCCCGAGCCGAAAATCCGTACGCTGCTTGACGCAGCCGGTGTGCAAAAGGGCGGGGTGCAGTAGCCCTTCTCACCTTTCACTTTTCACGCACTCACCAGGGAGAAAGCGACATGCTCAAGGGAAGTTGTCTGTGCGGCGACATCA
>JANXRV010000121.1:0-12927 GCA_025356665.1 Pseudomonadota bacterium
GCCCAGAGTGCTTATCAACCTTGCCAATTCCCTCGTCCTCATTTCGCGTCTCCTGGTCCAGCGCCTCTGCGCCACAAGGCCAGTTTCCGCCCCCACAGGCTCACCAGATGAGCCACCAACATTATTCGCTATATGAGCCAATAATAAACGATCGAAAAAAGGGCTTAGCCCCTTGCGACGTTACGAGTTAAAAACAGGAGGCGGTATGTTCAAGTATGTGGCGGTCGTTGCGGCGCTGGTGGAGATTTTTTTGCTGTCCGGGAGCCAGGCGCTGGCGCAGGGGTATCCGAATAAGCCGGTTCGCGTGGTGGTGCCTTTCCCGCCCGGGAGCGGCACCGACCTGATCACGCGTCTTGTCGCCGACCGGCTGGCGCGAAAGTGGTCGCAGCAAGTGCTGGTCGACAACCGGCCCGGAGCCGCCTCTATCATCGGCTCGGAGATCGTGGCCAAGGCGCCGCCCGACGGCTACACGCTGTTGCTGACATTGAGCAATCACGCCAGTAACCCCAAGCTTTACGCCAAGCTGCCCTATGACACCGAGCGCGATTTTCAGCCGATCACGCAAGTGGGCTCCTCGCCGATGCTGATGCTGGTCAACCCGGCGCTGAACCTCAAGTCGGTAAAAGAATTGGTTGAACTGTCCAAGCGCTCGGCGCAGGGCTTGAGTTTCGGTTCGGTGGGCAGCGCTTCACCTTCACATCTTGCCGGTGAACTGCTCAAGCTGATGTCCGGGGCGAACCTGGTACATGTGCCCTATAAGGGCGGGCCGCAGGCGACTACCGATGTCGCCAATGGCGGAATCGCATTTTATTTTTCCGCCATCGCGCAAGGGCTGCCGCTCGCCCGTGCTGGCAAGGTGCAGGGGCTGGCCATATCGACGGGCAAGCGCTGGCCCACGGTGCCCGATGTGCCGACCGTCGAGGAATCGGCCGGGCTCGCCGGCTATGACATGGATTTCTGGTACGGCCTTTTTGCTCCGGGCAAGACGCCCGACGCCTTGGTGGCGCAGATCAATCGCGATGTTGTCGAGGTGCTCAACGACCCGGAGCTGCGCGAGCGCTTTGTCAACGCCGGGGTCGCACCGCGCCCGAGCACGCCGGCGGAGTTTCGCGAGTTTGTGTCGCGCGAGATTGCCCGCTGGGGCAAGCTCATCGGTGAAATTGGTTTGAAGCTTGAATGACATGCCGGCCGGTGTGAACGCCGGGCGCGCCTGGAACACGCGGTATGCCGTCTCCGGTAGCGGACCGGTGTTGGTGTTGATTCATGGCGTGGGCCTGGATATGACGATGTGGCAAAGGGCCTTGCCCTTGCTTGAGCCGCGTTTCACCGTTATCCGCTACGACCTTGTCGGGCACGGCAAGACGCCGGCAATCGGGGAGCGGGTCGCGCTGGCTGATTTTGTCGCGCAGCTGCAAGCGCTATTGGTCGAACTTGGTGTCACGGATGCCAGCGTGCTGGGTTTTTCCCTGGGCGGCATCGTCGCGCGTGGCTGGGCGGCGGCCTTCCCGCTGCAAGCGGTGAAGCTCGTGGTGTTGTGCAGCATTGCACCGCGCAGTGCAGCCCAGCGCGAGGCGATCGCCGGACGGCTGGCGCAACTCGACCAAGACGGGCCTGGTGGCAATGTCGATACGGCGATAGAACGCTGGTTCACCCCCGCATTCATTTCGCGCGAGCCTGCAATCAGCGCGCAGGTGCGCGCCACCGTGCTTGCCAACAAGGGCCCGGGCTACCCCGCGGCCTATCGCTTTTTTGCCACGGCGGACGATGTTCTTGAGGGTTTGGGCGGGAAGATAAGCTGTCCGACCCTTGCCATCACTGCCGAGAACGACATCGGTTCAACGCCGGAAATGGCGCGGCGTCTCGCCCTCGAAACGAAGCAAGGCACGGCGCATATCGTGCCGGGCTTGCGTCACATGGCGGTCGTCGAGTCACCCGAAGCGGTGCTGGGTCCGGTGTTGGCGTTTCTGGCTGCGTCGCAGGAGTCGCTTTAGTTCGGGCCACCTGCGGATCTATTACACCCGGTCGCACCACCCCCGCTACGTTCGCGACGTCCGTTATGTCTTGCGCCTATAGCTTCCACCGGCTCGTATGGACAGCAATTGCCCGTGCTCGTGTGCGCCCTGACTGCTTGTAATCCGGTCAAGGTGAAAAATAAGCCGGGATTCACGACAACCTATAATGCGGGATGTGCAAGCGAAGCTCCACAAAAAAATGAGAACACAAAGAGCAAGTGCGATAGGTCTGGCTGTATTTCTGCTGATTCTTTTTTTGCGTTTTGAAATGGGCAAGCTCGTCACCGATTCGAGCGTCGGCACCTGGTATCAGGCGCTACATAAGGCACCGTTCAATCCGCCGGAGGGCTTTTTCTCTCCCGTCTGGGTGGTGCTTTACTTTCTCATGGCCGTTTCCGGATGGCGCGTATGGCGGCTTGGCAACGCGCGTGCGGTGCGTATTGCGCTTTTGTTGTTTGGCGTTCAGCTTGCCCTGAATCTTGGCTGGTCAGTGCTGTTCTTCGGATTTCAGCGCATCGATCTCGCTCTTGTTGAAATGGCAATGCTGGTGGTGACAGTCATCCTGACGACGCAGCGCTTCTGGTATCTTGACCGGCTCGCCGGCATCCTGTTGTTGCCCTACCTGCTGTGGCTGGGGTTTGCCACGATCCTGCTCTCGTATATCTGGAAGCTCAATTAAGCAGACTTTCCCAATCGAGGCGTTCGAGATAAAAAACCCCGCCTCGCGTTTTTTTATTTCTTCAAGCCTTGTTCCATGCCGGTGTTCCCAACCTGAAATTGAAAATTACAAAACAAAGGGGATTAAAAAATGAAAACTTCAATCTGGGCCGGTATCGCGCTATTCAGCGCAACGCTTTTCATCCAGGGCGCGCAGGCACAGCAGGCCGAACAGCGCCCCACGCGCGTTGTGCTGCAAAAAGCCGATGTCGGCACCACCGGCCGCGAGGCGACGCTGCAGACCGTGGAGTTCGCTCAGGGCGCAGCGGAGATTCCGCATACGCATCCGGGTGAACTGGTCGGCTATGTGCTCGTGGGCGCATTTGAGCTGAGTGTGGCCGGCAAGCCCACGGTGACATATAGGGTCGGCGACGGCTTTTTGGTCGAGGGCGGGCGTGTGCATGCGGGCAAAAATATCGCCCCGGGGCCAACCAAGTTACTGGTGACCGTCATCCTCGAAAAAGGTCAGCTCGCCAGTTCGCCGGCGAAGTAGGTACAGGGGGCGCTGAACCGGCGCCAGCCCCTGCTCAGGCCGCAGCGGCAGCCTGAGTCGCAGTCTTGGTCTCGGGAAAGTAGCGGTCCGCCATGACCTGGCAGCGCTTGATGTAGCGGTGCTCTTGCGGTGTGTAGTCGGGAATGGCGTTGTGCAGTGTGCCCATGTTGTCCCACATCAGCACGTCGCCCACGCGCCAGCGGTGCTTGTGCTGGTATTTTTCCTGTAACTGGTGCTGGAATAAAAACGCAAGCGTGGCTTCGCTCTCGTCCGGGCTCAGTTCATTGATTCGCATTGAGTAGCCGGGGTTGGCGTAGAGCACTTTTTTGCGGGTGATCGGATGGGTAAGAAACAGCGGATGGGTCACTGGCGGTTTGGCGCGGCGCTGCGCGTCGGTGAGGGGCGGGCGCTTGCTGCCGGGCTCGGCGCGCATTTTTTCCCAGAACTTGGCGAAGTCGTGCGTGATGGTCATGCCATCGAGGCGTATTTTCAGCTCGGCTGGCAGCTCTTCGTAGGCGGCGTGCATGTTGCAAAACACAGTGTTGCCCAGGGGCTCGCCGTTACGATGGGGGATTTCAAGGCCATAGAGCACGTTGGCAAAGGCGATGGTCTTGCTGTAGGACATGTCGGTGTGCCAGTCCTGGCCGGCGTCGCTCAGGCCGAGCGGCTTGCCGTTTTCGTCGACCTTGTTGGAAAGAATCATCACCTCGGGTAGCTTTGCGTCCTGGTAGGCGCCCGCGACGTTGATCTCTAGCGTGCCAAAGCGCGCTGCGAAATCACGCAGTTGCTGCGAGCTCAGTACCTGTTCCGGGTAACTGAGCACGCCATGGCGGCCCAGCGCGGCCTCTAGCGTCTTGAATTGTTCGTCGCTGAGCGCCTGCGACAGGTCAAGCCCTTCGACGCGGGCACCCAGGATATCGCCGCTGGGAATGATGTTCATGGTGGATGCCTTCTTTGGTTTGGTTTGGTCTGGACGGCTCGGCGTGACGGCGCGCGGGAGGCTAGCCCTTCGGGTCGTAAAAAACCAGGCCCGCTATTTTTCCTGCGTCACCCTCGGGCATGCGTGCGCGCAGCTCGATGGTGTTGCGATCCGGGTCGCGCACGAACACCGACACATGCCCGTCACCAAATGTCACCGGCCCTTGTGTGATGGTGATGTCGTTTTTCTTCAGCGTGGCGATGGTGGCGTTAATGTCGGCCACGCGGAAGGCAAGGTGTGTGAGGCCCGGATGTTTTTCGGGCACGTCCATCAGGATGTTCTTGCCGCCGGTGGCGTCGACGCCGTTGACGATGAGGTTAAGCTCCACGCCGGCAGCGTTCTTGATAATGATCACCGCGTCGAATCCGACCTCAAGTTCGACCTTGAAGCCGAGCAGCGCGTAAAAGGCGAGCGCCCGCGTCTTGTCGGTGATGCGTATGCCGATGTGGTCGACTTGTTCGATATGGATCATGCGGGCGTTCCTGGATTACTCTGCCTTGATGTTGGCATCCTTGACGACCTTGCCCCATTTGGCCAGGTCAATCTTGATTTTTTCCACGGTTTGCAGCGGGGTCAGAAATTCCACATCGCAGCCGGTGGCGTTGATTTGCTCGCGCAGTGATTTGTCCTCGGCCGCCTTGGCCATGGCCTGGTTGATGCGCGCCACCACTTCGGGTGGCATGCCCGCGGGGCCGAGCAGGCCGTACCAGGCGTTGGAGTCAAAGCCCTTCACCCCGGCCTCGTCCATGGTCGGTACGTCGGGGAAGGCCGCCGAGCGGGTGAGCGAGGTTACGGCGATGGCACGCACTTTGCCCGTCTTGATTGCGCCTACCACCGGGCCGAGCGAGGAGAACAGCAGCGGCACTTGTCCGCCCATCAGGTCGGCCATGGCCGGTCCGCCGCCCTTGTATGGAATGTGCAGCAGGTTGGCGCCGGTGGCGTTTTTGAAATATTCGCCAGACAAGTGGTGGGGGCCGGCGACGCCCGAGGTGCCGTAGCTCCATTTGTTCGGATCGCGCTTGGAGGCGGCCACCACATCGCTAACCGTATTGAATGGGGTGGACGGGTGAGCCACCAGCATGCTGCCGCTGCCGCAAACATGCCCGAAGTGGGTGAAGGAGGTCACGCTGTTGTAGCCGGTCTTGAGCAGGTGCGGTGCCACAGTGAGCGGACCGCTGTCGTAAAAATAAAGTGTGTAGCCGTCGGGCGCGGCCTTGGCTGTGAACTCGGTGGCCACCCCTGCGGCGTTGCCCGGCTTGTATTCGACCAGCATGGGCTGGCCAAGCAGCACCTCGAGCGCACGCGCGAGCGGCCGGATACCGGCGTCGGCCGAACCGCCGGGCGAGTAACCTATGATGATGCGTACGGGCTTGCTCGGGTAGCCCTGTGCCTGCGCGGCGGGCGCCAGCGCTGCGGTGGCGAACAAGGCGGTCAGCAGGCTAAGGGGCAGCGCACGTAATGCTTGTTTCATGTTTTATCCTCCGCAGGATTTATTTTGTATTTTTATGCAGTTTACGCGCGAATTTTAGTCAAAGCGCAAGCTGGCATTTTATTGGTGATTATAATAATCAGCGACGTCAACCGGGCAGGTCATAGATGAAGCTGCTGCGAATGTTCCTGATAATCAGCGTGGTGCCTGTGCTCCCGGCTTGCGTCAGCAGCCAGAAGGGCGGGGCGGATTTTTATATTGACCATTACCGCTGTCGTGACGCGGCCAATGCGATTGGCGATCCTAAGGCGTCCTACAAGGCTTATGTCGACTGCATGGAAAAAAGCGGCTGGCAAGAGCTTTAGGGTCGGCTGTAAGTTTCTGATAGAAAACATATTTTTATTGTTTTCAGGGAGCATGGTCAAGCGCTGAAGCTTGAAGACGGTGTAATGTTGCGCGCGCAGCATTTTTATTCTTTTCTAAGTGGGAATATATAAAAAATGTGCTGAAAATTACAGTTAAAACAATGATATGAAAATATATGCGTTATTTTTAAATAAATTGTTGCGTGGCATCAAAAATTAAGTTATCTTGAGTACTGCGGTGTTTTCCTCCTCCTCCTTGGACCCGCCTTCTGGTCGGTGAAGCCTTAAAACTTCACCGGCCGATTTTTTTTGCAGAACGCAAAAAGACCGCCCGGCCTTGCAAAAAAAGGTTGCTGCAAAAGAGTGTTTTATGGCCACGTTCCGCGGGTCTTTAGCCGGGTTTGGTGGGGCAATTACCCCTGATTAACTTGTTCTGCGGAATTTTTACAGACTGATCTGCTGCTGCCCATCGGGCGCTGGCCGCAGGCGTCTGGAGCTTTAAACTCGGACTTCAGGTCTGGACTTCTTTCAGCGGCCGCGGCTGTGAAATGCCGAAGCCCTGGGCGTAGTCGATGTTGAGTTCGCGCAGTTTTTCTTCCGTTGCGTGGTCTTCCACCAGTTCGGCCACGGTCCTGATGCCTTGCTCCCTGGCAATGCGATTAATGGTCTCGACCTTGCCCATGGCAACCGGGTCGCGCAGCATGGACAGAATGAGCCCGCCGTCTATCTTGACAAAATCGAGCGGCAGGGTCTTGAGCAGGGTGACAGACACACGGTCGCGGCCAAAGCCGCTCAAAGCGATACGGCAACCGGATGCGCGCAGCGCGGTGATGAGGTGCTCGGCATCGTGCGGGTTGTCGAGCAGGTCTTTGTTGGTAATCTCGAAGCAGATGGCCGAGCCGGGCAGGCCGGTGGCCCGAAGCTGATGCGCCACATCGCCGGCAAAGTCCTGATCACGCAAGGTCGCTGCTGCGATATTGATGAAATACACCGCCTGTTCAGGCATGCCCGTGGCCGCCTGCGTACCGGCGAGGTGGCGCAGCAGGTGTGACACCACCCAGCGGTCAATCTGCGGCAGCAGGCCCTCTTCTTCGGCTAGCGGTAAAAAAGCGCCCGGCGGGATCAGATGGTTCTCTTCCTCGATCAGTCGGATCAGCACCTCATAGTGCCGGTGCAGTCCGGCGGTGTGGTCCAGCGGAGTGATGGTTTGGTGGTAGAGGGCGAATTCGTCGTGCTCCAGCGCGGAGAGCATGCGCTCGCGCACATTGAGCAGCCCGGTCGCCGCTTCGGCCACAGATGTGTCGAAGTGCAACTGCGACGTGCGCGACGATGTGGGCGCCAATGTGTCGCTGCGCGAGTGGCTCGAGCCGCTCGCGTCGTTCGGTGTGATATCGGAAATGATCGTAAAAAATCCGTCGCCGTACTCGTGCCCGTCGGAAGCGGGCAGCAATTGCACCGACAGGCGCGCATGCGCGCCGTTGGCCATTTTTTGCGTGTGCTCGTAGCGCACCGCCTCGCCGGCGATGGCGCGCGCCATGGCAGGTTCAATTTTGGCGTAGGCGACCTTGCCCAGCACTTCGCGCAGGTGATGGCCGTCTATGTGGTGTTCGGGCAGGTCAACCCAGCGGCGAAAGGCGTGGTTATGGTAGCGGAGGATGCCCTGCGCATCGTGGTAGGCAACCATGACCGGAAAAATATCATCGCTGTAGCGCAGGCGCCGCGTGGCGTACTCGAGCCGCGATTCCAGATGTTGTCGCGCCTTGGTTTCGCTTGACAGGTGATCTTGCGCCACGGCGAATTTTGCACCGCTGTCGACAGCGGCCAACTCGGCGCGCGTGGCGCGTGACACCATCGCCAGCATGGAGGCGAACAGGGTGCCCGTTAGAAAGGCGATCCACTGCAGTTCGAGCAGGGTGAAGTAGATGGCGAACACGAGGAACGCCGCGATGGCGACAAAGGCTATAGCCGCGATAAAAGGCCCTACAGCGCCGAACATGCTCGGCACTCTCATGCGCGGGCTCCACCGTCCGGGTCGGCTGGGCCGTTGAGGCGGGCAAGGTGGTTCATTCCGTTGACTCAATCGCGCATTTTGGGGGCGGCGTATGTTTCATTGTCAAAATTGCCAATGGTTCTTTGGGTTCTTTGGGTTCTTTGCCAATTGGTAATCGGTGGTGTTGGTGGCATTGGTAGTATCACAATGCGTGGCGCGTGCTTAAGGCCTTTGGCCGTGTTGCAGATGAATGGCACTTTACCAAAGTCCGGTGCCGTAGGTTGGTCGGCGCGGACATCGACTGAAATTCGGACGAAAAAAAAGACAGGCGAACCTGTCTTTTTTTATTGCTGCTGAGCGCTGATTACTTGGCGGCTGCGGGCTTCGCGTCGGCCTTGGCTGCGGGTGCTTTGGTTTCTTTTTTAGCGGCGTCTTTGGCAGCTTTGGCATCAGCTTTGGCTTTGGCTTTGGCGGCTTTTTCGTCGGCTTTGGCTTTGGCTTTGGCGGCTTTGGCTTCGTCAGCGGCTTTTTTCGCTTCTGCTTTGCCATCGGCCTTGGCAGCGGCGGGCGCGGCAGCGGGTGCAGCAGCGGCGGGTGCAGCAGCTTTAGCGGCGGCAGGGGCGGCCGGAGCAGCGGTCTGTGCGAATACGGAAGTTGCGAAAAGACCGGCTACGAGTACGGCGAGAAGCTTATTCATTATGAGATTTCTTTCAAAAATAGAGTGGAATGGAACCAAGCCGGGCGATCAAACGGTCATAAAATGTGCCCTGCAGTCCAATAACGCAGCTTCCGTGATTCGGTTGACCGCAGTGGCACTCGTCTGCGGGGGAGGAGGCATTGTGCGGCTATTTCCCGGTGCGGAATTCGGGCGCTGCCACGTGCCCGCCTATTGGCCGGGCGCGTTGTTCAATTTGGTGGAATATAAAAATTCCTTTTTATTCAATTATTTTTTAGTAGAAAGTTAATGTCGGCGAGTCTGCCGAAAGCAGGGTGCTTGACCTGTGCGAGACGCCGCGCCAGGTCTAGATCGGTGCCATTTCCGAAGACAGGCAGCATGGCGTTTTGGCAAATGCCCTTGCCTTGGTTGCAAACGCGACACTCCGCGGCCCAATCCGGGAGCCTTGTTAGTAAATTTTCGTAAAGCTGTTTTTTCAAGAGTTTGAACATACTGTTCTGGTCGTCAACCATAGCGCAGACCAAACGGTGTTCCCCTCGCACATTGATGCCTGGATGCAAGCGGTCGGATTACGCGGGACGCGTTACGAGCTCAAGGGCGCGCCGCATTATGCGGATGACAAGCCGGAACTTGTGGCCGAGCTGTGCGACCTGCTGGTTGACTGGGGCGGCTGAGCATAAAGCGTTGTTGATTGAAGAATTATCGAATGGCGTGAAAGCGTGATCGTCATCCGATCGAGCTGAGCTAGACTGCGGCGACGCCCCCAAAGTTACCAAGTCACCAAGTCACCAGGTCCCCAAGGAGAGAATATGTACCGTCCCGTTCGCACCGCTTTGGTGGCGCTTGCACTATGTTGTGGGTCGTTTTTGGTGGCTCCCGTCCAGGCTCAGTCCCCGGCCCAGGCGTGGCCGTCCAAACCGATCAAATTGATTGTGCCTTTCCCGGCGGGCGGGCCCACCGATCTGGTGGCGCGCGCGGCTGGCGACATTTTGCGCGCGTCATTCGGGCAGCCGGTGATTATCGAAAACCGCCCCGGCGGCAACGGCACCATCGGGCTGGAGGTGCTGGGCAAGTCCGCTCCGGATGGTTACACGCTTGGTCTGACCCTCATCACGCTGGCGATCGCACCGCACGTCGGGCCGGTGCCCTTCGATAGCTTCAAGGATTTCTCGCCGATCACCAACCTGGTGGTGATGACGCCGCTGGTGGTGGCTAATCCGAGTTTGCCTGCCAACAACCTCAAGGAACTGGTCGATTACGCGCGTGCCAATCCGGGCAAGCTCGCTTACGGCACGCCCGGTGTCGCGACGGTGCCACACCTTGGCGCTGAAATATTGCAGGGCGCCGCCGGTATCAAGCTGATCCATGTGCCCTATAAGGGCGCGACGCAACAGATTCAGGATCTCATCGCCGGGGCGACGCTGCTCGACTTCCAGAGTTCGCTGGTGGTGGCGCTGCCAATGATCAAGGCGGGCAGGATCAAGCCGCTTGCCGTGCTCACGGCAAAGCGCTCGCCCTTGTTGCCTGATGTGCCGACCGCGGCCGAGTCGGGCTTCCCGCAGGTGGTGGTCGCGCCTTGGTTCGGCATTGGTGGTCCGGCCGGCTTGTCGCCGGACATCGTACGGCGCATCAACGAGGCCCTGGTTAAGGGTATGCAGTCGAAGGAAGTGGTGGAACGTTTCGCCAATATCGGCGCAAGCGTGCAGACCAATAACTCGGCCGAGGAATTTGCCGCCTATATTCGCAGCGAGTATGTGCGCTGGGGCGAAGTGATCAAGAAGGCCGGCATCAAGGCGGAGTAGGCTTTGGCGTGGCAGTCGGCTGGAAAGCCGCTCCTGGCGCGGGTTTCCAGGCGGATCTTGTTTTATTTTGGATTGTCGTGCGGCGTTTGCGGCAATTTTGTGCGCGCAGCCCGTCGCTTTGGTGCAGCCCTGTCGACTGCTTATCGGGCCACCGATACGCCACCAATCGTCCGGCCGGTGCAGTCGATCAGCTGGCGAGCTGGTAGATGGTGCGGTTGGCGCGACGCAGGCGGCCCGACAGCTCGCGCGCCAGATTGGCGAGCAGGGTGATGGCTATAAAGGGGTGTTGCCGCGACAAGCTAAGGAAGTCGCTGCGCGTCAGCACGTAGCACACCAGGTCCTCGTCGGCAGTCACGCTGGCCGAGCGCACTCCCTGGTCTAGCAGCGCGATTTCACCAAACAGGGTTCCGGGCGAAAAGGTGATCAGACGGGTCTCCTGTTCCTCGCTCAGGCGTATGCGCACGCTGGCGCTGCCGTGGGCAATGATGAACAACTCCGCGCTATTGTCGCCCTCGCGGAACACCAAGGTGTCTTTTGCGTAGCTGCGCCGTTGCAGCATGGTCTTGATTGTGGCGAGGTCCCCGGGTTCGAGGTCGGCCAGCACATCGAGCCGGTTGAAGGGAAACTCCTCACCTGCTCCGGTGTCGCCCAGTTCGGCGAGGATCAGCCTGTCCTCGGCCCATTCGATCGCGTGGTCGGTGTCGGGGAATATCCTCCCGTGCGTCACGGCCGAGGTGACGCCCATGTCTTGCAAAAAGCGCTCCAGCGGGGAGTGCGGGTGCAAATGCGAGAGCAGCAGGTGTCGGCCGTCCTTGGTCAGGCGGTCGTGCGTTTTGAGCAGAAGGCGGGCACCGGTGCTGTCTATTTCGGTGACGCGTTTCAGGTCGATGATCAGATAAGACGTGGCATTGCGCAGCGCCATTTCGATGTCGTGCTCAAGGCTGTCGGCAGTGCCGAAAAAAAGCGCGCCCTCGAGTTCCATCACCAGTATTGCGTTGCCATGGCGGTGGATCACCGCCGCCTCTTGGGGCGCCCGCGTGCGGCGCGAATGCACACCGTCGCAGCGATAGGCACGGCGCACGATCGACCGGCTCATGCGCAGCAGGAAGAACAGGATCGCCACGACGATGCCGAGGAACACCGCAAGAACGATGTTCATGAGAATGGAAACGGCGGCGACCAGGACTATGACAAACAGCTCGAGCACGAGCCGGGTGCGGTTCGCCACATCGTGGGCAAACAGGCGCTTGACCAGCTGTATCGTCCACGGATCGATATGCTGCACGGCGATGACCATGATCACCCCTGAGAGGGCTACCCGCGGCAGGTGTGCTATCAGGGGCAGCAGCGCAAGCAGGGTGATAAGCACCACGGCGGCGTTCACCAGTACCGACAGCGGTGTGCGTGCGCCGTAGGCGCGATTGGCGAGGCTGGGCCCGATGTTGATGCCGCTGGTGATGCCGCCGCAGCTTGCGGACAGCATGTTGCCTATGCCGAGTCGCACCAGTTGCTTGTCGTTGTCGCGCTTTTCGCTGGTTGGCGTTTGCAGCAGACGGGCGCTGAGCAGAGCGTCGACGGATGCGATGATGGCCAGCCCCAGGGCGCCGGTGACAATCGTGGGCACGACTTCGAGCAGGCCG
The DNA here is from genome assembly GCA_025356665.1 of Pseudomonadota bacterium. GTDB lineage: Bacteria > Pseudomonadota > Gammaproteobacteria > Burkholderiales > SG8-39 > CAITSH01. The sequence continues at coordinate 12,104 of JANXRV010000121.1, forward strand.
GGGTCGCGCAAGAGGTCGAGAAAATCGGGCAGGTTGGAAAGAGCCAGATGCGCAATCGGTGTTGCACCCATCACCGGCCCGAGGTTTTCTGCGAGTCCGGACAGCGCCAGGGCATAGTAGCTGGCGGTGCCCGCGGCCAGGCCGGTGATCAAGGGCGGTAGCTTGGGCGCGAGTTTTTTGGCGTTCCACATGACTACGCAGGTGATCAGCGCGACCAGCACGCTGAGCGGCTTGGCCTCGGCGAGATGGTTGGCCAGTTCGGGCACGGGTGTGTGCCGTCCGTAGCCCAATACCGTGCCGATTTGCACCAGGAAGATCAGCAACGCTGCGGCGTTCTGGAAGCCGGACATAACCGGGTGGGGCATGTACTTGATCAGTGTGCCTACGCGCATCAGTCCGAACAGCATCTGGAACAGGCCGCCCAGAAGCACGATGGAAAACACGATTGCGAGGGTCAGTTCGACGTTGCCTGTGCGAAGAATGGCAGCGTCCGAGGTGCGCAGGCTGTGCAGGATGATGGCACCAAGAAAAAAGGTCGTGACCACACGTGGTGCGTAGACGGTGGTGGTTTTATCGCCCATGAACACGCTGACAAGGGCCACGGTGAACGCGGCATACAGGCCGGCAAGCACGCCGTAGGCGAAATACGCGTCGCCCAGCGAGACAAAGGCGAACATGCCGAAGCCGATGGCGAGTGGTATTGCCACCACCGCCGACATCACGCCACCCTTGATGTCGTTGCGCAGGTTGCCAAGCCAGGGGTGGCTCATCGCGCACCCCGGATCATTGCAGAGTGGGGTGGGCACGGAACCGCAGAGGGGAAC
>JANXRV010000124.1:0-3207 GCA_025356665.1 Pseudomonadota bacterium
GTTTGCCTGCAACCCCGCCGCGGATTGATTGCCAATCGCCAGCAAATGGTTTTCCAACGTCCGACCGAGTGCAAAAAAGCTGCTCGCCAGCCGCCGGCGGTAGATCGTCATCACAAACCCGATTGCGTTCCGTTGCTGGGCGGTCGCCTGATTATAGGTGGTCGAGATATAATCTTCGACCGCGTCATAGACCTGCCGTTCATCTGCCGTCAGGTGAATGAAATCGTCCTTGACCTGCCGATCGGCAATCGGTGTGGTCATTTTGCCTTCCTTGAAATAGCGCCGCAGCAAGGCGCGTGTGTTGCGCGATATCAGCCGATTGATCGGCGTGTGCAGCCGCATCAACTTCAAGGCGGCTTTCCGTTCGACGGTTTCCAACATGCGTCGTGGCGTGCTGGCATTGTCGCGCAAAGCGCGTAGCACCGTGCGCGCCTTCATCGCGGTTGGCATTCCCATGCGCTGCATTTCGGCCTCATCCACCTGGCCGAAGCTGTGCTCCACGGCACGAAACATCGCCGCCAGACGATCGAACGCCTCATGGCTTGGGCTGTCGTTCAGGATTTCGTCAAAGAACCGCAGAAACGCCGCCTCGCCCCATTCTGGTGGCAATCCAAGCAGGCTCAGCAGATCGAACACCTCAACCGGGTGCACCTGCATCGGCGTGGCGGTGAGCAGCACCAGCCCCTGTGTGCGGGCCTTGAGTGCCCGCATTAGCTTTAACAGCGCATTCGGCCCGCTTTCACTGGCCGATCCTGCGCCGCGCCGCCGGGCATGATGGGCTTCGTCGAGAATGATCAGGTCATAGGCTTCGGCGTCCACCAGCAGTTCCGGCTGCCGGTCAGCCCGGCGCACCAGATGGCTGGAAACAATGACCGCCGGCTCCTGATGCCAGACTTTTCGCCCAACGATCTTTTCCGCATGGCCCTCCATCGCAGGCGACGCGATCCAGATGAGTTTGTGCCCGTCATAAATCGGCCAGTTGAGGTTGAATTTCTCCCGCAACTCCATCTGCCACTGCGAGCACACGTTCTTCGGCGCCATGATCAGGATGCGCTTGGCGCGCCCTGCCAACCATGCCTGCCGCAACAGCAGCCCGGCCTGCACGGTTTTCCCCAAACCAACCTCATCAGCGATCATCAGCTTGGGAGGCCAAGCGTCGTACATCCGTCGGAATGCGCGCAACTGGTGCGGCCATGGCGTCACCGCGGCGGTGGCTTCCCCTACACCGACCCCACTCTTGGCCAGCCGGGGCGCCAGCGCAATGAAGTCCCACACCATCTTCCGCCAATCGACGCTGGGCGCTGGAGTTTCCGGCGCGGCCGGCAGGGCAATCATTGTTGACGCTGGGGCGGCGGCCGGTTTTTTGAGTCGCGCTGGCTGATCATTGTCTGGCAGGAACCGCAGCAAATCGTCACGCAGTGCGGTTGGAACGTCGATGGTGATGACGTGTTTGGCTTGGCCGGCCCACAGTTTGGCGAAGTTCGCATCTTCCTCGGCCACCCGCGCCGGATCATCCCAGGACGTGAAGACGTTCAGGCTTTCCCAATTTTGCGTCCACCCGGCCGCGGTTTCGTTCAACGACCCGTTGAAAGCCAAACAGGCGCCTGTTTTATCCTCGATAATGCCGGCCTTTTCATGGAACAGCCCCTCGGCCGGGATCGGTCGGCGCTTTTCGTCACATGGAATGCCGACCCGGACATCGAGCAGCCCCTTGGCCACCATCCAGGCCAGCAGCTCGAGCGCCGCCATTGCATCGGCGTCCGCTGGCATCAGCGGCATGGCGGTAAAATGCTGTGCCACCTGGGCGCGCAAATCCTCGCCTTTTTCGATTGCCTCGATCTCGGGCGGGGCAAGGGTGCAACCCACCACCATCCGCATCCGGCCATTGTTATACACCAGCCCCTCAATCCCGCGCGCCGCCAGCGCCAGGGCGGACGCCCGGAAATAGCCGGTCAGCCGATCGTAGCGCACCGCGCAGTCCAGCGCCGGTTGATACAATTCGCGCACGAAACTGCCACCATCGGGGGTGTATTTCAGCTTCCAGGTGCGATCCTTCAAAATGCTCATGCGGGCGCGGGTTCCGCCCATAGGTCGAGCTGCTTCGGCGCATCGACCTGCGCGCTGAACGCCAGTTTGCGCAGATTCTCCAGTGCCTCGAAATCGCTGCTCGCCGCGCCCAGATCACCCTCCAAATCAACGCCGGAAAACGCCTTGCTGACCGGGAGCACTTCCAGCACCGCTTCGAGTGCCGAAAAGAACATCGCGTCCCGGTCCACCCCGACCTTGCCCAGCATGTCTTGCGCCGCTTGCAGCGTCCGGGTGCGGCCGTAATGCGCCGCGTGGTGCAGCGCATCGATCATCCCGCGCGATCCATCGGCCGGCCCCAGCGCGCCTTTGGCAGCCCGCCTTGCACTGTCCCACATCACCAGATCGCTGGCCTTCTTTTCCATCAGCACGCCGACCACCTGTTTATCGAGATCTACCCCCACCGCGCGCGCCAGGCGCAAGGCTTCGTCATAGGGGAACACCGGCGCGCGGAACGCATCCCAGGCCAGCACGAAGAACGATGTCAGCGGATCAAGCTCATCATTGCCCTTCATGTGGGTAAGCTGTTCCAGCCGCCAGCGTTTTACTTCCCGGCGCGCCGCATCCAGCGCGTCTTCCGGGGTGACCGCATAAGGGTCCCATTCCTCCTCGAACATTTCCGCCTGCTTGCGGCGTTTCAGGGCCTCGGGCTTAGGCCGCGGGGTGCCGCGTTGTAGTGGCCAGTGACGGGAGAATTCTTCCAGCGCCGGGCCGAAGCAGGCGAGGTACAGATCAACCCCGCCAATGCCCGCCGCCTGGAATTCCGCCACCCGTTTGCGCACCGCTTGCGCCACCAGCGGTTCGACATCTTCCCAGTAATCCGTCGCCGCCGTGCTGGTTGCTGCGCTGCGCGGGCGGCAAACCAGGAAGATGGTGCTGTTGGCGGCCGACTTGTCCTTGATGTGCAGGCTGCCCTCGGCCTCCGTGTTGATCGGCCAGGAGGCCGTGATGATGAACCCGGCCGCCATCAGCCCCTTGGTCAGCGCGTCCCACGCGCCGGTGGCTTTGTGGGTGAACATCAGCGTCATGATGCCGTCGGCTTTCAGCACGCGGCGGCATTCCTCGAAAATGCGCGCCATGCGCTCCTGATAGTCGCGCCCGGCGAGCGCCTTGGCGCCCTTC
>JANXRV010000083.1:0-3969 GCA_025356665.1 Pseudomonadota bacterium
CCTCGCCTCGCGACGACTCTGCTCACCGCGCCTCCGCCGCACTGCACCTCACCTCGCGCGCGCAGCACCCCCGCTCGCGACGCGCGGCGCGGCGCCGCGCAACGCGCAAGTCATTGGCGAGATGGTGTTTGGCGCCGTGCCGCTCTCGCACAGCGAGCTGACGGCGAAAGTGCACCTGATCTCGCGTGCCCGTCAACTCGTCTTTTCGCTGCTGCTGCCCTACACATGGGAGCCGCCTCTCGCGCTGCTTGCGGCTTAGCGCTTCCAGTTCCTCGACCGAGGCCGGAGCGTCGATGTCCGCACGAAAGACGGTGATGCCGATGTCCTCGGAGAAGCGCTCGATCAGCCCATATCCCTTCGACAGCGATGTGCCGCCCTTGAACAGCAGGCGCGGTCCGCCGGGTTGTAGCCCGTTGAACGGCGCATCCAGCGTCCAGCACACCCAGAAATCCTTCTCGACACTGGCGGCTCGCAGACGCATGCGCGCCTGGGTTTCTTCGCACGCCGTGCGGCGCCTTGCCATCGACAGGCCGAGAAAGCCCTGCACGCTATTGGTCACCCCTGGTGGCTGGCTGGCCGGATGCATCCGGGGGGACACTGGCGCTGTCGTCGGCGGCCAGTTGGCGAAAGATTTTCGCGATCCACGCCGGCGCATAGGGCACGTCGCGCACCAGCGCGGCACGATCAGCCGGCTTGAGGTTGCGGCGCAGCGTATCGAGAATGCCGGCCTCGACATGGTCCCTGCCCAGCCAGCGCAGCGCCTGAATGATGTGGCCGCTCAGCCGCCCGGCCGTGGCCATGTTGCGAATGGTGGTGTGCTTGAGGACGATATCGATTCCGCCCACGCTCACGTGCCGGCTCGGCCCGTCGGTGAGATAGACGAGTTTCATAGGCAACTGATCGGAGAGCCCGAGCATGTTGGCGGCCTGCGCACCGGCCGGCTGCAGGCGAATGGCATCGCGCCCCTTGATCGCCTTGGCGATGGCGTCGATGTTCGGCGACAAGGTGCCCAACTGCGGGTCGGTGCGCGGCAGGTCGTACAGGCCGCGGGCGATCTTGCGCAACCGACCGGAGCGACTGTGCCGAGACAGCGTCTGATCGATGGCGTGGCGGCTGCCCAGGTCCAGAAAATCGCGCGCATTGAACACCTTGCCGGCGGGCCTGCGCTGGATGCGGTCGAGAATCTGGGTGTCGATGGATTGTGCGTGCTTGCCCATGATTGGCTTGTGAACTAAGGTTTCGGTTGGCTATTTTTGTCAGAAATTATGGCATATTTTTCTGACGAAAATGAAGAAATTCCGATCACCCGCAATAGGTCAAGCCAGGATTGGCAATTACTATATTGTAATTGTTTTAATTTCAATATCTTATATTCTAAATCCAAGCCGATATTTGTTCGAAAAACAACCCATTATTTCTGACAAAATTGTCCAAATAAACCGCACTAGCTGCGACACCAGCGACTAGCGCCGTCAGGGAAGGAAGGCCTCCCGGCCCCGCAAAAAGATCAATTACAGGAATCTGCTGCATGCTGCGGCTTTGCAGTAATGGCGAAAACGCCGCATAGCTTCCCGGGAAGCTTCGTCACCCTTCATAGACCTGCCCGTTTCAGTTCGTAGGCTTGGGCAATACGTTGAACGATTTCAGCGATGGTGTTGTCGAGATTGAGGGACTTGGGATCGAGCGAGCCATCGGCCACCACGCCGTCCAGAAAACGATTCAGATCGCTGGCGATTCTTTCTGCAAGCGGGAAACGGGATTCGGGCGCAAGTAGCTGGGACAGCCTTATCACATCATTCGCATGCTTGCGGATGTCCTTCGCATCCACTTTTTCACCATTGGCCTTGCGCGCGTTGAGTTCCAGCCAGGCAGTCGCCTTGAGCGGAATCAGTCGATCTTCGCCGACCCAGGGCAGGCCATCGGATTCCTTGCGACCAGCCATGATGAATGCGTAGTACGCATCATCAAGCAGAATCGCGGAGAGACTTGCCACGGTCTCATCCAGCGGGATCGGTGTCAGGTGACTGCCGGCTGCGAGCTTGATGCCGTCTGGAGCCCGACAGAACAATTCCAGCATGAAAGGGAAACGGTCGCTCGTTGGCTTCTGAAAGCGATAGAACACAGGCTTGCCCGTGGCGCTTGCCTGCCGGATTTCGTAGCCACCCTCTTCCACGAATTTCCAGAACACTTCCCCGAAAGCCGGATTGAGAGCCTCGATATGCAGAACGATGTCCAAGTCCTTCGTGGCACGAAACTCAAGGCCGGCATCCTCCATCGCCAGGGTGGCCGCCGTGCCGCCGATCAGTACGAATTGATCGGTGTGGCCGGCAAAGTGTTCTCGAAATACGTCGAGCCCTCTTACCATGGAAAACGCGCCTTCAACTCGCCCAGCGCGAGCTGAACGCGGTCATCGGCATCGTCCTGCAGGCTGAGCGTCAGGGACAAAGGGTCCACGGTAGCCGCATCAGGCACAAGCGCGGGGTTGTACTGCCATAGCTGCCATTCGACCGCGCCGGCCTGTTGCTCCGGAAGTATTTTCATGCCCGCGTGCGTCGCTGCTTTCCATTGCGCCGGGCTTAAGGCAAAAACGGGCCACGGCGGTTCAGTCAGCATCGAATGAAAGGCCAATGCGCTCAGACCTGCCAGCCGTACATGCGGCGGCTTCAACGTGGTAACAGGATGTGCCCAGAAGCGGCGTTTAACGGGAGTGCGCAGCAAGGGCTTTGCATGCTCCCAGGTCTCGGCCGGAGGACGCACCATCTTTAACCATCGTGCTCTGCCCTCGTTGTGCAGCGTCGCGATGCCGGCCCCGGTTAATTCTTTGACCGCACGCGAAAGCGTCATCGGGGTATAGCCCAACTCAGTAATGACTTCGGCAGGTTGCCAATCGGCCTGCCAGGGGGTGCGCAGCAAAGCGGTGATGAGCATGGCCTGCGTGGCCGGGCTCAACATGATGCCCGCTGCCTGCGGGCGCTGGCGAAAATATTCGCGCAGATCGATTCCGAGTTCAGGCAGGTAGAGCTGATTGCCTGGCACGATGAAAGGCACTTTCTGCTCAATCAGGCGTTTTCGTTCGTAGGAGGCTAGCGTGCCAGTGACATAGACGACGGGGTATCCAGCCAAAGCCCTGAGTTTGTCCAATTGGGCACGCAGGCCGGCCAGAGCTGGCTTGTCGGCTTGACGGTCGATTGCGAGCAGAAGCGGACGATTCAGCAATTCCAGCTCAAACAAGTCGAACGCAGCCTGCAGGAAGTACGGCAGCTTGTCTCCGTCCGCCCATCGCTTTACCTTGGCGGTAATACCCAAGACGTCGTGAAGATAGCGCTTCACGGTCGTTCCCAAAGCAGGCGTGGGAGCAGTATTTAACATGATTTTTACACGATAACAGGATAAATGTTACCGTGCAAATATATGTTAATAGCGGGTGCTGACGGCAGGATTATGGCCAAATAGATTGGAAGCAGCCCGCTCCCAATTCATATGCAAAAACAACAGCGGCTGGCAAACCCCCATCATGGCTTTTATCTGATTCTGCGGCTCGCGGCTGCTCCATTTTTCCCGGATGGCCTGGCGCAGGTAAAACTCCCTCTCTTCGGGCCGTTTGCGCTGGCTCAAAATGATCAGGTTGCCCGATTGCCATTGCGACGTGGCATTGGTGGCCGGTAATTTCCGAGACCCTGTCTCGGAAATTGCGGGGAGCGTGGAATTCCGCGACGCTTTTTCGGAAGTCAGCCGGGGATAATCAAGGTAGAGCTGCCGGAAAGGCTCAAGGTTGTCCACCGAATAGCCTTTGGTCGCGGGTTGCGGGCATTCACCCTTTCCCCCCGCCCCGTCAAGGGCTACCCGTTACCCACATTTTTTTTGCAGTCGCTGGGAGGCGGTTGTCCGGATTTCATGATTCTGTACATTTGGGTTGCAGGCATCAGGTATTGGAATCCTTTCCACAAGGTTTTAACGCCAGGCTCACCG
>JANXRV010000164.1:0-20431 GCA_025356665.1 Pseudomonadota bacterium
CCGGCGCAGCGGCGCGCCGCTGCCGCAACGCGAGCTTGCGCTCCTTGAATGAAAACACCTGGTTCAGCTCCCACTCCGCTAGCGGTTCGGGGAAGTCCTCACGCTGGTGCGCGCCGCGGCTCTCGGTGCGCGCGAGCGCCGCCAGCACCACGGTGCGCGCCACCAGCAGCATGTTGCGCAGGTCGAGCCAGTCCATCAACACCATGTCGTAGCGCGCAGACCCGGGCGGTGGACGGCTGCCCATTTGCTGTTCCAGCGCATCGAGGCCGCGCGCCGCCTCAAGCAGGCGCGGCCCGGTGCGAAAAGGACCGACCTTGTCGGCCATCAGCGCCTGCAACTCCACCACCAGCGCCGCCGTGTTGAGCGGCACGGACGTGCGATTACCGCGTTCCAGTAGCGCCAGCTCGGGCTGCGCGGTGGTGTCGCGCCACACCGGCCTGCCGCGCCCCTGGGCATTACCGGCAGCGGTGGCGCCGGCGCGCTCGCCAAACACGAAAGCCTCGGTGAGGGCGTTACCGGACAAGCGGTTTGCGCCGTTGGCGCCGCCGACAGACTCGCCCGCGGCAAACAGGCCGGGCACACAGGTTTGCATGGCCGCGTCGACGCGTATGCCGCCCATGTGATAGTGGGCGATGGGCGCCACCTCGACCGGCGTGGTCGTGAGATCAATGCCATTTTTGGCAAGGCGGTCTATGACCGGCCCGAAGGCCTCGCGCAACTGCGCCGCCGGCACATGGGTGAAGCTGAGATAGGCGCCGCCGGCCGGGCTGCCGCGCCCGGCCTCGACTTCCTTGAAAATTGCATACGTCGCCACATCGCGCGTCAGCGCGTAAGTGCCGGCCTCGTTCTGGCCGTAGCGTTCGGCGAACTCCTCGCCCTGCGCGTTGAGCAGCCGGCCGCCCAGTTTGTAGCGGAACGGATCCCACATGATCGGATCCATGCCGATGAGGCGCGGCGCCAGGTGGCCGATGGGAAAAAACTGCACGAACTCCATGTCTATCAGCTCGGCCCCCGCGCGCAAGGCCATCGCATAACCATCCCCGCCCATATTGAGCGAGGCGCTGTTGCGGCGGTAAAGCCGCGTCAGGCCGCCGGTGGCAATAATGGTGCTGGCCGACTCCAGCGTGACGGCTTCGCCCGAACCCAGGTGCACACCGACCGCACCGACCGCCGCGCCATCCTGCACGGCGATATCGGTGACCACCACATCGCCGATACGGCGTATGCCGTCGATGCGGATGAGCTGGGTGCGCATGGTGCGCGAGACCGCCGGTCCGGTGTTGAGAAAATCCACATAGACGCAGCGCGCCCTGTCATGGCCGGGCGCATGCGCCTGCGTGATGCGACCATCCTTGCGCGCCCAGCCGACGCCCCACTCGTCGAGTTCGCGAATGCGCTCCGGCCCTTTTTCGCACAGCAGCTGCGACAGCCCCTCGTCGCACAGTCCGCGGCCGGCGGCGAGGGTGTCGGCCAGATGCGCCTGCGCCGAGTCAGGACAGGCCGAACCAAGCGCGACCGCCACGGTCATCTGCGCCATCACCGTCGCCCCGCCCCTGCCGATCAGGCTGCGGTCTATGAGATGAACGGAACAGCCTTTGCGTGCGGCCGCTATGGCGGCATACATGCCGGCCGCTCCCGCACCAATAACAAGCACATCACTTTTAAGCCGAATCATGGCGCGTCCGTTGGTTTTTAACTGGTTTGGATGAATAGCGAAAGCATATCGCAGATGCCGCCGCAGGTAGCGTTGAAAATAAACGCCCTTGCACCACACGCAGGCCCGAATCCCGCCTGCGATAATCATGAAAACCGGATTTGATGTTCAATGAGGGCGTGCACGCGATGTTCCCCCGCGCGTTGCTGGAAAACGCGGCTTGATGATAGGGGCATATAGGATGCGTTTTCGTGCAGCGCATGCGGCGACGGTTCTGGCCCAAGCATCCGCCCTCCAGCCGGCGTTTTAGGCCCAAGCTACAGCGCCGGCCAGGCTACTGCAGCAACAAAGCCTCGACCTCCTTGTGCTCGCGCGAACGCGCGATCTCAGCCGCCAACAGACCTTCGCGGTTGCGGATGAGCGCGTTGGCCTTTTTTTCCAGCAGCAGCTTCACCACAGCGGCATGCCCGCCGTCGGCGGCGCCGTGCAGCGCGGTGTTGCCGCGAACATCCTGCACGTTGAGCGCGACCCCTTTGTCGAGCAAGACTTTGACCACTTCGAGCGTGCCGGTGGCGGCGGCCCAATAAAGCGCGCGCTCGCCATCACGGTTGGCCAGCTCGGGATTGGCGCCTTTTTCCAGCAGCAGTGCCGCCACGCCGGCGCTGCCTTGCAGGCCCGCCGCGTGCAGCGCGGTTTCACCGTTTCCACTGCGGCCGTTGACATCGGCACCCGCCTCAAGCACCGCGCCCACCAGATCGGCACTGCCGCTTTCCGCCGCAACATAAAGCAAGGGCTCGCCCTCGGCGTTGCGCGCATTGGCAAGCCGCTTGTCACGGCTTTCCTTTAGCAGGCGCTCCAGGGCCCAAATGTCCCCTCGCTGCACGGCGGCGAACACCGGATGCTCTGTTTCTGCGAGGGGCTGGGCGGGGCTCTGTTCGGGACTTTGGGCAAAGGCCGGCGCGCCCAGCAGGCAGGTGCACAGCAGGCTGGCGCGGGCCATGTTGCAGATCACGCTGCGCGTCACGGCTCCTGCCACTGGCCCCAGCCATACTGCAACAGCAGCAACACAACCATGGCCCAAAGGAATTTGCGCAACCAGCCCATGTAGGCGCTCGCATCAAGGCGGCTGCGCACGCGCTCGCCCATGAACAGCGTGACCACCGCCATCAGCGCCCATGGCACCGTGGACAGCCAGAAGCCAAAGCCGATGCCGCCCGAGACGGACCAGGTGATGATTTGCGTCGCCTTGCCACCGATGAAACTGAAGTTAAGCAGTTGCACCAGCGCCGAGGGCGCGAATCCCAGCATGATGAAATACATCAGCAGCGTCGGACCGGACACATTGGCCATTGCCTCGAACACCCCGGAAACAAGTCCGGTGGCCACACCCCACGCCCGCGGATTTTCTTTCACGCTGCGATATTTTATGTTCCCCATTCGCTCAAGATTGAGAAAAGCCAGCAGACAAACCGCCAGCAGCAGCACGAAATGCGCCGGGTTGGCGCCGATCAACAGGCGTGTGCCCAAGTAGGATCCGATCACCAGTGTGACGGGCATGAACCAGAAACGTCCCACGCTATCGCGCAGCATGCCGCCGCGAAACGCGCTGATCAGCGTCATCACCATGGACGGCACCAGCAAAACAAGGATGGTGGTCTTGATATCGAGCACCAGCGTGAGCATTGGCGTGGCGACCAGCGGAAAACCAAAGCCGATGGCGCCGTGCGCAAACCCCGCCAGCAGCATCACGGCGGCCACCCACGCAATGCCCCACCAGGGCAGCGCGAGAACGCTATCCATTGGGCTTTGCCGATGCGCTTGCGTTCAGTGCCTGTTGCAACACTTCGGCGATATGCAGCGGTCGTCGTCCAAGGCCTTGTCCGACCTGCTCGCGGCAGGAAAAACCGTTGGCCACGATCATGGTGTCCTCGCCGGCCTTGCGCACTTCCTTGAACAGGCCCTGCTCCGCCGCTTTGATCGATAGCTCGTAATGATCCGGATTAAAACCGAAGGAGCCGGCCATGCCGCAGCAGCCGGTGTCGGGCGTGGAGACATCGAGGCCCATTTTTTTTAGCAACGCGCCCTCTGCCCCCATGCCCATCACCGCCTTCTGGTGGCAGTGGCCGTGCAGCAAGGCCTTGCCACTGAGCTGCGGTGGCGCATAAGCGATTTTTTCGAGGTACTCGGCCAGCATAAAGGTGTTGGCGGCGAGTTTTTTTGCACGTGGGTCATCGGGAAACAACTTCAGCAACTCGTCGCGGAACACAGCAAGGCACGAGGGCTCAAGACCGACGAGCGGCACGCCGGCCTCGATTTGCGGCGCGAGCGCGTCGAGGATCTGCGCCAGTTGCGCCTTCGCCTTGTCGAGAAAGCCAAAGTCGTAGAGCGGGCGCCCGCAGCACAGGCCCGCCTGCGGCAGCGTCACCGCACAGCCGGCGGCCTCGAGCACATCGAGCGCCGCCACGCCGATTTGCGGATGCATCGTATTGGTAAAAGTGTCGGCCCACAGCATCACCGGCCTGCCGCCCTGCTTGAGGGCGCGTGAGGCGATTTCGCTGCGAAAGGATTTGCCGGCGAATTTGGGCAGGCTGCGTTGCTGCGCCACGCCGGCGATCCACTTTGACAGCGCAGCAAGGCCCGGTGTCTGCGTGAAAAAATTAGTCAGTCGGGGCAAGAGGCCCGCCAGCGGCGCCCACTGTCCGATCATGCCCATGAAGTAGGCCCGCCGCGGCCGTGCCCGCTTCTCATGGTAGTGCGACAGGAACTCGGCCTTGTACGAGGCCATGTCGGTGTGCGTGGGGCAGTCGCTCTTGCAGCCCTTGCAGGCGAGGCACAGGTCAAGGGCCTCGCGCACCTCCTCGCTTTGCCACTGGTCGGTGATGACTTCGCCGCGGAGCATTTCGGCCAGCAGGCGTGAACGGCCGCGCGTCGAGTAACGCTCTTCTCCGGTGACACGGTAGCTTGGGCACATGGTGCCCCCTTGGGCGGCGCGGCACTTGCCCATGCCGACGCAGCGCTCGACCGCGCGCGTGAAGCCGTTGCCCTCGCGCGACAGAAAGCTCATGCGTGTCGTCAGCGTGACCGGTTTGTAGTCAGGCCCCTGGCGCAGGTTCTCGTCAACGCGCTGGACTTTTCCACCAACCGGATCGACGACCTTGCCCGGATTCATTTTCCCCCGCGGATCCCAGATTGCCTTGAACTCGCGCAGCGCCTGCATCAACTCGGCCCCGTACATCACCGGCAGGAATTCGGCCTTGGCCTGGCCGTCGCCATGCTCGCCCGAGAGCGAGCCGCCGTACTTCACCACCAGTTCGGCGGCGGCCTGCAAAAAGCCCCGCCATATTTTTACGCCATCGAGGCTGCGCAAATCAAAATTGATGCGGGCATGAATGCAGCCGTCGCCAAAATGCCCGTACAAGGAGGTGGTGTAACCGGTACGATCGACCAGCGCCTGGAAGTCGCGCAGATAGTCGCCAAGGCGAAGCGGATCGACCGCCGCGTCCTCCCAGCCGCAAACCGGATCCGGATGCGCGCCGTCTATGGCCAATGCCGTTGCCGATGCGCCGGTCTCACGTATGGTCCAGATGCGGTTCATCATATCCTTGCCGCTAATGAGCCAGCTCGATACCGCGTCGTTGCCCTTGTAATGGTCGGCGAGCGCCTGCGCCTGGCGGGTCGCGTCCCCGGCGCTATCACCACCGAACTCGACCATGATCCAGGCATCGCCCCTGGGCAGCATGGCGATGTCATCGAGCTTGAGTCCGCGGGCCTTGAGCCCGCCTATGACGCCAAGATCCAGGCCCTCGGTGGCGATGGGGCCGAAGGGCAAAATCTCGGGAACGGCGTCACCGGCAACATAGATGTCACGGTAGCCCAGCACCAGGATGACGCGATGCTGCGGGCTTTTTACCAGGCGCGTTTTCGCCTGCAGCGTGAAGGCGCAGGTGCCTTCGGTGCCAACCAGCGCGCGCGCAATATTGAACCCGTTTTCGGGCAGCAGCTGATCGAGGCCGTAGCCGGACACACGGCGTTTTATTTTGGGAAAGCGCGTACGGATCAGGTCGCCGTATTTGTCGGCCAATGCCTTGAGTTTGGTGTAGATCTCGGCCTGCCTGCCGCCGGCGGCGATGATACGCCCGAACTCGGCGTCATCCGTGGGACCGACCCAAAAGCGCGCGCCATCGTAGGTCAGCACCTCAAGGGCTTCGATGTTCTCCGCCGTCTTGCCGGCCATGACCGAATGCGCGCCGCAGGAATTGTTGCCTATCATTCCGCCAAGGGTGCAGCGGCTGTGCGTGGCCGGATCCGGACCGAAGGTAAGCTCGTACTCCTCCGCGGCATCACGCAGGCTGTCGCAGACCGTGCCCGGCTCGACCAGTGCGGTGCGCGCCGCGGCATCGACCGCGAGCACATGATTGAGGTACTTGGAACAGTCGATGATCACCGCGACGTTGACGCTCTGGCCGTTTTGCGAGGTACCACCGCCGCGGGCGAGTATGGGCACATCGTGCCTGCGGCAAATGGCCATGGCCGCCTCGATGTCGGACACCGAGCGCGGCAACACCACGCCTATTGGCACCTGACGGTAGTTGGAGGCATCGGCCGAATACACCGCGCGCATGGCGCGGTCAAAGCGCACCTCGCCCGTTATGGCAGCGCGCAGTTCGGCGGCAAGGATTTCAGCGGATACGGGCGGATCTGAGAGGACGGCGGACACGGCTTGGGACGGGAAGTGAAGCGAGCCCGCAGTGTATCAAATCACCTGCTGCTATCATGCCGGCAAGGGGGAATCCATGTCCTGTTGCCATAACTATTACCTCACCACCGAAGGCAAAGAGTCGGTCTTCTCTGTCGACGTTGCCAGCATTAGCTTCGGCCACGGCGTGCTAAAGGAGGCCGGCGAGCACGCCAAGGCCCTGGGCATGACGCGCGTCGCCTTGTTCACCGACAAGACGCTCCGTGGCCTGTCCTGCGTGACCGAGGTGCGCGATGCACTCCAGACGGCGGGCATGGACGTGGTGATCTACGACGAGGTCAAGGTCGAACCAACGGACCAGAGTTTTCTCGCCGCGGCCAGATTCGCCAGCGAAGGCCGCTTCGACGGCTATGTCTCGGTGGGCGGGGGCTCGGTCATCGACACCTGCAAGGCGGCCAATCTTTACGCCACCTATCCGGCCGATTTTCTCGATTACGTCAACGCGCCCATAGGCGCGGGCAAGCCGGTGCCCGGCGCCCTCAAGCCGCACATCGCCTGCCCCACCACCTGCGGCACCGGCTCCGAATGCACCGGCATCAGCATTTTTGATTTGCTGTCGATGCAGGTGAAAACCGGCATCGCCTCCAAACGCCTAAAACCCTCGCTGGCGCTGATCGACCCGGCCAGCACCTACTCACTGCCCAAGAACGTTGTCGCCGCCAGCGGCTTTGATGTGTTGTCGCACGCGCTCGAGTCCTACACCGCCAAGCCCTATACAAAGCGCGCCGCGCCGGGCAAGCCCGCGCTGCGACCAATGAGCCAGGGTGCCAACCCGTGGAGCGACCTTGGCTGTGAAGCGGCACTCAAGTTGCTGGGGCAATACCTGGAGCGTGCCGTCAACGACGCCGCAGACCACGAGGCGCGCGACCAGATGATGTACGCCGCCACCCTCGCCGGCATCGCCTTCGGCAATTCGGGCGTGCACGTGCCCCACGGCATGGCTTATTCGGTGGCCGGACTGGTGCACGACTACAGGCCCGAGGGCTATCCGCAGCACGAGCCGATGGTGCCGCACGGCATGAGCGTGATCGTCAACGCGCCCGCGGTGTTCCGCTTCACCGCCTGCGCCTGCCCGGAGCGTCACATCCACGGCGCGGCCTGCCTCGGGGCCGACGTGCGCGACGCCGCGCCCGAGGACGCCGGCGAAATCACGGCCAAACAACTGATCAAGATGATGCGCGCCACCGGCATCCCCAATGGCGTCGGCGGCGTGGGCTATGACGAGTCCGATGTGGCCGCGTTAACCAAGGGCGCCTGGGCGCAGCAGCGGCTCATGACCAACGCGCCGCGGGACATTAGCGAGGGCGACGTATCTGCGCTTTACCGCAGCGCAATGCGCTACTGGTGATGGCCCGAAGGGCTCGCCAGTCGCGGCTTTCCAATCGCTATGCACGACGATACGCCTCCGGCGGCAACACCGTTCCAAACGCCCGCAGCGATCGGCACGCCCCGCCACACACGCCACTTGCGCTAAGCTTGCTCGCATGAACTCCAAATACGACGTCATCATCATCGGCGGTGCGGCAACGGGCTCGAGCATCGCCTACTTCCTGAAAATCCTCTCCCCCGCTTGCACGGTGGCGGTCATCGAACCGGATCCGACTTACGAGTTCGCCTCGACGCCAAGGGCCTCGGGCGGCGCAAGGCGGCAATTCTCCTGTCCGGAGAATATTGCCATGTCCAATTTCAGCATTCCCTTTATCAAGAACTTCGCCGAACATATGGCAGTCAAGGGCGAACCGGCGCACGTCGACTGGCACGAGGGCGGCTATTTGTTCATCGTGCCAAAGCACGCCCAAGGCATGCTGCGCGAGAACTACGAGCTTCAGCTCGCCGCAGGCGTGCGGGCCGACTGGCTCGATCAGGCCGGCCTGAAGGCGCGCTTCCCGTCCATGACCGTCGACGACCTTGCCGCGGGTGTGCATACGCTTGAGGACGGCTGGTGCGACCCCAACGGCTTGCTGCAGGGTTTCCGGCGCAAGGCGCGCTCGCTTGGCGTGGAGTACATCCAGGACAAGGTCACTGGAATCGGGTCTGACGCCACCGCAGTGCGCTCCGTGCGCCTTGCCTCGGGCACGAGCTTGGCGGCAGGCAGTTTTGTCAACGCCGCCGGCGCATGGGCGAAGCCAATCTGCGCCATGGTTGGCATGCCCTTGCCCATCGAGCCGCTGCGCCGCTTTGAGCATTTTTTTGAAACGCCGAACAAGATCGAGCCCCTGCCCTACGTCAAAGATCTGCAACGCCTCGCCTTTCGTCCCGAGGGCCGCGGCTATTCTGGCGGCCTGGTCAATTCCGACCAGACTCGCGGCTACAACTTCGAGGTCGACCACGGGTATTTCGACAACATTGTGTGGCCGGCGCTGGCGCACCGCTTTCCGGCCTTTGAGGCCTGTCGCTGCGTGCGCACCTGGTCGGGGCTGTACGAACAAAACGAGCTCGACGGCAACCCGGTCATCGGCGCGGGCGTGCTGCCCAATTTTTTCGTCGCCGCCGGCTTTTCCGGGCACGGCATGATGCACGCGCCGGCCGCCGGTCGGGCCGTCGCTGAACTCATCGCGCACGGGCGCTTTGAAACACTGGACCTCTCGCGCCTGGGCTACGGACGCATCAGCGCCAACACCGCCTACCCGGAACGCGGCATCATCTAGCCTGCCCGCGCGGGCACACCCTTGGGCCGCCTTACCAAGCGCGACGGCGCTATGGAACCCGACTCAGCTTGACAAGTCAGGCGCCGCAGCCGCCCCCAATGCCGCCGAAATACGCCGCGTCGCGACGAGCAGGGCTTCACGCGCTGCAGCAAGCTTGACGCGCACATCGCGTTGTTTCAGATAAGGCACGGTCAATGACGCGACGGCACCCTCGCCGTGGTCGAAAATCGGCGCGCACATATCAACGATGCCCGTCGCCGTGTCGCTCTCGCCCGCGTAGTACCCGTCGCGGGCAATCATAGCCAGTTCCTCGCGCACTTTCTTGATCGACATGCTGCTGCGGCTGTTCGCGGCGAATTCCGCGATCAATTCATCCTGCACCGCCGGTGACTGGAAAGCCGACAGCACACGCGAGGCCGCTCGGTCCGGCAAAAAAGGGAAATTCGCCCCGAGTCGCAAGCCAAACCCCATAGGCTCGGGACTGTCAACCTGAGCCACCACAAGAATGCGGCGCGCAAAGTGAATCACCAGGTGCGTCGATTGGCGCGTGGTTTGCGCCAACTCCTGCATGACGGGCAGCGCCACGGTCAGCAGGCGCTTGAGCGGCGGGTGACGGTGCGCCAACTCAAACAAGCGCAGCGAAAGCCGGTAGTTGCCCTCGGCATCGCGAACGAGATAGCCGCGTCGCTCCAGCACCGAGAGCATGCGAAATATTTCGTTGGCCGAGCGCCCGAGGCGCTGGGCGATCGCCACCTGCGTGAGTCCCGCGGACTCGGCGGCAAGCAGCTCGAGAATGTCGAGACCCTTTTCCAGCGCCGGCGCGGTGTACGCGGCTGCCGATTCGGTGCTGGCCGGGGCGGCGAAAAGGCGTAGGGGTTTGGAGGCAGACTTCATCGTTGACGTGATTAATTTTACATGCGAAACTTAAATTCATTGATAAATTAACATAAAATCAAGACCAAAACGAACACCAACACGAACACCAACACCAACACCAACACCAAAACCAACACCAACACCAAGGGGACGGAGGACGGATGGGCAACATGCTCGAGCAGCGCGACGGCCTGTCGCCATCGCAGATAGCAAGCTACCGCGCGCGCGGTATCCTGCACCCATTACGCGCGCTCCCCGACGAGGCGGCAGACGCGCTGCAGGCGCGCTTCGAGGCCAACGCCGGACTTATCAAGGGCCGCAACAACATCAAACCCCATCTGCTGTTCACCTGGCTCGATGCCCTGGTGCGTGATGCGCGCATTCTCGACCCGGTCGAGAGCCTGCTCGGTCCCAACCTGATGTGCTGGAGCTCCCAGTTCTTCGCCAAACCGGCCGGCGATGCCGCTTATGTGAGCTGGCACCAGGACGCAACCTATTGGGGCCTCTCGTCCAACGACGTACTGACAGCCTGGATAGCACTGACGCCAAGCACGCCAGAATCGGGTTGCATGCAGGTTGTGAACGGAAGCCATCACCAGCAAGTGCCCCACGAAGACCACTTCGATGAGGCAAACCTGCTGTCCCGCGGCCAGGAGATCGCCGTCAAGGTCGAACCGGCCGACATCGTCAACGTCGAGTTGCAGCCAGGAGAAATGTCCCTGCACCACGTGCTGCTGTTCCACGGATCACAGCCCAACCGCGCGCCGCATCCACGGGTGGGTTATGCCATACGCTATGCCGCGACCCACGTGCGCCAACTCGGGCCCATACGCGACAGCGCGCTGCTGGTCCGGGGCCGCGACGAGTACGGCTATGGCGATGCCGAAAAGCCGCCCGAGGCTGACATGCATCCGGACGCCAAGTCCCGCCACGGCATGATCATCAACAACAAAATAAAAGTCCTGTACGCCGGCGCCAAGACGCACGGCAAGCTCGACCCCGACGGCAAACAGGGCTGACGCGGCCCACATGCCACTCACCGCCGTCATCGTCGGGATCACGCACTGGCATGCGCCGCGCTATGCGCACTTCCTCGCCGCGCGTGGCGTCCGACTCGCCGGCGCCTCTGATGCGCACCCGCAGGCGGGCGCCGCAGCAGCAGCAAAACACAAGCTCGATTTCTTCCCCGATACTGCGCAGTTGCTGGACAGGACGAAACCGGACATCGCCATCTTGCTGCCGCGCCACGACCTCGCGGTCAGGGAAATCGCCACGGTGGCCGAGCGCCGCATCCCCATGCTTATCGAAAAGCCCATGGGCCTTAACGCCGCCGAAGCAGCCGCATCCGCCGCAGCCGTGCGCCGCGCCGGCGTGTTCGCCTCGGTCTGTTTTCCAAACCGCCACTTGGCCATCTGGGACGCCTACCGTAAGCTCGTCGCCGAGGACGCGCTCGGCACGGTGATGCACGCGCACTTTCGAACCATCAACGGGCCGCCATCGCGCTACCTCGACTACGGCGTGCCCTGGATGCTCGATGCCGCCATTTCCGGCGGCGGCGTACTGCGCAACCTGGGCATACACGGGGCCGATGCCATTGCGATGCTGGCCAGGGGCAGAGCGCTATCCCTGGTCGGGGGCCGCACCAGCAACATCGGCTACGGCGGCGCGACGGAGGATTTCGCCGCCGGCATTTTCGCCACCGACGACGGCTTTGTCGCCACCATGGAGGCGGGCTACACTTATGCCAACATGCAGGAAGGTGGCGACTACGAATGGCGTATCGCCGCACGCGGCGCCTACCTGCACGAATGCAACGGCAGGCTGCGCATTCACAAACGTGGTGAAGCGCTTGAAGAACGCGCAGTCCCGACACCCCACCTCGCCTACGGGCTGATGGTCAACGCGGCGCTCGACGCCTTTGAGTCGGGCGCGCCGCCGCCCTCGAACGTGGACGATTGTGTGCGGGCGGTCCAGCTGCAGGATATGATTTACAAGGCCGCTGACAAAACTTGAACAATACCGGAGCGTCGCAATGCAATGCAGGGGACTGGAATGCCTGAAAGCAACATGAAGCGCTTGCGAACGAAGCTTGCCCTTGCCGCCCTCGCGCTGGCAAGCCTGGCGCCATTGGGCGCGGCGCTATCGCAGGACGCCTACCCGTCCAAGACCATACGCCTGATCGTTCCCTATCCTCCGGGCGGCATGGGCGACATCGTGTCCCGCACGCTGGTTCCGAAGTGGAGCGAGTTGCTCAAGCAGCAAATCATCGTCGACAACCGCGGCGGCGGCGGCGGCAACATCGGCATCGATATGGTGGCCAAGGCCTCCCCCGATGGCTACACCCTGGGACTATTCGACACTGCGCTCGCGGTCAATCCCTCGCTATACAGCAAGCTGCCCTACGACCCGCAGCGCGACCTCGCCCCGATCATGGTCGTGGCGCGCGGGCCTCTGGTGTTGGTGGTCAACGCGACCGTTCAGGCGAACAGCCTGGCCGAACTGCTCGCACTCGCGCGCGCCAAGCCCGGGGCGCTGTCCTACGCATCGGCCGGAAGTGGCTCGCCCGTGCACCTTGCCGGGGAAATGTTCAAGACCGCCGCCAGCCTGGACATCCTGCACATTCCCTACAAGGGCGCCGGACCGGCCGTGGTCGACGTCGTCGGCGGGCAGGTGCCAATGATGTTCGCCCTACCCGGAACGGCGCGCCCGCATATCGAATCGGGCAAGATGCGCCCGCTCGCGATCACCGGCGCACGCCGCTTCAAGGGGCTGCCAAACGTGCCGACTTTCACCGAACTGGGTATGCAAGGCATGGACGCCACGCTGATCGTGGGGTTCATAGTGCCCGCCAAGACACCTGCTGCGATCATCAAGACCCTGCACGACACGCTCGCCGGTGTGCTGTCCTCGGCTGAAGTGGTCGACCGGCTGGGCACCCTCGCACTCGAGGTGATCGCGACCGACCCAGAACGCGCGACGATGCTGCTGCGAAATGAAACGGAGCTCTGGTCAAAAGTGGTGAAAAGCTCCGGCGCGAAGGCCGAGTAGCGCGGCATCATCTACCACCACCGCACCCAGCCGCTGCCTGGAAAGGCCGGCTGGCGCGCTCATAACCAAAGCGGCAGCGGACACCCTCTGGGGCGGCTACGCCGGCCACCTCCAGGATCCGGACGAACATCTGTGGGAAGGGGTGTGGAATCCGCATTGGGTAAGGCACGACTGATTCGCCCCCCGTCGGCGCGCTTCGCCCGATGGCGAGGTCCGTGCTCGACTACCTCATCCTCGCCCGCCCTTTTTACGGGCAGGATTGCCCGCAACCCTTACATGACTTATGTTGTCGGTGTGCGTACTGACTACCCTTGCCGATGAAAACCGTCCTGCTGCCTTGTGGTGAACGCGTTCCCGCCTTCGGCCAGGGCACCTGGAACATTGGCGATCGCCGCGCCACGCGCGCCGAGGAAATCGCGACCTTGCGCCTGGGCCTCGATCTTGGTGCCACACTCATCGACACCGCCGAAATGTATGGCGAGGGTCGCTCCGAGGAGTTGATCGCCGAGGCGATAGCCGGGCGCCGCGACGAGGTGTTTCTCGTCAGCAAGGTCTATCCGCACAACGCGTCGGCAAACGCCGTGGCCGCGGCCTGCGAGCGCAGCCTCAAGCGCCTGGGCACCGATCGCATCGACTTGTACCTTTTGCACTGGCGCGGCGAGGTGCCGCTCGCCGAAACCATGGCTGCATTCCAGGGGCTGCAGCGCGCCGGCAAGATACGTCATTACGGCGTGAGCAATCTTGACCACGCCGACATGCGCGAACTATGGGCCGCGCCGGGCGGCAAGACCATCGCCACCAACCAGTTGCTCTACAACCTCACGCGCCGCGGCATCGAATTCGACCTGTTGCCCTGGCTGCGCGAGCGCCATGTGCCGCTGATGGCCTACTCGCCCATGGAGCAGGCGCGCCTGCTAGACAATGTCGGGCTCATCGCGTTTGCCAGACGGCACGGCATGACACCGGCGCAGGCCGCGCTCGCCTGGCTGCTGGCCAAGGATGATGTCATCGTCATTCCCAAGACCGGCCGCCGCGAGCGCCTGAAGGAAAACCTCGGTGCGCTTGAAATCAGCCTCGACGTGGCGCAACTGGCGCAGCTTGACGGCCTGTTCGCCGCGCCAACACGCCCCCGCCCGCTGGAGATGCTGTGAACCCAGCCCAACGCAAGACCCTGCTGCGCTGGGTGCCGGTGATGGCGGCGGGGCTGGCGGCTGCTGTGCTCGTCCAGCGCTTTCGTATCACGGTGCGCGCAAGCTGAACACCGGCGCCGCCGTACATCGACTGCAAAACCGCAGCAAAAGGGCGTTTTCGGGCGAAACCCCCGACGCGCGTGACGGTGCGTGTGAAGCATTTTCAGATTGTGGTGGAGCACGTCCACGGGCAAAATGAGCGCCTATGACAACCCCTTCCGCAGAAGAACCCAAGGTCTACCTCGATTACACCCAGGCCGAGCTCGACCGCGCCTACGACCAGCGCGCCTGGGTCGGCAACGCCGATGAAATCCTGCGCGCCTACTCGGATGAGAGCGCCAGCATACGCGCGCAAATGCGCCATCGCCGCGATGTCCCTTACGGCGCCGGCGATGACGAGCGGCTCGACATTTATCCGCCGGCCGGAACCGGCGCCCCCATTCACGTGCACATCCATGGCGGTAGCTGGCGTTTCCGCAGCAAGGACGACGGGGCGTTGATGGCGCCGCGCTTTGTCGCGGCGGGCGCCGCGCTGGTGGCGCCTGATTTCTCGCTCATTCCCAAGGCGCGCATTCCGGACATGATCGGCCAGTTGCGCCGCGCGCTCGCCTGGGTCTATGCCAATGCCGAGAGCTTTGGCGGTGACCGCGACAACATCCACCTCTCGGGCCACTCTTCAGGCGCGCACCTGGCCGGCGTGCTGCTCACCACCAACTGGCAGGCCATGGGCCTGCCGGCAGACCTGATCAAGACCGGCCTGCTGATAAGCGGCATGTACGACCTGCGGCCGGTGATGCTCTCGGCACGCTCGGACTACGTCAAGCTCTCCGCCGCCGAGGTACTTGAGTTGAGCGCCATCCTTCACCTTGAGCGCATCAACGCGCCCATCTTGCTCGCCTGCGGCACCGCCGAGACGCCCGAGTTCCAGCGCCACCCGCAGACCTTTGCCGCGGCCTTGCGCGCGGCCGGAAAAAATGTCGAAACGCTGGTCGTGGAAGGGGCGAATCACTTTCAAATGCTGCAAGAGGCGGGGAGTCCCGACTCGCCGCTCTCAAGCGCCGCAGTGGCGCTGATGGGCCTGGGCGGCTAGTAGTGCTAGGTACGAGGACTAGGTACTAGGTACCGGGTACCGGATACCGGGAACCAGCACCTGCCGGTTGCAGCGCCCGGTCACTCAGGCGCGCAAGCTTGCCAGTCGCGTCGCACTACCGGCGTTGACGGCACCCTTGGGGGCAATGCCTTTTATGATTTGCGCCGCCTGAGCGACGGTTTCCAGCGACTGGTGCTCGATGGCCTCGGGCGTGAGGCCGGCCGAGTGCGGTGTGGCGATGACTTTGGGATGCGTCGCCAGCCCGGGCGTGGGCATCTGGTCTGGCGCGCGGCCGACGTCCATGGCGCAGGCACCCAGGTGACCGGAATCGAGCGCGGCGCGCAACGCCTGCTCATCGACCAGGTTGCCGCGTGACGGATTGATAAAGAATGCCCCGCGCTTCATTTGCGCAAAGGCGGCGGCGTTCATCAGGTTCTCGGTCTGCTCGTTGGCCACGACCAGGCAGACGACGTAATCGGAGCGCGCCAGCAGTTCCGGCAATGCAACCTGCGCGATCACGCCGCCCGGCACAGTGGCGTGCGGATCGCTCACCAGCACGGTCATGCCCATTGCGCCACCCAGCTCGGCGAGATAACGCCCGATGGCGCCGTAACCCATCACACCCAGCGTGGCGCCCTTCAACTGCCGTCCCATGGGCGCGACCGGAACCGTGCCCGCGCGATACGACATCGTCATCGCGCTGATGTGACGGCCCAAATCGATCATCGCACCGATAGACCACTCGGCGACCGAGGCGATGAAGCCGGCGCTCGCCTGCGTCACCAGGATGCCCGCGGCGCTGGCCGCTGCCACATCGACGTTGCGAATGTCTATGGCACAGCGTGAAAACGCCACGAGGTCCGGGCTGCCGGCAAACAGCGCCGCCTCGCCCTGGGTCTGGCGGTAGGACACGATGAGTTCGCAGCCCTTCGCCGCAGCGATGAGTTCGGGTGTGGTGAGCTCGCGCCCGGCGGTGTTGAGCCGCACCTCGCAGATCGCGCGCAGCCCGGCGAGCGCACGCTCACCATAGTAGTTGGCGAGGGCCTCGGGCGGGTGGGTGACGAATATACGCGACATGGCGGTGTGCTCTCGGTTATGAAAAAAATGAGACATCATGCGACGGCCCCCTCGCCCCCGGCCCCTCCCCCGCAAGGGGGTGAGGCGGGTTTTCACGGAGCATGCTCCGTGCCCGCCGGACGGTGTCCCGATGTAACGGGACACGCGCCCTGCAAGGGAGGGGAGGTATGTGAGCCGCTGCGCGGCTAACTTATAACCGAGTGCGGTGTCGCACTCATGTTGGTGACGGCGATTTTTTCACGGAACAGCAGCTCGGCATTGCGCGGGCCGATTTCGCTTTTCCAGACCGGGTCTTCATACACCGCCTTGTAGGCGCGTTCCTTGTCGGCCTCGTCGGCAAAGCGGCGGATCCAGATATACACGTCCGGGTTGTCGTTCGACACGAAGGTGCCGACCACGACCACGCCCTTGGAAACCTGGAAGGGAATGACTTTTTCTTCGGACCACTTTACCCACTGCTCGCGCATCCCCGGTTTGCAGGTGTAGGTTCTCAATTCAAACAGCATGGTGTTCTCCCTTCGTTATGGATTGGATCAGCCCTTGATTTCAGTCTCCGCTTTTAGTCCTTGATACCGGGCATGTCAAAATTAAGCGCCTTGAGGTCCGCAAACAAACCGTCAAGTTGCGCCTGGGTGTTTTCGATCAGAGGGGGACGCACCGTGCTCCATTCCGGATCATCCGAAAATTTCGCGACAATGGCCTTGAGGGCCGGAATCATCGGCACCTTTTGCACCGCCATGCGCGTGGCGGTGATGCCCGCCTGCAGCTTGTCGGCGTCAGCGGACTGCCAGTTGCGCCAGACCTTGTCGATGGCTGCCGGGTTGACGTTGCCGGTGGCGGTGATGCAGCCGACGCCGCCATGGCGCATGTTGTCCAGGAGGAAGGTCTCGCTGCCTGCAAACACGTCAAAGCCGGACTTGGCGAAAGCGTCGAGCACCGCCTTGGTGTTGTTCCAGTCGCCCGAGGAATCCTTGATACCGGCGATGCTTTTCGGATGCGCCTTGAGCAGGCGCTCGATCAGACCGAGCGTGATGGGCACACTGGACACCGGCGGGATGTGATAGAGGTACAACTGCAGGCGGTCGTCGGCGACGCGTTGCACGACCTCGGAGAAATTGCGGAACAGGCCCTCATCCGAAACGCCCTTGTAATAGAACGGCGGCAGCATCAGCACGCCGGCGCAGCCGAGCTTCACCGCATGTGCGGTGAGCACGACCGAGTCGGACAAGGCCGAGCAGCCGGTGCCTGGCATCAGCTTGGACGCGGGCACGCCGGCTTCGACCAGCGCCTCGAGCAGCATCACGCGCTCATCCACCGACAGTGAATTGGCCTCGCTGTTGGTGCCAAACACGGCAAGGCCGGAGCAGCCGTGTGAGAGCAGCCATTTGCAATGGCGCACAAAGCGATCGGCGTCGGGCGCGAGATCGCGGGTGAACGGGGTGATGACGGGCGAGAGAACGCCCTTGATGCGCTGGTTCATACTGGCTGCTCCTTTTGCAGAAAATCGAAAAGCGCGGCGGCGCGGCCGGCGCGCTCAGTCCTTGCTTTGCAGAAAATCAAAATCGCAGCCGTCCTCGGCCTGCAGCACGCTGCGCTGGTAAAGCTGCGCATAGCCGCGCTGCGGCTGTGGTTGCACGTTGGTCAGCGCGGCGCGGCGTTTGGCCAGCTCTTTCTCATCGACCAGCAGGTCGAGGCGGCGGTCTTTTACCGACAGCTTGATGCGATCGCCATTTTTGACCAGGGCCAGCGGGCCGCCTACCGCCGACTCGGGCGAGATGTGCAGCACAATGGTGCCATAAGCCGTACCGCTCATGCGCGCATCGGACATGCGCACCATGTCCTTGACGCCGGCGCGCGCAAGTTTTTGCGGAATGGGCAGGTAGCCCGCTTCTGGCATGGCATAACCGCTCTTGGGCCCGGCGTTTTGCAACACCATAAAATCATCGGCAATGACATCAAGGTCTGGCGTGTCCACGCGCGCGGCAAGGTCGTCGAGCGATTCGAACACCACGGCGCGGCCTTCTTTTTCAAACAGCTTGGGATCGGCGGCCGAACGCTTGATGATGGCACCGTTGGGCGCAAGAGAACCGAACAGCGCAGCGAGGCCGCCCTGCGGCTGGTAGGGATTGTCGAGCGTCCGCACCACACTGCGGTCGATCCAGATATCGGGCGCGAGGCGCTCACCCATGGTGTCACCGGTAATGGTCATACAATCGAGGTTAAGCAGCGGTTTTAATTCGCGCAGCACCGCGCCGATGCCCCCCGCCGCATGCAGGTCGGACATGTAATACGGGCCGGTGGGCTTGAGATCGACCAGCACCGGCGTGGTGTCGGACAATTCGTTGAGACGCTCGAGTGAAACCTTGATTCCCAGCCGACCGGCGATGGCGGTGAGATGAATGAGCGCATTGGTGGAGCCACCGATGGCGAGCAGCACGCGCAACGCATTTTCGACTGATTTTTCGGTGATTATTTTGCTCGGCCGCAGATCCGTTCCTATCATCGCGACCGCCTGCCGGCCGCTTGCCTCGGCGGCGCGCAGGCGGTCCGAGTGCACCGCCGGGATCGCTGCGGTGCCCGGCAGCGTCATGCCAAGCGCCTCGGCGATGGACGCCATGGTGCTGGCCGTGCCCATCACCGCGCAGGAGCCGGCGGTGGTGGCAAGATTGCCCTCGATCTCACTGATCTCGCCGGCACTGACTTCGCCACCGCGGAACTTGGCCCAGAAACGGCGGCAGTCGGTGCACGCCCCCAGGCGTTCGCCATGAAAGGACATCGGCATCATCGGTCCGCCGACGAGCTGCACCGAGGGGATATCGGCCGAGGCCGCACCCATCAGTTGCGCCGGTACGGTCTTGTCGCAACCGCCGACCAGCACCACCGCGTCCATCGGCTGGGCGCGGATCATTTCCTCGGTGTCCATGGACATCAGGTTGCGAAACATCATGCTGGTGGGCGAGAGGAACACCTCGCCAAGCGAAATGGTCGGGAAGTCCAGCGGCAAGCCGCCGGCGGCAAGCACGCCGCGCTTGACCGCCTCGACGAGTTCGGGGAAATGGCGATGGCAGTTGTTGAACCCGCTCGCCGTCTGCGCAATCCCCACCACCGGCCGCGCCAGCATCTCGTTGGAGTAGCCCATGGACTTGGCGAAGGAGCGGCGCAGGTAAAGCGAAAAATCGGCGTCGCCGTAATTGGTCAGGCCCCTCGCCAGCCCGTGGGCTGGCTTTTCTTCTGGACCGAGCCCGTGGGCTGGCTTCGCTCCGGGGCCGATAGTGTGCTTTTTGTCAGTCACGGTGTTTCCTGGTTGGAGCCACGGTCGGATCAGGCCGCTGGCGTTGTGATTTTCAGTATTTTCGCATCGAATCCGAAACCGGGCACATTCGATTACAGCTCAGGGACACAGATATCCCGCGCCGTTGGGGTTCTTGAAGCAGCCAACCGACTCCGGCAACAGGTGCTTGGGCAGCCAGAGCACGACTTCCGGAAAAAAGATGCAGAAAACGATCGCGGCAAGAAAGACCACGTAAATCGGAAAAGAGGCGAACATCGCCTTGGAGAACTTCACGCCGATAAATTTGGAGGACATGAGCAGCGCCAGGCCGTAGGGCGGCGTGATCAGCCCGAAGGCCAGTGTGACGATGATCACCACCCCCATGTGCACCGGGTTGATACTGGTCGTTTGCGTCAGATCGGTGATGATGGGCATGAAAATGATGATCGCCGGGATGGCATCGAGGAAGTCGCCGATGATGATGAACAGCAGCACCAGCAGCAGCATGACCATGAACGGGTCGTTGCCGGCCGCACTGGCGATCCAGCCCGAGACCACCGCAGGCCCGCGCAGGTAGGCGAGCATCCAGCCGAAGGTCGAGGCGGCGGCGATGGTAATCAGCGGTATCGAATAGAGCAGCCCGGTCAGCGCCATGTCGTGCGGCAACTGCCGCAGGTAGCCGCGGTTGAGCAGCGGGATGGCGACGAACACGATGTACATCGCCGCGACCACGCCGGCCTCGGTCGGCGTGAATATGCCGGTCAGGATACCGCCCATGATGATGACCGGGATGACCAGCGGCAGCGCCGCCGCCCTCGCCG
>JANXRV010000014.1:0-5422 GCA_025356665.1 Pseudomonadota bacterium
CCTGATCGAACGCTTCTTCGCGCGCATCAAGCACTTTCGGCGTGTTGCCACGCGATACGAAAAACTCGATCCCCACTATATGGCCTTCTTGCATCTGGTCTGCACCTTCGTCTGGCTCGCTTGAATGTCAACAGCCCCTAGTATTAGTTGCCAAATTTTAGGTGGCGAAATAGGTGACAATTTTAGATGACAAATTGCACCTGCTTGGTGCCATTCTGCCTCTGAGCTTGCCCAACCTCAAGGCATTAGCGCTGCCTAGCGCCGAAAAATCTAAGACGAAGGTCTTGGCGTTGCGGTGGTTTTGCCCTGCCGCCCTTCGGCGCCGCCGAGGAGCGCAGGCGAAGCGGGAGATGTCCTGCGCATATGTCTGAGGCCCGCAGCTTTATGCGGGCCGAGTTTATGCGCCGGCCCGCTTTGACGAGCGCCGGAGGGAAGCGCCGCAGGCGGCGGCGACATGGGGTCGCCTTCTTTTGCTTACTTTTCTTGGCAAAGCAAGAAAAGTGACTCGCTCCCCGCAGGGGAGTGAAACCACGGCCGTCGCGCTATGCGACAAGATTGCCGCGTCGGCTGCGCCTCCTCGCAATGACACTGGATTCCCGCTTTCGCGGGAATGACGGCTGCAGCCCCTGCGGGCTGAGAACGTTTAGCGGGAATGTCGCTCCCGGCTATCCGATGGCGCCTGCTCCCGCTCCGTCATGCCGTAATCGCGCATCACCGATGCCACGCGCAGGCGGTAGTCGGCGAACACGCCGCCGCGCCCCGCCGCCTGGGCGCTGCGATGGGCTTCGAGCTTGCGCCACGCCTGCACGGCCGCTTCGTCACGAAAAAAAGACAAGGACAGGATCTTGCCTTCGGTACTCAGGCTGGCGAAACGCTCGACCGAGATGAATCCGTCGATTTGCTCCAGCTGCGGCCGCAGGCTGGCGGCGAGGTCGAGGTAGTCCTGCTTGCGTCCGGATGCCGGCATCACTTCAAAGATAACCGCGATCATATTCCTCTCCTTTTTGCATGCTCACATCACCAATTGGTGTCGGCAGATAGCTGGAAACCCTTGCCTGGAGCGGATTCCCAGCCTGTTTCGGGGCCGCTTCAAGTCCCGGCGAAGACGCGCCAGAGCAGGGATGCGCCGCTCAGCATCACCAGCACGGCGATGAAGCGCCCGAGTTGTTCACGCGAGATGCGGCCATGCAGGCGGTGGCCGGCCCACAAGCCGAGCGCGGCGACCGGGATCAGAGCCGCGAACACTTTGAGCACATCGGGCAAGACCAGGCCGGCGATGACAAACAGCGTGGTGCGTATGGCGACGCTGAATGTCACCATGGTCACCATGGTCGAGCGCAAGGCGCCCTTGTCCTCGAGGCGGCGCGAGAGATAAATCATATAGGGCGGGCCACCGACGCCAAAGAGCGTGCCCGACAAGCCGCCGGTGAATCCGGCCGGCATCGCCCAGCCGCGCGACACCGGGTGCATCACGCCGGGCTGGCGCAGCGTCCACAAGCCGTAACTGATGGCGACGACGCCAAGGCTGCCCATGGCAAGGCCCTGCGGCAGTGTCACCAGCAGCGTCAGCCCGCAGATGGCGCCGATGAGCGACAGCGGCACCATGCGCACCAGCTCGTCGCGCCTGGCCGCTTTGCCGAAACTCATGCCCAGGGCGAGCGCCGCGGAAAAATCGAGCAGCACGCACAAGGGCAGCACGAAGGTCATCGGCCACAAATGCGACAACGCCGGCACCGAGACCACCGCCGCGCCAAAGCCGGACACGCCGAAAATAAAATAGGCGAAGGTGACGATGAGGGCGGCGATGGCGAGGGATTCGTAGCTGACGGGCATGGGTCCTTAAGATCTTGAACTGGGCGTGTCGCGACGCTTTCACCCTCTCCCCCGGCCCCTCCCCCGTCAAGGGGGAGGGGAGGTTTTTGGGTCGCGGCGCGACTGGGATAGAACTGAGGGGCTACCGGATCACGCCACCCGGGGGAGTGATGGCGATGAAAATTTCACGCAGAAAAATAATCAGTGCGCCAATCAGCGCGAGCATCGCCAGCACGAACAGCACACCCAGCACCCTGGCCAGATTGGCGGCAAGGAAGGCGTCGACGAAGGCCACGGCGATCAACAGGCAGATGAACAGCGCGCAAAACACCGCCAGCACGATCGCGGTGTAGATGAGCTCGATACGCCGCGCAATATGGCCGAGTTCGTCTTTGGCCTCGGCGAGTAGCCCAGCGGCAAGTTCGGGCAGCAGTTTGTTCAACACGCGGCGGCGGTCCACCGCGCGCGACAGCCGGTTGGTGAACACCATCAGCAGCGTACCCACTGCGGTGAGCAGGAACACCGGCGCGATCGCCAGCTGGATGGCGTGGGTGATGTCATCGACGCTGGAGAGCGGGAGGAACAATGGCAATGCCACAGCGTTCAGCCCGCCTCGAGAAGTGACTCAATGTCGGGAACAAGCTCCCTTGGATGGGTCTGCGGTGCATAGCGCTTGACCACCTCGCCTTTCCGACTGACGAGGAACTTGGTGAAATTCCACTTGATCGCCTCTGTACCGAGTATGCCCGGCGCATCGCTGGTCAGCCATTTGAACAAGGGGTGGGCGTTGGCGCCCTTCACCTCCAGCTTGTCGAACATCTGAAAATTCACGTCGTAGCTTTTCTGGCAGAACGCGCTAATCGCCGCGGCGTCACCGGGCTCCTGCGCGCCAAACTGGTTGCAAGGAAAGCCCAGCACAACCAGCCCCTGGGCGGCATAGGTCTTGTGCAGGGCTTCGAGCTCGGCGTACTGCGGCGTAAAGCCACAGGCGCTGGCGGTGTTAACGATCAGCGCCACCTTGCCACGAAAAGCATCAAGGGCAAGCGGCTTGCCGTCCAGGGTGTTGGCAGAGAATGCGTAGAGGTCGCTCATGGTTCACCGCAGGTTGAATCGCACAAAAAACGCGCGGGATAAACGGGGCACGGCAAGCGCTCCATCCCGCACGGCATGGCCGCGCAGCCTCCGGGCTCAGACGATGTTCAGATGCTCGATGCCCGCGTTGATATCGCGGTTTTTCGATTCCTTGGAATGCAACTTGATCATCAAGCGCAGGTCGTTGACGCTATCGGCGTTGCGCAGCGCATCCTCGTAGCTGATGCGACCCTCTTCGTACAGGTCGAATAGCGCCTGGTCGAAGGTCTGCATGCCCAGCTCGCGCGACTTTTTCATGATCTCCTTGATCTCGTGCACCTCGCCCTTGAAGATCAGGTCGGAAATAAGCGGCGAGTTGAGCAGCACCTCCACCGCCGCGGCGCGGCCCTTGGTTTCCTTGAGCGGGATAAGGCGTTGCGCCACCAGGGCCTTGAGGTTGAGCGACAAGTCCATCAGCAGCTGGGCGCGGCGCTCTTCGGGGAAGAAGTTGATGATGCGGTCAAGCGCCTGGTTGGCGCTGTTGGCGTGCAGCGTACCGATCGCAAGGTGGCCGGTCTCGGCAAAGGCCACCGCGTGCTCCATGGTCTCGCGCGCGCGGATCTCGCCGATCAGGATGACATCGGGCGCCTGGCGCAGGGTGTTATGCAGCGCCGACTCCCAAGACAGCGTGTCCACCCCCACTTCGCGCTGCGTGATAAGCGAGTTGATGTGCGGGTGGGTGTACTCGATCGGGTCTTCGATGGTGATGATGTGGCCGTAGTGGTTCTCGTTGCGGTAGCCGATCATCGCCGCGAGCGTGGTCGACTTGCCCGATCCGGTGCCGCCGACCATGATGACCAGGCCGCGCTTGGACATGATGACGTCCTTGAGCACGGGCGGAATTCTCAGGTCTTCGAACTTGGGGATGGTGGTGGTGATGACACGCAGCACCATGCCCATGTGGCTTTGCTGCACGAAAGCGTTGACGCGAAAACGGCCGATGCCGGCCGGCGCAATGGCGAAGTTGCATTCCTTGGTGCCCTCGAACTCGGCCGCCTGCTTGTCGTTCATGATGGAGCGGCACAACTCGGAGGTGTGCTGGCTGGTGAGCGCCTGGCTGGACACCGGCGTCATCTTGCCGTCGATTTTCATCGCCGGCGGGAAGCCCACCGTGATGAACAGGTCGGAACCCTTTTTCTGCAGCAGCAGCCGCAGCAGGTCGTACATGAATTTTGTTGCCTGTTCTTTTTCCATGGTTCTCGCTCCCGGTACTGTTTGATCGTGTCCAGCCTGCCCTTGGTGATCCGGCGACTGGTGGTCCCGTGATCCCCGCGGCTCCGGTGTTGCTTGAATCAGCCGGCGAAGTTGTCCTTGTTTGCCGCCTTGCCGCGCGCCTCGGCGACCGAGATGATGTTGCGCTTGATCAGGTCCTGCAGGTTCTGGTCCAGCGTCTGCATGCCAAACTGCGCGCCCGTCTGGATGGACGAGTACATCTGCGCGATTTTGTTCTCGCGGATCAGGTTGCGGATGGCCGGCGTACCGACCATGATTTCGTGTGCTGCGGCGCGGCCGCTGCCGTCCTTGGTCTTGCACAGCGTCTGCGAAATGATGGCCTTGATGGACTCCGAGATCATGGCACGGATCATTTCTTTTTCGGCGGCGGGGAACACGTCGACGATACGGTCGATGGTCTTCGCAGCCGACGAGGTGTGCAGCGTGCCGAACACCAAGTGGCCGGTTTCCGCGCCTGAAAGCGCCAGGCGGATGGTTTCAAGGTCGCGCATCTCGCCAACCAGGATAACGTCCGGGTCTTCGCGCAGCGCCGAGCGCAGCGCGTTGGAGAAAGACAGGGTATGCGGGCCGACCTCACGCTGGTTGATCAGGCATTTTTTTGATTCATGCACGAATTCGATCGGATCCTCGATGGTGAGGATATGTCCCTCTTCGGTTTCATTTTTATGGTTGACCATGGCGGCGAGCGTGGTCGACTTGCCCGAACCGGTCGGGCCGGTGACCAGCACCACGCCGCGCGGCTGGTCGGCGAGGTCGGCGAAAATCTTCGGCGCCTTGAGGTCCTCGAGCGACAGGATCTTCGACGGGATGGTCCGCATCACGGCGGCGGCGCCGCGGTTCTGCACGAAGGCGTTGACGCGAAAACGCGCCAGGCCCGGAATGGCGAAAGAGAAATCGCACTCGAGGTTTTCCTCGTAGGCCTTGCGCTGGCCGTCGTTCATGATGTCGTAAATCATGCCGTGCACATCAGTGTGGTCCATCGGCGGCAGGTTGATGCGCTTGATGTCCCCGTGCACGCGAATCATCGGCGGCAGGCCCGAGGACAAGTGCAGGTCGGAGGCCTTGTTCTTGACGACGAAGGCGAGCAGTTCGGAGATATCCATATATAATGGCTCATTTAGCGAATGATGTTGTTGAACTCATGCTCTGACCGCCAGAGCGAGCAACCGTGCGGGATCGGGGCTGAAGCGGGGCGACCGGTCGAGAACTCTAAACCATCCGAGGTAGTTGGTGAGGTATTTCGTGG
>JANXRV010000016.1:0-14760 GCA_025356665.1 Pseudomonadota bacterium
CCCCGGGGATTTCACCGGAGGGAAACTACACAAAAATGAGGATTCAAGGTTCAAATCGGCACCAAGCAAAATCGGCTGTAAAGCCGCGCCAGTATTGGCTTTCAAGCAAATTAACACCCATTTAACCGGACACTACTGATCGGGGGTGATTTTTTAGAGCGATTGGTTGATGGGAGCGGGCCTTTCCAGCCATTTCACCACCGCGCCCGGGCGCGACTGCCCGGGCGGCGTGGAAAATTATTCGGCCTTGATGTTGGCGTCTTTGATCACGCGCGAATACTTTGCGAACTCCTGATCGAGAAATGTCGCGAACTCCTCCGGCGTCGTGCCGCCCGCGTCAAAGCCCTGGTCGCCAAGACGCTCGGTGGCAAGCGGTGACATCACCGCTTTGCCCACCTCGATGGCGATTTTTTTTGCCAGATCCCTGGGCAGGTTGGCCGGCCCCCATACGCCGTACCAGGAGACCATGTCGAATCCGGGCAGACCGGACTCGGCGACAGTGGGCACGTTGGGCATGAAGGCAATACGTTTGGGGCTGGTGACAGCCAGTGCCTTGAGTTTGCCGCTTTTGACCGGCGGATAGGAGGAGGGCAGTGCATCTATCATGGCACTGGCGTGCCCACCCATGACATCGGCCAGTGCCGGTGCGGTGCCCTTGTAGGGGATGAGCTCGATGGCAAGCTTGGCGCCGCTCTTTATGGCTTCCTCGGCGAGGTGTGCGGCCGAACCTGTCGGAGGCGCAGCGAAGGTGTATTTTTCCGGGGTCGCGCGCACCAGCGCGATGAATTCTTTCAGGTTTGTCGCGGGCAGGCCCGGGTAGGCGGTGACCAGCAGCGGCACCGAGCCGATTTTTGAGATCGGCGTGAAGTCGCGCATCATGTCGTAGGGCAGATTTTTAAGCAGGATAGGATTGGTGACGAAGGTCGAAGCCTGTATCAGCAGCGTGTAACCATCGGCTGTCGCCTTGGCGACGACGTCGCTGCCGATCACGCCATTGGCACCGGCGCGGTTCTCGACAATGAAGGATTGCCCGAGCTGCTCGCTCAGTCGCTGTGCGACGACGCGCGCCACGGTGTCCACGGTGCCCCCCGGCGGGTAGGGCACGATCACGCGCACGACGCGGTTGGGATAATTTTGCGCATCCGCCTCGAACGCTGCAATGGCGAGAAACCCGGCTGCCAGCAAGTGCAAAAATGTTTTCAAGATAATCCTCCTGTGGAAAGAAATTTTTTTATTCCATGCTCAAAAAATCGACGCGCTGGTTTGCCAGGTGAAGACGGCGTTACGCTCAGCGTGCATGTTGTTCCTCCAACGACGCAATGCTGACGCTGATCGCCTGCAGCAGCTGGTCCGAACAGACCGCGGCAAGGGGGTTGTGCGCGCCGGCGATGGCGCGCAACAAGGCGTTCAGGCTGCCCGAACCGGCCGCGGCAATGCCGGCGTGCTTGCGGATGAAAGCAAGCAGGGCTGCGGTCGCGGAAAATTTCTGCAACAAATAGTCAAGAATCATGCCGTCAAAATCGCGCAGGTCGACCGCCGCCCCATAGCCGCAGGCGCAGCCCATGGTGAAGGCCAGGTGGCGGCTGCTGACGCGCCGCCAGCGTCCGAGCAAATGCATTGCCTCTATCGCGATGGCATCATGCGGTCTTGATGCTGCGGCATTGGCGCTGTTTTTTTGCGCAGAAGCGGCGCCGCGGCGGGTGCGTTCAAGCACGGCGTGCATGTTTGCCTCCTGCAACTGGCGCGCCGACTGCGGCAAGCGGATCTGTCGGCGCAGTCACGCCGTAATCGCGCTTGGCCGCAGCGGCGGAAATATAGCCCAGGCGCAGGTCGCGCAGGATCGATTCGCGCGAGCGTTTTTTCGGATCACCAAAACCGCCGCCACCGCCCGAGCGCAGAATGTAGGACTCGCCCGCGGCGAGCTTGGTATTGACTTTGCCACCGGGGAAAACGCTCTCCTTGCCGTCTTTGTGGCGTAGGCCGATCTGGTTACCCAGCGCCGGTCCACCGCCCCTGAGACCCCAGGGTGGGTTGTTCACGCGGTCGGTGCGGGTCTGGTAATTGATCAGCGACAAGGCCATGACTTCGGTTTCGGCGCCCAGTCCGCCGCGGAATTCGCCGGCGCCGCCCGAATCCTGGCGCAGGCGGTAGTGGCGGACCAGCAGCGGAAATTTGTTCTCGACCTGCTCCGAGGGCCCGTTGTGGGTGTCGCCATCGTTCATGCAGACGGTGCAATTGGCGCCATCCTCGTCCGACTTGGCGCCCCAACCGCCGCCGATCAAGCCGCCCAGGTAAATCCACAGGCGGCCGTCACGCGGGTGAATGCCATTGACGTTCGCAATAAGCAGGTCGGCGTGGTGGCCGGCGATGACATGGTCCGGAATGGCGGGCGCGAGCGCCTTGAAGATGGTGTCGACCAGGGTCATCGGATAAGTCATCCAGACGCGCATGGGCGCCGGATGCGTGGCGCTGACGACGGTTCCGGGCGGCACGATGACCTTGAGCGGGCGGAAGCTGCCATCGTTGATGGGGTTGTCGCGAGGCAGGGTGAGGCACTTGAATGCGACTTGCGCGCAGGCGACGCCGGCGCCCGAATTGTAGAAACCCTTCACCTGCGGACTGACGCCGGACAGATCCACGGTCATCTCGCCGCCGCTGATGGTCACCTTGACGCGGATGGGCACCGGCTGGTCGATGTCTATGCCGTCGTCGTCCATTTGCGATTCGGCGACATAGACGCCATCGGGCATGGCGCGCACGCGGGCGCGCGCCTCCGCTTCGCTATGGTTCATGATTTGCTCGATGCTCGCGAGCACCGTCTCCAGGCCGTGGCGCGCGAGCATGTCCTCCATGTGTCGCGCGCCGACACGGCAGGCCGACAATTGCGCTTCAAGATCGCCCATTGCGCGGTCGGGGCGGCGCACGTTCATCAGGATGAGATTGCGCATTTCGGCGTTGAGCCGGCCGCGCACGTGGTACTTGACCAGCGGAATCTGCAGGCCCTCTGAAAAAATATCGGTGGTCATGCCGTTGAGGATGCCGCCGATATCCTGCCAGTGCGCCATGCAGGTCGAGAATGCAACGATGCGCCCCTTGTGGAACACCGGGATGGAAAAGGTCAGGTGGTTCAGGTGCGCGCCGGTGGTATAGGCATCGTTGGTGAGCAGGATGTCGCCCGGGTGGATGCCCTCCAGGCCCCAATGGGCGACTTTTGCCTTGACCACGTCGCTCATGCCGCGAATGAAGGTGGGCAGGCCAAGGCCGATGGACAGGGTTTCGCCGGCGCTGTTGAACAGGCCCACGGTGAAGTCGAGCGCCTCGTAGATGATCATGTTGTACGAGGTTCGCATCAGCACCGATTTCATTTCTTCGGTCGCCGCGACCAGGCTGTTGCGAATGAGCTCGACCGAGACCGGATCGACGCGCTTGTGCTGGCGCACGGGGGCGGCTTTTTTGCCGCGGCGTTGGACAGTCATGATTGTCATTTTTTTTCCTATGCGCTGGTGCCGGCTATTTGCGGGCGATGTCCACGACGAGGTTGCCATACTGGTCGACGCGCAGGCTGTCGCCGGGCTGGAGCACGCTGGTGGTGGCGTGCTCCTCTATCAGCGCCGGCCCCTTGATCACATTGGCGGCGAGCAGTTCTTCACGGCGGTACAGGGCGGTCTCGGCCCAGCCCGCGTCTTCGAAATAGACTTTTCTTGAACCGAGCCGGGCTTTCGCCGCAGGGCGCGCGCTGCCGCGCGGTATTTTTTCCAGCGGCGGCTTTTTCATCACGCCGGTGACGGTGCTGCGGATGCTGACGATTTCGGCCACTTCGTTGGGAGCGCCGCGTCCGTAGCGCTCCTCGTGGGCCGCATCAAACGCCGCCTTGATGCCCCTTTTATCGGCGCGCTTGAAGGCCGACAGCGGCATGTCCACGGTGACGGCGTGCTCCTGGCCGACATAGCGCATGTCGAGGGCGCGATTGACCAGCAGCTTGCGCGTGCCAAGGTCGGCCTCCTTGAGCGCGGCGACGCCTTGCTGCTCTAGTTCGAGAAACCAGCCCTGCAGTTGGCTCATCGAGACGGCATCAAGGCGGATGAAATGCGAGCGCACCAGGTCGCGGCGGAAATCCGACAGCAGCATGCCAAAGGCCGAAAAGTGGCCCGGTGCACGCGGCACGATAACGCGGGGAATGCGCAGTTCGCGCGCCACCATCGAGGCGTGCAGCGGGCCGGCGCCGCCGTAGGCGAACAGGGTCGGGAATGCGCCCGGATCGAGGCCGCGGTCGGTGGTGACACCTTTTACAGCGTGCGACATCGCGGCCGAGGCGATACGCAGCACGCCCATCGCCGCCTTGGTGACAGACAGTCCGAGCGGCGTGGCGATGCGCTCGCGGATCGCCGCCGTCGCCGCGGCCTTGTCGAGCAGCATCTCGCCACCGAGAAAGTGCGCTGCGTCCAGCCTGCCGAGCACCAGATTGGCGTCGGTCACGGTGGGCTCGGCGCCGCCCAGGGCATAGCAAGCCGGTCCGGGGGCGGCGCCGGCGCTTTGCGGACCCACGCGCAAGGCGCCCGCGGGGCTGACCGAGGCGATGCTGCCGCCTCCGGTGCCCACCTCGTGGATGTCGATCATGGCGGTGAGCAGCGGCAAACCGGTAAGGTAGCCGCCTATCATCGTGCTGCCGGTCACCAGCGCTTTGCCATCACGCACAACACCGGCCTTGGCAGTGGTGCCGCCCATGTCAAATGCGATTGCGTTATCGATGCCCAGCACCTGGCACAGCAGCTGGGCGCCGATGACGCCGGCGGCCGGACCGGACTCCATCATGCGCACGCAATCCTGCCTCGCCTCGGACAAGGCGTAAAGGCCGCCGGTCGATTGCACGACGAGGAACTTGCCGGAGAATTTCGCCTGCTTGATCTCCTGTTCGATCTCGCCAAGGTAGCGGTGCACGCGCGGTCCGATATAGGCATTGGCAACCACGGTCGATGTGCGCTCGAACTCGCGATACTCCTGCGACAAGTCGGCCGACGCCGAAACGAATACGCCGGGAAGGCGCTGTTGCAAATAGGCCTTGACCGCCTGCTCGTGCGCCGGATTGCGGTAAGAGTGCAGGAACAGCACCGCCACAGCTTCAATGTTCAGGTGTTCGAGCCGGTCGGCGATCTCTTTCACCTCGTCCATGTCCAGGGCCTGGTGCACCGAGCCGTCGGCGAGCAGACGTTCGCTCACCTCAAAGCGCAGGTCGCGCTCTATCAGGGGCGTGTGCTTGCGGTGGCGCAGGTTGAATGAATCGGGGCGGTTGATGCGGCCGATTTCATAAATATCGCGAAAACCGCGCGTGGTGATGAGCGCGGCGCGCGCACCGGAGCGCTCGAGCATGGTGTTGATGGCGACAGTCGAGCCGTGCAGGAACAGCTTGGCGTCGGCCAGGGTGACGCCGGCCTTGCGCATGCCATCGAGAATGCCGCTGACCAGCCGCTGCGGCGTGGTCAGGGTCTTGCCCAGCATCAGTACGCCGCGTTTTTCATCAAACGCGGCGACGTCGGTGAAGGTGCCACCGATGTCGGCGGCGATGCGTATTTTTGCTTGGTTTTTCATTGGTGGCAGGGGTGGCAGGGGTAGCAGGGGTGGCGGGGGTGGCAGGGGTGCATGGGTGTCATGATTGCAGGGGGCAAGCCGCCTTGTGTATCTCCCACTTCAAAGCGAAGCTGGTCAGGATGCCCTCTTTTGGCTTGGGTGGCCTTGAAATCAAGCCGGGTTTCTTTGTTGCAGATTTTCCAGTTGCCGCCCTCGCGCTTCGGTAGGCTGCAGTCTGGCCGGTATTGTAATTGACGGCCCTGAGGGAAACTATGTTTCGCGTCGTCAGCCGTAATCGGTCGGCTGTAATTGGCCCCCTGTCATCTTTCACCCGTCACCCGTCATCTGCCCTCGCCGCCAATCGGCGTTGCGCAGCAGCACAAGGCGCCGGGAACGCCTGCTGCTGTTGTCAATAAACTGGTCGCCTCCATCGCCGAGGTCATGAAACAGCCCGATGTCATCCGGCGCATGCAGGAGCTGAGCGTGGTTGGCATCGGCAACACGCCGGCGGAATTCGCGCTTTTCATGAAACAGGAGCGTGAGCGCTGGGGCAAGGTGGTGCGTGAGACGGGGGCAAAGGCGGAGTAGCCGTCGCCGCCAGGCCCAGAGCGCGCACGGTTACAGCGTTATTTTTACCGGGGAGATGGCTGGAAAGGCAGTATTGGCGCGGGTTTTCAGGCGATTACACTGAAATGTGCGAGGGTGGAATGCTTCTCAGTATCGCGCCTTGCCTTGCCAGCGGGATCATTTTTGAGCTTCGCTGCGGCCACCCGCCGCTATGGCAGGCTGGCGTCGCGTCGATTTCACCATTGCTCTGACGGGGGATTGTGCGTTAATAAAAATTTACGTTCCCCCGGCGCGTTGTCGATAAACTTAGGCATATGGATGCTGCTCCCGGAGTTGGTGCGAAAACCACGACCGAATCTATGCTGCAAAGTCGCCGTGCCTTGGAGGGCATGGCGCTGGCTGTGCGCGGCCTCTCGCACAGCCTTTACAATGCGCTGGGGCCCGCCATGGGTAACCTCAATTTATTGAGCGGCAATATTGCGGATGCGAAACAATCGGCCATCGTCGACGATGTTGTGCTGTGCCTGCGCCAGGCCGAGCGCCTGGCCGAAAGCATGCGCGCAGTTGTCGCCTGGCATTTGTTCGCAGATCAAATTTTTGATCCGGCAAAACGGGTGCGTAATCTGTCGGCAAAGCTCGCGGCCGAGCCGGCCTTTGAGGTTTGTTCCAGGGAGCCCGGACTAGAGACCCTGGTGAGAACAGATCCTGCCTACTTTGATATTGCGGCCAACGCGCTGTTGCTGAACGCCCAGGACGCCATCAAGGAGGGGGGGCGTGTCACCGTCGAGTGCGCCGAGGTATCGGGCATACCCGCCGATTTTCCGCACGGCACGCTCGCGCCTGGACTGTATTTTGTCCTGGGCGTCAGTAATCCCGGTGGGAGCATGTCGGCGCACGCGCGCAAGCGATGCTTTGAGCCGGGTTTTACCGGCAAAGGCAGTGCGTACGGCGGACTGGGGCTGTGGTTTGCACGGGAGTTTGCCCACGCCAGTGGCGGCGAGGTGGCGATCGTCCCGGGTGGCGCAGGGCAGGACGTCAAGTTCGTACTGGCAATTCCGGCGGCCGTTGCGATGGCCGATGATATTGGCGGCGATGTCGCGGCCGGAACCCTGTCAAAATTGTAAAAGAGGCATGTGCCATGGAACATAAAAATCTTAATCGCTTGCTCGTCGTCGAGGACAACGCCGAGGTCAGGGCGCTCGCCATTCGAATCG
This sequence comes from Pseudomonadota bacterium, assembly GCA_025356665.1. Taxonomy (GTDB): domain Bacteria; phylum Pseudomonadota; class Gammaproteobacteria; order Burkholderiales; family SG8-39; genus CAITSH01. The sequence goes on from JANXRV010000016.1 coordinate 7,347, forward strand.
GCACGCTGTCGGGCTATCAGTGCGCAGGCTGTGCCAGCCTTTCCGAGTTTCATCACGAATTCAGTTCGCTCAGTCCCACCGTCATACTGCTTGACCTCGTGCTGGGCGACGAGGACGCGCTCCCGGTGATTGATTTTCTGGCTTCGGTCCAATACCGCAATCCGGTCCTGTTAATGAGTGCGCACGACCACCGCTTGCTCCAGTCGGTGCAGTTGTCCGGACGCGACAGGGGGCTGCATATTGCCGGCATCATTGAAAAGCGGATGGGCATGGAGCGACTCGAGCATGCGCTCAATTCTTACATGATCGGCACGCGAGGCGCGGTTGCCAAGGAGAAAAAAAATTAGTCCTTCACTCACGCTCCTTATTATTGATGATGACTCGAACGTTCGCAGCATGCTCTCTGCAATCGGGGAACACATGGGTTTTAAGCCTTTCCCGGTTTCCTCGTTCGAAGACCTGCGTGCGAGCTTCGGCCTCATAACGCCCTCAGTGATCGTTCTTGACCTGATGCTTGGCGCGAGCGACGGCGTCGAGGTGCTCAAATTTCTTGCCGGTCGGGTGTGTTTTGCCCCGGTCATCCTGATCACGGGCTACGACAAGCTGTTCATGGACGCGGTTGAGACGAAAGTCGCGCCCCTAGGCCTCAATATTGTCGCCAAGATACCCAAGAGCCACCTCAAAGACATCGGACAGGTGCTGGAAAAATTCGCTTTCAAGCCGGTCTGACGCGTCGCCCGGACCAGTTTTCAGCTTTTTTATTGCGCAATGAGGGTGTTTAAAACCCTAAGCCCTCAACCCTCAACCCTCAACACCAGGGCAAGCGCCGGCGGAAAAAGCTGAATTTTCAGCAAGTGAGAGGGTGTGCCGCTGTTGCCCGCTGTATTTGCACCACCTTCGATCGCGCCGATCTGCGCTCAGGGTATTGCGCTAGCGGTGCAGCGTATTTCCGCCAGCGGCCGGGCGGCTTTCTTATTCTGTGACTTGCTTGAACGCTTCCAGTTGCAATGCGTAGCCAATGCCGCGGAAGCTGACGATGGTGTTTTTCATGTTGGTCAGCCGCTCAAGTTTTTTTCGCAAATGGCTGATATGCACATCCAGGCTGCGATTGTTGGGCGACCATTCCTGACCGGAGATGAGCCGTGATAGGTTGTCACGGTCGGTGACGCAATCGGGGGTTTGCAGCAGCGCGGTCAGCAGTTGTATTTCCATCTCGGTGAGCCGTTCCGTGGCACCACCAGGGTGGCTTATATGGCGCGTCCAAGGATCAATCTGGCAGTCCCCGACCGGGATAAACGAGATTTGCGCTGCGCCTGCGGGGGTGGCGCTGCTCCGGCGAATGGCATTGCGCATCCGGGCGCGCAACACATCGGTATCAAAGGGCTTGGTGACGTAATCATCCGCGCCCACGTTCAGTCCGGTGGCAATCATTTCGTTCGATGAGAGGGCTGACAAAAGGATTACCGGGATCTGCGTCCGGATGCGAAGAATTTTCGCCACCTCAATGCCGTCCTCGCCCGGAAGCAGTATGTCGAGCAGGATCAAATCGACCTTATGTTGCGCGATTTGCTCAAACATTTGTTCGCTGGTGTCAACAAACAAGAGTTCGAATTCACCTTCCAGAACATGGCTCAAAAATCGCCGGAAATGGTGTTCGTCTTCAAGTACGACAACGGACGCGATGGGCGACTTCTGGGTGGTCATGGTGTCTGCTCTCAAACAACAGAATGAAACCGTAGGATTTTCCGGCACGCCCGCTAATGATGTTCAGGGGCGATTATTTTTAATTTTTACAACGGTTAGCCGCGAATTCCTGTTTTTTGCAGCTGCCTGATCATGTTTAGCGGGGTATTTACTCAAGCGAATAGAGGCTCAGGGCACCCCAACTAAGCATGACTACACGAAACTTAACATGGATGTCCGGGCTAAAGTCAATTTTACAAAAATTGACTATTGGAAATGCAATATTACCGTAAATTAAGCACTTCGGATCCGATGCGTCATGCACGGTAGAGGCCTGGTTTGTGTTTCAGGGGCACGTAGTGGTGTGCCGGCTCAAGCGGGCATGCTTGGGTAAGTCGGGGCACATTTAATGGTCTATTTTAAAAAAATAGACGGAAAAATAAAAGGAACAAACAGTGGTTCTTCCGCTTGTTTACCGGTTTGATAAAAGCGCCGCGCTGATCGCGCACCGCTCAAACCTTGAGGGGCTGGCTCGTTCGGCCCATTTTCTTTCTTACGCGCTGAACAACCTTTTATCTGTTGGTCAGGGCAATGTCCGCTTGTTACGATCGGTATTGAAGGAGCCCAAACACCAGGCGATTGCAAATGACGCCCTCGGCGCCTATGGGGGCGTGGAATTGCTCTCGCACAATATGGCGGCGGTCTCCTACTCCAAATCGTTCCGGGAGGAGGTCGTCGATGTCGGGGAATTGCTCAAGAGACATGTTGAAATGTTCAAGGTGCAGCATGATGGCGGGGACTGGATCGGCCTCAGCGTCGCTGATCCCATTCCGGCGATACTGACTGACCGGAATTTCCTCGCCATTGCACTCGATGTGCTGGTCTCAAGCGGGCAGGAACTGCTCAGCCCTGAAGGTAGCATGGACATCGCTTGCGGCGCTTACGCCGCTCCACCCGGGGGCGGCGCTGACGCGCTGTCAAGAAATGCCGTGTCCGTTACCGTCCGTTACACCGGCCTGAAAGAAAACATCGCCAACCCGGACCGGTTTTTTTCCACTTCATTCAAGAAGGGGCTGGCACAACAGCCCAATGTCGGTCTGTGGTTTGTCAAAGAATTTGTGCTCGCTTCCGCGGGCGAGGTTCGCTTTGAGCCTACCGGCAGTGGCAATCGCGCCAAGCTCACCGTCACCATGCTTTTTCGGCGGGCGGCGCGCACAGCGAGGGTTCGAATCGCATGACGGCAAGGGGGTTGATGCCGCGAATGATAGTGCTTGAGGATGAGGAGACGGTCCGAAAGTTTGTCATGCGTAGCGCGGAAGATAGCGGTTTCGCAGTCTATGGCGTGCAGTCCCACGCTTCATTTTTTGTCGCCTTCAACACGCACAATCCCCAGGTCGTCGTGCTGGATATTTTTCCCGGACACGAGGATGTGCTCAGGGTTGTCAGCTTCCTGCATAACAAGGCATATGCGGGGCTGGTTATCCTGATGAGCGGATATGACCGCAGGATTTTGACCGCCATCGGCAGCCTGGCCGAGGAGCATGGCCTGCGCGTGCATGCGGTTATCGACAAGGCGTCGCTCGCCTCCGAGCTGAAGGCGTGCCTGCGCGCATCCTTCTTGTTGTCAGAGCCGGGCGGGACGCCGGGCCTTCCTGTTCTCGATCCTGCACTTGATCCTGCACTTGATCCGGTAATTGACCGAACATTGGCAAAACCGGGACGGGGCTCTTTACCGCGGCGCGGGCAGGGCGCCGCTTAGCGCGGCCTGTCGGTGTGTCGGTGGGCTAACGTGGCGGCAGAGCGTTGCCCTGGCGCTGCAAATAGGCCAGTTTCAAAGAGTGGGGCTGGCCATCGCCAATTTCCATTGCCATGGCATGGAGCTCCTGCACGTGAGCGTGATACAGATTTAGTTTGTTGTCGCCCAAAAAACGAATGGCGTGCTCATGCCATATTTCAATTTCCTGAAACGCGGCTGTCAGCAGGATTTTCAAGAAAGCAGGCAGTTTGTTTTTTATTTTTTCAAACTGCAAGGCAAGGGAAGGCGCTTTTTTGGGCGAGAAAATCCCGTCATAATTGTGCACCAGGGTGTCGAGCGTTTGCCTGGTGACTTGCGGAAGGTCGGCAAGCGCCTCTCCCGTCAGCGTACCAATGTGCGCCATGGTCTTGATGCGAAGCACGTCGACCTCCCGCCGCAAGCGCCGTCCGGGCACGCGTATCCGGTAGGGTTCCACGCATTTGCGGAAGGCTGCCCGCAGTGAAAGCGGGTCTGTCGCAACCTGCATCTGGGGAAAAAAAGATTGCATTGTTTTTAGAAATATTTTTTCCGGCGGAATGCAGACCAGGCCGGGCTTAATCCTGTCTATCGAACGCCGCACCGCCAGTTCGAGGGGGCGGGTGGCAAACTTGCGATGCAGTGCCAGCAGGTTGCCCGTTTCGCACTCCAGGTAGGCCACATAGCAAAGCCCCCGCATTCTTAACAGCACGATGGCTATCGTCGGGCGCTGGCCGTCGCCGGCGGGGTCGAGGTGAGAGAGTTCCGTTTTTGAAATGTGTTCGACAATGGACGAGGGCAGCGCGAGTTGCATGCTGATTTCACGCGGTTTTGCCCTTATCACCAGGCCTCTCACATGGGCGAGCAAGCGCCTGGTCATCTGGAATTCTGCCACCAGGTTTTCCGGGTAGGCGCTGAAAAATGTCCGGCACGACTTGCAGCGATAAAGCTGGCTTTCGACCATGCGAACGCAACGGCTGCCATCATCGGCGAGGTCATGGAAGCCGACGATGCGCTTTGTTGACGGACTGAAGGACACGCTGGCGCAATCCGGGCAGGCTTGCGTTTTGCAGTCGAAGTTGTCGGTGCAGATGTTTTTCATGTCATCGGTAGTGGCGTTTTTTCCCGCAGACGCAGATGCGGTTCTTGCGGGCGCAATGGCATGCTATTTTCTAGCCTGCAAAATGCTTTCGACTTCGCTGAGCGTTTGAATCAACCCAGCCCGCAGGAAGGGTTTGGCCAGCGTCATGTCAAACAGGCCTGCCGTCGAAGATTCCCCAAGGTAGCTTCCATACGCCGTGCACGCAATGAGGTAGGAGGGGGGCTGCTTTGCTTGGCTCCGCAGCTTTCTCGCCACATCAATGCCGCTTATGACGGGCATGCTCAGGTCCAGCAACACGACGTCATAGCTGCTCGTTTCGGTCAATTCCAGCGCCTCTTGGCCTGATGCCGCGACCGTTACCTGCCATGGGCTTCCTGCCAGCATGCGCGTTGCGAGCCGCAGATTCGTCGGCTGGTCGTCTACGATGAGGATCGAGCGGGGCGCTGTTTTATCCATTGCGAGGGCTGCTTTCCATGGTCATTTTCTGGGGAAATTCGAACCAGACAGTCGTACCTTCTCCGGCGTTTTGGTGGTAGCCGATTTTGCCCTTCATACCTTCAATCAGTTGTTTGCAAAAATACAGGCCCAAACCGACGGAAGAGTCTGAGGCATTGCCCTTTTTCCCGCGGAAGTAAGCGTCAAACATGTGCTTTTTCTCATCATCGGCTATGCCGCAACCGGTGTCTGTAACGGCGATACGGACGATACCATCTGAGGCCTCCGATTTGACGCTGACGCTTCCATCTTTGGTGTACTTAAGCGCATTGCCGAGCAGGTTGTGCATCACGCTTGCGATGGCGATTTTATCTGAAAAAATGTGCGTCTCGGTAAAGGCTGTCTCGAGCGCAAGGTTTTTACGCAGCGCAATTGGCGCATGCGCCCGGACCAGCGTGTCCAGCAGCGCGCTCAATTCGAACTCGCTTGCTTGCGGCCGTGCGGGCTCCAAGACCAGGCTTGAAACAGATTGAATCCTGTCGATGAGCTTGATAAGGTGTTTTCCGAACTTGGAAATGGTCTCCGCCCCTTCCTTGTCCTCGGGGGCGTGCAGTTCATGTTGCAGCAGGTCGGCATAGCCGAGGATGCCGTGCACAGTGGATCGCAGCTCATGCACCGTCATGTGCAGAAAACGCAAGTTGTGTTTCTTTTCTTCCTTATGCCGTTCGACAGAAGCAGTAAGGGCCTGTACCGTCCGTGCCGCGAAGAGCGTCATGAGCAGCAGTATCATGCCGGCAGCGAGTGATGCGGCGTAAAGCTTGTTGTCGAATGCGAGGGCGGGGGCAAGTGCGTCGCTTTGCGACAAGCCCTGGGCCACGATCAGGCCCGGAAACGCCGGCACGGCCTGAAACGCAACGCGGTACATGCTTGCCGTGTGTTCGTCCGCCATGCTGGTGACTTTGGCTTGCGGCTGGGTGCTTTGCGCAGCGGCTTGCAGCGTTTGGCTGAGGGCGCTGGGTTCGAGATCGGGTGCCTTTTGGCCGGTATGCATCAAGCGCACGCCATCGTTTCTGTAGAGTGCGACGAAATTATTTTGCAAATGCGGGTCGCTGCGCTCATCGAACGCGGTAGTGAGGTCGACCACGGTGGCCAAGATGCCACCCGGGTTTTTGTCCGCGGCACCCAGCTTTCTGGTAAGGACCATTTGCACGGGATGTTCTGCGAGACCCATGAACCCGGACGCGGGGCTGAAATAGTAAGGCGTCGCGCCCACTTTGCCGGTGTTGCGGTAAAAATCAGTTGCGGAGAAATTCACCCGCCTGCGTATGCCATCGTGCATGACTTCGCTGTCGCCGGAGGCATCCACAAAATAATGGGCCAAAATCGCTGTTTTGCTTGTGTTGGCGCTTGGTCCGCTACCGTTGGCAAGCCCGGCGGCAAGCGGGTCGGTTCCAAGGGGGGCGGATGGCTTGGCGTATTCCGTTATCTGATGCGCTACACTTGTCAGCGTACGCGATGCCTTGTTTGCGCTTTCGGTTAGCGATTGGGCCAGCCGGATGTCGGCGGACTCAATGGTGATATTTTTGTTTTCGGTGCTTATCGTCCGATCGGAAAAATAGACCAAGCTCAGGATAGCGAGCAGCATCATCAGGGCAAGCCACGCCCAATATCGCGCCGCCCAAAGCAGGGCGTTAATCATTAGCAAAATTTGCCCGCTGGCATGCTTGTGGGCGCTTGAATAGACAAAGGAGGACTTCCATGCGGATAAAGCCAGGCAGGCCTAGGATGGTGTAATTCTGTAGGACGGTGCAATTTTGCCGTTAGAAAGAGTTTTGACACGAGTAAATAATTGTCAATTATTGTTAAGCAGGTAGTGTGCTGGCGCGCTGCATGGTTTGATTTATCAATAAGGAGTCGTTTTCAATGCCTGCTTAAGACATGCCCGGACGCGGGATTGCTTGCATTTCATCGAAACCAGGCGCCAGCCTGAGCCGTTTTTTCACTATGGAGATCCGCCAATATGGGCCGATCGCGCTGCGCCTTTTTGCCAGTCATGGCTTTGTGGCCGCTACCCGGGAACGCATTGAGGCGCGGGGGCATGTCAGTCTGAGACTAATGCCGGTAATAACAGCCATAACAACAAGGACAACAAGGTCAACAATGGCAAGGATGACAGTTGATGTCAGTGATGACAGTAGATTAGTAATTTACTGACATCACGGTAATGACAGTAATTAAAACTTGTCCAGACTGTTTTGTCACAGACCACAGCGCTATGCTTGAATTTGGCTCATTTAGCGAATGATGTTGTTGAACTCATGCTCTGACCGCCAGAGCGAGCAACCGTGCGGGATCGGGGCTGAAGCGGGGCGACCGGTCGAGAACTCTAAACCATCCGAGGTAGTTGGTGAGGTATTTCGTGG
>JANXRV010000021.1:0-43391 GCA_025356665.1 Pseudomonadota bacterium
CAGTGTGCCGATCATCCTTGCCAATTCCCTCGTCCTCATTTCGCCTCTCCTGGTCCAGCGCCTCTGCGCTACACAACCAGTTTCCGCTTACACAGGCTCACTAGATGAGCCACCAACATCATTCGCTATATGAGCCAAAAACAAAACATGGAAACACTATGCCGAACCCACTTTCAAAAGCCGTCGCGCTTATCGCTGCAATGCTGTTCGCCACGGCCGCCGCGTCACAGGCCTACCCATCCAAACCGGTCAAGCTGGTGGTGCCCTTTCCCGCCGGCAGCGCAACCGACCAGGTGGCCCGCGTGTCCGGACAAATACTGTCGGAGGCCCTCGGCCAGGCCTTCGTGATTGAAAACAAACCCGGTGCACAAGGCGCGATCGGCGCGGAGGCTGTTGCACACAGCGCAGCCGACGGCTACACCATCCTGGTCACCACCAACACGACACAGGCGGCCAACGTCAGCCTGTTCAAGAAGCTGCCCTACGACCCGGTAAAGGACTTTGCGCCGGTGGCGCGTCTGGGCACGACCTCGTTCATGTTGATGGTCAAGCCGGAGTTCCCCGCCAAAACGCTCAAGGACTTCGTCGCGCTCGCCAAATCCCGCAACGGCAAGATCAGCGGCGGTTACGGCTCGGCCGGCTCGCAGGTATCGCTGGCCATGCTCAAGACCATGGGTGGCTTCGATGTCACCGACGTTCCCTATAAAGGCATCCCCCAGGCGCTGACCGATGTCATCGGCGGCACGCTCGACTTCACGTTCGTCGACTTGGGCAATGCAATGGCGCAGGCCAAGGGTGGAAAATTGCGCGGCCTCGGCGTGACCTCGGAAAAACGCAGCGTACTTGCCCCGGATATGCCCGCCATCGCCGAAACACTGAACGGCTACGAGTTGATCGCCTGGTTCGGACTCATGGCGCCGGCCGGAACACCCAAGGACATCGTGGCCAAACTGCACGATGCCGTCGTCAAAGGCCTGCTGCGGCCGGAAATACGCGAGCGCTTCGCCACGATCGGCACTGACGTCGCCCCGCTCAACCCGGAACAACTGGCGAAATTCATCGACAGCGAAATTGCCAAGTGGAAGCGCCTGACCAGGGAAGCGGGGATCCAGCCCGAATAGGCGGCGTCTTTGGTGTAGAATCTTGGTGCGCCGATTTGATCTCATCAGCTTGCGGGCGCTGGAAGGCTACACAGCACCTTGGTGCTGGCGGCTCTCCTAAACCGGCTAAAGCGGGGTGTGTCCGTAACCCGTTGGCCCTTCGCAGGCGCAACGGGTTTTTTATGGGCAAAGCAGTACTCAGCATTTCAAGCCATGCAGACACCTAGTTCACATTCGGTCGGGGCGGTTACGCCCCAGACGATGCATTTCGACCAGCCGCTGGATTTTCGCAGTGGTGCGCGCCTTGAGGCCTACGATCTTGTCTACGAGACCTACGGCACGCTGAACGCCGCACGGTCCAACGCGGTGCTGGTCTGCCACGCGCTCAACGCCTCGCACCACGTCGCCGGGTGGTATGCCGCGGAACCGGACAACATCGGCTGGTGGGACAACATGATCGGTCCGGGCAAGCCGCTGGACACGAACCGCTTTTTCGTCATCGGTGTGAACAATCTGGGCGGCTGCTTCGGCAGCACCGGGCCAAAAAGCACCAATCCCAAAACAGGGCAACCCTACGGCTCGGACTTTCCGGTGGTCACGGTCGAGGATTGGGTCGAGGCGCAGGCCCGCCTTGCCGACAGGCTCGGCATCGCGCGCTTTGCCGCGGTGATGGGGGGCTCGCTTGGCGCGATGCAGGCGCTGCAATGGCCACTGTCCTATCCGGACCGGGTCGGCTATGCGCTGGTGGTCGCCTGCGCGCCGCGGCTTTCAGCGCAAAACATCGCCTTCAACGAGGTGGCGCGCCAGGCCATCGTCACCGATCCGGACTTTCACGGCGGGCATTATTACCGCCATAACACCCTTCCGCGCCGCGGCCTGCGCCTGGCGCGCATGATAGGCCACATCACTTATCTCTCAGACGATGTGATGGCAGAAAGATTCGGGCGCGAACTGCGCGACGGACATATCAAGTTCGGCTACGACGTTGATTTCCAGATCGAATCCTACCTGCGCTACCAGGGTGACAAGTTCTCCGAATATTTCGACGCAAACACCTATCTGCTGATCACCCGCGCGCTCGATTATTTCGATCCGGCCGCCGATTACGGCGACAGTCTGGCACAGGCACTGGCGCGCGCGAAGGCGTCCTTTCTTGTTGTGTCCTTCACCACCGACTGGCGGTTTTCACCGGCGCGCTCGCGCGAAATCGTGCGCGCCCTGCTCGACAACCGCGCCGACGTGTCTTATGCCGAAATCGACGCGCCGCACGGCCATGACGAGTTCCTGCTCGAGGATGCACGCTACCATGCACTGGTGCGGGCCTATTACGAGCGCGTCGCCAAAAGCATAGGGGCCGGGACATGAGCGCTACGTTGACCCCGCTGCGCGCGGACTTCGCGTTGATCGAAAGCTGGATCGTCCCCGGATCAAAGGTACTTGATCTGGGCTGCGGCGACGGCACCCTGCTCGCTCGCCTCAAGCGCGAGCGCGGCGTAAGCGGCTACGGCGTCGACATCGCCGATGCCAATGTGCTCGCTTCGCTGCTCAACGGGATCAATGTCATCCAGAGCGACCTGGAGGCCGGGCTCAACACCTTCAACGACAAGGCCTTCGACACGGTCATTTTGTCGCATACGCTTCAAGCCATGCGCAACACCAAGCCCATCATGGAAGAAATTGCGCGCGTCGGCCTCGAAGGCGTAGTCAGCTTTCCGAATTTCGGTTACGAAAAAAACAGGCTGCAGGTGGCCGCAGGACACATGCCGGTTTCAGAGGAAATGCCCTACCAGTGGCACGACACGCCCAATGTGCACCTTTGTACCATGGCCGATTTCGACCGGTTTTGCACGGATCTGGGCATGCACGTGATAGACCGCCGCGCCTTTACCGACAATCGTGAAATCGTCTCGGGCGACCCCAACCTGCTCGGCGCGCTGGCCGTTTACCGCTTCAGGAAGAAGTAGCGGGCCTGCAGTCCAGTGCGCGAATGATTTCGCGCCGCCACCACAGCAAGGCGACACCGGGCAGCGCGATAAGAAAGGTCGAAAAAAAGAACGGCGCCCAACCGAAGGCGGCGACCATCTGCCCGGATGCCGGCCCGACATAGACCCGGCCTATCGCCGCTAACGCCGACAGCAGGGCAAACTGCGTGGCCGAGTAGCGCACATTGCACAACGCCATCAGCAACGCGACAAAGGCGGTGGTGCCCATGCCACCGCAAAGATTCTCAACCACCACCGCCAGCGCCATCAGGGCGTAGCTCTTTGGCAACAGCGCCAAGGCAAGAAAGACCAGGTTCGAAACCGCCTGCAATATCCCAAACACGAATAGCGCGCGGAACAGCCCCAGCCTGGCCATCAACGCCCCACCCGCCAATGCGCCGATGATCGTGGCAACCAAGCCCAGCACCTTGTTGATAGCGCCCACTTCGGCGGCGGAAAAACCAACACCCCGGATCAAGAAGGCCGTGGTGAGACTGCCGGCGAACGCGTCCCCAAGCTTGTAGAGCACGATCAAGGCGAGCATCACCCATGCGCCATCGCGCATGAAAAAATCTTTCAGCGGCCCCAGCACCGCTTCGTCCAGGGATTTGGGCGCGATGGCCGGCACCTCGGGCTCGGGGCTGACGAGCAGCACCGCTGTGCCGCTCAGCATCAGCGCCGCCATGAGCCAGTAGGTCGCCTGCCAGCCCAGGTACGCGTCAGCGAGAAATAGCGCGAGCCCCCCCGAGACCAGCATGCCAAGCCGGTATCCGAGCACCGACACCGCCGCGCCGGCGCCGCGCTCCTCGGTGCGCAGCACATCGGTGCGGTAGGCATCAAAAGCGATGTCCTGTGAAGCCGAAGCGAACGCCGTCATCACCGCCAGCAGCGCCAGGGCCAGCGGCGCATTGGCCGGGGACACCGCGCCCATCGCGGCAATACACGCCATGAGCAACAGTTGGGTCAGGGCAATCCAGCCGCGGCGACGGCCGAGCAGGGGCGGCACGTAGCGGTCCATCAGCGGCGCCCAGAGGAATTTGAGGGTGTAGGGCAGGCCAACCAGCGAGAACAAGCCGATCGTTTCAATCGCGACGTTCTCGACCGTCAGCCAGGCCTGCAGCGTGCCCGAGGTGAGCGCGAGCGGCAGGCCCGAGGCAAAACCGAGCGCGAGCATGACCGCAACGCGACGATTGCGAAAAATGGCGAAATAAGGCGATGCGCTTGCAGACACAGCCAAAGTGTACCGTGCAGCGGCAGCGGGCGGGCGAATTCGGCGCGGGTCGGATGGTAATCGCGGCACATACCGACCAGACAGCCCCTTCTATAACACCGAATACTTCTCTCACTGCGTGCCCCTGTAGTGCAATCGCACAGAGGGGCCGAGTAAGTTAAGATATGTGATTGTTGTTTTATCCTTCTCTTTTTGACGACTTTTTGACAAATTTTTCGAGGGACTTATGAGCACCGCAACCGACGTTACCAAAGACAAGCTTGTCGCCGACCTTAAAGTGGTCATCTCCGACGCCGAGGAACTTTTGCTGGCAACCGCGGCACAGGCTGGCGAAAAAGCCTCCGCCGCACGCGCGCGCATCACCGAGAGCCTCAAGGTCGCCAAGGAAAAACTGGCCATCGTAGAGGACATCGCCCTCGACAAAGCCAAAGCGGCCGCACGCGCCACCGACGATTATGTCCACGATAATCCCTGGGCAGCGGTGGGCATCGGCGCCGCCGTGGGCCTTGTTGTAGGCATGCTGATCAGCCGGCGCTGAGCCCATGAGCAACAAGGAAGGCGCCGCATCCGGCGGTGGCCTTCTCCGATCAGCCCGCACGCTGACGCGCACGCTGATCGCGCTTTCCAAAACCCGCCTCGAGATTTTCCTCAACGAAATCGAGGAGGAGCGGCTGCGTATAGCCAACCAGATCATGCTGATCGTAATGGCGGGCTTTTGCCTTGTTGTCGGCGCATTGCTCGCAGTGACGTTCATCGTCGTGCTGTTCTGGGACACGCACAGGCTGATCACGCTGGGCGTGCTGGCGCTGGCATTTCTTGGCGCCGGCGCCGTCCTGATGCTGCTCTTTAGCGCAAGAGCGAAAGCCAAACCCAAGCTTTTCTCGACCTCCCTCGGTGAACTGGGCAAGGATGCCGAACAGTTGTCGGACAAACCCTGAACGCATGAATCCGTGAACGCATGAACGCATGAACTCATGAACACGAGGCTTATCCGACTCCGTGAACGGCGCGCACGGCTGATCGAGCGCGCGGCGCACCAGCGTGAAGAGATTGCGCTGGGCGTGGCCGCGATGCACGGCCCCATTGCCATCGTCGACCAAGGCCTGGATATCGCCCGCTACATCAAATCCCATCCGGTCATCATCGCCGCAGGCGCGGCGCTAGTGATCGCCACGCGTCCGCGCCGTTCGCTCAGCTGGGTACGCCGCGGCGTCATGCTCTGGCAAACTTGGCGCTGGCTCACCACACGCTACTGAACGGACGCCGTGCTCAAAAAACTGTATATGGTTGCCGAACGCGAGCGCAAATACCTCGTGACAGAGCTCTCGCAGGTCAGGGGACTAATGCCCTTGCTGATGAAGCCGCGCAACAAGCAAAAATGGTCCGCCGAAGACCGACTGGAACTGGGCATCCATATGCGTCGCTTGCAGCGCATGAGCCCGTATATCGCCGTGATGGTATTGCCCGGAGGATTTGCCATGCTGCCGGCGCTCGCCTGGTGGCTGGACCGGCGCCGCGGGCAACGCCCCGGCAAAGGGAGCCTCCCGACCGACAACTGACCTGACTGACCTGGCGGCCACCCTCGGGGTCTGGCACGGTCCGCTCAAGGCGCCCAGGCGTACTCGACGCTAAGCGGTGCATGATCGGAAAAACGCGCTTCTTTGTAGATCGCGACACGTTTTGCAGTGGCGGCGATACCCGGCGTCGCGATCTGATAATCGAGCCGCCAGCCGACATTTTTCGCCCACGCCTGGCCACGATTGCTCCACCAAGTATAAGACGCATCCGTCGCGTCCGGATGCAGGCTGCGATAGACGTCGACCCAGCCGACTTTGTCGAACACATCCGTCAGCCATGCGCGTTCTTCGGGAAGAAAACCGGAGTTTTTCTGATTGGAGCGCCAGTTCTTCAGGTCGATTTCCTTGTGTGCGATATTCCAGTCGCCGCACAGGATGACTTCGCGCCCCTCGGCGTGAAGTTTTTCGAGCACCGGCTTGAACAAGCCGAGAAAACGAAACTTGGCCCGCTGCCGCTCATCCGAACTCGAACCGGATGGCAGGTACACCGAAATGACCGAAAGCTTGCCAAAATCGGCGCGCAAATAACGCCCTTCGGTGTCGAATTCACGGTCCCCCAAGCCCGGCAGGACACGATCGGGCCGGGTGCGGCAATAAATACCGACACCGCTGTAACCCTTTTTCTCCGCGCAATGGAAATACCCCGAGAAACCCGCCGGCGCCAGCAATGCCGGTGATAAATCGGACTCCTGCGCCTTGAGTTCCTGCATACAGACAATGTCGGCCTTCTGCTCCTGCAACCACTCCAGGTAGCCCTTGTTGCAGGCCGAGCGTATTCCGTTGAGATTCAGTGTAATTACGCGTAGCATTTCGGGGCCGTCCGAAGGTTGGGGATTTTCATGATCCGCGCGGTATCTCGGCGCGGATTCCGGTTGCATAATTACGACTCTGCTTCTAAGGTGCGCGGCAATCGCCGCTGAATATGGCTGACTTCCGCAAAGAATTCATTTCGTTTTGCATCGACTGCGGCGTCCTGAGCTTTGGCAGCTTCAAGACCAAGGCAGGGCGCATGTCACCTTATTTTTTTAACGCCGGCTTCTTCAACACCGGCGCGCACCTGGACAGGCTGTCCGAATTTTACGCCAAAGCCATACTGGCGGCGGACCTGCCCTTCGACATGTTGTTCGGTCCGGCCTACAAAGGCATCGTGCTCGCATCGGGGGCGGCAATGGCTCTGGCGCGCGCGGGGCGCGACGTGCCCTTTGCCTACAACCGCAAAGAAGCCAAGGATCACGGTGAGGGCGGTAACGTCGTCGGCGCGCCGCTTGCCGGACGGGTGCTCATCATCGACGACGTGATGACCGCCGGCACCGCGGCCCGCGAGTCGGTGGAAATAATCCGCGCTGCCGGCGCCACCCCTTGCGGCATGGCCATCGCCATGGACCGGATGGAGCGCGGCAACTCGCCGCTTTCGGCGGTGCAGGAGGTGACGCGCGACTTTAATATGCCGGTGATCACCATCGCCACGCTTGACGACATGCTGGAGCTCCTGCAGGAGCGCCCCGAACTCAAACAGAATATACGTCAACTGGCTGAATATCGGGAGGTTTACGGAGCCGTCGCCCATGCTTAAACACCAGACTGCTATTGCCTTGTCCGCTGCGCTCGCCACCGGCATCGTCTGCGCGCAGGATAAAACCCTGTATCGCTGGGTCGATGAAAAAGGCAAGGTCCAATACACCGACCGGCCACCGGTGGAGTCCACCGGACGCCCCTCCTCGACGCTCACTCCCCAAGGGCAGGTACTCAAGAAAAATGAAGCCGCGCTGACGCCCCAGCAACAGGAAGCGCGCGATGCCGAGCGCAAGCGCGCGAGCGACGAGGAAGCAGCGGGACGCGAGGAGCGGCGCAAGAACATGGCGCTGCTCTCGACCTATCCAACCGAAAAAGATATTGACGAAGCGCGGGTGCGCGCGCTCAAACAGGGTGATGAAGCGGTCAAAGCAACAGAGAAACGCCTTGCGGCCGCGGCCAAACGCCAGGACGACTACAACAAGGAAAAAGAGTTTTACCTGAAAAAGCCGATGCCGGCGAAACTGCAACAGGACATCAAGAGCAACGAACTCGAGGTGAAAAACCAGCAGGAGTTGCTGGGGGTGAAGAAAAAAGAACTCGATACCATCAACGCAAAGTACGACGAGGACAAGCGCCGCTACATTGAGCTCACCCGGGGCAAAGGGTCGGACGCGCCAAAAACGACGACCACCGCCACGCCCTCAGCCGTTCAGGCCGATGCGAAAAAGAAGTGACCTGCCGCACAGTCGGTGACTTTTTTGTCACATAAATACCCTGAAAAACCCCGCCAGATGCGGCTTTTACATTTCGTAAATACCGAAATTTCGGCTAGCCGCCGAGTTTTTTTCTCAGCATATCGTTGACCTGGGCGGGGTTGGCCTTACCCTTGCTCGCTTTCATCACCTGTCCGACAAGGGCATTAAATGCCTTGTCCTTGCCGGCGCGGAATTCTTCCACCGACCTGGCATTCACGGCCAGCACCGCGTCAACAATCTTTTCGATCTCGCCTGAATCCGACAACTGCTTGAGGCCGCGTTTTTCGATGATGGCATCGACCTCTCCCTCGCCCGCCCAAAGCGCATCGAACACATCCTTGGCGAGCTTGCCCGAAAGGGTGTTGTCGCGAATGCGGCGGATCAGCTCAGCCAGCAAGCGGCTCGATACCGGTGATGCCGCGACTTCAACGCCGGCGCGGTTGAGCGCCGCGGCAAGTTCACCCATCACCCAGTTGGCAGCCGTCTTGGCGGCATCATCGCCGAGCACAGCGATCACTTCCTCGAAAAAAACGGCGATGTCCTTGGACTGTGTGAGCATCGCCGCGTCATAGGCCGACAGCGCATAGTCACGCTGGTAGCGCTCGCGTTTGGCCTGCGGCAACTCTGGCAATGTGTCCTTTACGCGCGCGATCCAGTCCTCCGACACAAGCAGCGGCGGCAAATCCGGATCGGGGAAGTAGCGGTAATCGTGCGCATCCTCCTTGGAACGCATCGCGCGGGTCTCACCCTTGTCCGGATCGAACAACACGGTCGCCTGCTGGATTTTTCCGCCGTCCTCCAAGGTTTCGATCTGCCAGCGCGCCTCGTAATCGATGGCCTGCTGCAGAAACTTGAAAGAGTTAAGGTTCTTGATTTCTCGCCGCGTCCCCAAGGGTTCGCCCGGACGGCGAACCGACACGTTGGCATCACAGCGAAAGGAGCCCTCCTGCATACTGCCGTCGCAAATGCCAATCCAGCGCACCAGGCCATGCAGCGCCTTGGCGTAAGCCACCGCCTCCTCGCTCGAACGCATGTCCGGTTCAGAGACGATTTCCAGCAGCGGCGTGCCTGCCCGGTTGAGGTCGATACCGCTCATGCCGTGAAAATCCTCATGCAAGGACTTGCCGGCGTCCTCTTCGAGGTGGGCGCGGGTCAGTTGCACCGTCTTCTCGCCGTCCTTGGTGAAAATCGTGAGGCTGCCGCCTTGCACCACGGGCAAGTCATACTGACTGATCTGGTAGCCCTTGGGCAGGTCGGGATAAAAGTAGTTTTTGCGCGCAAATACCGAGCGGCGGTTGATATTGCCGCCGATGGCGAGGCCAAAACGAATGGCCCGTTCCACCGCACCCTTGTTGGCGACAGGCAGCACGCCTGGCAGCGCGACATCCACCGCACTGGCCTGGGTGTTGGGCGCTGCGCCAAACGCGGTTGAGGCGCCGGAAAAAATCTTCGACGCAGTCGATAACTGGGCATGCGTTTCCAGCCCGATGACGATTTCCCATTTCATGCCGCAAACCCCTTGACGTCAAACCCTTGGGGCGCCCGCGCATGCCAGTCGGTCGCCTGCTGGAACTGGTGCGCCACACCCAGCATTTTCGCCTCGGCGAAATAATTGCCGACAATATGCAGCCCGACCGGCAATCCGCCATCGCCAAAGCCGCACGGGATGGACATCGCCGGCAGGCCGGCCAGGTTGGCGGCAATGGTGTAAATATCGTTCAGATACATCTTCACCGGATCGGCGGCTTTGGCGCCGATCTTGAAGGCGACCGACGGTGAAGTGGGGCCGAGCACCAGGTCACAGACCTTGAAGGCCTCGGCGTAATCCTGGGCGATAAGGCGGCGGATGCGCTGCGCCTTGAGATAATAGGCATCGTAATAGCCGTGCGACAGCACATACGTGCCAATGAGGATCCGGCGCTTGACCTCCGCGCCAAAGCCCTCGGCGCGACTCTTGCAGTAGAGCTCGGCGAGATCTGAATAACCGGCAGCGCGATGACCAAAGCGCACGCCATCAAAACGGCTGAGGTTCGACGAAGCCTCGGCCGGGGCGATGACGTAATAGGCCGGCACCGACAGCGATGCGTTGGCCAGGCTGATGGAAACGCGCTCCGCACCCAGCTTTTCGACCTGCGCCAGCGCGGCTTCGACCGCGGCACCGACATCCTTGGACAGGCCTTCGCCGAAGTACTCGACCGGTATCCCGATGCGCAACCCACGCAAAGGCTTGTCCGCCGAACCGCTCGCAAGCGGCGCCTGCAGATCCCGTGTGTAATCTTCCGCCGGGCGCTCGAGCGACGTGGCGTCGCGCGTATCGAAACCGCTCATGGCGCCCAGCACCATCGCCGCATCCTCGGCGCTGCGCGCCATCACCCCGCCCTGATCCAGGCTCGAGGCAAACGCGATCATGCCGTAGCGCGACACCACCCCATAGGTGGGCTTGATTCCGGTAATGCCGGTAAGGGCGGCCGGTTGCCGTATCGAACCGCCGGTATCGGTGGCTGTGGCCGCCGGCGCCAGGCGCGCCGCCACGACGGCGGCCGACCCGCCGGAGGAGCCACCAGGCACGTATTGGGCATTCCAAGGATTCTGCACCGGGCCATAGAATGAAGTTTCGTTGGACGAGCCCATGGCGAACTCATCCATATTGGTCTTGCCCAGGATTACCGCGCCGGCGGCGTTAAAACGCTCGATGACGTGCGCATCATAGGGTGCGGTGAAATTGGACAACATCTTCGAGCCGCAAGTGGTCAGCCAGCCCTTGGCGCAAAAGATATCCTTGTGCGCGATCGGAATGCCGGTCAGCGCCACCGCGTGGCCTTTGGCGATGCGCGCATCGGCGGCCGCGGCCTGGCTCAGGCTCTTCGCCTCGTCGACGGTGATAAAGGCGTTGAGCTGCTTGAAACGCCCGATACGGTCGAGGAAGCCGCGCGTCAATTCAACGCTGGATATTTTTTTTGCCGCCAATGCGGCTGACAGCTCTTTGAGTGACGCGTTGAACATATAGGGTGACTTGGGTTATGAATTCCGGGTCAGGATTCGGTCGGTACGGGCTTGCCGGTGAAAGGCGCGCGTCCAGCGCCTACTCGAGCACCTTGGGAACGAGGTAGAGCCCGGCCTCGACCTGCGGCGCGACCGACTGGAACAAGGCATGCTGGTCGCCTTCTGTCACCACATCCTCGCGCAGGCGCAGCATCATGTCCTGGGCATGAGGCATTGGCTCGATGCCGGTCGTGTCGACGCGCTGCATCTGTCCGATTAGTTCGAAAATGCCGTTCAGCTGCCCGCACGTAGCCAGGGCATCGGCCTCGTTGGTTTCGATGCGGGCCAGCCAGGCGATTTTTTTGACATCCTGCAGGGTAAGGGACATTTGCTGATTGCCTCAAATTGGCTTGGTTTTGACTGAAAAACCAAAGCTTAATGCGGTATTATATGAGAGTGAAGAATAAAGCGGTCAGGCTCTTTTGCGCGTTCGCAAGGCCTGCCGCCCAATTCAGCTAAAAACTAACAGGGGTTTTCACCTCGCCCCTCACAAAGGAATTACAAGGCATGTTCGGTTTTCTGCGCGGCTATTTTTCGGACGACCTCGCGATCGACCTCGGAACCGCAAACACCCTGATTTACGTACGCGGCAAAGGCATCGTTCTGGATGAGCCCTCTGTCGTCGCCATCCGCCAGGAAGGCGGACCCAACGGCAAAAAAACCATCCAGGCGGTCGGCAAGGAAGCCAAGCAGATGCTGGGCAAGACGCCGGGAAACATCACCGCCATCCGCCCGATGAAAGACGGCGTTATCGCTGACTTCACCGTCACCGAACAAATGCTCAAGCAGTTCATCAAAAAAGTGCATGTGTCGCGCCTGCTGTCACCTAGTCCGCGCATCATCATCTGCGTACCCTGCGGCTCCACCCAAGTGGAGCGCCGCGCCATTCGCGAGTCGGCAATAGGCGCCGGCGCATCACAGGTGTTCCTGATCGAGGAACCGATGGCCGCGGCCATCGGCGCAGACCTTCCGGTGGCCGATGCGACCGGATCGATGGTGGTGGATATCGGCGGCGGCACCACCGAAGTGGGCGTGATCTCCCTCGGCGGCATGGTCTACGCGGGCAGCGTGCGCGTCGGCGGCGACAAGTTCGACGAGGCCATCATCAATTACATCCGCCGCAATTACGGCATGCTGATTGGCGAGACCACCGCCGAATCGATCAAGAAGGAAATCGGCTCGGCTTTCCCGGGAAGCGAAGTGCGCGAGATGGAAGTCAAGGGCCGCAATCTGGCCGAGGGCATTCCGCGCAGCTTCACCATCTCCTCCAATGAGATCCTCGAGGCGCTCACCGAGCCTCTGAACAGCATCGTCAGTGCGGTTAAATCGGCGCTTGAGCAGACGCCGCCGGAACTTGGCGCCGACATCGCCGAAAAAGGCATGGTCCTCACCGGTGGCGGCGCGCTCTTGCGCGACCTCGACCGATTGCTGATGGAAGAGACCGGCCTGCCTGTGATCGTCGCCGACGACCCGCTCACCTGCGTGGTACGCGGGTCGGGCAAGGCGCTCGAGAAGATGGAGAAGCTTGGCAGCATCTTCACCAACGATTGACAAGGACGGGGATGAAGGCTGACGCCGCCTCCTCCGTAGGCAATCTGGCGCAGCCGGTTCGCGCCCCGGGCCTCCCGCAGCAAGCGGGACATTGATGGATTACTCGCCCCCCCCATTTTTCAACCGCGGCCCGGCACCGCTGGTCCGACTGTCGTTTTTCATCATGCTCGCGGTGCTGCTGATGGTGCTCGATGCGCGCTTCCGCTACGCCGACTCCCTGCGCCAGGTGTTCGCACTGCTTGCCTATCCAATCCAGCAAGTGGCGACGGCGCCGCTGGTCGGCTTCAACAAAGCCGGCGAATTTTTTACCAGTCAGTCGGCGCTGCGCAGCGAAAATGAAAAATTGCGCGCCGAGCAGTTGAAACTCGGACAACAGGCCCAGGTGCTGCAGTCGCTCGCCTCGGAGAACGCGCAAATGCGCCAGTTGCTGGAGGCCAAGACGCGCTTGCCGCGCGAAACGGTATTTGCCGAGATTCTTTATTCCGCACGTGACCCGTTCAGTCGCAAGGTGTTCATCGACAAGGGCGGCCAAAGCGGCATTAAGCCTGGCCAGGCGGTAGTCGACCACATCGGCGTAATCGGCCAGGTGACGCGCGTCCACCCCCTGCTCGCCGAGGTCACGCTAATTACCGACAAGGACCAGGCGATTCCGGTTCAGGTGGTGAGAAACGGCCTGCGCGCGGTGGCTTTCGGCGGCGGCGACGGCACCACGCTGGACCTGCGCTACATGGCAGCCAACGCAGAAATCCAAAATGGCGACCTGCTTGTTACCTCCGGCATAGACGGCACCTATCCACCCGGCCTGCCGGTCGCGCGCGTCGCCCGCATCGAGCGCGATGCCGCCTACGCTTTTGCCAAGATCGCCTGCACGCCCGAGGCCGGCGCCAATCAGCACCGTCAGGTGCTGGTGCTCTCGGGTGGAGAAGACCTGCCGCCCCAGCCAGAAACCCAGCCAGAGCAGCCGCGCTCAAGCAAAGTGAAAAAAACGCGCAGGCGTGAATGAACAAATGAAACCGAGCCGACCATGCCGATGATCAACGACGGTCCGCAGCGCATTCTGCTGCCGGCGCGCGCCGGCTTCATGGTGCTCACACTTTTGCTCGCGCTGATGTTCGACCTGATGCCCTGGGGTGACGCCATTGGCGTGCCCGACCTGCTCGGCCTGGTACTGGTGTTCTGGTGCACCCATCAACCAAGGAGAATGGGCATTGGCGCCGCCTGGGCGCTAGGGCTCATCATGGACGCGGGAACCGGATCACTGATGGGGCAACACGCATTCGCCTACGCGGTGCTTGCTTTTTTGTCCATTGCGCTTCACCGCCGTATGCTGTGGTTTTCGCTCAAGCATCAGGCGGTGCACGTGCTCATCCTGATGCTGCTGGTGCAGGCGCTGATGCTGGGCGTGCGCATGTTTGCCGGCGCGCCCTTTCCCGGCATTGGCTATTTTCTCGGCGCCGTCGTCGGGGCGGCTGTCTGGCCGCTGCTCGCCATCCTGCTGATCGCGCCGCAACGGCGTCCCGAATCAGTGGACGAGAACAGGCCGATTTAGCAATGCGACCGCCACGGTGAAGAACACACCAGCCGCCACCCTTGATCCGGCCTGCGCCTTGATGAAACGCCATGTCCACTGAGTTCCGCGACAACGAACGCGAGCTTTATTTCTTCCAGCTGCGCATCGGCATTGCCGGCGCCGTGGTACTGGCGCTGTTCGGCGTTCTCCTGGCGCGCTTCATTTATCTGCAAGTCGTGCAGCATGACTACTACCAGACGAAAGCAGAGGACAACCGCATTTCCATCGTGCCCATCGTACCCAACCGCGGCCTCATCACCGACCGCAACGGCGTGGTGCTGGCGCGCAACTACTCCGCGTATACGCTGGAGATCGCACCTGACAAGGTGGGAAACATCGAGGCCGTAATCGATGACCTATCGGGCATCGTCGAGATCAGGCAAAGCGACCGCATACGCTTCAAGCGCCTGATGATCGAAGCCAAGGGCGCCGACAGCCTGCCCATCCGCTCGCGCCTGACAGACGAGGAGGTGGCCAAATTCGCGGCCAACCGCTTCCGCTTTCCTGGCGTGGATATCAAGGCGCGGCTGTTCCGGCAGTACCCGCTGGGAGAAATGGGCTCGCATTTTCTCGGTTACATCGGGCGCATCAACCAACGCGACCTCGAATGGATTGACAACGAGAACCTGGAAGCGAACTACAAGGGAACGGAACACATCGGCAAAACCGGACTAGAGCAAAAATACGAGAAAGAACTGCACGGCGGCACCGGCTATGAGCAGGTCGAGGTCGACGCCGGCGGTCGCGGCGTGCGCACGCTGTCGCGCACACCGCCCACTTCGGGCAACAACCTCGTGCTCACACTCGATATCAAGCTACAGGAAGTCGCTGAAATGGCCTTCGGCGAGATGCGCGGCGCCCTGGTGGCGATCGAACCCTCCACCGGCGGCGTGCTCGCCTTCGTATCCAAGCCCGGCTTCGATCCCAACCTGTTCGTCGACGGCATTGATCCGGCCAGTTGGGCGGCGCTCAACACCTCCCCCGACATGCCGCTAGTCAACCGCGCCCTTGCCGGCACCTATCCGCCCGGGTCGACCTTCAAGCCGTTCATGGCACTGGCAGCGCTTTCGCTGGGCAAACGAACGCCGTCGCAGACGATCAGCGATCCTGGCTACTTCAATTTCGGCGGACACCGCTTCCGTGACGACAAGGTCGGCGGGCACGGCGTGGTCGACATGTACAAATCCATCGTCGTATCCTGCGACACCTATTACTACCAGCTGGCCAACGACCTTGGCATCGACAATATTTCGGGCTTTATGACGCACCTTGGCTTTGGCAGCCGCAGCGGCATCGACATCGAGGGCGAAGCAGCCGGCGTGCTGCCATCGCAACAATGGAAGCAAAAACGCTTCCGCCGGCCCGAGCAACAAAAATGGTACGCCGGCGAAACCATTTCGGTCGGCATCGGGCAGGGCTACAACTCGTACACACCATTGCAGCTGGCGCAGGCGGTAGCAACGCTCGCCTCCGGCGGCACGGTGTACAAACCACACCTCGTCAATTACATCGAGAACATCAAGACCGGCGAGCGCGGCTACATCGAGCCGCGCCCTGTCGGGACGCTGCCGGCCAAACCCGAACACATCGAGATCATCAAGCAGGCGATGATAGGCGTGAACAAGGAAGGCACCGGAGCGCGCGCCTTTGCCGGCGCGGAGTATGTGAGCGCGGGCAAAACCGGCACCGCCCAGGTCATCGCCATAAAACAAAACGAAAAATACGACGAAAAACGCGTCAACGAGCGCCATCGCGACCATGCCCTGTTCATCGCCTTCGCGCCGGCGGACAGCCCGAAAATCGCGCTGGCCGTCGTGGTCGAGAACGCCGGCTTCGGTGCGCGCGCCGCCGCACCGATCGCCCGCCTGGTGCTTGACTATTATCTGCTGGGAAAGGTGCCGAAGAAACCCGCCACCCCGGACACGGGGCGGGAGGACGGCGATGATTGATCTGCTCTGGCGCCGCTTCACCGACAAGATAGACGGCCCGCTGTTCAGCATCGCGCTGACCATCCTGATGCTGGGCATGCTCACGCTCTACAGTGCCGCCTATGAGACGCCCAATCGCGTCGGGGCACAGTTGGCCAACATCGCTTTCGCCATGGCGGTGATGTGGGTGGCGGCGCAAATCCCGCCGCAAACGCTGATGCGGCTGGCGCCGCCGCTTTACATCGTGGGCGTCATGCTGCTCATTGCAGTGGCGTTGTTTGGCGATATCCGCAACGGCGCACGGCGCTGGCTCAACCTGGGCTTCATCAGCATCCAGCCCTCGGAAATCATGAAAATCGCCATGCCGCTGATGCTTGCCTGGTATTTTCACAAATATGAGGCGATGCTGCGCCTGCGCGACTTTGTCGTCGCCGGAATGCTGCTCGCCATCCCGACCTTCCTGATAGCCCGCCAACCCGACCTTGGTACGGCCCTGCTGGTGGCCGCATCGGGTTTTTATGTCATTTTTCTCGCCGGACTGTCCTGGAGAATCATCATCGGCATGGGCGTTGCAGCAATGGCCAGCATGCCCCTGCTATGGTCGCTGTTGCATGACTACCAGCGGCGGCGCATTCTTACGCTGATCGATCCATCCAGCGATCCGCTGGGAGCCGGTTACCACATCATCCAGTCGACCATAGCCGTCGGCTCGGGCGGCATTTTCGGCAAGGGCTGGCTCAAGGGCACGCAGACACACCTGGAATTCATCCCGGAGCGCTCCACCGATTTCATCTTCGCCGTATTCTCCGAGGAGTTCGGGCTGCTTGGCAACATCGTGCTGCTGATGCTCTACCTTGCGCTGATTGCACGCGGATTGATGATCGCCGCCAATGCGCCGACATTTTTTGCACGCCTGATTTCTGGCGCCATCACCCTGACCTTTTTCACCTACGCCTTTGTCAACATGGGCATGGTCAGCGGCGTGCTGCCGGTGGTCGGCGTGCCGCTGCCGCTGGTCTCGTACGGCGGCACCGCGCTAGCCGCGCTGTACCTTGGACTGGGGATGCTGATGAGCATGCAAAGGCACCGCAAACTGGTACAAACCTGATGTGTAAAATAATCTTCCCGCTCCTTTATTGGCACGACAGCGGCATGAAAGCGCGACCCGTGCTCCCGGTTTTGGCGCTGGCTTTGGCGCTGCTTGGCGGCTGCCACGGCCTCATTACC
Organism: Pseudomonadota bacterium; assembly: GCA_025356665.1. Classification (GTDB taxonomy): domain Bacteria; phylum Pseudomonadota; class Gammaproteobacteria; order Burkholderiales; family SG8-39; genus CAITSH01. Next base: position 17,479 of record JANXRV010000021.1, read on the forward strand.
AGCACACCGGTGGTGGAGCGCGCAACGGAATTGCAAAAACCGGCCAAAGCGACGGCCACCCCGGCAAAGCGTGGCGGCGGCTACTACCAGGACGATGGCCCGGGCGAGAACGCTCCGGTCGATTTGGCGACCATCCCCGATGCAGAACCCAAGGCCGAGCCGCTGCACCGTTTCGCCAACAATCCCTACACCGTGTTCGGCCAGGATTACCAACCGGCGCGAGAGTTGCGGGCGTTCCGGCAAAGCGGCGTTGGCAGCTGGTACGGGCGCAAATTTCACGGCCAGCGCACGTCCAGCGGCGAACCCTACGATATGTACGCGATGACCGCCGCTCACCCGACGCTGCCGATTCCAAGCTACGCACGCGTGACCAGTTTGGTGACACAAAAATCGGTCATCGTGCGCGTCAATGACCGCGGCCCCTTCCATTCGGGCCGCATCATCGATTTGTCGTACACCGCAGCCGCCAAACTGGGCTACGTCAACCAAGGCAGCACACAAGTTTCGGTCGAGCAAATCCTGCCCCAGGACATGCCGGACATCGTCGCCAGGCAGCGCAGCCAGCTGCTCGCCCAGCCCGATGTGGCACCCGAAACCCAGATCAAGGTCGCAGACACAAACAACAGCGCGGCGGTCGAGTCCCGGCCGGCGCAAGAGCCCCCCAGGCCCGCGCCGCAATCCAAAAAAGCACCGCAACAATCGGCGGTGCGCACAGCGGCATTACCGCCGGCCGCGCCAGCGCCGGCACAAATTCCCGTGGCCGCCGAACGCGGCGGAATTTATTTGCAATTAGGTGCGTTTTCGGCGCGAGACAATGCCGAAAATTTCCGCACCCGTGTTTATCAGCAACTTTCCTGGTTGGACAAGGCCGTGGAAATCATTCAGCGTGACGGCGTGTTTCGACTGCACCTTGGCCCTTATCGCGATCGCGCAGAGGCCAACACCGCTGCCGAGCAAATCCGTGAAAACATCGCCTTCAAACCGGTTCTTATACTGCGCTGAGCCGCTGATGACAGATTGCCGGCTGGTATAATTTCAATTTAGCAGTTGGTCCCATGCGCCGTTCCCTCGCACTGCTGTTTTCCGTCCTCCCCCTTTTGTTCGCGCAACCCGGCCTTGCCCAGATACCGGCACCCGCGGTGGCGGCGAAAGCCTGGTTGCTGCTGGATGTCGCCAGCGGCCAGTTGATCGCCAGCCAGGCTGCCAACGACCGCTTTGAGCCGGCATCCCTGACAAAGCTGATGACCGCTTACATCGCGTTCGCGGCGATCAAAAACAAGCAACTCACGCTAACCCAGGCCATCCCGGTATCTGAAAAAGCCTGGCGGGCCCAGGGGTCGCGCATGTTCATCGACCCGAAAAACCCGGTGACCGTAGAAGAACTGCTGCGCGGCATGATCGTGCAATCAGGCAATGACGCCTGCATCGCACTGTCCGAGGCCATTGCCGGATCGGAGGAGTCCTTCGCCCAGTTGATGAACAAGGAAGCGGCGCGCCTTGGCATGAAAAACACGCACTTCACCAACTCCAACGGCCTGCCCGATCCGCAGCATTACTCCAGCGCACAGGATCTTGCGCTGCTCGCATCGGCACTGATCCGCGATTTTCCGGAGTTCTATGCGCAGCTGTATTCAATGAAAGAATACCGCTACAACAACATCACCCAGCAAAACCGCAACCGCTTGCTGTGGCTGGACCCGAACGTGGACGGCATGAAAACCGGTTTTACCGACAACGCCGGCTATTGCCTCGTCGCCTCGGCCAAGCGTGGTCCGCGCCGGCTGCTGTCGGTGGTGCTTGGCACCGCCTCGGACTCGATGCGCGCCCAAGAGAGCCAGAAGTTGCTCAATTACGGCTTCCAGTTCTTTGACAACGTGCGGCTGTATGAAAAAAACCAGACGGTGAGTTCGCTGGAGGTCTGGAAAGGCAGTGGAAACCGCCTCAAGGCCGGTTTCCAGTCGGACATGTTCGTGACGCTGCCGCGAGGACAAACCGACAAGGTCAAGGCCGAATTCGTCAGCCAGCAGCCCTTGGTCGCGCCGATCAGCGCGGGTCAGCGCGTCGGTACCCTGCGGGTGATGGTGGAGGGCGGACTGCTCGCGGAGTATCCTGTCGTTGCCCTCGAGAACATCGGTCTTGCCGGGTATTTCGGGCGCATCTGGGACACCTTCAGATTGTGGTTCAAATAGTAGAAACCCGGTGCGGGTGTCACCGCGGGTGTCAGATATTTTCATTGATCAGGAGCTGAGCATGACGGTCTATCTCAACAGCGAGTTCATGGCGCGCGAAGACGCGAAAATTTCCGTCTTCGATCGCGGTTTCATGTTTGGCGACGGCGTTTACGAAGTCACACCGGTTTATGGCAGACAGCCGTTCCGGTTGCGCCAGCATCTCGAGCGCTTGGAACGCAGCCTCGCAGAGATCCGCCTGCACAATCCGCTGAGCATGGCGCAGTGGACCGATCTTGCGATGCAGTTGGTGGCGAAAAATCCATGGGACAACCAGGGTATTTACATGCAGGTCACGCGCGGCGTCGCGCCACGCGACCATGTCTTTCCGAAAAATTCCACGCCGACCGTGTTCATGATGTGCAACCAGTTGATGACGCCGCCGGACTCGTTTTACGAGGAAGGCGCCGATTGCATCAGCGCCCCCGACACGCGCTGGCTGCGCTGCCAGATCAAATCGACTTCCCTGCTGGGCAATGTGCTGGCAAGACAGGCTGCGGCCGATGTGGGCGCGCTAGAATGCATCATGTTCCGCGACGGATTGCTCACCGAAGCCTCGGCCTGCAACGTCATGGTGGTGAAAAACGGGACCGTCCTCGCGCCGCCGCAGGACAATCTGATCCTTCCTGGAATCACCTACAACGTCGCGCTCGAGTTGATTCGCCTCAACAAGATTCCACTCGAAGAGCGCAAGGTGTCCGAGGTCGAGGTACGTGACGCCGACGAGATCTGGCTCACCTCAACGACCAAGGAATTGATCCCGGTGGTAAAGCTCGACGGCAAGGCCGTGGGCCACGGTGCGGCGCAGGGCAAACCGGGCGCCGTGTTCAAACGCATGCACACCTTGTTTGGCGCGCTGCGCAACAAAGAGTGCGCCCACGCCCATGTCTGAGTTGGAGAAGACAGCAGAACTCGAGTCGCTGCTCGCCTTCCCGACCGAGTTTCCGATCAAGATCATGGGGCTGACGCAGGATGGCTTCGCGCAGACCATGGCCGGATTGGTCCGGCTGCATGCGCCTGACTTCGACGCATCGACCATAGAAATGCGCTCCAGCCGCGAGGGCAAGTGGCTGTCGCTGACAGTAACCATCAACGCCACCTCGCGCGAGCAGCTCGACGGACTGTACCAAGCGCTTTGCGACCACCCCATGGTCAAGATGGTTCTTTAGGTGGGGGTGAATGGTGAATCGGAAATGCTAAATCGTGGATCAGTGGCCGTGGCGCCGGCCCGTCCTGCGGACCATTCCCCATTGCCCATTGCCTATTCCCCGGTCATCAAGCAGCTTGGCCTGGTCGATTACCTGCCGACCTATGAGGCAATGCGCCGCTTCACCGCAGAGCGCGATGAAGGCAGTGCGGACGAAATCTGGACGCTGCAACATCCTCCGGTATTCACCGTGGGGCTTGCCGGGCGCGCAGAGCACCTCCCGCGCTCGGGCGACATTCCGATCGAGCACATCGATCGCGGCGGGCAGATCACTTATCACGGCCCCGGTCAGGCGATTGTCTATCTGCTGCTCGATTTATCGCGCCGCGACCTCAAGGTCCGCCAGTTGGTGCAATTGGTGGAGCAGGCGGCGATCGACCTGCTGGCCGACTTCAATATCAGCGCCGAGCGCGTGGCGGGCGCGCCCGGGGTGTACGTCGCCGGTGCAAAAATTGCCGCCCTCGGCCTGCGCATTCGCAAAGGCTGTTGTTACCACGGCATTTCCCTCAACGTCGACATGGACCTCGCCCCCTTCTCTGCCATTGATCCGTGCGGCTTTCCCGGGCTGCGCGTGACGCAGGCCCGCGACCTGGGCATTGCCGCCGGAACAGCAGAAATCGGGGAACGACTTGCCGCCAAAGTGATCCAACATCTCCAATGAGCAGCGCAGACACCAAACAAAAAGGCCAATCCAAGACGGCACGCATCCCGATCAAGATTGTGCCGGCGGAAAAGCTCAAAAAACCCGACTGGATCCGCGTACGAGCGGCCTCGGACAATTCGCGCTTCACCGAAATCAAGCAAATCCTTAGGGAAAACCGCCTTCACACGGTTTGTGAGGAAGCGTCCTGCCCCAATATCGGGGAATGCTTCGGCAAGGGCACGGCGACCTTCATGATCATGGGCGACAAATGCACGCGGCGCTGCCCGTTCTGCGACGTCGGTCACGGCCGCCCCGACCCGCTCGACGCCGAGGAGCCGCTGCACCTGGCGCAGACCATCGCCGCGCTGCGACTCTCTTATGTGGTCATCACCAGCGTCGACCGCGACGACCTGCGCGACGGCGGGGCCGGGCATTTTGTCGAATGTATCCGCGCGGTGCGCGAACTTTCGCCGCAAACGCGCATCGAAGTGCTGGTGCCCGATTTCCGCGGGCGCATGGACAGGGCGCTCGAAATTCTCGACGGCGGACCGCCCGATGTGATGAACCACAACCTGGAAACGGTGCCGCGTCTTTACAAGCAGGCACGCCCCGGCTCGGACTACCACCATTCACTCATGCTGCTGCAACAATTCAAGTCGCGCCATCCACAGGTGCCGACAAAATCCGGACTGATGGTCGGCCTGGGCGAAACCGACGAGGAAATCATCGCGGTAATGCGTGACCTGCGCGAACACAAAGTCGACATGCTGACCATTGGCCAGTACCTGCAGCCTTCGGCGCACCACCTGTCGGTGGAACGCTACGTACATCCCGATGTGTTTGCACGCTTTGAACGCGAAGCCACCGCATTGGGTTTTACCCACGCCGCCGTGGGTCCGATGGTGCGCTCGAGCTACCATGCCGACCAGCAGGCGCACGCCGCCGGCGTTCCCGGCGCGCTGGCCAAAGACACCGCATGATGAGCGCCCGGTTGAAGCGCCGACTGTTTGTCAACGGCATCGCAGCGGCGACCGCGGGTGCCGGCATAGCGGCACTTGCCCCCGCCCTTGCAGCCAACATAGAGGCCGGCCAGCGCGCACCGGCGCTCGATATCAAGCTACTCAACGGCAAAACGCTGAGGGCGAAACAACTGCAGGGCAAGGTCGTGGTGCAGATGTACTGGGCGACTTGGTGCCCCTATTGCCGCGCCGACCTGCCCGAGATGCAGCGCATCTACCAATTGCTGCAGCCAAAGGGCCTGGAGATCCTGGCGCTGTCGATCGACGAAAACGACAAGACGGTCCGTGATTTCTGGAAGGGAAAGAACTACAGTTTTCCGGCGGCCATGCGCAGCAACGCCTACTTCGAACATTACGGCCGTATCGGCACCACGCCAACCTACCTGATCGTCGACCGCGAGGGCATACTGCGCCAGCGCATCAACGGCGCACCCGAACCGGGTGTGATCGAGCAGCTGGTGGCAAAACTACTGTAATCCGCCCCGCTTGCATTAGTGACAATTATGTCACCAATATCGGCCTGCAACCCTTTCTTGGCGCGGATTTAACAAAACAAATTTACAAGAATTTCACCTTTTTAGCCGGCCTTCAATTCCTTTTCGAGCAGCGCGTGCAAGGCTTCGAAATCCGGCTCGCCAAGGAAACGTTTTACGATGCGCCCGTCCTTTGCAATGATGAAGGTGGTCGGGGTGAGACTGACATTGCCGAAACGCTGCGCCAGTTCGCCACTGACATCAAGCGCCACCTTGAACGGCAGTGCATTTTTCTCGGCGTAGTTGACGACGAAGTTGGGCGGGTCATAACGCATGGCAACGGCGATAGTCTCAAAACCACGCGGTTCAAACTTGCGGTAAGTCTCGACCAGCTTGGGCATTTCGCGTACGCAAACCTCGCAATCGGTGGCCCAGAAATTGACCAGCACCACCTTGCCGCGCAAATCGCTGGTGTTAATGCGCTCGCCCTTGAGGGTGTTGAACTGCACCTCGGGCGCCGCACCGTTCTTGAGCATGGTGGTGACAAACATCAACGCGCCTATTGTGGCCAGAGCCCCAATAAAGCTAAGCTGCTTCAGACTGATTAATTTTCTTCCAGGTGAACTCATGCGGTCCATTTTCGGCCTTTTATCCGTACTTGTCACTTTGACCCTCACGCTGGCGGCGGAACCTGTTCGGGCGATTTCACTCACCGACCTAAGCAACAAGGATACCGCCACGGGTTTGAAAGAGGCGCTGGCCGCGGGGTCCCAGGTCGCGGTGCAAAAGCTTGGTGCCGAAAACGGCTTTTTCGGCAACGACAAGGTGAAAATCCCGCTGCCCGAGGCAATGCAAAAAATCGACAGCCTGATGCGCAAGTTTGGCATGGGCACACAGGCGGACGAATTATTGCTGCGCATGAACCGCGCCGCAGAGGCCGCGGTTCCGGAAGCAAAGGCGCTGCTACTCAACGCGGTCAAGCAGATGTCGTTCAGTGATGCCAAAGGCATTCTCACCGGAGGCAACGACGCTGCGACACAGTATTTCAAACGCGCCACCTCCGAGCAGATGCTGGTGAAATTCCTGCCCATCGTAAAAAAATCAATGGGGAAGGTAAAACTCGCCGAGGTCTATAACGCCTATGCCGACCAAGGCGCCAAATTCGGCCTGGTCAAGGCCGAGGACACGCGGATAGAAAATTACATCGCACGCAAGGCGCTGGACGGTCTTTTCACCATCATCGCCGAAGAGGAAAAGGCCATTCGAGCCGACCCGGTGGGACAGGCATCCAACATGCTGAAAAAGGTGTTTGGCGCACTGGGCAAATAGCCCGCGACGGGTCTGCGGCGCTAGTAGAACACCTGGCTTCGCGGCGATTCGTGCGAGATCACATCAAGCGCACGGCGGATAATTTCCGCCACACGCTGCAGGCCGGCAACCGACAATTGTGTCGGACTGGCATACATCTCCGGAACCCTGCCCAACTGCCGCAGATCGGCAATGGCAAAACCGGCTGCGACCGCGCTTTTCAGGATACGATCGTTGAACACGGCCAGCGCCGCGCAGGCCGCCTGCTGTTGCTCCCAATCAGGGTAGCGCGGCGGATACATGGTGCAAACGAGCGTAGGCAAGCGCGTCGACAACGCGGCGCGCGCAAGAATTTCCACGTGCCGCTCAAAGTCATCCGCGGCGCCGCTGAGCTGTGCGAGACCGGCACGCCAAACCATCGCAGGCCCGTCCAGCAGACCGCTCGCGGCGATGGCATCGTTGCCCTCGATGTTGATGACAATGTGGGACGCGTCTTCGGGAATGGCCGTCGCCGGCCCCGGTGTGGAGACTTGCGCCGCCGAAATCACCGAAAGCTTCCAGGGAAAGCGCGCGCCGGGCATGACAACCGACTCGAGACTGCCCTCTGGCAGGTCGGTGCGCACCGGTAGCAGCGAATCACCCAGCAGCACGACGTGCGCTTGGCTGGCTTCTTCAAGCGACGGAAAATCGCTCACATGTTCTCCTGCCCTCGCGCGCCAAGCCCTCGATTCCGCATCAATGCGCCGCCTCCCAGTTCAAGCCGGTGCCCACATCAACCAGCAGCGGCACTTCCAGTGCGGCCACACCGGTCATCAAGCGTGGCAACTCGATTTTGACAACAGGCAGTTCCCCATCGGGAACTTCCAGTACCAGCTCATCGTGCACCTGCATGATCAGTCTGGACTTGAGCTTATCGCGGTCCAGCCAGCCCTGCACGGCGATCATCGCCAGTTTGATCAGGTCCGCGGCCGTACCCTGCATCGGCGCATTGATGGCGGCACGTTCCGCACCCTGGCGGCGCGCTTGATTCGACGAGCGTATTTCCTGCAGCCACAGCCTGCGGCCCAGCACGGTTTCAACGTAACCCGCATCACGCGCCTGCGCCCGGGTCTCGTCCATGTAGCGCTTGACGCCCGGGTAGCGCGCAAAATAACTGTCAATATAAGCCTGCGCCGTCGTGCGGTCGAGATTCAGCTGTGTCGCCAGGCCGAAGGCCGACATACCGTAGATCAGGCCGAAGTTGATGGTCTTGGCGGCGCGGCGCTCATCCGCGCTGACCTCGCTGATGCTGCGGTTAAAGATCTCCGCTGCGGTGGCGCGGTGCACGTCTTCGCCCGCGGCGAAGGCCTTGAGCAAACCAGGGTCGCGCGAAAGGTGGGCCATGATGCGCAGTTCGATCTGCGAATAGTCGGCGGACACCAGCACATGGCCGGGCGGCGCAATGAAAGCCTCGCGAATGCGCCGGCCCTCGCCGGTGCGCACCGGGATATTCTGCAGATTCGGATCGTTCGAGGCAAGACGCCCGGTCACCGCCGTGGCCTGGCCGTAATTGGTATGAACACGCCCGGTGCGCGCATTGACCATGCGCGGCAGCTTGTCAGTGTAGGTTGACTTGAGCTTGGTCAGTCCGCGATATTCAAGCAGCGTCTTGGGCAGCGGATAATCAAGCGCCAGCTTTTCCAGCACCTCTTCGTCGGTCGAGGGTGCGCCAGAGGGCGTTTTTTTCACCACTGGAAGCTTGAGTTGTTCGAAGAAAATCTCACCGATCTGCTTGGGTGAATTGAGGTTGAAGGGCTGTCCGGCCTCGACGAAAGCCTTTTTTTCCAGCGCCATCATCTTCGCGCCCAGTTCGGCGCTTTGCTTTTCGAGCAAGCCGGTGTCGATCAGCACGCCGTTACGCTCCATGCGAAACAGCACCTCGCGCGCGGGCATCTCGATGTCGGCGTAAACGTGCTGCAACCTGGCATCCGCTTGCAACTGTGCCGACAAGACACCATGCAGGCGCAGCGTGATGTCCGCGTCCTCGGCCGCATAGGTGGTGGCCAGTTCTAGGTCCACCTGGTCAAAGCCGATGCGCTTCGCACCCTTGCCGGTGACCTCGTCGTAGGTGATGGTTTTGACGCCAAGGTGGCGCGCTGCGAGCGAATCCATGTCGTGGCGCATCTGACTCTCGAGCACATAGGATTCGAGCAGTGTGTCGTGCACAATGCCGCGCAAGCTGACCCCGTGGTTCGCAAACACGTGTTGGTCGTACTTGAGGTTTTGCCCAAGTTTGTGCCGTTGGGCGTTCTCCAGCCAGGGGCGCAGCAATTCGAGCGCGCGCGCAACCCCGACCTGTTCGGCGACACCCGGGCCGCTGTGCGCAAGCGGCAGATAAGCGGCCTTGCCCGGCTCGACTGAAAACGATATACCGACCAGTTGCGCCTGCAGCGGGTCGAGGCCGGTCGTCTCGGTATCGACAGACACAACACCCGCGCCCTCCAGAACGGCCAGCCAGCGCAGAACATCAGCCTCGGTAAGCAGGGTTTCGTAATGACGTGGAATATCCTCGGCGAACACTTTTTCAGCCGGCGCATCAGCGGCGGATGGGGCGCCCGCATCGGCGCCCGGGTGGCCCTGCACTTCCTTCAACCAGGTCTTGAAACCGTAACGCTCGAACAGCGCTGCAAGCGTCGGTACATCCTGTTCCTTTGCCGCCAGATCGTGCAGGGCGGATGGCAGCGCAACATCGCACTTCACCGTCAGCAAATGACGGCCCTTTGGCAGCCAGTCCAGGGCCTGGCGCAGGTTCTCGCCGACCGCGCCGCTGATTTCAGCGGCGTGCGCCATCACCGCATCGAGGCTGCCGTATTGCGTCAGCCACTTTACCGCCGTCTTCGGGCCGACCTTGTGAACACCGGGCACGTTATCCACCGTATCGCCGATCAACGAAAGGTAATCGACGATCAATGCCGGCGGCACGCCGAATTTTTGCGCCACACCGGCTTCGTCGAGCACTTCGTTGCTCATGGTGTTGACCAGGGTCACGCCTTGGTTCACCAGTTGCGTGAGATCCTTGTCGCCGGTGGATACGATGGTCTTGACGCCCGCGCGCGTCGCCATGCATGAGAGCGTGCCGATCACATCGTCGGCTTCCACGCCGTCTATCATCAGCAACGGCCAGCCAAGGGCGCGAACCGCCTCGTGCAGCGGTTCGATCTGCGCCACCAGATCATCGGGCATGGGCGCACGGTTGGCCTTGTATTCAGGATAAGCGTCGTCGCGAAACGTTTTGCCCTTCGCATCGAACACACAGGCGAGATATTCTGTCTTGTAGTCGATTCTGAGGCGGCGTAGCATATTGATCACGCCGTAGATCGCGCCTGTAGGTTCGCCATGCGCATTGCGCAGGTCGGGCATTGCGTGAAAGGCACGGTACAGGTACGACGACCCGTCTACCAGAAGCAGTGTTTTATCCAAGTTCTAAGTACTGTGCGGTCAGTGTCAGTTAGAAAACGGTGGGAAGGTAAGGCAGTGGCTTGAAAGAACAGATGAGGACTGCGCGGCCGAGGGGGTGCGCAGAAGGTGTACCCGCCGACACTCCTGCCGACCCTTACGCCAAATTTCGGCTCCGACCCGCGCTATTTGCACCCCGCTATTTGCACCCCAGAAGCCGCTTTCAGCTTCCTTGCCAACGCAGATTCACCCGTCAGGAACAAGCTCATGAGCGAAAAAATTCCCAAAGCCGCCGCGTCCCTCCCGGATACCTCGGGCAGCGTTTCCCGGGAAGCCTGGCACCTGTTCGGCATTATGGCAGAATTTGTCGAGGCCACTGAACGGCTCAACCAGATCCGCCCGGCGGTCAGCATTTTCGGCAGCGCGCGCCTCGCGCCGGATCATCCTTATTGCCAACTGGCTGAAAAAACCGCAAGGCTGCTCTCGGACGCGGGGTTTTCTGTCATCTCCGGCGGAGGGCCCGGTGTCATGGAAGCCTGCAACAAGGGTGCGCATTTCGGCCGCTCGCCATCGGTCGGACTCAACATCGAGCTGCCGCGCGAACAGTTCCCCAATACCTATCAGGACATCAGCCTTTCTTTCCGCCATTTTTTCGCCCGCAAGGTAAGCTTTGTCAAATTCGCCGTGGCCTACGTGGTGTTGCCCGGAGGCTTCGGCACCCTGGACGAACTGACCGAGGCTCTAACCCTCGTCCAGACCGGCAAAACACGAAAAATGCCCATCATCCTGGTGCATGAGCCGTTCTGGCGCGGGTTTCTTGACTGGATGCGCGAGCGCATGGTGGCGGAAAAACTGATCAAGCCCGAGGATCTCGACCTGATCCAGGTGATTGATGACCCGGCCGCCATCGTCGACACCATTTTCAAGCATTACGAAAAACGCAATTTCGTCCCATCCCACGCCGAGCGCGAGACCTTCCTCAACCTCTAGCATTCTGAAACGCCCGGTTCTGTTAGAATGAAAACCTTGATCGGGAACCAAAATATGCGCCATTTCCTTGCCATAGTCCTCCTCTCTGCAGCCCTGCCGCTGTACGCACAGGAACGCCCGAAATTCGATCCGGTACCGGCACCGCCGCCCGAACCGGGCTTCAACTTTGACTCTGCCGTCGACGCCCCCACGGTTAACATCCGCCGCGGCGACATACAGCAGATCGAAGAACGTGCGTCCTCCATAGACGGCAAAAAAACCGTCACCGTCACCTCGCCCTCGGGAACAGAGTACGAATTACGCGAGGATCTGGGCGATGGCGCGCCCACACGTTCGCATCTGGGTGACTCCGGGTTGCGCGTGCCCTTGTGGAAGATCGAAAAGTTCTAATGCCTCCCTGACCGGGCTATCCAGCCCGGCCTGAACCGCCACATCCGGTTGCCTCGTGTCCGTTTTCACCACAGTAACGCCAAACCAGCTTTCCCACTGGCTGCAACGCTATGCCATAGGCAGCCTTGTTGCTCTCAAGGGCATAGCCTCGGGAATAGAGAACACCAACTATTTCGTCACCACCGACCAGGGGCGCTACGTCCTCACCTTGTTTGAACGCCTTGCGCCTCGTGAACTGCCGTTTTATCTCGACCTCATGGCGCATCTGGCGCGCCACGGCATACCCAGCCCGCTTCCCATCGCCGACCAGGACAACAGCCTGCTCGGCGAACTCAACGGCAAGCCGGCGGCGCTGGTCACGCGCCTCTCGGGCGAGCCGGTGATGCAACCCGCGCCGGCGCATTGCGCCAGCATCGGTACAGTGCTCGCCGACATGCACATCGCCGGACGCTCCTACGGAGCGGCGCAACACAATCCGCGCGGTCCACATTGGTGGGTTTGGGCGGCGCCGCAGGTGATGCCGTTTCTCGACACGCCCAAAGCCGCACTGTTGCGCAATGAACTCGAATTTCAATCGCAACACCGCCACGATGCCCTACCGCGCGGGCCGGTACACGCCGACCTGTTCCGCGACAACGTACTGTTCGACGGTCCCCGTGTTGGCGGCGTGATCGATTTTTACTTCGCCGGCGTCGATGCCTTGCTCTACGACGTTGCGGTAACCCTGAACGACTGGTGCATTGACGTTACCGGCAACATAGACGCGGCCCGCTCATGCGCGCTGCTCGGCGCCTATCGGGCCCGCCGCGACTTCACGCCCGCAGAGCGCGCCGCCTGGCCGGTGATGTTGCGCGCAGGTGCTTTACGCTTCTGGTTGTCGCGGCTGTTTGATTTTTACCTGCCGCGCCCGGGCGAAATGACACACGCACACGATCCGGAACATTTTCGCCGCATCCTCGAATTGCGCATCGCCGGTGCCGCAGCACTGCCCACCTGAGGCCTCCATCTGTGAACATCGTCCCCGCAATCAAAGGCTGGCATTGGGTACGCGACGGCTTCGCGCTGTTTCGCAAAAATCCGGCACTGTGGTTTGCCATGGTATTCGCCTACTGGCTGATGATGGCCGTCGCCAACCTGATGGTGTCGGTGGTGCCGGTGATAGGCCCTTGGCTGGGATTGATGGTGACCTCGGCCCTCATACCGGCCTTTTCTGTAAGTTTCATGGTGTTTTCGCGCGAACTCGCCGCCAGCCGCCCGGTGGGAATGCCGCTGCTGTCGTCCGGATTCAGGCAGAACCTGAGGGCCTTGCTCATGCTCGGTGCGCTCTATCTGGTCGCGACCCTGCTGGTGCTGGGCAGTTCGGCACTAGCGGACAACGGCCTGCTGGCACGCTGGATGCTGTTCGGCCAGAAGCCGACGCAGGAAGCCCTTGCCGAAAGCCAGTTGGTATTGGCATTGCTCCTGGCCACTCTGATCTATACGCCGGTGCTGATGGGCTACTGGTTTGCACCGGTACTGGCGGCATGGCGCGGCATGAGTGCGGCACAATCGCTTTTCTACAGCTTCTTCGCCACGCTGCGCAACTGGCGGGCCTTTCTGGTCTACAGTCTGGCCTTCGCCGTGATCGGCGGCATTATGCCCACGCTGGTGCTGATCATCGCCCTCGCGCTGCGCCCGACCAGCGCCGTGCTGTCGAGTATCCTGATCTACAGCGTGGTCCCGGCGGTGTTGACGCTGGTGCCCACGCTGTTCGCCAGCTTCTATACCAGCTACATCGACATATTTACCGACGCGGCCGCAGAAAAAGAACCCGACAACCCCTCACAGTCTTAGGGGTATTGCCCGATGTTGCGCTGCGGTGGGGTAAGATTCCACCTCTTGGTGCGCTCTGCCCCTCCCCGTCTTAAAAATGTCTGCACGCCTTCGCGAGATTCCCTATAACTACACCTCCCTGTCTGACAGGGAGGTCGTCATCCGCCTGCTGGGCGAGGAAGCCTGGCTGTCCTTGCTCGACTTGCGCGAAGAGCGCCGCACCGGTCGCTCGGCGCGCATGCTCTACGAGGTGCTGGGCGACATCTGGGTCGTCAACCGCAATCCCTACCTGCAAGATGACCTGCTTGACAATCCGACACGCCGGGCGCAACTGGTGCAGGCGATGCGCCACCGCCTCAATGAAATAGAAAAACGTCGCGGACAGTACCTCGCAGAAGCCCCGCTCACGCCAGATCTGCTTGAGCAACACGCCGCGCGCAACATTAAAGTGGGCTCACTGTTGGAAAAAGGCCACGCAGCGGTCGACGCCTTTGAGCGCGAGTTCAAGGAGATGCGGGAGCTGCGCAAAAAAGCGATGCGCCTGCTGACGCGCAGCACGCATCGCGACAACATCCAGTTCGACGGCCTCGCACGCGTCTCGCACGTCACCGACGCCACCGATTGGCGCGTCGAATATCCCTTCGTCGTCATCAACCCGGACAGCGAAGAAGAGGTCGCCGACCTGGTGCGCGATTGCATAGACCTCGGCCTGACCATCGTTCCGCGCGGTGGCGGCACCGGCTATACCGGCGGAGCCATCCCGCTCAGCCGCCACTCGGCGGTTATCAACACCGAAAAACTCGATGCGCTAACGGAGCCGGCGCTGGAGATGCTGCCAGGCGTCGGGCATCCGGTCGCCACCGTGCGCTGCGGTGCCGGTGTGGTAACCAAGCGCGTCATGGAAGCGGCCGAGGCACAGGGCCTCGTTTTCGCCTGCGACCCGACCTCGGCCGACGCTTCGTGCATAGGCGGCAACGTCGCCATGAACGCCGGCGGCAAAAAAGCGGTGCTGTGGGGAACGGCGCTCGACAACCTCGCCTCCTGGCGCATGGTGACGCCGCAGGCCGACTGGCTGGAAGTGACACGCCTCGACCACAACCTGGGCAAGATCCACGATATCGAAACTGCGCGATTCAGAATTTGCCGCTATAAAAAAAACGGCAAGACGCTGGTCGACGAAAGGGTGCTCGAAATACCAGGCGCGAAATTCCGCAAAAGCGGCCTCGGCAAGGACGTTACCGACAAGTTCTTGTCCGGCCTGCCAGGCATCCAGAAGGAAGGCTGCGACGGACTCATCACCTCGGCGCGTTTCATCCTGCATCGCATGCCCAAGTCGACGCGTACCGTATGCCTGGAATTTTTCGGGCAAGTACGTGACTCGGTTCCATCGATCGTCGAAATCAAGGACTACCTCGATACGCGTCCGGGCGGCGCCATACTCGCCGGCCTGGAGCATCTGGACGAGCGCTACCTCAGGGCCGTCGGCTATGCCACCAAGGCGCGACGCTCTGGCCGCCCGAAAATGGTCCTCATCGGCGATATCGTCGGCGAAAGCGATGACGCGGTGGCCCTCGCTGCATCTCACGTGGTGCGCATCGCCAACGCGCGTGGCGGCGAAGGATTTATCGCCGTCAGCGCCGAATCGCGCAAGACATTCTGGCTCGACCGCGCGCGCACCGCCGCCATCGCCAAACACACCAACGCCTTCAAGATCAACGAAGACGTGGTGATTCCGCTGGACCGACTCGGCGACTACTCCGACGGCATCGAGCGCATCAACATCGAGCTGTCCATCGCCAACAAGCTCAAGCTGCTCGACGCGCTCGATATCTACCTCTCAGGCGAGTTGCCGCTGTACCAGAACGCCGAGGGCCTGCCGGCGGCCGAGTTGCTGGGCGACAGGCAAGAGAGTGCGCGCCGTGTACTCGCTACGGTGAAGCAACGCTGGCAGTACCTGCTATCCAACCTCGACACGCCCCTGGCCGAGGCAGAGCGCAGCGCCGTGCCGGCATTGGCCAGTCTTTCCCATGCCGCCACCACGGTGTTTTCGCTGCTGCAAAACCACACCGTGAGGGTGTCCTGGAAAGAGGAGATTCGCGCCGAATTCGAGACTATTTTTGACGGCGTGCTGTTCCGTAAGATTCTTGAGGGGCTGGACGGGCTGCACAAGCAGGTGCTCAAGGGCCGCGTTTTTGTCGCGCTGCACATGCACGCCGGCGACGGCAACGTGCACACCAATATCCCGGTCAACTCCGACGACTACGAAATGCTGCAGGCGGCCAACCACGCCGTCGCTCGTATCATGGCACTGGCCAAGTCCCTTGGCGGCGTAATCTCGGGCGAGCATGGCATTGGCATCACTAAGATGGAATTTCTCGAACCAGGGGAAATCGAGACCTTCCGCGCCTACAAGGAACAAGTCGATCCGGAGGGTCGCTTCAACGCCGGCAAGCTGCTGCCCGGCGGCGACATGCGCAACGCCTACACGCCCTCGTTCAATCTGCTGGGCGCCGAATCGCTGATCCTGGAACAGTCCGAAATCGGCAATATCTCGGCCTCCATCAAAGACTGCCTGCGTTGCGGTAAATGCAAACCGGTGTGCGCGACCCACGTGCCGCGCGCCAACCTGCTCTACTCGCCACGCAACAAGATCCTCGCCACTTCGCTGCTGATCGAGGCGTTTTTGTACGAGGAACAAACGCGGCGCGGCGTGTCAATCCGTCACTTTGACGAATTCAGCGACGTTGCCGACCACTGTACCGTCTGCCACAAGTGCGCCAACCCCTGCCCGGTGGATATCGATTTTGGCGACGTCTCCATCGCCATGCGCAACCTGTTGCGCCAGCAGGGCAAAAAACGGTTCAACCCCGGCACAGCGGCGGCGATGTTTTTTCTCAACGCCACCGACCCAAACACCATCAAGCTGGTGCGCACCGTAATGATCGAGTGGGGGTTCAAAGTGCAGCGCGCAGCCTACCGCGTGGCCAGCATGTTGGGCGTCGCGCGCAGGCAGACGCGCCGCCCACCATCGAGTGTGGGCAAACCGGCCATCAAGTCGCAGGTGATCCATTTCATCAACAAACCCATGCCCGGCGGACTGCCCAAGCGCAGCTCACGCGCGCTGCTGGACATCGAGGACAACAAAGTCGTTCCGATCATCCGCAATCCCAGGCGCACGGCCGAGGACGCCGAGGCGGTGTTCTATTTCCCCGGCTGCGGTTCGGAGCGCCTGTTCGGCCAGGTCGGACTCGCCACCCAGGCCATGCTCTATCACGTCGGCGCACAAACCGTGCTGCCGCCCGGTTACCTGTGCTGCGGCTATCCGCAGACGGCCGCGGGCGATCACGCCAAGGGCCAGAGCATCACCACCGACAACCGCGTGCTCTTCCACCGCGTCGCCAACACGCTCAATTACCTCGACATCAAAACGGTGATCGTATCCTGCGGCACCTGCATGGATCAGTTGCAGAAATACGAGTTTGACAAGATCTTCCCCGGCTGCCGTCTGCTGGACATCCACGAGTACCTGATGGAAAAAGACGTCAAGCTCGCGGGCGTCGCCGGCGTGCGCTACATGTATCACGACCCCTGCCACACGCCGATGAAGACGCACCAGCCGATGAAGGTCGTCAACCAGTTGATGGGCGGTGGCGTGAAGCAGAACGAGCGCTGCTGCGGCGAGTCGGGCACGCTGGCGGTGACGCGCCCGGACATCTCTACGCAGATCCGCTACCGCAAAGAAGAAGAAATGCGCAAGGGCGTGGCGGCGTTGCGGGCGGCGCCCGCATCTGCACCGGGCACAAACCGCGACGATGTTTTCACCGGCGAGGTGAAAATTCTCACGTCCTGCCCGTCCTGCCTGCAAGGCCTCGCCCGCTACTCGGATGACACCGGTGTAAGCGCCGATTACATCGTGGTCGAAATCGCCAAAAACGTGCTTGGCCCGGACTGGATGCGCGAATACGTCGAAACGGCCAACAACGGTGGCATCGAACGGGTGCTACTCTAGGCTGCGCTCTGCTATGCTTTCTTGATGAAGATTTGATTGGTGTCCACGCGAGGGCGGGGTCGGGGGCCAAAATCCAGTTCATGGGGATGAACAAAGTGACAGTCATAGCCTTCCCACGGCGCAAGCCCGATGGTGCGCGGCAAACTTCGCGCCCAAACTGACATGCGCTTTTTCAATCTTCCCACCACCAGCCCTGACAACAATCCCGGCTTCACCGACGCGCAAAGCTGTTCGGCGTGGCTGCAGACCCTTCCCCTCATCAACGTGGCGCCGGCGCAAGGCGCGCTACTCGCACGCATGGAGGAACTGAACACCTTCGCGCTGGCGGCAAGCGTCCGGCTGAAAATTCTCGAACTGTTGCGTGAGCCGATATTTTTTGTCCAAGTCGAACTGGCCAAAAAATTCTCCGCTCGCGCGATACCACTGGCCAAACACGAGCGCGAGATATTCCTCAATGTCACCGCGCTGTGGGACGCACTCGGCCAGGGCTACCAGCACTGCCTCGAAGCGGTAGCCGCGGGCGAGCTCATCGGTGAGGGCGCGATTTCCTGCCAGCGTGCGCTTGACTGCGTGGCGCAAAAACTAAACGCGTACTACAAGGCCTGCCAGGATCTCGAACCAGATGACTGGCAGCTGGCGCATGCCCTCTACGTCTTCGCAGAGGAACGCGGCCTCGAGCAGATCGCAGTCTCCGACCCCTTCGGCCAGGCCACGACCCTGACGACGCCGAAACAGACCTGGCTGAGGATGCTGCTACTTAATCTCGCCACCCCGAACGAACAGTCACCGCGCCAGATCACAATGATCGCCAAATGGCTGGAGCGCTGGACGGAAAAAGTCACCGTCAGCGCGGAAGCAAACACATCAGGGCTGCCGCAGCTCAGCGTCAACCTCGCAGGCTTGGCCGGCGCCTCGCGCACGCCGTTGTCCGCGGTGTCCGGTGCGCGCGCACGCTACCTGAGCATGGACGGCCTGGCCGCCAGCCTGAAAAACCGCATTATGCTGCTGCGCAAAGGCGAAACCCCGCAAAGCCTAAAACTCGGCGACGATTGCGTGCAGCCATTTTGCGAGAAGACCCTGCTGCTGCTATACCGGCAATGGTGCGAACCAAACAACACCCGGGATCAGGCGCGCAGCAGCACCTCCAACCCGGCCCAAGTCGCCTGCAGCATCGCCGGCATCCACCACTACATATCTGGTCTGCCCTTCAAGCAACCGGGCAGCGCCAGGGAACTGAGCTCCAAAGAGCGCCAGGAAATCGCCACCTTCGGCCGCATCGCCACGCGCGCAGAAAACGATTACAGCCAGATTCATGGCTACGCCGTGGAATTGTGGACGCTGCTCGACGAAAGCCTGACCGGACTGCGCATGATGCGCGCCGCCGACAAACCGGGCATGCGGCTCGCACAAGGGCAACTGGTGGGCGTACGTCCGGGCAACAGCCGGCACTTCATGCTTTGCGCCGTGCGCCGGCTGCTGTCAACGCGTGAAATGGATATCACAGCGGGCGTCAGCATCATACCGGGCGTGCCGCAAGCGGTCGCCGTCAAACCCACCGGCATCAACGCTGCTGCTGAAAAATTCGTTCCCGCCCTCGCCCTGCCCGAAGTGACGGCGCTGCGCTCGCCCGCTTCACTGCTGCTGCCAAGCGGGTGGTTCCGCGCCAAGCGCGTCATCGAGGTATGGCACGAAGCGCCGCACGAGGTCATGCTGACGACCCTGCTTGAACGCGGCGTCGACTTCGAGCGGGTCTCCTTCGATAGAAAGTGAATACCCGCCCATTGGCCGGGACGCGAAACCCGACGCGTAATTCCCGCCACGGCACACCGCCCGTCCCCTTCAGGCCCCAAGTTCCCATTTACAGCCGAATTGCCAAATAGTTCCTCGCCGCACCCCTGCCAAAGCGGCAATATGACTTCGTCATAATCTTGACGGCCGGGTGTCACAAGCCTGATGTCATCTATTTCCCAGCCCGCTCCCGGGCTCTGGAGGCGCCATGAACCAAAGCGATTTCCTCCCCGCAAGCCGACCCCTACTATCCGACCTCAAGAGTTGCGAGGATTGGCTGGCCAAAGCCTACCTGTCCGACCCGCGTCAGGCCTGCCATGAACTCACCCTGCTAATCGAGGCGCTGGAAGAGGCTCCACCGCGACACCTCGCCTACCTCGACATCCTCGAGCGCCTGCGCAAACCGCTAGCCGCCGCACAGGAGGAACTGGCGAAAAAATTCCTCGCCAAAGCGCTGCCGCTTGGCCATCTGGAAAACACCGCATTCGAGCAAAGCTACGATTTGTGGCGCGCCGTAATGCGCGGCTACCGCCGGCTTTTTCGCGTCGCACTCAAAGACACGCATCCGGAACTGTCGGGCCGCCTGGCCTTACTCTGCCAGCGCTCGATCGAAGCCACCGGTGAACTGCTCGCCACGTTCTGGCTGGCACGCCGTGAAGTCGATCCCGACCTGTGGCAGTTGATGCACGAGCTCCACACCACCGCCGAAACGCGTGGCTTTGCCAATCTCAATGTCGGCTTGAGCGCCGGCGCGGTAAGAACCTGCACCTCGACTTACTTGCGCCCGGTGCTGCTACAGCTTGCCCAGCCTTACCGCCTGTCCAGCCGCGAATTCATGTTCACGCGTCGCTGGGCCTACCGCTGGTCACACAAACCGCGCATCACCACATCCGTCGAACGCGATGGTGCAAACTGCATCGATATGAGCGCAAGCGACGGCCCGCAATGGGTCGGCGCCCCCATAGCCGGGTCCAACACCTCGCTTCGCTATCTCGACATGTCCGAACTGGCGCGCAGCCTCAAGGGCCGTCAGCGACTGCTCGCTGACGGCGCGTTCCCCGCTGAGATCGGACTTGGCATCGATTGCGTACAGCCCGCCTGCGGGGAGTTGCTGTCGCAGCTAGTGCAGGCCTGGACCGAGGCGCCCAAGGCGCGGCAATTCCCGCGCCGGCTACAAATGGCCCCGACCGAACTGATAAGCGGCTTTGCCGCCATCCACTTCGCCCTGAGCGGGAAACCTTTTCAATCCGGCCTCACACAGTGGGACTATTCGCGCCGCGATGCCGAGCACTTGCATATCTTTCAACATGCGCTGGGGACGGCCGAGAAGGCCGCTGCCCGGCAGGCGGCGCCGATGCTCGAGCAATGGGAAACCTTGGATGAGAGCGCGACCGGATTCAGAATGCGCCGCAAGGGCGCAGGCGCCCGACTGCAGCACCGGCAACTGGTGGCCTTGCGGCCGCAGGGTGCAAAACACCTGATCCTCGCCGAAGTGCGCTGGCTGGTGGCCGGGCACGACAACAGCGTCGAAATCGGTGCGCACGCCCTGCCCGGCATCGCCCGTGCCTGCATGGTGCGCATCAAACCCGCAGACCCGGCGCACAAGACGCCTTTTTCGCAGGCGTTTTTGTTGCCGGTCGCGCCCGGCCTCGCGCCCAGCCTGGTGTTGCCCGCGGGCTGGTACCAGAACAGCCGCGAAATCGAAATACACCTCGCTGAGAAATCGTTTGTGGTGAGCCTGTTCGGCTTGCTCGGCCGTGGCAGCGATTACGATCGAGCCAACTTCACCGCACGGCGCCAAGCGGAGCACCGGCCGGCGCATCAGCCCTGACACGCCGCGCCGAAAACAGCGCCGAGAACGTCGAGCCCTCACCGGCGACGCTGCGAATTTCCAGCACCGCCTGGTGACGTGTCAACACATGTTTGACAATGGCAAGGCCAAGCCCGGTGCCGCCGGTTTCGCGCGAACGGCTCGAATCAACGCGATAAAAGCGCTCGGTCAGGCGCGGAATATGGCGCGGGTCTATGCCTATGCCGCTGTCGCGCACGGAAAAAATTGCCTCGTCTGCGCGCCGCTCCCAGGCCAGATGGATCGCCCCGCCATCGGGCGTGTAGCGGATGGCGTTGCTGATCAGGTTGGCAAAGGCCGAACGCAACTCCGTTTCATTGCCATCGAGCCAGTCGGGCGCCGCCACATCAACGACGATGCCGTGCCGGTCGGCTGAAAGCGCGCGCGCCTCCTCGACCAGTGAATCGAGCAGCCGCGTCATGTTGATCGGCGCCTCGCTCGCCGGCGACGAGCTCGACTCTAGCGCCGACAAGGTGAGCAAGTCCTCGATCAGGCGCTGCATGCGCTCGCTTTGCTCGCGCATGATGCCGATCACGTGCATGCCGCGCGCCTCGTCGAGCCGCAGCTTGCCGTCGGCAAGCGTCTCGAGAAAACCGCTCACGACGGTGATCGGGGTCCGCAGTTCGTGCGACACGTTGGCAACAAAATCGCGCCGCATGATCTCAAGCTTCTCCACCTGTGTGATGTCACGCGAGAGCAGCAGCTTCTGGTCCTGGCCATAGGGCACCGCGCGTACCGAAAACACCAGCGCCTCGCCGCGCTGCAGCCGCATCACCAGCGGCTCGGTAAAATCACCGGCCTGCATATAGGCAACAAAATCGGGCTGGCGCACCAGATTAACGATGGGCTGGCCGGCGTCTTTTGCGATGTTGAGGCTGTAATCACGCTCGGCGATCGGGTTGCACCACTCGATACGGTCGTCGGCATCGAGCACGATCACGCCATCGGGCAGGGCCTGGAAAGCCTTGCGAAAACGCGCCAGCGCGCCGGTCGAACGCTGCTGCTGCTGGTCGGACGCGCGCACAAACTTGTACAGCGCGGTGAACACCCGCTCCCACGCACCGCTGCCCTGCGGCACCGGCAGCAACTGCGGATTCTTGAGCCAATTCACCAGCGCGCGCAGGTTCACGATGTGCCGCGTCAGCAGCAGGCCAAGGCCCAGCACCACAATCACCAAGGCTGGCAAATGCCCGAGCGTGTGCCAGGCAAGCAGTGCCGCGACAAGCGTAACAGCCAGCATCGCCAGCGTGCGCAGCCAGATCGTGTTCATAGCCGCGGGCACCGGACGCGCCGGCGCAACAGGTGCGCACGCATCCGCGCTGCAAAAGAAAAATGGCCGGTCATGCCGGCCATTTTACGCCGCATGGACGCGGTCAATCGCCGTCGGCCAAACGGTAGCCGGTGCCCCTGACCGTCTGCACCAGGCGGTCATGTCCGCTCGGCTCAAGGGATTTTCGCAGGCGCCGGATATGCACGTCCACCGTGCGCTCCTCGACAAACACATGGTCGCCCCAGACCTGGTCGAGCAGTTGCGCGCGGCTGTGCACGCGCTCGGTGTGGGTCATCAAAAAATGCAGCAGCCGAAACTCTGTCGGACCAAGTTCCAGTGGCGTGCCGCCGCCACTGACGCGGTGTGTGCCCGGATTCAACTTGAGTCCGGCAATTTCAACCGGCTCGTCGGTCAGTTGCGGCGCACGCCGGCGCAACACCGCTTTGATGCGCGCGAGCAGTTCGCGCGGTGAAAACGGCTTGGTAACAAAATCATCGGCGCCGCACTCCAGTCCCGCCACCTTGTCCTGCTCGGTGCCGCGTGCGGTCAGCATGATGATGGGGATGGACTTGGTGCGCTCATCCTCACGCAAGGCACGCGCGAACATGACACCCGATTGCCCCGGCAACATCCAGTCGAGCAACACCAGGTCGGGCAGGGCGTGGCGCACCAGATTCTGGGCGTGTTCGGCATCCTTGGCGCGCAGCACCCGATGGCCGGCGTGCTCTAGGTTGAGCGCAATCAGTTCCTGTATCGCGGGTTCGTCTTCAACGACCAGAATATTGGCAGACATAGGGAAATGAAAATCCGGTTATTAGCTTGTGACAATTCTACGAAATGCACATGACACTCATGTTACATCGTCGACGTTTTTTATCCGGCTGACGCCCGCTTGCAGATATGGCGAACAAACTCAATGTGAGGCCGTGTCGCGGAGGCAGATCACGCTATGATAGGCGCTTGAAAATACGCTTTAGGGGCATTAAATGGCCGGTTTGGTCAAAGATTCGCCGATTCCAACTGAAATCAAACTACATCAGGCGTCAAAAGTGATGGAAATCGCCTTTCCCGACGGCAAAAACTTTCGGCTGGGCTACGAATTCCTGCGCGTGCACTCGCCTTCGGCCGAAGTGCGCGGCCACGGCCCCGGCCAGGAAGTGCTGCAGACGGGCAAGATCAAGGTCGGCATCACCGCCCTCGATCCGGTCGGCAGCTATGCCGTGCAACCGACCTTCTCCGACGGCCATGCCACCGGCATTTACTCTTGGGACTATCTGTACGAATTGGGCGCCAATCAGGACAGCTTGTGGCAACAATACCTCAAGCGCCTCGAACAAGCCGGCGCCAGCCGCGAAGTCGATAGCACCAGCGCCGGCGCCAGTGCCGGTTGCAAATAACCCGGCCAACCGACAGACCAGACCATGTCCGGACAGACCCATTTCGGTTTTAAAACCGTGGACGAACAAGACAAGGCGAAAAAGGTCGCCGAAGTCTTTGACTCGGTCACGGGCAAGTACGACCTCATGAACGACATGATGTCCGGCGGCCTGCACCGGCTATGGAAGGCGCAGGCCGTGGCGCAAAGCGGCGTGCGCGAAGGCAGCCGCGTACTCGATGTGGCCGGCGGTTCAGGCGACCTGTCGCGCGCCTTTACCCGGCGCGCCGGCGCCACCGGACAGGTCTGGCTCACCGACATCAACGGCAGCATGCTCGCGGTCGGCCGCAACCGCATGATCGACGATGGCGTGATCGCCCCGGCGGTGCAATGCGACGCCGAGCACCTGCCCTTCCCCGACAATTACTTTGACTGTGTCAGCGTCGCCTTCGGCCTGCGCAACATGACGCACAAAGAGGCCGCGCTGGCCGAAATGACACGCGTGCTGCGCCCCGGCGGCCGCGTGCTGGTGCTGGAGTTCTCCAAAGTCTGGAAACCGCTGGAAAAGGCCTACGACTGGTACTCCTTTACCGCCCTGCCCTGGTTGGGCAGCAAAATCGCCGGCGATGCCGACAGCTACCGGTACCTCGCCGAATCGATCCGCATGCATCCAGACCAGGAAACATTAAAGTTAATGATGGAACGAGTAGGGCTGGAAGATGTCAGATACAATGATTTGAGCGCTGGAGTGGTGGCGCTGCATCGTGGCTTCAAATACTAAATACTAAATACTGATTGTTGAAGAACAAAACACCGTGAAGACCCTTAGTCATCGTGAACTGGTGAAAACAATCATCAAACCGCAACACAAAACCAGTATATAAAAGCACTTACTGAAAGAAGAGGAAACGAAATGAAAACTTGGATCATGATCGCGCTTACCGTAATGGTGGGTATCGGTCTCGCCCCCATCGACGCCGAAGCGGCCAAACGCCTTGGCGGCGGCAGCAGCACCGGCATGCAACGCCAGAGCGCCACCCCGCAAAAGTCCGCTACCCCGGCACAGAGCGCCGCCGCACCCGCGACCCCGGCCGCGACACCCGCAGCCGCACCCGCCGGCAACCGCTGGCTCGGCCCCCTGGCCGGCCTCGCCGCCGGTGTTGGCCTCGGCTACCTGTTCTCGCAAGGTGGTATGGGCGGACTGGGTGGAATGGGCGGCATCCTGAGCGCGCTGCTGATGGGCCTGCTCGCCTTCGGCGCCGTGATGCTGGCCATGCGCTTCTTCATGAAGTCACGCGCGCCAATGCAGCCTGCAGGCGGCCCAAGCAACTACAACATGATGGGCCAGGAGACCGTGGCCGCACCGCCGCCGTCGCAAATGACCGGCAACGCCGGCACAGGCGGTCCTGACTTCCGCAGTCAGTTCCAGCCCAACATTCCCGCCGGCTTTGACGCCTCCGGTTTTGTGAAGCAAGCCAAGCTATCCTTCATGAACCTGCAACAAGCCAATGACACCGGCGACCTCGAGACGCTGCGCGACATGAGCACCGACGAGATGTTCACGATGTTCAAGTCGCAGATCGACTCGCGCTTTGGCGCCAAACAACGCACCGAGGTCGTCACCCTCGCCGCCGACTTGCTTGAGGTCGTCACCGAGAACGCGATGCACGTCGCCAGCGTGCGCTTCGCCGGCATGATCAAAGACGACGGCGAAACGATTGCCGCACCCTTCGAGGAAGTCTGGAACCTGCAAAAGCCGGTTTCAGGCGGATCCGGATGGACGCTTGCCGGAATCCAGCAGGTCGCAGCAGCCTGAGCAGCGGTCGTCTGCAATCAAAAAGGCCGCCTCCGGGCGGCCTTTTGTTTTGTGTTGCGGCCCGCGCGCAGGATTGGGATGAAGGTGAGGCCTGTCAATGATTCCTCCTTGATGGCTTACGGTTCGTATGGTTCAGATGAGGGCTGCCTTAGCTTCCAATAATTTGGCTCATTTAGCGAATGATGTTGTTGAACTCATGCTCTGACCGCCAGAGCGAGCAACCGTGCGGGATCGGGGCTGAAGCGGGGCGACCGGTCGAGAACTCTAAACCATCCGAGGTAGTTGGTGAGGTATTTCGTGG
>JANXRV010000036.1:0-3274 GCA_025356665.1 Pseudomonadota bacterium
ATCGACCGCCATGCGTAAAAAAGATGGCGAAGTTGGCGGCTGGTCACATGCTGGCACACCGACCCAAGACAAACGCATCCCCGACAGCGTCATTCGCATCATGCGCCACAAGGGCAAGATCGGTGAGGACATCGATCACCCGGCCGTGTTTCCGGTGGCGCTGCCCGAATTCGTTTTCAATTCCTACACCGATGAGGGCGACATCGTGTTCGAACCCTTCTGCGGAAGTGGCACGACGCTGCTGGCTGCCGAGCGCACGGGTCGTCGGTGCCGTGCGGTGGAGATCGCCCCCGAATACGTGGACGTGGCGGTGAAGCGCTTTCAGCAGAACTTCCCCGCTGCGGTCGTCACCCTGGCCGTCACCGGACAAGCCTTCGATGCGCTTCGACTCGAGCGCCAAATGCAGGCGGTGGCCCATGACTGAGCTGCAAGTAGAGCACTGGCCGACGGACAAACTGATTGACTACGCGAGAAATCCGCGCAAGAACGACCACGCCGTTGAGCAGATGGCCTCCGTCATCACTGAATTTGGCTTTCGAATTCCAGTTGTCGCCAAGAGCAGCGGCGAACTGGTCGATGGTCACTTGAGGCTAAAAGCCGCGCGCAAGCTGGGCCTTGCCACCGTTCCGGTGGTGCTGGCCGATGACCTGAGCCCGGCCCAGATCAAGGCGTTTCGCTTGCTGGCCAATCGCTCGGCGACGTGGGCGGAGTGGGACGATGAGTTGCTGGGCCTGGAACTAACCGAATTGCAGGATGCCGGTTTCGATCTCGAGTTGACCGGTTTTACCGAGGACGAATGGACTGAATTGATTGCCGGTGATGGTGACCAGGAAGGTCTGACCGATGACGATGCTGTGCCTGAGGTTACCGAGTCGGCCATCTCTAAATCCGGTGATGTGTGGCTGCTCGGCGAGCACAAACTGCTGTGTGGCGACGCCACCAAGGCAGAGGATTACAAAGCCCTGCTGGGTGATGAGTTGGCCGATATGACGGTCACGGATCCACCTTACAACGTAAATTATTCAAACACCGCCAAGGACAAACTGCGCGGCACCCACCGACCGATCTTGAACGACAACATGGGCGAAGGGTTCTCCGCATTCCTGCTTGCGACCTGTCAGAACATTCTGGCGGTCACCAAGGGCGCGGTCTACATCGCGATGAGTTCATCGGAGTTGGACACGCTGCAATCGGCATTCCGTGCCGCTGGTGGCAAGTGGTCCACCTTCGTGATCTGGGCAAAGAACACCTTCACGATGGGCCGCGCCGATTACCAGCGCCAGTACGAGCCGATTCTGTACGGCTGGAAGGATGGCTCACAGCACTACTGGTGCGGTGCGCGCGACCAGGGCGACGTGTGGCAGATCAAGAAACCCCACAAGAACGATCTTCATCCAACCATGAAGCCCGTGGAGTTGATGGAGCGTGCGGTGAGGAACAGCAGCAAGACGCGCGACATCGTGCTCGACCCGTTCGGTGGTTCCGGCACTACGATCATCGCCTGCGAAAAATCGGGACGCCGCGCACGGTTGATGGAATTGGATCCGAAGTACGTCGATGTGATTATTCGGCGCTTCCAGGATTACACCGGCAAGCAAGCAAGCCGTCAAAGTGACGGGGTGGCCTTCAACGATTTAGCCAAGACGTCCGACATAGCGACCAAAATCTCCGCCAGAGGGGTCGACGTACAGGAGGGGTCTGCCGGTGGCGCGGATCTCAACGCAGAGCCTGCCGTCCTCAAAGTAGCCGCCCTTGCCATTGAGCCAGTCGCGTGACTTGAGAAGTTGACTGGCAAAGGCATCGAACTCCGCAGGCGTCATCTCCCGCGTTTCGGTCACGAACACTTTGTAGTTGCCAGCGCCCCCCACCTCGCTGAGGTCGGCAGGTTTACGGGCAAAAGGCAACCGGATGCTCAACTCCTCGACATCGATGGCAGCGCCATCAAATTGCAGGGTGCGCGGAGTGCGCTCGATGGTGATGGTCATGGTTGTCATGATCAGTTCATCGTTGCGCAACGTAACGTGGTGAGCGTGGCAAGGATGTCATGATCAAAGGCCATCACGTCAGGCCGGTGGATGCCCTCGCGCTCAAGGATGCGCCATCGGGCGGCGTCGCTTGACGCACGTCGGATTTCATCTGTGATGTGATCAAGGTATAGATTCTCTTCGTCGCTGAGGGGGCGCGGGAGTTCACGCAGGGATTGGAGGATGGTGATGAGTTGCATGGTCGCCTCCATCAACCGGCGATGCGGTAAATACGCTCGCCACCGGCTTCTTTGGTGGAGTCGATGGTGAGGCCGAGCTTCTTTTTAAACGCGCCTGCGAACGCCCCCCTCACCGTGTGCTGTTGCCATTCGGTGCATGCGCAAATTTGCGCAAGCGTCGCACCTTCTGGTCGGCGCAACATCGCGAGCACTTGCGCCTGCTTGCTGTTCTCTCGTGTGCGGGGTTTGGGTGCTTCGGCATGCGCCGCCTCGGCGTTGGCAATCACCGCGTCGAGTGCGGCAAGTGTGATCGGACCGCGTGTTGGCGCAGGGCGTGGCATACCGAGCGCGTCGTAGCCCTCAGCGGCAACCGACCAGTCGCTGCCGTCCGGGGTGATCAGGGCGCGATTAAAAAGCGCATCGAGCACCTTCTTGCGTGCGCCGCCCTTGATGTTGTCGGGGAACCAGTTGAGTTTGCCATCGCTGTGGTGGATGGCGTGCGCGAGGATGGCGTGTTGCGAAGCACTGAGTTGCGTGGTCATGTTTGATCTCCTGATTGGGGTTGTGGTGGTGGTGATGGATTTGCGCAGGCGGCGTGTCTGCCCGCATCGAACGCGGCCAGCAGCGCGCTCTTGATGCCCCACACGCTCACCTCGTGAAAGTCGAGCCGGTCGCTGTGGCGCGTTTCGAGGGTGTCGATAAAAAGATGGTCCAGCGCGATTTGCTGGAACAGTTGGTCGAGGGTCTTGGCGTCCATCGTTGTGGCCCTCAGACCTTGTGGTGTTGCTTGGCGCGGTCAAACCCGACCCAGACGCCCCTGTCGTCGAGTCCTCGCGCGGCGAGTTCCTCGCGGGCCAGTCGGTTGAGGTCGATCTCGCCGCGTGCTGCGGCGGCGAGGACCTTGGTCATTGCGATCTGGATGAACCCGATCTCGTCGACCGTGAATGCGTTGCTGGTGGTGGCCATGGTGTTTTCTCCTGGTTGGTTTTCTGTGATCAGCATTGACGCGCTGTTTGCATCACAAGCCAAGCGCATATCGGGGCGATGTTGCAAATATCTTTGAAGATTTGA
>JANXRV010000047.1:0-44298 GCA_025356665.1 Pseudomonadota bacterium
ACCCCCGGGGATTTCACCGGAGGGAAACTACACAAAAATGAGGATTCAAGGTTCAAATCGGCACCAAGCAAAATCGGCTGTAAAGCCGCGCCAGTATTGGCTTTCAAGCAAATTAACACCCATTTAACCGGACACTACTGGTGTGGAATGTGTGTGGATTCGATTTTTGAGTCACCCGTCACCGGCCTGGGATAACATCGGGAACAATTGAATTCGATTTCTGACGGCTTCGGCCTGAAACCTTGACGATGAGCCCAATCAAGCAAGATCTCACCCGTACTACTCTGTCAGTGCTGTTTATCGGCGGATTGATCGTCGCAACGTTGTGGATCCTCGCCCCATTTTTACCCTCGATAATATGGGCGACGATGATTGTTGTCGCGACCTGGCCGGTGATGCTCCGGGTGCAGCACCGGCTTTGGGGAAGGCGCAGTCTTGCAGTGCTGGTCATGACCTTGCTCGTGCTGCTGTTGTTCGTTGTGCCTTTGTTGCTGGCCATCGCCACCATTCTTGGCAACGCCGAAAACATCAAGGAGTGGTTGAGGTCACTGTCGGAGTTTCACGTGCCGCCCACTCCAGCCTGGGTTGGAGAGCTGCCGTTTGTGGGGGAGCAGGCGGCCAAGGCATGGCATCGTCTTGCCGACACCGGGATGCATGAGCTTGTGGCCAAGCTAGCGCCTTACGCCGGTAGCACAGCCAAGTGGGTGGCTGCCGAGGTGGGCGGAATCGGCATCGTGGTCGCGCAGTTCCTCCTTACCGTTGCCCTCAGCGCCATGATGTATGCCAGCGGCGAGGACGCCGCAACCGCGATAAGGCGCTTTGGCCATCGACTGGGTGGCGCGCGAGGCGAGTCCGCCATTGGTCTTGCCGGAGATGCGATACGCGCAGTGGCTCTGGGGGTCGGGATTACCGCCGCGGTCCAATCTGTGCTTGGCGGGATAGGCCTAGCCGTGGCGGGGGTGCCGTTGACGTTTTTGCTTACCGCCGTGATGTTCATGCTGTGCATTGCGCAACTGGGCCCCTCCCTGGTCCTGGTACCCGCAGTGGTATGGCTTTACTGGAGCGATCAATCCGGGTGGGGTACGTTTTTGCTGGTATGGACAGTGATCGTCACCAGTCTGGATAACGTGCTGCGGCCCATGCTCATCCGCATGGGGGCCGATTTGCCTCTGCTGCTGATTCTTGCAGGCGTGATCGGCGGTTTGCTGTCCGCCGGACTGGTGGGTATTTTCGTCGGTCCGGTTGTGCTCGCGGTGGCCTACACACTGTTTGACGCATGGATCGGTGACGGCGATGTGCCCGCCGATTCCTGACCGGGTCAGTTGCATGCCGAATGCCGGAAGTTTTTTTTCGAAGTCGCATATCGCCTGGCTGCTCGCTGTTGTTGCGCTCTTGTGGTTCGTCAACCTGGATTTACGCAATCTCGCCGAAGCCGACGAAGGGCGTTACACCGAAATTCCGCGCGAAATGCTGGCCGCCGGCGACTGGTTGACGCCGCGCCTGAATGCACTCAAGTACTTTGAAAAGCCGGCCCTGCAATATTGGGCGACTGCCGCCGCTTTTGCCGTGTTTGGCGAGCATATCTGGACGGCGCGACTGTGGAACGCATTGACCGGATTTTTCGGAATTGCGCTCGTTTTTTTCGCTGGCCGGCGTTTGTTTGGCACACAGACGGGCACGTACGCGGCCTTGATTCTGGCGAGCAGCGTGCTTTACGTTGTTGCGGGACACATTATTACGCTCGACATGGGTGTCACGTTTTTCATGAATCTTGGCGTGATCGGCTTTGTGCTGGCGCAGCAGCCGACGGCCAGTTCGCGTGAGAACTGGCTTTGGATGCATCTTGCCTGGGCTGCGTTTGCGCTGGCGCTGCTGAGCAAGGGGCTGATTGGATTGGTGCTGCCCGGTGCGACGCTCGTTGTTTACACGCTAACGCAAAGCGATTGGGCAATGTGGCGGCGCCTGCACCTCGTCTCCGGGCTGACTCTTTTCTTTGCACTTGGCGCGCCCTGGTTCATCGCCGTTACCCTCGTTAATCCGGAATTCTTTCATTTCTTTTTCATCCATGAGCACTTCGGTCGGTTCGCCAGCACCGAGCACGGACGCTTCCAACCCTGGTGGTATTTCCTGCCGATTCTGTTTCTGGGCATACTGCCCTGGGTGACTCTGCTGCCGCAGGCGCTCGTGTCCGCCTGGAAGCGCGCCACTGCAGACCGGCGTGAATTTGAGCCGGGACGATTTCTTGTCATCTGGATACTGTTGGTGTTCGTGTTTTTTTCCGTGTCTAAATCCAAGCTGACGCTTTACGTCCTTCCCATACTTCCGGCGCTGGCCTTGCTGATGGGGCGGCAACTGGCGACGATGAGCAGCAGGGCCCTGTTTTGGCATGGGATCCCCGGCGTCATACTGGCCGTTGCGGCGGCGTATTTTTCATCGGCAGTGGGGCGCTGGGGAAATGCTGAAACGCCACAGGCGCTCTACGCCGCTTATGTGCCATGGGTGCTCGCGGCAGCCGGACTGTGGCTCGTCGCCGCACTTGCAAGTGTGTTTCTATTTCGTGCCAGCATGACGCAGCGGGGTGTCATCGTGCTCGCAATGTGCGGTTTGGTATCCGGTCAGTTGCTCGTGACCGGGGCGGAAGCCCTGTCGCCGGCCTATTCGGCGGTCCACATCGCCGAAAAAATAAAGCCCTTCCTTAAGCCGGGCGTGCCCTTCTACAGTGTCGGCATGCATGACCTCACTTTGCCGTTTTATATCAAGCGCACCTTTACACTGGTGGCATACAAAGGCGAGCTGGCCTTTGGAATTGAGCAGGAGCCGCAAGGCTATATCCCGGACTACGACACGTTCAAACAAGTTTGGGTGGCGCAGGCCTACGCGCTCGCCATCATGCCGCCGCAGGTCTTTTTCGAATTTGAGCAGGCCGGTGTGCCTATGCGTGTTATCGCCACCGATGCGCGGCGCGTTGTTGTGCACAGACCGTGAGCGGCACTGAGTTCATGCTGATTCTGGTTGGCGTGCTGCTGGGCGCCGCCGGACAACTATTCCTCAAGGCCGGGACCAATCGGGTGGGCGTGTTCGCGTTCAGCGCCGGCAATATTGTTTCAGCTGGGCTCAGGCTTGCTTTCGATCCGCGCGTTGTCGCGGGTGTCGGTTGCTATGTAGCCGGCGTAATGGTCTGGATTCTTGCGCTGTCGCGGGTCGAGGTTAGCATTGCCTACCCTATGGTTTCGATCGGGTACATTTTTAACGCCCTGGCGGCCCGTCTGCTGTTTGGCGAGGCGGTGTCGTCCGCGCGACTGGTCGGGATCGGCATCATTATGCTGGGCGTTTGCATCGTCGCCGCGAGCTGATTCTTCGCACTGCGGGATGGCAGTGTGTTTTTCCGAAGTCAATTTCCCTGGACACGGCCAGAGGTTCCTTGTGAAATTTATTGCCAGTATAATCAAGGGTTCCTGCTGTTTGATCCCTTGATGGTGTTGTCGCCAAAACTATAATGTCCGAATCCTTGAACGCCGCATCGCCCCAGACTCCGGTTGCTATTTCCGGCTGCACGGTAAATTCCCATAACGAATGGGATCCGCTTGAAGAAGTGATCGTGGGCAGCCTTGAGCACGCCACCATCCCGGTCAATCACATTACTTTTACCGGCAACCTGCCATCGGTGGCGGCGCGTCTTTACCGTCCGCTGGCCGGCATGCGCTATCCCAAAATCATCACCGATCCGGCCAAGCGCGAACTGGAGGGTCTGGCCCGCCTGCTCGAGCGCGAAGGTATCAAGGTGCGCCGTCCGGATCCGGTGGACTTTCATTACAACGCAAAAACACCCTTCTGGAGCTCAAAGGGTTTTTGCACGGCCAGCCCGCGCGACGGGATTCTGATCGTCGGCAACGACATGATCGAAACGCCGATGGCCTGGCGCTCCAGGTATTTTGAGGTCTACGCTTACCGCACGCTGCTCAACGAGTATTTTGACCAGGGTGCGCGCTGGACCTCCGCACCCAAACCGATGCTCGATGACAAGGCCTACGACTACTCCTATACGCCACCCAAGCAGGGTGAGCCAATGCGCTACATGCTTACCGAGGCCGAGCCGCTGTTTGATGCCGCCGACTTCACGCGCTGCGGGCGTGACCTTTTTTACACCCGCAGCAACGTGACCAATAAGCGTGGGGTGGAGTGGCTGCGCCGCCACCTTGGCGATGGCTACCGCCTGCATGAAATCGAGACGCGCTGTACCCAGCCCATGCACATTGACACGACTTTTGTGCCGCTTGGACCGGGCAAGGTGCTGATCAATCCGGAGTTTGTGGATGTCACCCGTCTGCCAAAGGTGCTCAAGGATTGGCAGATTCTCGTTGCGCCGCAGCCCGATCCGATCAATTCAAGCTGGCGCTTTTATCTCTCCCTGGTCAGCAAGTGGATCAGCCTGAATATGCTTAAGCTCGACGAAAAGCGCGTTATCTGCGAAGAGTCACAAGTGTCGATGATTGCCGCGCTCAAGGGCTGGGGTTTTGAGCCGATTCCGCTGCCATTCATGAACTACAAGATGTTCGGCGGGGGGTTTCACTGCGCGACGCTGGACATTCGCCGGCGCGGCAGCTTGCAATCGTATTTCTAGTCGGTGACAGCGGCGTTCAAGTCGGCAACAGCACGTCGCATAGCGCTCCTGGTTGTCGCGGCGGCGCTGGTAGGGGGCTACTTTGTGCTCGGGCTTGATCGCTACCTGAACCTGGAATTTTTCAAGGCCCACCAGGACGAGCTCGCGCGCTATGCCGGCGCCAATCCTTTGCGGGCGGCCGCCATGGCGGCGCTGCTGTACATGACGGTGGTGGCGCTGTCCATTCCGGGAACCGTGCTGCTAACGCTGTGTGCGGGCGCGATCTTCGGTGTCCTCTGGGGAACGGTGCTGGTTTCATTCTCATCGGTGTTTGGCGCCACCATCGCCTTCCTGTCATCGCGTTTCTTGTTGCGCGACTGGGTGCAGCGCCGTTTCGGCGGCCAGTTGGTGGCGTTCAACACGGGCATAGAGCGGGACGGCGCGTTTTATCTGATTTCGCTTGGCCTGATTCCGGTTTTTCCGTATTCGGTTATCAACCTGGTGATGGGCTTGACGCCGATACGCGTGTCCACGTTTTTCTGGGCGAGCCAGACGGGCATGTTGTTGGAAACCATTCTGCTCGTCAATGCGGGCACCCAGATTGCTCGCATCGATTCACTGGCCGGACTGTTGTCGCCGGAATTGATCGGCTCGCTGGTTTTGCTCGGAATTGCACCCCTCGCGATCCGTTTTTACCTCGACCGACGCAAGCGCTGACGGCGCCTATTCATCCCTTCCGTCGAGCATGAAAGAGGCGAAGCTAAGTTATTGATTAATCGGTGTCATTTTATGTTATGGCCGGCATCGGATATCATGTTGTTTGTAAGCGCGGGCCTCAGGTGGTGCGCGGCATCAAGGATATGTTTCGTAAGGACGGCCTGCTGCTTGGGGCCGCGTGCCCCCTAACCGACACAGAAAACAACAACGCAAGCCATGCTCAAACCCATACGCAAGTCCGCCAAGCTTTCCGATGTTTGCTACGACATTCGCGGCCCGGTGATGGTCCGCGCCAAGCAGATGGAGGAGGAGGGGCAGCGCATCCTCAAACTCAACATCGGTAACCTGGCTTCATTTGGTTTTGACGCGCCCGACGAGGTCCGTCAGGACGTTATCGTCAACCTGCCCAACGCGTCGGGCTATTCCGACTCCAAGGGTCTGTTCGCCGCGCGTAAGGCGATCATGCATTACAGTCAGGAAAAAGGCATAAGCGGTGTCACGCTCGATGATATTTTCATCGGCAACGGCGTGTCCGAACTCATCGTCATGGTAATGCAGGGTTTGCTCAATGACGGCGACGAGGTGCTGGTGCCGGCGCCAGACTACCCGCTGTGGACCGCCTCCGTGAGCCTGGCCAGCGGCAAGCCGCGCCACTACCTTTGTGACGAGGGCGCCGGCTGGTTGCCCGACCTTGATGATATTCGCAGCAAGATCACCCCGAACACGCGCGCTCTGGTCGTGATTAATCCGAACAACCCGACCGGCGCGCTCTACCCGGTTGAATTGTTGCGCGAGTTGGTCGAGATCGCCCGCCAGAACGAATTGATTGTCTTTGCTGACGAGATCTACGACAAGACGCTGTTCGACGGCGAAAAGCATATTTCCATCGCCTCGCTGGCCGATGACGTGCTATTCGTCACGTTCAACGGCTTGTCAAAAAATTACCGCGCCTGTGGTTATCGCAGTGGCTGGATGATTGTATCGGGCGACAAGCGCCACGCCCAGGACTACATTGAGGGACTGAATATCCTTGCCTCGATGCGGCTTTGCGCCAACGTTCCGGGGCAGTACGCCATCCAGACCGCGCTGGGCGGTTACCAAAGCATCAACGATCTGGTGGCGCCCGGGGGCAGGCTGTGCCGCCAGCGCGACCTTGCGCATTCGCTTATCACGCAGATTCCCGGCGTAAGCTGTTTCAAGCCCAAGGCGGCGTTATATCTGTTCCCGCGCCTCGACCTGAAAATGTATCCGATCAAGGACGACCAGCAATTTATTCTTGAACTGCTGGAGCAGGAAAAAGTGCTGGTGGTGCAGGGCACCGGCTTCAACTGGCCGAATCCGGATCACCTGCGCATCGTATTCCTGCCCAATAGCGATGACCTGACGGAGGCTATCGGACGCATCGCGCGCTTTCTTGATGGCTACCGAAAACGGCATGCCTGAACCCTTACCTTTACTCAATAAAGAACATGAAACCCATACACGTAGGTTTGCTTGGCATTGGCACCGTCGGCGGTGGCACCTGGACGGTCTTGTCGCGCAACCAGGAAGAAATCACCCGTCGCGCCGGCCGCGGCATTGTCATCACCAAGGTCGCCGACAAGGACCTTGAGCGCGCTAAAAAAATAACCGGTGGCAAAGTCGCGGTGACTGCGGACGCCAACGAGGTCGTCACCGACCCGGATATCGATATCGTCATCGAACTCATCGGCGGCTACACCTTTGCCAAGGACATGGTGTTGAAAGCCATCGCCAACGGCAAGCATGTGGTCACCGCCAACAAGGCCTTGCTCGCCACCCATGGCAACGAGATTTTCGCCGCGGCGCAGAAAAAAGGTGTGATGGTGGCCTTTGAGGCCGCGGTTGCCGGTGGCGTGCCCATCATCAAGGCGCTGCGCGAAGGCCTGTCGGCCAATCGCATCGAATGGATCGCCGGCATCATCAACGGCACATCCAACTTCATCCTGTCCGAAATGCGCGACAAGGGATTGTCATTCGAAACCGTGCTGGCGCAGGCGCAAAAGCTCGGTTATGCGGAGGCTGACCCGAGCTTCGACATTGAGGGCATAGACGCCGCGCACAAGCTCACCATCATGGCGGCCATCGCCTTTGGCATTCCGATGCAGTTTGAAAAAGCCTACACCGAGGGCATTACCAAACTGACGCAGGAGGACATCCGTTATGCCGAGCAGCTCGGTTACCGGATCAAGCTGCTGGGCATCACGCGCAAGACCGTCGAGGGCATCGAGCTGCGCGTGCACCCGACGCTGATTCCGACGCGCCGGCTGATCGCCAACGTCGAGGGCGTGATGAACGCCATTCTGGTCAAGGGTGACGCGGTTGGCGCAACCATGTACTACGGCGCCGGCGCGGGCGCCGAACCCACCGCCTCGGCGGTGGTGGCCGACCTTGTCGATGTGACGCGCATGCACACTGCCGATCCGGAGCAGCGCGTGCCCCACCTCGCCTTCCAGCCCGACCAGTTGGCGACCACCGCCATCCTAGCCATGGAGGAGGTGGTGACGTCCTACTACCTGCGCATGCGCGTACTAGACAGGCCCGGTGTGTTGGCCGATATCACGCGCATCCTTGCTGATGGCGCGATTTCCATAGACGCCATGGTGCAAAAAGAGCCTTCCGAGGGCGAGGAGCAGGTGGACATCATCATGCTGACCCACCAGGCGCGCGAAAAACATGTGAACGCCGCCATTGCCGCGATTGAGAAGCTGCCGGTTGTCACCGGCAAGGTAACGCGCATCCGGCTCGAGGAACTCGGCAAAAGCTGATGCGTTACATCAGTACCCGCGGCGGCGGCACACCGCAGACTTTCACACAAATCCTGCTCGAGGGCCTTGCCCCGGACGGCGGTCTTTACCTGCCCGAAAGCTATCCGCAGGTTTCGGCGGCGGAACTGCAGGCCATGCGCAGCATGAATTACCGCGAGCTCGCCTTTGCCGTGCTGTCCAAGTTTGCCGATGACATTCCGGCGGCCGACCTCAAGGCGCTCATCGACAAGACCTATACCGCCGATGTCTATCGCAGCGAGGACATCACACCGCTGAAAACGCTCGAGCCCGGCCTGCACCTGCTGTGTCTTTCCAACGGTCCGACCCTCGCATTCAAGGACATGGCCATGCAGTTGCTTGGCAACCTGTTCGAGTACGTGCTTGCGAAGCGGGGCCGGCAACTCAATATCCTTGGCGCCACCTCGGGTGATACCGGATCTGCGGCTGAGTACGCCATGCGTGGAAAAAAGGGCATTCGCGTGTTTATGCTGTCGCCGCACGGCCGCATGAGCGCCTTCCAGAAGGCGCAGATGTACTCGCTGCAGGATGCCAATATCCACAATATCGCCGTCAAAGGCGTGTTTGATGATTGCCAGGACATCGTCAAGGCGGTCAGTGCCGATGCGGTGTTCAAGGCCAAGTGGAACATTGGCACGGTTAATTCGATCAACTGGGCACGCGTGGTCGCGCAGGTGGTGTATTACTTCAAGGGCTATTTTGCCGCCACCACGTCAAACGACCAGCAGGTGTCTTTTGCCGTTCCATCGGGCAACTTCGGCAATGTTTGCGCCGGCTATATCGCCCGTTGCATGGGGCTGCCGGTAAGGCGGCTGGTGCTGGCGACCAACGAAAACAACATCCTCGACGAATTTTTTCGCACCGGCATCTACCGGGTTCGCAAGGGCGCCGAGGTGTTCGAAACATCGAGTCCGTCAATGGACATTTCCAAGGCGTCGAATTTTGAGCGTTACGTCTTCGACATGGTCGGTCGTGATCCGGCGCGCTTGCGTGAATTGTGGCGCCAGCTCGATGCGACGGGAGAGTTCGATTTGTCGCATTCGGCCTATTTCAAGCACGTTGAGCAAAGCGGTTTTGTGTCGGACTTCAGCACTCACGCAGACCGCATCGCCACCATTCGCCGCGTCCACAGGGAGCACGGCGTCATTGTTGATACACACACCGCCGACGGCATCAAGGTGGCGCAGGGTTTTCGCGAACCGGGCGTGCCCATGCTTTGCCTGGAGACCGCGCTGCCGGCCAAGTTCGCTGAAACTATCCTGGAGGCGCTCGGATGCGCGCCGGAGCGTCCGGTCGGTTACGAGAATATCGAGGTCTTGCCGCAACGGGTCGAACTTATGCAAGCCGATGTGGCAGCGATCAAGGCTTACGTCGCCAGATATTCGGCCTGAGTACGGCAATGGCACTGGCGCAGCGTACCATCCGGAAACCCGCGCCAGTAGCCGCTTTGCGGTGCATCGAGGTGAGAGAGCAGTGCCATGAACAGTACTACTGAAAAAATTCGCCTGTCCAAGCTGATGTCCGAGCAGGGGCTTTGCTCGCGACGCGAGGCCGATGCGTTTATTGAACGTGGTTTGGTGTTTGTCGATGGTGAGCGCATCACCGAACTTGGCACGCGTATTGATCCGTCGCAGAAAATCACCCTGGCCTCCGCGGCGATCAAAGACCAGAAATTGCAGGTCACCATACTGCTCAACAAACCCATCGGCTACGTGTCCGGGCAGCCCGAAGGCAAGCAGCGCCCGGCGGTGTCGATCATCGATGAAGCCTCCCATTTTCAGGGGGATCGTTCCTCGATCCGGTTCTCGCCCATGCAGCTGCGCGGTATTGCGCCTGCCGGGCGCCTCGATATCGACTCCAAGGGCTTGCTGGTGTTCACGCAGGATGGGCGCATCGCCAAGCAGCTCATCGGCGAGAATTCGGGCATGGAAAAGGAATACCTGGTGCGCGTCACCGGCAAGCTCGAAGCGCGCGGACTTGGCCTGCTCAAACACGGACTGTTGCTCGATGGCGAGCCCCTCAAACCGGCCGTCGTGAACTGGCAAAATGAGGATCAGCTGCGGTTTATCCTGCGCCAGGGCAAGAAGCGGCAGATCCGCCGCATGTGCGAGCTGGTCGGGCTTAAGGTAGTCGGACTCAAGCGCATCCGCATTGGCAAGGTCAGGCTGCATGACCTGCCCGAGGGGCAATGGCGCTATCTGCGCGATAACGAGAGTTTTTAGGGCCTGATCATGCGCACCAACTTGGTCAGCATCGCCACCGACACCACGCCGCTGGACGGCGCCTTTTATGAGCCGGAGGGCCGTCCGGTTACCGGTGCGGTGCTGTTGTTCCACGGTAACACGATGAATTTTTACACGGGTGCGCCTCGTTTCCTGCCGCCGCTGCTGACCGAACTTGGCCTGGTCTGCCTCGCCTTTAATCGACGCGGGCATGACATTCTGGCCATACGCGACAGCCGCGCCGCCGAGGGTGGAGCCCTGCAGCGCACGCACGAGGCCATCGAAGACAACCGTCTGGCCGCCGCCTGGCTGGCGGCGCGCGGGCAAGCCAATCCGGTGGTGATCGGTCACAGCAATGGCGGCATGCTCGCAGTGCGCCACGTGGTGGATCATCCGCGGACACCAGCTTTGGTGCTGTTATCGGCGCATGGCGGCGGAACAAGTATGGTTCCGGGGGCGAGCAAGGCAGGCCTGCTCGCCGGTGACCGCCTCGATGAAATCACCGCACAGGCGCGGGCGCTGGTTGCCGACGGGCGCGGCGATACGTTCGTTTCGCTGCCAGGGTGGTGGTACGTGGCCAGTGCGGCCAGTTTTCTTGATTTGCTGTCCGAATTGCCCGATACGCTGGCCCTTGCGCCGCATATCAGCTGTCCCTCTCTGTTTGTGCGCGGCGACCAGGAAGATCCCGCACGTTATCCGGCGGAGGATTTCAAGCGATTATCACCCGGACCGTGCACGCTGAAAATCATCCCGGACTGCGACCATTTTTATCGCGATCGCGAGGACATCGTTGCGGCGACAGTGGCCGGATGGCTGGCGCGCAGGCTCAGTCCGGGCGCCTGAGCGCCGGCGAGCCTGAGAACCTGAGAGCTTTAGAGCGGGAGTGCCCGAGCATGCTCGAGATCAAAACAGGGGTTGAAATCGCCGACAGTGAATTTGAGCTGACGGCAACCCGCTCCCAGGGAGCAGGCGGACAAAACGTCAACAAGGTGTCGAGCGCCATTCATCTGCGCTTTGATATTGCGGCCTCGTCCCTGCCCGAAGCCTGGAAGGAGCGCCTGCTCCAACTGGGCGACTCACGCATCACCGGTGAAGGCGTTGTGGTGATCAAGGCGCAACAACATCGCAGCCAGGAACTCAATCGCACCGAAGCCTTGCAGCGCCTGCGCGAGCTGATCCTGCGCGTTTCCACCGTACCGAAAAAGCGCCGCCCGACCAAGCCGAGCAAAAGCGCGAAACGTAAGCGTGTGGACAGCAAAGTCCTGCGCGGCAAGATCAAGGCGACGCGGGGCAGGGTGACCGACTAGCGCCCGGTGACCGGCTGAAAACCCGCGCCAATAGGGCGTTTCCGGCCACCTCTCCGGTCATTGCGAGGAGCGTAGCGACGAAGCAATCTCGTCGCCGGCGCGCAGACAATCGCCCGGCGACGAGACTGCTTCGCTGCGCTCGAAATGACAAGGTATCGGGTTTTCAGCGAAGGGCTGCGACCGGCTCCACCGCCGCAAACGCGGTGACGCTGCGCATGCGGCCGATCAGTTCCGGCCAGAGCTTGTCCATGTCGGTGCGAAACAGCATCGCGGCATCCGCTTCAAGGACATGCCAGGCACC
The DNA here is from genome assembly GCA_025356665.1 of Pseudomonadota bacterium. Taxonomy (GTDB): domain Bacteria; phylum Pseudomonadota; class Gammaproteobacteria; order Burkholderiales; family SG8-39; genus CAITSH01. The sequence continues at coordinate 11,952 of JANXRV010000047.1, forward strand.
GCGTTCGATTTCGCTGCGCAATTGCCCCGGCTGCCAGCCCGAGTAACCAAGGTAGAAGCGGATTTTTGCCGGCGGCTTGGCCATCAATGCCTCGACCGCTTCCGGATGCAGGGCGAGATTTACGCCCGCTAGCATGGCAAACGACTGACCGAGTTTTTCTGCACCCTGGCCGCCGCCATCGACCTGATACAGCGCAACGATCCCACCTTCCTCGACCGGTCCGCCGAAGTAGATGGGGTCGGTGAAGGGCTTGAGCTTGTCGTTGCCCGGCAGAAGGCCAGCCAGTGATTGCCCGGTCGGCCGATTGATGATGACACCGATGGCCGCGCCGCTGCCGTCCTGTGTCACCAGCACCACCGATTCGCTGAAATTCGGATCCACCATGGCGGGCTTGGCAACCAGCAGCAAGCCTTGCGCCAGCGCCGCGCCTGCAACGCAGGCAAGAAGGCCGCCGAGCAGGGCTGCGGTGGCGGTGGCTTTCATCCGCGCTCGCCGAGTGTTGCGTGACGGAAGCAGCTTGTGAGGTGGTCGTTGACCATGCCTGTGGCCTGCATGAAGGCGTACATGATGGTTGGTCCGACAAAAGTGAATCCGCGTCGTTTCAGGTCTTTGCTCATGCTCTCCGAAACGGCAGTGCTGGCGGGGACGGTTTTCATGCCGGAGCGTTTGTGCTGCAGGGTTTTGCCGCCGACGAAGCGCCAGATATAGGCATCAAAGGAGCCGAATTCTTTTTGCACCAGTAAAAACGCCCGTGCATTTTTTACCGTGCCCTCGATCTTGAGCCGGTTGCGAACAATGCCCGCGTCCTGCATCAGCGCGGCGATTTTTCGGGCGTCAAAGCGCGCGATTTTTGCGGCGTCAAAGTCGGCGAAGGCTTTGCGGTAGTTTTCGCGCTTTTTCAGCACGGTTGACCAGGACAGGCCGGCCTGCGCGGTTTCGAGGATGAGCATTTCGAACAGCATGGCGTCATCGTGCTGCGGCACGCCCCATTCGGTGTCGTGATAGGCGATGTACTCGGCAAACCCCAGGCACCAGGGGCAGCGTGAAGGAACGGAATTTTTCTCGGTCATGCGACTGTAAATTAGGCTGTAAATTAGGCTGTAGTATTCGTTTAACAGGCAGACGGCATACTGGCGCCGCACAAAGGTGCATGTCCAGCCGCAAGTTCAGAAGCGCAATCAACAGGAGTCGGAATGTTAAACCGTATCGCGTCGTCCGTCATAAGCGGCCTCGCTGCTTTATCGTTGCTGGTGCTTGCGCCGCTGGCCCACGCGCAGGCCCAAACGCAAGCCTGGCCGACAAAACCGGTTCGCCTGATTGTGCCCTTCCCGCCCGGTGGCGGTACCGACGCTTTTGCGCGACCGCTGGCAGCACGCTTGTCGCTGCAACTGGGGCAACAGTTCATCATCGACAGCAGAGGCGGTGCGGGCGGTAACATCGGCGCCGACCTCGCGGCCAAGTCAGCGCCCGACGGCTATACCTTTTTGCTCGGCGCGGTGCATCATACCGTGGCCGTGAGCGCCTACAAGAACCTCGCCTATGACCTGGAAAAAGATCTGATCCCGGTCACCGGCGTGGGCTATGTGCCCGATGTGCTGGTGGTGAGCGCCAAAATGCCGGCCAAGACCATCGCTGAACTGGTCGCCTATTCCAAGGCCAATCCGGGCAAGGTCAATTACGGATCGTCTGGCAACGGCACGACGCGCCACCTTGCCGGGGAAATCTTCAACACCCTCACCGGGACCAGCATGATCCACGTTCCCTACAAGGGTTCGGGTCCGGCCATGACCGGCCTGCTGGGCAGTGAGATCGATCTGATATTCGAGGGCCTGGGCAGCGCCTCCTCGCACATCCGCGCCGGGAAAATTCGCGCGCTGGCGGTAACCTCGCCAAAACGTTCGCCGGCTTTTCCCGACATCCCGACCATGGCCGAGGCCGGTGTGCCCGGCTTCGAGTCGCTGTCCTGGTACGGCCTGTGGGCGCCCGCAGGCACGCCGCGTGACATCATGCTCAAGCTGCAGCTCGAAACGGCCAAGGCCTTGACCACCCCCGAGCTCAAGGCCATCTGGGCGCTGCAGGGCGCCGAGCCCGGCGGCGAGCCGTCCGAGCAGTTCGCCAAACTGGTCCATTCCGAGGTCGAAAAATGGGGCAAGGTGGTGCGGCAAAACAAGGTGACGATAGACTAATTCCGGAGCAACGATCATGACCGAACTGGGCCACCCGCCGCAAAGAACCGCCACAGTCGAGCAACGCGTCGACGCCATCCAGTCGGTGCTCGAAGAGCGGGGCATGAAGCCGGCCGAATTCATCGAACAGGCCCGGCACCTGGTCGAGGAACAGTGGGTGCCGCACAACGGCGCGCGTGTGGTGGCCAAGGCCTGGACCGATGCCGATTTCAGGCGGCGCCTGTTCGCCAACGGCCGTGACGCTGTCACCGAACTGGGGCTGGAGATGCCGCGCCACCACCGGCACCTTGTTGTGCTGGAGAACACGCCGACAGTACACAACGTCATTTGCTGCACCCTGTGTTCGTGCACCGCTTTTACCGTCATCGGACTGCCGCCAGACTGGTACAAAGACCTGGAATACCGCGCTCGCGTGGTGCGCGAGTCGCGCACCGTGCTCAGGGAAATGGGCCTCACCCTGCCGCCGGAAATGGAGATACGTGTCTGGGACACCACGGCCGACACGCGCTACATGGTGCTGCCGGTGCAGCCGCCCGGGACCCTGGGCTGGACCGAGGACAAACTTGCGCAAATCGTCACCAAGGAATCAATGATAGGCGTCGCGCGGCTTTAGCTTTTCAGGACATCGGATAAGAGGTTCAGTCATGGACGGAATGCATGATCTTGGCGGTAAGCAGGGCTTTGGCCCGGTGCGTTACGCGCTTAACGCGCAGGTTTTTCATGAGCACTGGGAAAAACGCGTCAACGCGTTGTACTCCCTGGCGGTGAAGCTTGGCGTGTTCAACATGGACGAGTATCGCCACGCCATCGAGCGCATGGAGCCACGCCACTACCTTTCGGCCAGCTATTACGAGCGCTCGCTGACCAGTCTTGCGACGCTGTGCGTCGAAAAAGGACTGGTGACGCGTGAGGAACTCGAGCGCCGCGCGCATGGGGCGTTCACACTCTCGCTGCCCAGCGCAGCCGGGCGTTCCAACGTGACAGGGCCGACGCGCTTCAAGCCCGGCGACCGCGTCAGGGTGAGGGACGACCATGTCCCGGGCCACATCCGCATGCCCGCTTACATCCGCGGCAAGACCGGCGTTGTGCTCGGTGAATCGCCGGCCTATCCCTTCCCCGACGCCCACGCCCACGGCGTGGCTGCGGCCGACGAGCCCACTTGCGACGTGCGTTTCAAGGCGGGCGAGCTCTGGCCCAACTCAGCCGACGAGGCCTTTGTGCATGTGGGCGTGTTCCACAGCTACCTCGAGCGCCTTGCGTAGGAGCGGCGGCCAATGCCTCATGCCGGCCATGAGCTACTTGTCGGCGACCGCCAGCAATGCCTTGGGATTGGACTGCGCAATTGTGAGCAAAGTCCGTGCTGCGCCGCTAGGTTGCTTACGGCCCTGCTCCCAGCCCTGGAGGGTACGAACGGATACACCAAGAAGCCTGGCGAATTGAGATTGTGACAAACCAGTGCGTTCTCGCGCTTCAATCGCGGGGGACAGGACAAGCTTCGTTTTTCCTGCTTTCATTTGTTTCACGGATTCAAGCAACTCGGCGGCAAGGTCGCGCTTGGCTTCATAAACTCTCAACTTGGCGCCCGTTAGCGGTTTAGTTTTCAATGACACGGCGAATCTCCTTAAGCGTGGTGCCTGTGATGTTGTCTGTTTTGGACTTTGCATAAATAAGCAGAAGTACAGCCTCTTCTTCGACTGTCCGCGCTAATTAAATTACGCGAACGCCACCGGGCTTGCCGGTGCCCGAACGGCGCCAGCGGACCTTTCGAATGCCACCCGATTGGGGCGCCACGTCGCCCGCATTTGGAGACTCAGCAATATACGCAGCAAATTCGCCTCGTTCATTTTCACTCCAGTAATGAGGCCATTACTTCTCGAACACAAAATTTTCGACAACCGTGAACATTCGGTGACTATACGCCTAAGGAGTATAGGCGTCCAGCGGTTCGTTCCATGAGGCATAACGTGTTGTTCTTCCGCGGGCCACTACGACGGTCGTCGCACGACGCTCGTGCCCCGTCCGCAGCGACAGGGGGGAGGGGGCTCAATTCTTCCATCGGCGACCTCGCCTGCGTCCGAGCTGCCCAGATTTGCGCCGAATGTAAGTATTTCGTTCTGCATATCGCGACAGCCTAACGTGAAGTGGGTTGCCAAAAAGCTGCTTTGCAAGTCGTTGGTTTGCGCATTTTCTTGTCATCTTTCCACCAGATCAAGGCCTTGAGGCTGCTGGTCTAGCCCTTGCCGATTGCCGCGTTCACCCGCGGCATGACTTCTTCGGCCATCAGCGTCATCGAGCGCTTGGCGAGAGCCGGATCCAGCCAGTCATGGCAGGGGTAGAGCAGGGTGCCGAAGTCGCCCACTTGTTCGCGAAAGGCGAGGATCTGCTCGACCACGCTGTTGACGGTGCCGGTGACGACCAGTTTTTCGGTGACGTACTCGGTGGTGATCTTCGAGTCGGGCTCGCTCTGGTCGGCCTTGAACAGATTGGAACGGCCGGCAAAGCCGACGAGCTTGCGCACCAGTTGCTTGAAGTAGAAATGGTAGGGGCCTTCGGGGGAATGGCCGTAGCGTCTGGCCGTGGCCTCGTCGTCGGCGACAAAAATGGATTTCGCCACGCGCCATTCGGCCGTGCTGGCTTTGGCGCCGACTGCTTCGCGGCCCTCGGCGTATTTCGGCCAGTGCGAAGCCACCCACTGTGGCAGCAGGAAGTTGGCCGAGATCGGCTGCCAGCCGCGTTTTGCCGCTTCGGTCACGCCCTTGGAGAAAGGCGCAACCGCGGTAACGACGATCTGCGGATGCGGCGACTGATAGGGCTTGAGAATGGTGCCTTGGCCAATTTCCGGGATCATGGTCTTTTCAGTGGTCACGGAAAAATGCTTGCCGATCAGCTTGTAAGGCCCCTCATTTTTCCAGATCTCGAGCACCATGTTAATGCTCTCGAGGAACATCTCGTTGCGATCCTTGCCGAAGTTGCCGAACACCTCGGCGTCGGACATCAGGCCGCCGGGGCTGATGCCCATGATGAAGCGGCCCTTCAACATGTGATCGAGCATGGCCACCTGTGCGGCGATGGCCGCCGGATGCGAGTTGGGCATGTTGATGGTGCCGGTGCCCAGCATGATCTGCCTGGTTTCGTGCACCAGGCTAGACAGGAACATCATGCAGGAGGTGACGTTCTCGGCGAGGTCGGTGACGTGCTCGCCGACGTAGGCTTCGCAAAAGCCCAGTTTGTCGGCGAGCAGGATGGCCTCGCGATCCTCGATCAGCGTCTCCCAGGCTTTGCGTCCGGGCGGGTGCAGCGGCATCATGAATGTTCCGAGCTTCATTGTTTTCTCCGGTCTGTTGCTTTTCTGGTTGGCGTGGTGATTGGTTCAGGTGAGCGGATCTGGCGACACCAGTGCGCCGCTCTCGACCGAGCGGTTGACGGCTTCCAGGGTCAGCACATTGGCGAGCATCTCGTCGGTTCTGACCGGGTAGGCCGCCCCGCCCATGGCCGCCGTGGCAAAGGCTTCGAGGTTGGCGCGCACCGCCGGGTGCGGTGGGAAAAAGCGCATTTCCGGCGTGCCGTTGCGGTGGCATACGCCGACGTCCCAGCCGGTGGGCAGTTCCGGGTGGGTGCGGTCGCGGATTTCCATCCAGCCCTTGGAGCCGTACACGGCAAAGCGGCCGACAAACGGCGTGGCGAGCATGGCGCTCAGCAGCGCATTCGCGCCGCCGGGAAAGCCCAGCATGATGCCCAAGGTGTCGCCATTGGCGAAGTTGCTGCCGCGTGTGGACAGGCGCGCCCACACCGATTGGGGCAAGCCGAGGCAGGCGATGGAAAGATCGACCAGATGGATACCGGTTCCGGTGAGCGGGCCGTTGGGTGCGAGAACCGGCGACAGGCGCCAATTGTCGGGTGGCAGCGAAAAAAATTTGTCCTGACTGAAATTGGCCTCGATTTGCAGGATCTCGCCGAACTCGCCGGCCCCGAAGCGCTGGCGCAACTCGATCATGGCCGGCTCGAAACGGCGCTCGTGACCGATGCCCAGCGTGACGCCGGCTTTTTTGACGGCAGCGATCGCGCGCCTGACATCGTCACCAGTCAGGCACAGGGGTTTTTCGCAAAACACGTGCTTGCCGGCGCGTGCCGCCTGCTCGATTTGTTCTGCGTGGAAGCGGTGCGGGGTGCATAGCACCACGGCGTCGACATCCGGTGCCTGCAGGGCCGCATCGAAACTTTCCGAGGCGCGCATGCCCAGGGCGGTCGCGGCATCGCGTCCGGCCGGGTCAGGGTCGACGCCCAGAAGGGGGCGGATGACGCTGCTCGTGGCGAGGTCGCCGGCGATGGTGCGGCCCCACCAGCCCATGCCGATAATGGCTGCGCGAATCATACTTTTAGTCCGTGTCTGTTCAAGGTCGAAGCGGTGTGCATGGCGTCCTCCTGGGTCCGGATTTGGTCCGGGTTGCGGGTCCTTGGCGCGATGCCGGCGACCCTGTGATTTGGCGCCAATACTAGCTATAATTTATCAATTGCTCAATAAAAAAACGCAGCTTCTCAAGGAGAGTGGGTAACATGAAAAAAACAGCACGCGGCAACGCAGCAAAGGGGAGCGTCGCGGTCATCGGCCTGGGCATCATGGGCTCGTCCATAGCGGCCAACCTTGTCAAGGCGGGTTTTCGTGTGCGTGGTTACGACGTTGTCGCGGCACGGCGCAGCGCGCTCGTTCGGGCGGGCGGCACTGCGGCCGCGAGCGTGGCCGAGGCGGTAAAGGGGTGCACCCGTGTCATCACCTCGTTGCCCAGCCCGGCGGCGCTTGACGCCGTCGCCGAGCAACTGGCCGCGCATGCCGGGCGTTCCACTGTGGTGGCCGAGGTCAGCACCCTGACGATTGCGGACAAGGAGCGGGTGCGGGCGCGGCTCGCCGGCAGCGGGATTGAGTTGCTCGACTGTCCGCTCTCGGGCACAGGCGCGCAGGCCAGGGTCGGCGACCTCGCGGTCTACGCCAGCGGCTCGCCGGCTGCGATCCGCCGCATGAAACCGGTGTTCGCAGGGTTTGCGCGCGTGCAATACGACTTGGGCGCCTTCAGCAACGGCATGAAAATGAAGCTCGTGGCCAATCTTCTGGTGGCCATCCACAATGTCTCTGCAGCCGAGGCCGTCCTGCTGGGCACACGCTCGGGGCTGGACGCCGACACCATTGTGCGGGTGGTTGCCGACGGCGCCGGTGGTTCGCGCATGCTGCAGGTGCGCGGCCCGATGATGGCGCGGCGCAATTACCTGCCGGCGACCATGAAAATGGAAGTCTGGCAAAAAGACATGGCCATCATCGCCGGCCTGCTCAAGGAAGTGGGTGCCGCAGCGCCGCTCTTTACCGCGACGGTACCGATTTACGACGCCGCCATGGCGCTGGGCATGGAGGAGCAGGACACCGGCGGCGTACTCGCCGTGCTCGAGCGCTGGTCGTCGCCCGCGGCAAAGCCGGCGCGGCAGGCACGACGGAAAAAATAAGCCAAGGCTGCCAAAACCACCGCCAGACTTGGTCTAGCGGGTGGCGCGTCTAGCCGCGTGCGGCTTTTTCGGGACGGCAAGCAGGCCAGGATAGACCGCGCGTGCACCGGCTAGAAACGCGGTGATTGCATGGTCGGCGCTGGCGACAAAGTCCTGCTCGACCGGGGCACGGTAGATAAAGCGGCGGATGGCGTAATAGAACATGCCGCCGTGCAGTTTCCAGACGAACTCGATTTCGGCCCGCGTGACCGGTTCGGTGCTTTTTACCTGGCAATATTGTCGCAATTCACGGCAGATCGCCACCAGCAGTCGGCGCTGGATGAGGCCGATGTAGCGGCGGTTGAAGCCGGTGTCAGCAAGGCCGGCGTACATATAGATACGTATCCATTCCGGCCGGTAAGTGGCCTTGGCGTAGTCCTGGTAGAAGCCGAGCAGCCTGTGGTGCAGTGACTGGGTTTGATCTTTTATGCGGTGCAACCAGTCCGGATCCCAGCGACCGAGAAAGACTTCCTTGAAGACCCGTTCGATCAGCGCCTGTTTGGACGGAAAGTAGCGGTACAGCAGCGGCTGGGTGATGCCCAGTTGCCGCGACAATTCACGCGTCTGGCCCGAGAACCCCACCTCTGAAAAGTAGGCGATGGCGCCGTCGACGATTTTTCGTTCGCGTGCTTCCGGGCTGAGGCGGCTTTGCGAGGGCTTGCGGGCCGCAGGTTTGCGTTTTTTGAGTGGGGGGGAGGGCACGATGAAAGGCGTCCTGGCGCCATGGTTTCTGGCACGATGTCGGGTTGGTAGCGACTGCGCGGGTGGGTAGCGGCTGCGCTTGATGCTAGCATGGGCGCCTTCGCCGGTACAAGCTGGCGGTACCAACGTGGGCGGCGACAGGGAGAATTCGTTTCGCGCCGGTCGTTCGCGCTAACTTAGCGTTCGATAAAATACGCCCTCAGAGCTTTCATTCCCCTCGTCACTTCGGATCCGACCATGAACAAACTTTCCTCAGGCGGCGCATCGCGCGCCGACCAGACCCTCGCCCTCAATATGAAACTGCTGGCCCATCACGAGTTGGCCGGCTTCGGCGGTCTGGGCGAGGGCATGTCCATGCAGCTTACCGGCGACGGCCGCCGCATCCTGTGGCTGGCGCACGAGGCGGCGCCGAAAAACTTCACCGGTGTCGATGTGACGGACCCGCGCAATCCGAAGCTGGTGGTGCAGACCGACCTGCCGCATATGCGCGTGCGTTCCAATTCGCTCGATGTGGTGGGCAACATCATGGCGGTGGCCTACCAGACGAAGGAGGCTGGCCTCAAACCGGCCGGCTTCGATCTGTTCGATATCAGCGTGCCCGAGTCGCCCACACTCATTTCGCACTTTGACTGCTCCGGGCCGCATTCGCGCGGCGTGCATGCGCTGTGGTTTGTCGACGGCAAGTATGTGCACATGGCCTCGGGAGCCGGTGACTTCCAGCCGCGCAACCCGCTCGACGACCAGATTTACCGCATTGTCGATGTCTCCAATCCGTCCAAACCGGTCGAGGCCGGACGCTGGTGGCTGCCCGGCACGCGCGAGGGGGACGAGGCACCGCCGCCGCCGCGCCTGGCCGCGCCCTTCGACATGGGCTTTCGCGCCCACAACACCAATGTCTTTCCCGAGCGCCCCGACCGCGCCTATGTCGGCTACATCGACGGCGGCGCGCTGATCCTGGACATCAGCGACATGAACAACATCCGACTGGTGTCGCGCTGGAGTTATTCACCGCCCTTCAACGGTTTTACGCACACCGTGCTGCCCTTGTTCAGCCGCGACCTGCTGATCGTCAGCGACGAGTGCGTGCTCGATGGCGGCGCCGACTGGCCCAAGCTCGCCTGGGTGGTGGACGCGCGCTCAGAGACCAATCTGGTGCCCATTGGTACCTTCCCCGCGCCGCCCTACGAGGCTTTTGCCAAGCGTGGCGGACGCTTCGGCGCGCACAACGTGCACGAGAACATCCCGGTGCCAACCTCGTTCAAGTCGGACTCCATCATCATCGGCACTTTTTTCAACGCCGGCGTGCGTGCTTATGACGTGTCCAATCCCTACCAGGTGCAGGAGATTGCTTATTACGTGCCCGGTGCGCCCAAGCTATCGCCGGCTGGCGCCGTGCAACTTAACGACATCTACGTCGACGAGAACCGCATCGTTTACACAGTGGATCGTTTCACCGGCGGCTTGTACATACTGGAAATGACGATCTGACATCAATACTTGTCATTGCGAGCGCAGCGAAGCAATCTCATCACCATTCACCATTGTGACTTGCGATGCAATGCCACAAGATTGCCGCGTCCCCTACGGGGATTACCTGCGGGGTATCGGCTTCGCCTCCTCGCAATGACGACAAGGGCGGACGTGGTTTTTTAAGCCTTCTAGCGTCCGGCTGCGCGCCAGTAAGCCGGCAGATTCACCACATCGGCATCGCCCAGTCCGTCAGCGGAGGCCTGGTCGAAAACCTGCAGCGCCTGCGCCGTCACCGGCAGCGTGACGCCGTGGCTCGCCGCCTCTGCCACCATGGTGCGCAAATCCTTGCGCACGCCATCGACGTGAATGGTCACCGGCGCGCTCTTGTCACCGTTGAGGTTGGCGACGATGGCAGGGCCGCGCGTGCGCAGTGTTCCCGGGGCGCCCGAGGTGTCGGAGAAAATGTCGATCATGCGCTGCGGCGACAGACCCAGCGGTTTGACCAGGGCGAGGGCCTCGCCGAAGCTTTGCCAGAACACCAGCAGCGGCAGGTTGATGGCGAGCTTCATCAGTGCGCCTGAGCCCACCGGTCCAAGATGCTCGATGCGGCGGCAGAGTTTTTCGAGCAAGGGGCGGGCCAATGCGACGGCGGCATCGCTGCCGCCGACAAACGCAAAGAGCTTGCCCTCGCGCGCCGGGCCGACGGTACCCCCAACCGGGGCGTCGATGAACAGTGCGCCTTTGGCCTGCGCGTCGCGGGCGAGCGCGACCACGGTTTCGGGGCGCACCGTGCTCATTTCAATAAACAACCTGCCTGCCCTTGCCCCGGCGAGCAGCCCCTGGTTGCCGCGGTAGGCGCTTTCCAGCGCCGCATCGTCGGACATGATGGAAATGACAATGTCGCAGTCGCGTGCCAGTTCCGTCGCAGTAGCCGCCACTATTGCGCCGGCCGCCACAAGCGCCTCGGCTTTGGCGTGCGTGCGGTTCCACACGCTGACCGCATAGCCCTGCTGCAACAGTCGTTCGGCGAGGGCCGCGCCCATGCGGCCGATGCCGCATACGCCGATTCGTGCCGCGCTTTTGGGTAAAAGGCTCATGCTGATCTCCGTGGTTTTGCGTGCTTGCGACGGGGTTGCCCGATGCCCGCATGATAAAATCAAGCTGCTATTTTCGCATGATCACAGGCTGTGACGCCGCCCCGAGTCTCCGTTGCCATGAACCAAGTCTCCTCCCAGGTGGATCCCCTTGCGACCAAGCTGCCGGTCAGTATCATCACGGGGTTTCTCGGCAGCGGGAAAACCACACTGATCCGGCGTCTGCTGACCCACCCTGACATGAACCGGGTGGCAGTGGTGATCAACGAGATCGGCGAGATCGGCATCGACAACGACCTGGTGCGCATGTCATCCGAGAACGTCACGCTGCTGGCCAACGGCTGCCTGTGTTGCACCGTGCGTACCGACTTGCAGGAAACCCTGCGCGAGTTGTTCGGCCAGCGCCGTGCCGGGCAGATTGCTGATTTTGACCGCATCGTCGTCGAGACCACCGGCCTTGCCGATCCGGCGCCTGTGGTGCAGACCCTGGTCAGCGACACCATGCTGTCGGCGCATTACCGCCTTGATGGCGTGGTGACGCTGGTCGATGCGGTCAACGGCATCGCCAATATCGAGACCACTCCCGAGGCGCAAAAGCAGATCGCGCTTGCTGACCGCATCATCATCACCAAGTCGGATCTGGTCAGCGAGGTTGAGTTGGCCACGCTGCGTGAACGCGTTGCCGCGGTCAATCCTCGAGCCGACGCCGTGGCGGCGGTGATGGGAGAGATCGATCCGGCGCTGCTGACCGGGCTTGGCCTGGCTAGTGCACGGGCTGGCGCAAGAACCCTGAGCTTTCTGGGCGAGGGGGTGGCGCAGCCGGGTTCGGACGACAGCTACCTTGGTGCGCGGCTGCCGGCGCGCCATGATTCGGGCATTCGCACGCTTTCACTACGCTTTGACAAGCCGTTTTCCTGGGAGGCGTTTTCTGCCGCCATGGATATGCTCACCACCTTGCGTGGTCCTGACTTGTTGCGCGTGAAGGGCATTGTCAATGTTGCCGGCAAGCCGGTGGTGGTGCAGGGCGTGCAGCATATTTTCCATCCGCCGCTGCATCTTGACCGATGGCCGAGCGAGGACCGTGACACGCGTATGGTGTTTATCAGCCGCAAGCTCGATGAGGCGATGATTCACGGCCTGTTCGCCGCGGTCGGGGCGCTGGTGCCCGGCGCTTAAAAAAATGGGGCTGCGCGCTTTGCGGCAGCCCCCTTCGGCGGCAAGTGCGGGATTGGCTTAGCGCCCCTTTATCTTGATCTTGAACAATTTGCGTGCGTTGCCGCCCATGATGCGCTGGCGGTCGGCGCCGGACAGGCCTTTGACGCTCTTGATCAGCCCGACCGGATCGTCCTCACCCATGTCATACGGATAGTCGGTGCCCATCATGACGTGGTCCGAGCCGTACTTGCGTACCAGATTGGCGAGCATTTCCGGATCGAAGGTGATGGTGTCGAAGTACATCTTGGCGAGATAGCTCGAGGGCGCTTTTTTGATCACGGTGCGCAGGTCTGCGCGGGCGCGGTGTGCGTGATCCATGCGCGCCCAGTAGTGGGCAAGATAGGCGCCGCCGTGGGCGACGACCACCTTCAGCTTCGGGTTGCGCGCCATCACGCCGTCGAGGATCAGGTGGCTGACGGCGATGGTGGTGTCCATAGGATTGCCGATGACGTTGTTGAAGTAGTGGTCTACCAGGCGTTTGCCCTCTGTGAAGCCCACCGGGTGCAGGAACAGCGGCATCTCGAGTTCCTCGGCGCGGCGGAAGAATTTTTCCAGCTTCAGCTTCGGGTCCGTAAGATCCATGCCGTTGACGTTGGTGTTGAGTTCCACACCACGCAGGCCCAGCACTTTTGATGCATATTCGAGTTCCTTGACGGCCATGTCGGCGTTTTGCAGCGGCACGGTGCCGATGCCGACAAAACGGTCTGGATTGCCGGCCACCAGGCCGGCGATGCCCTCGTTGACTTCGCGCGATAGCGTGCGCCCTAGCGCAGGCTCGGCCCAGTAGTAGTACTGGAAGGGGGCCGGCGACACCGCCTGTATATCGATGCCCATTTTGTCCATGTCGCGCAAGCGCACCGGAATGGAGGACAACTTGGGTGCGCGGCCCGCCATCTGCTTGATGTTGACCTCGTTGGTCAGCGCGTTGGCGTAGATCACGCTGGGCTCATATTGTCCCGGTTTGAGATGCGCAACCTTGGCGGCAACCGTGGTGTTCAGGTAATGGCAATGGATGTCGATGCGCAGGTCGGCAGTCTTGCGTTTGCCTTTGGTGACTGCGGAGGCGCGCACCGAGGTGACCGCCTTGCGTTTGCTTGCCGCGGCGCGGCCGTGGCGATGGGCGGGGTCGGTGCAGTCGGGGGAGCAGGTATAGAGCATGGGGTCAGGTCCGATTGGTGTTTGTTTGTTGTGGGGCCGAATTTTTGCGGTGCTTATGCTGCCAGATTGGATAAGCCCTTGTATTTTAGCGCAAGCTTGGGCTCTCCCCCGAGCGTCGTATCAGGTCGAGCGCAAGGCTTGGCGGTGATGCGTTAAAATCCGCGTCACCGGATTGTCATGATTGTCACAATAACGAAAACCGGGGTGCCAACCAGGCGCCCCTTTGGAGGCCAGACCATGTTGTTCGCAAAGCTGCTGCCGCAGGATGGCAACTTTTTCGAGATGTTCAACCAGCACGCCGATTGCATCGCCAAGGCGGCGCGCGCGATGTCGCAGCTGGTGGCCAACTACGATAATCCGCAACTGCGCGAGCAGCATGCGCGCGAGGTAGATGACGCGGAGCACGCGGCGGATCGCATCACGCACGAGGTCAACAAGACGCTGCACCGGACCTTTATCACCCCGATCGACCGCGAACAGATCCACTCGCTCATCAACACCATGGACGATGTGGTGGACCTGATCCAGGACTGCACGGAAACCCTCGCCCTTTACGACGTCCATCATGTGACCGAAGAGATTGTCCGCTTGGCCGAGCTGAGCGAGAAATGCTGCCTCAGGGTGCGTCATGCCGTTTCCCTGATCGGCGACCTGTCCAAGGCGAGCACCGCCGAGGCCGCCCTGAAGACATGCGAGGAGATCGACCAACTCGAGTCGGATGCCGATCGCGTGCTTCGCGCAGCCATGAGCAAGTTGTTTCGCAACGAGCCCGATGTGCGTGAGGTGATCAAGCTGAAGGCGATATTCGAGCTGCTTGAAACGATCACCGACAAGTGCGAGGACGTGGCCAACCTGATCGAGGGCATTGTCCTTGAAAATTCCTGAGCCGGGTCGGGGCATGATCAAATTATGACGACCGGCCAGGTTGCGCTTTGGGTGATCGTCTTGCTGGTGCTGCTGGCGCTGGCTTTCGATTTTATGAACGGCTTTCATGATGCCGCCAATTCCATCGCCACGGTGGTGTCCACCGGCGTGCTCAAGCCGGCGCAAGCGGTGCTGTTCGCAGCGTTTTTCAATTTTGTCGCGATTTTCATCTTTCACCTGAGCGTCGCCGCCACAGTCGGCAAGGGTATTGTGCAGCCCGGGGTGGTGGACACGCATGTGGTGTTCGGTGCGCTGATGGGGGCCATCACCTGGAACATTGTCACCTGGTACTACGGCATTCCGAGCAGCTCCTCGCATGCGCTGATCGGTGGCATCGTTGGTGCCGTCATAGCCAAGGCCGGCATAGGCGCGCTGATCGGGGCGGGGGTGTTGAAGACGGTGGCGTTTATTTTTGTGTCGCCATTGCTCGGATTTTTGCTCGGCTCGATGATGATGGTGCTGGTGGCCTGGGTGTGCCGTCGGGCAACACCATCCCGTGTTGACCGATGGTTTCGCCGCCTGCAACTGGTGTCGGCAAGCGCATACAGTCTTGGTCATGGCGGTAATGACGCGCAGAAGACCATTGGCATCATCTGGATGCTGCTTATTGCCACCGGCTATAGCGCCGCCGGCGACAGTTCGCCGCCAACCTGGACCATCATCTGTTGTTACGCCGCTATCGCGGCCGGCACGATGTTTGGCGGTTGGCGCATCGTCAAAACAATGGGGCAGCGTATAACCAAACTCAAACCCGTGGGTGGCTTTTGCGCCGAGGCGGGAGGGGCGGTGACCCTGTTCCTTGCGACGGCGCTCGGTATTCCGGTATCGACAACCCACACCATCACCGGCGCCATTGTCGGGGTTGGCGCGGTGCGTGGCGCCGGCGCGGTGCGCTGGGGGGTCGCCGGCAACATCGTTTGGGCATGGATATTCACCATACCCGCCAGTGCCTTTGTTGCTGCCGTATCCTACTGGCTGAGCATGCTTATTTTCTGATTTTTAACCGCGTCATAGTCTGGAAACGCCCGACTGGCGCGGTTTTCCGGGTGGTGAGCAGGACGGGACCCTGCGGCCTTCCGAAGCGGGATACGGACTGCTCCAGCCGGTTTAAACTGACCCTTGCGCGCGGTGGGGCTTAAGCCTTACCGTGCCAGCCACGCACTAATGGAAGCACTCTCATGAGCACTCAGCCAGTCGAACCCGTCGCTGAATTGGACGACACCGCCAGCGTATCGATTGCGGTCGCCGATTTCAGCCCATCCGAGATGTACGTATTTTTACGCGACGCGGTGGTGCCGCGTCCGATCGCCTGGGTATCGACAATGAATGCGACAGGGCAGACCAACCTGGCGCCCTTCAGCTTTTTCAACGTCGTCAGCCCCTATCCGCCGACCATAGGCTTTAGCATAGGCCCGCGCGGTGACAATCACAGTTCGGGCGAGCGACTGATCAAGGACACCCTGCTGAACATACGCGCTGTGGGCGAGTTCGTCGTCAACATCGTGCCCGGAGGCCTGCTCGAACCCATGGTGAAATGTTCCGACTCACTGCCGCATGGGGAGAGCGAATTCGACCATGCCGGCCTTGTGCCTGTGCCCTCGACGCTGGTTCGACCGCCGCGCGTGCGCGGTGCGCCGGTGTCGCTCGAATGCCGCACTCATTCCATCACCGAGATCGGTGTGAACACCTGGGTCATGGGTACCGTGGTGCACATACACGTCGACCGCAAGGCTTATCTTGGTTCTACCCCGGCGCTCAAGCACCGCATCAACGTGGTCGCCGATGCCGCCAATCGTCCGGTCGGAAGGCTAGATCGCGCCAACTACACGCGGGCGACGGACGTTGAAGTGCACTGGCGTCAGGAAGGCCCGAACTAGAAGGTCCGGGTGCCGGCCTTGTTGGCGCGTAAAGAAAACCGAATTGGAGGTGTCGTGGGGAAATTGCTCCTGCTCGGGCTGATTAATGCCCTCGCCTTGCTGGCGTTTGGCGACCGGCGCGCCTAGGCCGGCTATCACGGTCGGCGTCTAAAAATGCGCATCCAAGCTGCTATATTGTCATCCCGTTTTGATTGCTGATCAGTGAACATGAAGAAGGTCGGTCGTAACGATCCGTGCCCTTGCGGCAGCGGCAAAAAATACAAGCTGTGCCATCAGGCGATTGATGAAGGCATGCCGGCTATGCCGGTAAATGCTGCTGTGACGGAAGAGGCCGCGCTCGAAAGCCGGCTCGTCAATCAGGGAAACGCGCTGCAGGCGAAGGGGCTGCTGGACGAGGCGGTGATTTGTTATCGCCAGGCTGTGGAAATCAATCCGGCCGCGGCCGAACTGCACAGCAATCTTGGCAACCTGCTCGACAGTCTTGGCCGGAGCGAAGAGGCGGTGGCCAGTTACCGCAAGGCGCTCGCGCTCAAACCGCAGGTTGCCGAGTTGCACAGCAATCTCGGACTGACATTGCAGACGCTGGGCCGCTCCGACGAGGCAGTGGCGTGCTACGAAAAGGCCGTTGCGATAAAGCCCGGGTATGCCGGCGCGCATTTCAACCTTGGCCTCGCGCTGCAGGCTCAGGGCAGGCACGAGGCTGCCGCGACGCGTTACCGGCAGGTTCTCGCGCTGCGGCCGGGCTATGCGCAAGCCCATAACAATCTGGCCAATGCGCTCGAGTCGCTCGGGCGGCTCGATGAGGCGATCGTCAGCTATCGCGATGCGGTCGCCCTCGACCCCTTACTGCTTGCCGCCCGTAACGGGCTGGCGTCGGCGCTCGGCCGTCTGGTGCCCCTTTGGCACGTGCCAATGATGAACGACACCATTCGCAATGCGGCTTATTACGATGCGCTGCGCGCGGCGGTCACGCCCGATTCGAACGTATTCGAGATCGGCACCGGGTCGGGGCTGCTGTCCATGATGGCTGCGAAGCTGGGGGCGAAAAGCGTGACTACCTGCGAGGCCGAGCCGATTGTCGCAGCAACGGCGAAACGGGTCATCGCGGATAACGGCCTTGATCAACGTATCCGCTTGCTCGCAAAAAAATCCACCGATGTGCACGTGGGCGAAGACCTGCCGCAGCCGGCGGACATCCTGGTTTCAGAAATTCTCTCCAGCGAGTTGCTTGGCGAGCGCGTGCTGTCGAGCATAGAGGACGCCAAGCGCCGGCTGCTCAAGCCCGGCTGCCGCATTATCCCCGCTGCCGGCAGCATCATGATCGCGCTGTTCGGTGGCGAGGATATTGGCAGCAATCTTGCCGTCGGGGACGCCTGTGGTTTCAATTTACGTCAGTTCAACGACATTGTGCCGCGACGCCAGACCATTGCGCGCAGCGACCTGAGGATCGACATGCTCAGCGCTGATACCGAGGCGTTTCGTTTTGATTTCGAGAGCGCCATCGTCGCGGCCCCGGAGGTAAAGACCTTGCGCATTCCGGTGACGGCAGCGGGGCTCTGTCTTGGATTCGTTCAATGGATACGCTTGGAGATGTTCGCCGACATCGTGTTCGAGAACCACCCGTCGGTCAAAGCAGCGGCATCGGGCTGGACGCGCTGCGCTTATGTGTTCGCCTCACCGGTTGAACTCAAAGTCGGTCAGGTCGCGGTCGTTTCAGCGGCGCATAACCGCGTGATGCCCTGGTTTGAATTGCAGGGCGTCGAGTAAGTCCCCGGTAATGCGCTGGAAAGAGCCGTCTGGCGCGGTTTTCCAGCCGCCAGACTGGAAAAATGTCGGGCCGTTCGGCGGGTCAGGCCGCCGCTGAAAGTGGCATGGCGACCCGTTTGATCCCCATGTCCTTCAGTGCGAGCGCCACCGCGCCGACCATATTGCGCATTTCATTGGCGTCGATGGCGCCGATGCAGCCGACGCGGAAGGTTTCCATCTTGGTCAGTTTGCCCGGATAAAGGATGTAGCCGCGGTCGCGCAGGTGGGCGTAAAAAGTGTCGAAGCGGTAATTCGGATCATCCGGTGCGTGGAAGGTGACGATGATTGGCGCCTGTATCGTCTTGGCGAGGAAGGGCTTGAAGCCCAAGGCCGCCATGCCTTCGATCAGCGTGTCGCAATTGGCCTGGTAGCGCGCGCCGCGCGCGCGCTGTCCGCCGGCGGCTTTGAATTGGTCGATGGCGGCGCGCAGTGCCGCGATGACGTGGGTGGGGGGCGTGTAGCGCCAGCGGCCGTTCGATTCCATGTAGACCCACTGGTCATGCAAATCCATCGCCAACGAATGGCTGTTGCCGGCGCATTTTTCCAGCACCGATTTTCGCGCGATGACAAAGCCCATGCCCGGCACACCTTCAAGGCATTTTCCCGAGGCGGAGATGAGCGCGTCGAAAGGAATTTTTTGTGCATCAATCTCAATGGCACCGAAGGAGCTCATGGCATCGACAATGAGTCCCTTGCCGCGTTTCGCGCATTCGGCGGCGATATCCGCCAGCGGGTTGAGAATGCCTGCGCTGGTTTCGCAGTGCACCTGCGCGACATGCGTAATGGCCGGGTCGGCATCGAGCGCGTCTGCGATCATTTTTCCGGTCGCCGGCTTGTCCTCGGCAATGGCCAGTTCAACGGCGTCGCGTCCGAGGTATTTGCAGATTTTCAGGATGCGCTGGCAGTAAGCGCCGTTTTGCGGCACCAGCACCTTGCCCTTGCGCGGCACGATGGTGCCGACGGCCGCTTCGACCGAAAAGGTACCGCTGCCCTGGAGCGGAACGCAGACGTGGGTGGATCGGGCATTGGCGATGGCGAGGATGTCCTCGCGCAGGCTGGCCACGAGGGCGTTGAAGGCTGCGTCCCACGATCCCCAGTCGCGCAGCATCGCCTGTTTGGTGGCGAGCGAGGTGGTCATGGGCCCGGGGGTGAGTAGGATGGGTTCGTTGCCGATGATCATGATGAGTCCCTCAATGGAAATGGCCAGAATTGCAGCGGCCAGGGCGTCAGTTTAGCGGTTGTGAGCCCGGATGCGCCAGCGACCGTGGCGCGCACCGTTCCGGACTTGGGGTGGATGCAGCCCGGGTCAGGCGAGGGCGCCGACAAAATTGCGCCCGCGCGGACCTTGCATAGCGTCATCGATCATGCCGCGGGCCGTTTTTTCATCCACGCCATAGGCCGAGAATTGCGTGTCCACGCCAAGCATGCCGAGGAAGGCCTCTAATTCAGATGCCGGGTCGCCGACATCGGCGCCGAACACGCGCCCAAGCACGGCATCGCGGTCCGCTCGCTTGCCCTGCGCCAACCGCCAGACCATGGGAAGCGTGAACGAACAGGCCAGGCCGTGCGGCAGGCCGTGCAGCAGGGTCATGTCGTAGGAAATGGAATGGGCCAGCGCGGTTTTGGTGTTGGAGAAGGCAAGGCCGGCGAGCAGGCTGGCCCGTGCGGCTGCGGTGCGTAGCGCCCGATCGTGGGGATTTTTAAGCAAAGAGGGAAGCGTTGCAAGTACAGTGCGTGCGGCTTCAACCGCAAGCGTGTCGGAGATGGGGTTTGAATTGACGTTCCAGATGGACTCAAGCGCGTGCGACAAGGCGTCCAGCCCGCTATTGCGCGTGACCGTCTCCGGCAAGGACAAAGTCAACTCCGGATCGACCAGGGCGGCCTGCGGCCAGGTTTCGTTCAGGTGCAGCGAGTATTTTTTGGGTTGGGCGGAGGTGCGATCCCATAGGGTTGCCCAGGGTGTGACTTCGCTGCCGGTACCTGCGGTGGTCGGTACGGCGATCATCGGCAGGGCGCGGGTGACGGCGGGTGTCTTTCCGGCCGCGAGCGCGGCATGGATCTCGGAAAAATCACCGCTGGCGACACCCGGCAGCAGCATTTTTGCGCTGTCCAGCACCGATCCGCCGCCGACCGCGAGCACGACGCAGTCAGGATGTTTTGTCCAGAACGCCTTGTAGGTTTTGCTCACCCAATCGAGTTCGGGATTGGGTTGCACATTGTCGATCACGCCGGCCAGGTTATTGCCCAGCATGGCTTCTAGCCGCGCGAGCAGTCCGGTGCCGGCGGCCTCAGGAAACGTCACAAGGACTGCATGCTTCTTGCCGAGCAATGCCGGCAGGCGCTCGAGCACGCCCCAGCCGAAATGAACGGCGACAGGGTTGTGGTACTGCCATGGCGTGCTCAAGGTGAACCTCTCAGATATAGCGTTTGCGGATGGTTGCAGATAGCAGGTCAATGGTGGTGACGAACAGGATGATGATGATCAGCACCGCGCAGGTCTGGGCGTACTGAAAGCCGCGGATGACCTCATAGAGCACCACGCCGATACCCCCGGCACCGACCATGCCCACCACCGAGGCCGAGCGCACGTTGGACTCAAGGCGGTAAAGCGAATAGGAAATCCACAGGGGCAGTACCTGCGGGATGACGCCAAAGACGATTTCCTCGATGGCGAGGGCGCCAGTCGCGCGCACGCCCTCGACCGGGCGCGGATCGATGGCCTCGACCGCTTCGGCGAATAATTTGGCGAGGACGCCGGTGGTATGCACCCACAGCGCCAGCACGCCCGCGAAGGGGCCGAGGCCGACGGCGACGATGAACAGCATGGCGAAAACCATTTCATTGATGGCACGGCAGGCATCCATCATGCGGCGCACCGGCTGGTAGACCCACGCGGGCACGATATTCGAGGCCGAGAGCAGGCCAAAGGGTACCGCGCAAACAATCGCCAGCACTGTTCCCCAGACGGCGATGTGCAGCGTGATGATCATTTCCTTGAGGTAGATCTCCCAGTCGCGAAAATCGGGCGGGAAAAAGTCGCTCGCATACTTGGCCATGTTGCCCGAGTCGCGGAAGAGATCCAGCGGCCGCATCTCGGCGCCGTTCCAGGCCCAGCCGAGAAAAATCAGCAGGGCCGCCCAGCCGAACAGGTGCGGCAGGGTGCGTCCGGCGGCGGGGTCCGCAGGCAGCCTCAGCGGGGCGGCGGTGCTCATATTTTATTTGACCAGTTTGGCCAGGTCGGCGAGCTTGCGGTCGATCTCGGCGATTTTAGTGGTGCGTTCCTGGGCGTTCATTTTTTCGTCGCTCTCGAACTTGATGCGGTCCTTGTACAGCTCGAGCTGGCGGATGGGCACCAGTTGCAGGTCGCTTGATTCGCGAAAGCCGGCGATCTGCTGCATGCCCTTGAGAATGTCCTTTTCGCGCTGGTCCTTGCCGTAGCCGAGGACAAATTTCTTGATTTTTTCCTTCATGTCGTCGGGAAGATCCTTGCGCCAGACCAGCGGGTCGCGCGGGATAAGCGGTGATGTCCAAAGGATCTTCACTTCAGCATGCTTGGCGGGGTCACGCAGCTTGAGTTTGTCGAGTTCTTCGCTGTTGTTGGTGGCGACATCGACCTGCTTGTTGATCACCGCCAGCAGGTTGCCACCGTGATTGGCGCTGCGGGTGACGCGAAAGACGTTCTTGGGATCGAGTTTGCGCTGGCTGAATACGTAGTAGGTGGGGACCAGCGTGCCGGAGGTCGATTGCGGGTCGCCCATACCGAAGGACAGGGTTTTGCCGTTGGCGATCATGTCGTCTATGGACTTGAGCGGGCTGTCGCGGTGGGTGATGACGTAGGAGTAGTAGCCTGGCCGGCCCTCAAGGTCGATGAACTGTGCAAACACCTCGCCGCTGGCGCGATCAACGGCCTCGATCGCCGATTTGTTGCCATGCCAGGCCACCTGCAGTTTGCCGAAGCGCATGCCTTCAATGATGCCGGTGTAGTCGGTGGCGAAAAACCCGTTGATCTTGGTTCCTGTCGCCTTGGACATATCATCAAGGAAGGGCTGCCAGAGCTGTTTTAGCGCCGAGGAGGAATCTGTGGAGATAATGCCGAAATTTATTTCCTGTTGCGCATGCACGCTGCCGGCGAACAGTACGGCGGCGGCAAGTCCTAACAGGGCTTTGAGTTTTGATTTCATGTCTGGCTTCTCCTTGGGGTCGTGAGATGGATGCAGCGAATTCGTGTATGCAGGTGTCTAAGTTCAGGCCGCTGCGGTAGCAGGAGCCGATTTTTCTATTAATGAGCCGACCGATTCGGTGCCATCCAGCAGCTCCTCAACGGCTGCGCCATAGAGTGATTGGAGCATGGGCGGGGTCAGGGTGTCGGAGGGGCCGTCGTAAATAACCTCGCCCAGGCGCAGCGCGATGGTGCGCGGGCAAAAGCGCCGTGCGAACTGCACCTGGTGCAGCGACACCAGCACGGTGATGCCATGTTCGCGGTTGATGCGGGCGAGGATTTCCATGACGTTGCGCGCGCTCTCGGGGTCAAGCGATGCGATGGGTTCGTCGGCAAGAATGACCTTGGCGTGCTGCACCAGGCAGCGCGCGATGGCAACGCGCTGCTGCTGTCCGCCTGAAAGCGTGCTGGCGCGCTGGTAGGCGATTTGCTCTATGCCGACCGCCTTGAGCGCGGCATAGGCCTCGAGTTTTTCAGCCTGGGTGAAGCGACCGATGATGCTGCGCCACAGCGGCACGCGTGGCAGCAGGCCGGTCAGCACATTGGTCAGAACGCTCAGGCGGCCGACGAGATTGAATTGTTGAAAGATGAAACCGATGTCGGCGCGCTTGGCGCGTATGTCGGGCGCCACCTTGCCGTTTGTTTGAATGGTGTGTGAACCCACGCGCACAATACACGGGCCCGGATCGGCGGCGAGAAACCCTGACAAGTGCCGCAGCAGGGTGGACTTGCCCGATCCGGATGCGCCTATCAGCGCCACCATTTCACCCGGTTTTACGACCAGGCTGGCCTGCTTCAAGGCGGGATGTCCCGCGCCGAAGGATTTGCTCAGTCGGCTGATTTCTATGCCGGCGGGTGAATTGTCTGGTTGCATATCAGTTTATTTTTATGAGGTGATTATTGGCTGCAATCATTACGGCAATATGACATCACAGAACGACACATAAATCAGCATAAAAAAAGCCGCGCTTGGCGCCAGTCTTTTGTCGACGCCGCCTACGCCCCACTGGCTTTTCCTTGTGCGCCAAGCGGTGTTTTGTCCTGGGGCGAACAGGGAGTCAACAGGGACTCAGATGCCTTGCGCCTTTGTTTTCCGGCTTTGCGCCTCTTTTGTGTGTTTTTGTGTATTTCTGCGCACAGTAGATTGTTGACAATCTACAATCTATCGCGGTTTAATGTCAAGCATGATGAGTAAAAATTTTAGTGCAAATTCGCCATCGGCTGAGGCGGCCGATCCGATTGCGACGAAGGAAGTGTCCGTCGCATCGCAGCAAGGCACCGCAATCGGGCTGCTGCAGAGCCATTCACTCACCACGCTGGTTCAGCACGAAATCGAGCGCCTGATCATTTCGGGCGAACTTTCGGCCGGAGACAAACTCAACGAAGCGATGTTGGCCGAGCGCCTGGGCGTCAGCCGCGGACCGGTGCGTGAAGCTTTTCGCGCACTGGCCGAGACCGGTCTGGTGCGCATCGAAAAAAATCGTGGTGTGTTTGTGCGCGAGGTCACGCTCGAGGAGGCGGACGAGATTTATGAGGTGCGGGCGGCCCTCGATCAGTTGGTCGGACGGCGCCTTGCCGTTTCGATCAGGCCCGAACAACTGAAAGAATTACGCGGCATCCTCGAGCGTATGGAAAAAGCCACGGCGAAACAGGATATCGACGCCTACTATCCGCTCAATCTGCAGTTTCACGACACGCTGGTGCAATTCACCGGCAACAAGAAACTGCTCGCGACTTACCGGCGCATTGTCAACGAACTGAATCTCTACCGGCGCGAGACGCTAGCCAGCAGTGGCGGAGGCTTGCCGGTGTCGACGGCCGAGCATAAGAAAATATTCGATGCCATTGCTTCGGGTGATCCGGAGCGCGCCGGGCGCGCCCTTTACGACCATGTCACCGCAAGCCGGGCGCGCATGCACCATGCCAAGGGCATGCCGGAAACCGTCAAAACCACAAGAGCAAGGAACGCAGCATGACAGCCCGTCAACCCCTCACCGTAAACAACCGCAGCTACCGCTGGATGGATCGCCCGCTCGTGGTGGTCTGTGTCGACGGTTGCGAGTACGACTACATCACCGAGGCGGTGGCCGCCGGCGTGGCACCATTTCTCGGGCGCATGATCGAAAAGGGTGCCGCTTTCAAGGGTGACTGCGTGGTGCCCAGTTTTACCAACCCGAACAACCTTTCCATCGTCACCGGCGTGCCGCCTTCGGTGCACGGTATTTGCGGCAATTACTTCTATGATCGCGACACTGGCGCTGAGGTGATGATGAACGACCCGAAGTATCTGCGCACCGGTACTGTGCTGGCGGCCTTTGCGGGCGCCGGGGGCAAGGTCGCGGTGGTGACGGCGAAGGACAAGTTGCGCAGTCTGCTCGGCCACGGCATGAGGGGCATCTGCTTTTCTTCGGAAAAAGCCAACCAATGCACGGTGGCGCAAAACGGCATTGATAAGGTGGTTGAGATGGTGGGCAAGCCCCTTCCTTCTGTCTATAGCGCCGATTTGTCGGAGTTCGTATTCGCCGCAGGCGTGAAACTGATGGAGCGGCATCGTCCTGACCTTATGTACCTTTCGACCACCGATTATGTGCAGCACAAGGCCGCCCCCGGTGCGCCTGCTGCCAATGCGTTTTATCAGATGATGGATCCGTACCTGGCCAGTCTGGACGCCATGGGCTGCACCATCGCGCTTACCGCCGACCACGGCATGAATGACAAGTACGGCGCAGACGGCAAGCCTAATGTGATTTATCTGCAGGATGTCCTGGACGGCTGGCTTGGCGCGGGTGTCGCCCGTGTCATCCTGCCCATCACCGATCCCTATGTGGTGCACCACGGTGCGCTCGGTTCATTCGCCACAGCCTATGTCCCCGAATCGGTCGACGTGCCGGCGCTGCTGGCGCGCCTGGCCGCGCTGACCGGCATTGAGTGCGCGCTGTCGCGGGCCGAGGGTTGCGCCCGGTTTGAGCTTCCGCCCGAACGGGAGGGCGACATCATCCTGGTTTCGACCAAGCATGTGGTGCTTGGCACCAGCGCGGCGAGGCACGATCTGTCCGGGTTGGATGTTCCGCTGCGATCGCATGGTGGCGTTTCCGAGCAAACGGTGCCGCTGCTTTTCAACCGGCGCACCGCGGGCATTCCGGGCAAGGCGCGGCTGCGCAATTTCGACATCCTGGACGTGGCGCTTAATCATCTGGAGGCCGCATGAGTTCGGTTCTGAAAGCGAAGGAGGCCGCAAACTTCCGTCGTGAGGCGATGCGCATAGCAGGCGAGAAAGTGCATCGCGACCGGGTTATCGAAATCATCAATCCTTACAGCGGTGAGCTGGTGGGGACGGTGCCCAAGGCCACGCTGGAGGATGTGCGGCGCGCTTTTTCAGTGGCTAAATCGTATAAGGCGACGCTTTCGCGGCATGAGCGGGCGCAGATCCTGCGCAAGGCGGCGGATATTTCGCGCGCGCGCGTTGACGAAATATCGGATTTAATCACCGCTGAGGCGGGGTTATCAAAAAAGGATTCGTTGTACGAAGCGGGTCGCGTTTACGATGTGTTCAATTTCGGTGCTGCCGAGGCGCTGAAGGACGACGGACAGATTTTTTCCTGTGATATCACGCCGCACGGAAAAAAGCGGCGGGTGTTCACCCAGCGCGATCCGCTGCTTGGCGTGATCAGCGCCATAACGCCGTTCAACCACCCGATGAACCAGGTGGCGCACAAGCTCATTCCGTCAATAGCCACGAACAACCGCATCGTCCTGAAACCTTCGGAAAAAGTACCCCTGTCGGCGATCATGCTGGTCGACATGCTTTATGAGGCGGGCTGCCCGCCGGAGATGGTGCAGGTGGTTACAGGCGATCCGCGCGAAATTGCCGATGAGTTGATCACCAACGTTGATGTCGACCTGATCACATTCACCGGCGGCGTTGCCATCGGCAAATATATCGCCTCCAAAATGGGCTATCGGCGCGCCGTGCTCGAACTCGGCGGCAACGACCCGATCATCGTCATGGAAGATGCCGACCTGGATGAGGCGAGCACGCTGGCGGTGCAGGGATCGTACAAGAACTCAGGCCAGCGCTGCACCGCGGTCAAGCGCATGCTGGTGCAGGAATCGGTAGCCGATTGTTTCGTCGAGATGCTTGTTGCCAAAACCAAGGCCTGGACTTACGGCGACCCCATGGACAAGGCCAATGAGATGGGAACGGTGATCGACGAGTCGGCGGCAAAGCTGTTCGAGTCGCGTGTCAACGAGGCGGTCGCCGCTGGTGCGAAACTCCTTGCCGGCAATGTACGGCGGGGTGCGCTTTATTCACCCACCGTGCTCGACCGTGTCGACCCGAAAATGCCTCTGGTGATGGAGGAAACATTCGGCCCGGTTTCTCCGGTCATGCGTTTCAAAACCATCGAGGAAGCAATTGCCATCTCCAACGGTACCGCGTATGGCCTATCCTCGGCCGTGTGTACCAATCGCATTGATTACATCACGCGCTTCGTTTCGGAGCTGAATGTGGGCACCGTCAATGTACGCGAGGTGCCGGGTTACCGCCTCGAACTGACCCCGTTTGGCGGCATCAAGGATTCTGGCCTCGGCTATAAGGAAGGCGTGCAGGAAGCGATCAAGAGCTTTACCAACGTCAAGACCTATTCGCTGCCCTGGGTCTAACAGGCTGAAGTGCAGAACCTGCTGAACCTGCTGTCAGCTGTAGCCCTTTTGGTTTGGGGCACCCATCTTGTGCGCGCCGGCATCCTGCGTATTTACGGCGCGAAGTTGCGCGATGTCCTGTCGCAAAGCGTCAACAACCGTTTTACCGCCGTTCTCGCCGGACTCGGCGTGACAGGACTGGTGCAAAGCAGTACGGCGACGGCGGTCATCGCCACCTCGTTTGCAGGTCGCGGTCTTATCGCCACCGCATCGGCACTGGCCATCATGCTTGGTGCGGATGTTGGCACCAGCTTGATGGTGCAGGTGTTTTCGCTAGACCTGTCATGGCTGTCGCCGCTGCTGCTGTTCTGTGGAGTGGTGTTGTTTCTGTCGTGGCAAAACAGCACGGCCGGGCGTATTGGTCGCGTGCTTATCGGGCTTGGGCTGATCATTCTTGCGCTCAAGCTGATTATGGTGGCAACGCTGCCGTTCACGCAGGCGGCCGGGGTGAAGGTGATGTTTGCCTCACTGACCGGGGATTTGATGCTCGATATGCTGGTCGGCGCGCTGTTCGCGGTGCTCTCCTATTCCAGCCTCGCCGTGGTGCTGTTGACGGCAACGCTGGTGTCGACCGGCATAATTTCGGTCAAGGTCGCGTTGGCCTTGGTTTTGGGGGCCAATCTGGGCAGCGGGATTCTTGCCCTGCTGACCACCTTGAATATGAGCCCGGAAGCGCGGCGGGTACCGCTCGGCAATCTGATTTTCAAAGTGCTTGGCTGCCTGCTGTTTGTACCGTTTATCGGTCCGGTGCTGCAGTTGCTGGCTTCGCTCGATGCCGATTCCCAGAGAATGGTGGTCAATTTTCACCTCTTGTTCAATGTGGTCCTGGCTGTGGTTTTTATTTATGCGACAGGACCGGTGGCGCGGCTGACGGCCCGCATCCTGCCGGCGCCGCGACGTGGTGATGACCCATCCCGGCCGCGCCATCTGGATCCGAGCGCGCTTGCCACGCCCTCGCTTGCCATCGCCTGCGCCGCCCGGGAGGCGCTGCGTCTGGGAGACGTCATAGAGACGATGCTAAAGGGCGTGCTCACAGTGTTGCAGACCAATGATCTTGCGCTGGGCAAGAGCCTGTGTGCAATGGATGACACCGTGGATGATCTCTACACGGCGATAAAACTCTACCTGACCCAGGTAAGCCACGAGGCGCTGGGTGACGCGGAAAGCCGGCGCTGGACGGACATTGTCACCTTTGCCATCAATATGGAGCACGTGGGGGACATGCTCGAGCGCATCCTGATCGACCTTGAGGAGAAGAAAATCCTGAAGAACCGTAATTTCTCCGAGGCTGGTATGGCGGAAATTTGTGATCTGCATCAGCGGCTGGTCGCAAACCTGCAGCTTGGCTTATCGGTTTTTTTGGAGGGCGACTTGAAGAGTGCGCAACGCCTGATCGAGCAGAAGACGCAGTTTCGTAACTTGGAAATAGCGTATGCCGATAATCATCTTCGTCGCCTGCTTGACAATACGCCGCAAAGCCTTGAAACCAGCTCGCTTCATCTTGACCTGATCAGTGACATGAAACGCATCAATTCGCACATTTGCTCGATTGCCTATCCCATTTTGGAGCAGGCCGGTGTTTTGAACCACAGCCGCCTGCGCGAGACCCAGTTGAACGTGGCCAGTGGCGCAGCCAACGGCGCCCCGCGTGGAACCTAAGGAGAGAACACGGTGGCTATTTCCATCCTGGAAATCAGTGAGTTGTTTGAGCGCAAAGGGCATATGGCGTACTCAGGCGAGGCAGTGAGCCAGTTGGAGCACGCGCTGCAAAGCGCGCTTCTGGCAGAAACGGCCGGTGCGACGAGCGCGCTCATCAGTGCCAGTCTTTTGCACGACCTGGGACATTTGCTTAACGATAGGGGGGAAACCCCGACAATGAGGGGTGTCGACGACACGCACCAGTATTTTGCCATTCCCTTTTTGCGCGGTGTCTTTGGCCCAGAAGTGCTGGAACCCATTCGCCTGCACGTTGAGGCCAAGCGCTATCTTTGCCGTTCACGCCCGGACTACTGGGCTTCACTCTCGCCCGATTCGAAGCGAAGCCTGGAATTGCAAGGGGGCATTTATACGCCAAAGGAGGCGGATGTGTTCATCGCCCGCCCGTATGCCGGGGATGCGGTTCGGCTTCGGATGTGGGATGACCATGCCAAGGTGACGGGGCATGAGACGCCGCCACTGGCCCACTTTGCCACGCATCTGCGCGCTTGCGCGCTGCCGGCAAGGCAAAGCGTCTGAAGGTGAAGGCTGCCGCGTTCTTGCGTGTTTGCCAGAGTTGACGGGGCTCTGAGATTTTGACCCTGAGTTTCGAGGTCACCATGTGGGTGCTGGGCGCCGCGCTGATGCACGCCGTCTGGAACACCATTATCAAATCGAGCAAGTCCAAGCTGCTGGACACCACCTTGCTGGTGTTTTTCGGCAGTCTGATCGCGCTGCTAATCATTCCATTTTTGCCACTGCCTGCGGCCGCGTCATGGCCCTGGATCGCGGCATCGGTGACGCTGCATCTGTTTTATTATTTCGCCCTGATCGGTGCTTATCGCCATGGCGACTTGTCGCACAGCTATCCGCTGATGCGTGGCGGGGCGCCGCTGCTGGTTGCGCTGATCGGACCGGTGGTCTTGCAAGAGCAACTGCCGCCAATCGCATGGATGGGAATCGGGCTTATCAGTTTTGGCATTATCGCGCCGGCGCTAAGGTCTCTGGCGCATCCTGGCACCCATCGCGCGACGGCCTTCGCGCTTGCCAACGCGACGATCATCGCTGCCTACACGCTGGTGGACGGCAAAGGGGCTCGCCTGTCCGGTGATCCGATCGCCTATTCGATGTGGCTGTTTTTTCTGGATGGTTTCGCCCTCTGCGGCTATACGTGGGTGACGCGCCGCAAGGAGTTGCTCAGCTACACGAAAGCGCGGTGGAAACCCGGCCTGGTTGGTGCGGTGTTCAGCATGGGCGCCTATGCGATTGCCATATGGGCCATGACCAAGGCCCCGGTGGCCATGGTCGCGGCATTGCGGGAAACCTCCGTCATCATTGCCGCGGTGATCGGCGCGACTTTGCTGAAAGAGCCACTCGGTGCCTGGAGAATTATCGGTGCCGCGCTCGTTGCAATCGGAATTCTGACGCTCAAGCTGTAGCCGGTCTCGGGCGGTTGCGCCCGGCCCACTGCTGGGGCGTGGCGTACAATGCGCGCTTTCCGCACCTTGATCCCCCTTAATTTATGGTTCGCACTCGATTTGCTCCAAGCCCGACCGGCTATCTTCATCTAGGCGGCGCCCGTACGGCGCTGTTTGCCTGGGCCTATGCGCGCAAGCATGGCGGAAAATTCATTCTGCGCATCGAGGATACCGATCTTGAGCGCTCGACCGCGGCCTCTACGCAGGCTATTTTGGACGGCATGAAATGGCTGGGGCTTGATCATGATGAGGGCCCGTTCTACCAAATGCAAAGGCTGGATCGTTATCGCGAGGCGGCAGAGGCCTTGCTGCGTGATGGCAAGGCCTATTGGTGTTATGCCAGCAAGGAGGAGCTCGATGTCATGCGCGAGCAACAGCGCGCGCGCGGTGACAAGCCCCGCTACGACGGACGCTGGCGTCCGGAGAATGCGAAGCGGCTCGGGCTGGTGCCACCGGCCGGGGTAAAACCGGTTCTGCGATTCAGGAATCCGGATGATGGCGAGGTGATATTCAAGGACCTCGTCAAGGGTCCGATCACCATTGCCAATCGTGAGATCGATGACCTGGTTCTGCTGCGCGCCGATGGCGTGCCGACTTACAATTTCGGGGTGGTCATCGACGATCGCGACATGGATATCACGCATGTTATTCGCGGCGATGATCACGTCAATAACACGCCGAGGCAGGTCAACCTTTACCACGCACTGGGTGCGAAGCTACCCGAGTTTGCCCATGTGCCGATGATCCTCGGGGCTGACGGGGAGCGCTTGTCCAAGCGTCATGGCGCGGTGAGCGTGATGCAGTATCCCGAGGATGGCTACCTGCCCGAGGCGATGCTCAATTACCTGGCGAGGTTGGGTTGGTCTCATGGCGATGACGAGGTGTTCACGCTGGAGCAGTTCGTCGAATGGTTTGATCTCAGTCACATCAGCCATTCGGCGGCGCAATTTAATCCTGAAAAACTGCGTTGGCTGAATCATCACTACATGAAGGCCAGGCCCAATGACAATTTAGCCGCACAGGTGAAGTCGAGAATTGAGGCTGACGGCGGGCGATTTGATGGCGGGCCTGAACTGGAGCCGGTGGTCGGTTTGCTCAAGGATAGATCAGAGACCCTGGCGGTGCTGGCCGATGAGGCCATGATGTTTTATGGCGATGCGCGTGCGGCGCCTGAATTGCTCGCGCAGCACGTAAGCGCGGAGGTGAAGCCGGCGCTGATCGATCTCGCCGTCCGACTTGCGGGTATCGCCGAATGGACGAATGAGGGGATCAGCGTCGCCATCAAGGGCGTGTTGGAACAGTTCAAGCTGAAAATGCCCAAGCTTGCCATTCCGGTGCGCGTTGCCGTGTTTGGTCGTCCGCAGACCCCTGATCTTGTCGCGGTGCTTTGCCTCGCCGGGCGGGAGAGGGTGATTGCCCGTTTGCGCAGCGCAACGGCCTGAATATTCAAGTCGTTCATCCAGCCACGTAATTTTTCATCCAGGCAATTTGCAGGGATAGTAATTTACCCTTATAATCACGGGCTTCGTGGGGGTATAGCTCAGCTGGGAGAGCGCTTGCATGGCATGCAAGAGGTCAGCGGTTCGATCCCGCTTACCTCCACCAACGAATCAGTGTAGTAGAGCAACATGGGCAGATTTTGTCCCCATCGTCTAGAGGCCTAGGACATCACCCTTTCACGGTGAGTACGCGAGTTCGAATCTCGCTGGGGACGCCAATAAAATCAAGGTGTTACAAAATAAAAACACGGATATAACGCCTTCGTGTCGCGCAAATGTCGCGCAGACGTCACGAAAACGGGCAGGCGCAACACCCCCCCCTGAAAGCCACAAATCTAACGCGGTTCGTACAGTCGCCGCGTGAATCCATCAAACAGGATGCGCGGGGTGCTCGGGAGGTTGTCCCGAAAATTCGCAGGTAAGTTCGCGGTGAAGTCGTGGCCCGCCATCGCCATGAAGTTCAAGCGCCGAATCGCGGCAACAAGGCTTTTCACTTCGTGGCTTGGGAATTTGCGGTCTATCGCGTCAAGCTGATCGGGCTTCGCTCAACGGCTGGGGCCACCTCTAAGCCCTATTCAGGGTAAAAATTCTAAGGCTAAGTTTTGTAACTCTGCTAAAGATTTCTCATCTTTGCTTGCTATTAACCATAGATCAAAATCCTTAGGGGCTGTTGACATTCAAGCGAGCCAGACGAAGGTGCAGACCAGATGCAAGAAGGCCATATAGTGGGGATCGAGTTTTTCGTATCGCGTGGCAACACGCCGAAAGTGCTTGATGCGCGCGAAGAAGCGTTC
>JANXRV010000103.1:0-5054 GCA_025356665.1 Pseudomonadota bacterium
GTTCCAGGCAGCAAAGCGCAGGGCACGCGGATACACGCGCTTCGAGACCATGCGCACCATGATCTTCCTGATCTCCGGTAAGCTCGACTTCTCCCGCATCAACCCGCATGCGGCGTAGCCCACCCAGAATTCAAAAGAGGCCAAGAGGGGCTGTTTTATCCGGCGTTCTTCGAGTTGTCGATTGGTTTTGAACGGGTGCTGAAGCTGGTTTTTATTCTTGATCATATGGCGCGCAACAATCTGGTTCCCCCAGACAGCAAAACCGTTGAGGATTACGGCCACAAACTCCGTTCCCTCTTCGATGCCACGAAGGCCGTCTGCGCCACGCACGGCGTGACTGCACTGGATGCATTTCAGGCCGATTCGTTGCCGATCGTCATCCTGGATTTCCTGGACAATTTCGCACACCCCGGCGGGCGTTATTCGAACATCAACAAGCTGACCGGCCACAGGCATCAATCGATGGCCGATCCCATCGTGCAGTGGGGCGAAATTGCCAGCCAGATCATGCAAACGCAGGCCACGCCGAGGGAGTCCCAGCGTGCTCAATTGAATGGGCAGATGGCAAGTGCCGCATTCGGTGGCGCTGCGGCCAGCCTGATCAGTGACATGAACCAGCAGCAGATGGGTGTGGCGCAACTGCATGTTCGAGCCTCGGAGCTGGATACTGCCGCCAAGCACGCCATCTTTGCCTTGGTGACATTGATCGCCGCCCTGCGCGATGTAATTGACTCTTTTTGCAACAGCGCATGGGCAGCCAATCCTCCCGGAAAAGCCAGTGAGGCAGAGGTGCCGGACATGAAGGAGTTTTTTCAATTTGCGTGGGCTGACCGGCAATACGTTATGCGAAAGCGGAGGTGGCCTTGATATGAGCAAACTCCCCATCAACCTTAATGACCTGCTGCGCCAGCGCACCGTCGAGGGCGAGCGCATCGAGTACAAGGCCGGATGGAATCCCGACCCGATCATCCGCACCGTGTGCGCTTTTGCCAACGATTTTGAAAACCTCGGTGGCGGTTATGTGGTGATCGGGCAGGATTGTGATGCCAATGCTCAACCGTTGTTTCCGCCGGTGGGTTTGGCCGACAACCATCTCGACAAAATCCAGCGGGAGCTGCTGGCTCACTGCCAGTTGATCCAGCCACCGTACTTCCCGGTATTGAGCATCGAGGAAATCGAGGGGCGCAAGTTGATCGTGCTGTGGGCACCAGGCGGCCAGACCCGGCCCTACAAGGCACCGGAAACGGTCACCACCAACAAGAAGACGTGGCGCTACTACATCCGGCGATACAGCAGCACGGTCGAGGCCAAGGGCGACACCGGGCAAGAATTGTTGAGTCTGGCTGCCAAGGTGCCGTTTGACGACCGTTACAACCAGTCAGCGCGGATCGATGATCTGTCCAAGCCGTTGATGCAGGCCTTTTTGCAGGAGGTTGGCAGCACGCTGGCAGAGGATGCGCCGGGCTTTCGGTCGAGGCATTGGCTCGCCAGATGAATGTGGCGGGTGGCCCCACCGAATCACCGTGGCCCAAGAACGTGGGCCTGCTGTTTTTCAACGAAACACCGGAGCGCTTCTTCCCCGCCGTGCAGATCGATGTGGTCTGGTTTCCCGAGGGCGCGGGTGGGGATCGCTTCGAGGAAAAGATCTTCAAAGGCCCTCTGGCGCGGATGACGCGCGAGGCATTGAGCTACATTCAGCGCAACTTCTTGCGCGAGACAGTCATCAAGCATCCTGACCGCGCCGAGGCCACACGGGTCTGGAATTTTCCCTACGCAGCGATCGAGGAAGCCTTGGTCAACGCGGTTTATCACCGGTCTTACGAAGAGCGCGAGCCCATCGAGGTGCGCATCAGCAATGAAGAACTGGTCATATTGAGCTTTCCCGGCCCGGATCGGTCGATTCGGCTGGAGGACTTTCAGGCCGGGCGGGCGGTCAGCCGCCGCTACCGCAACCGGCGGATAGGGGAGTTCCTGAAAGAACTGGAAATGACCGAAGGGCGCTCCACCGGCATCCCGAAAATTTTGAAGGAAATGGCGGCCAACGGTTCGCCCGCGCCATTGTTCGAGACGGACGACGACCGACTCTCGTTCGTGATCAGGCTTCCTCGCCACCCTTTGTCTCTTGTCCCGGCAGTTGGTGGAGGGGAAGTCACAGGGGAAGTCACAGGGGAAGTCGAACGCCTGTTGCGCGCCGTGGTCGGCGAGATGTCCCGACAGCAAATCCAGTCTGCGCTGAGCCTGAAAGGCGAAGATCACTTCCGAACTGCGTACCTGAAACCGGCATTGGTCGCGAACGTGATTGAGATGACCCTGCCTGACACCCCTCGAAGCAGTAAGCAGCGTTACCGCCTGACGGCCCACGGGCAACGCTGGCTGGACGCACATCCCGGTGGCGCACGTTGAGAACTCGGAGGAATGCGCCATGCCTATTGAATCACTCCCCAACTTCACCTGCCCCGCCCACCAGCGCTGGGAGTCCATCCCAGCCGATATCCGCCAGCGGCTGTTGACCAACGTCTGGTGCGGGCAATGCCGTCACGAAGTGACGATCACTAATTTCATCGGAACCATCAAGGGTGGTGATCTGCTACTGGTGGGCAAATGCGCCGAATGCCACGGCGATGTGGCGCGGGTGATCGAAGGAGGATGAGCACGTTCCCGCAGCAACCCGCACCAGTGCTCATAAGCTCGGGAGGCCGGTCGGCACATGGTCAACCATCCGCCACCATAATGTGAAATCCCAACCCTTATCCGGTTGGGATTTTTTTTGCCCGTTCCCCCTGTGTTGGCGCGGTTTCCGGCCGTGTCCTCTTGAGCATGGCCCTCTGGAAGTCGCCGTTCCCGGCGGACTTTTGCCCTTTTTCTCTCTCTGTTCTCTGCTGCCCTCTTGAGCATTCAAGGCCCGAAGTCGTGTGTTGGCGCGGGTTTGCGGGCCATCGGTTTGCTTCTTCGCTTGCTCTGGCGGGCGCGACCGAGACAGCGAAAGGCACAAAAAAACCGCCTTGCGGCGGCGTGTCGCTGCGGCACGGATGTCAGCGTGAGCCTGCCACCAGCGCGTCGCGTTGCGCCAGCCAGGACGCCGACAACTTGCCACGAAGCAACTGGCTGACACCCACCTCGAGGCGTCCCAAGGCGATTGCTTCGAGCAGGTCGGGGGCCAGTTGCGCCAGTCGGCTCATCTTGCTCGCTTGGCCGAGGTCGATGCCTTCGGCCGCCGCGATCTCGGTCATCGAGCTGAACCGTCCTTCGTCCAGCAGGCGCTGCCAGTGGTGCGCGAGGCCGAGCGCCCGCATCAGGGACGTGTCCTGCGCCATCTCGCGCACCAGCCGCTCACGTCGGGCCTCGTCCAGGAATTCTTGCGGCGCGTCCAGCGGCGTGATGACCTGCTTTTTCAAACCCCGGCGCACCAGCGTCCAGGGCAGGAAGGTTTCCATCTGCACGCCGCCAGCGGGCAGCGGCGTCTGATACGTCACTGGGTCGCCCTTGGCGTGGCCACGATGCTTCTTGCTCATACGTCCTCCTCGAAGGTGGCCATGAGCTGGCGCTGGGCGTGCCAGTCGACCATCAGGCGGTTTCGCTGAAACCACATCAGCGTCAGCCGCCTTGGCTGCTTGCCCGCCATGAACTGCTCGATGATGTCGGGGGCCAGCAGGGTCAGGCGCAGCAGTTCGTTGACCACCGAGTGGTGCAGTTTCTCGGCGCGGGCGATGGCCGACCCGCTCTGCATCGCGCCGGTGTCCAGCAGGTGCTGCCAGTAGAAGGCGCGTGCCACACCGTCGAGCAGGGTCACGTCGTGTACGCTGCGCTTGTCGGCAGCCACGCGTTGGACGCCTCGGCGGCGAAACGTCAGGGGCACGAAGGTTTTCATCGACTCGTCCATCAGGCTTCGACCTCCAGCAGTTCGGCACCGATGCTGTCCGGGGCGAACTCCGCGATCAGCGCATTCCAGCCCACCTCACGCCACTTCACCTTGATCCCCTGCACCTCGCCCGCATGGACGAGGTCGATGCGCTCGATCATCAGATTGGCGATGCGGTGGCGCTCGACCGGGAACAGTTGATCCCACACGTTGTTGAGCCGTCCCATCGCCATCACGGTGCTGGCTTCGTCGATCTGGGCCCCGTTGCGTTGGATGTGGCGCACCACCGACGCCACGGTCTCCGGGCTGGTCAGCACCGTTCGGATCTGGGCCACCACCGCACCCTCGATCTCCGGCGCGGGCAGGCGCTCGTAGCCCTTGCCCGGCGCGCCGAACCGCGCTTCCGACTTGGACACGTAGTAGTGGTACTTGCGCCCGTTCTTGCGCGAGTAGGTCGGGTACATCCGCTCGCCTGAGGGTGCGTACAGCAGGCCGCGCAGCAAGGCGTCGGTGCGCGACCTGATCTTGGTCTTGACCGACCGAGTGTGGCCATCCTTGGCCAGCACCTCGTGAACCCGGCCCCACAGCCCGGGATCGATGATGGCTTGATGCACGCCCGGGTACCAACTGCCCTTGTGCGATAACTCCCCGAGGTATATGCGGTTGCGCAGCAGCTTGTGCAGGTACTTCTTGTCGATGCGCGTGCCTGCCCGTGTCTGACCGTCCTGTGTCGTCCACGCCTTGGTGGTGATGCCATCCAGCGTCAGGTTGGCGGCAATCTGGGTGGGCGAGCCGATGGTCAGCATCTCCTCGAAGATGCGCCGCACCACCGCCGCCTCGGTCTCGTTGATGACCAGCAGACGGTTCTCGACGTCGAAGCCGAGCGGCGGCACGCCACCCATCCACATCCCTTTGCGCTTGCTGGCGGCGATCTTGTCGCGGATGCGTTCGCCGGTGACCTCGCGCTCGAACTGGGCGAAGGACAGCAGCACGTTGAGCATCAACCGCCCCATCGAGGTGGTGGTGTTGAACTGCTGCGTGACCGACACGAACGACTAAAGTGGACCCGGCTGTCAAGACACTATTTCATTAGGTTTAAGTTGCACATGTGACTTCAGTCGCAGCTGGACGGCGCTGCCCCGGTGTTGCAGTTGACGTGGCCGTTGATGTGGCCGTGGCCGTTGATGTGGCCGTG
>JANXRV010000141.1:0-77856 GCA_025356665.1 Pseudomonadota bacterium
TGCCCGAGCCCATCTGCGCCGTGGCGGTGCAGACGGGCTCGGGCAGACGGCGCCCCCGGCAACGTTCGCGGTCGCGGCCGCGCGATGTTGAAAGAGCAAAATCATGGCAGACTAGCGGCACAGAAAATCACCACGAACCACCCCCTGAGCGGCAGCGGCACGGCCGACCCCAATTTTTTCGGAGGATGACATGGTAAAACTCACCGTCAACGGCAAGGCTGAAGAAGTCGACATGCCTGCCGATACGCCCCTGTTGTGGGCCTTGCGCGATCACCTCGGACTCACCGGCACCAAGTTCGGCTGCGGCATGGCGCAATGCGGCGCCTGCACCGTGCATGTCAATGGCGCGGCGACGCGTTCCTGCGTCACACCCATCTCGGCGGTCGCGGGCAAGAAAATCACTACCATCGAAGGCCTCTCGGCCTTTGGCGACCACGCGCTGCAAAAAGCCTGGGTGGCCGAGCAGGCGCCCCAGTGCGGCTATTGCCAGTCGGGCCAGATCATGACCGCCGCCGCGCTGCTGGCAAAAAACAAAAAGCCCTCGCGCGAACAGATCGTGCAGCACATGTCGGGCAACCTGTGCCGCTGCGGCACCTACAACAAGATCATCGCAGCGGTGGAACGCGCTGCGAAAGAAGGCTAAGGAGCGCGTCATGACCATGAATAAACGCAATGACAAAGCCATCACCGCCGCAAACGGTTTCGAGGGTATCGCCTACCAAGGGGTTTCGCGCCGGGCATTCCTGCTCTCGGGTGCCGGCGCCGCCGCCGGGGCCACCTTCGGCGTGATGTTCGGCGCACCGCTCGCCGGCATCGCCGTCGGGGAAGCTTTCGCGCAAGCCGCCTCGTTCTCGCCCAATGCCTGGATGCATGTGGCCACCAGCGGCACGGTGACCATTTATTCGCCCGCCTCGGAAATGGGCCAGGGCACCATGACGGCCATGCCGCTGATCCTTGCCGAGGATATGGACCTTGACTGGTCCAGGGTAAAAGTCGAACAGGCACCGACCAATCCGCGCGCCTTCGGCAACCCGCGCTTTGGCGGGGGCATGGTCACCGGCGCAAGCCGCACCACCCAGGGCTATTACGAAATTCTGCGTCTTGCCGGACTGCAGGCGCGACAGATCATGATTCTTGCCGCCGCCGAAAAACTCGGCGTGCCGGCAGCCGAGCTGTCGACAGAACCGCACACCGTCGTGCACAAGGCCTCGGGGCGCAAGCTTGGCTACGGCGAGATCGCCGCCTTCGCCAAGGTGCCGGACGCGCCGCCGGCGGTGACCAAGGCCGATCTGAAGCCGGTGAGCCAATTCCGCTTGATCGGCCGCGACCAGCAACGCGTGGACGTGCCCGCCAAGACCACCGGGAAAGCCGGTTATGGCATCGACGTGCGCCTGCCAGGCATGCTCTACGCCACGGTGCTGCGCGCGCCGGTACAGGGCGAAAAGCCGGAAAAGATAGACGACACCGCGGCGAAGCAGATTCCCGGCGTGATGAAGATCGTCCCCATGCCCTACGGCGTGGGTGTTATCGCCCAAACCTATCCGGCGGCAAGAAAGGCCAGGGCCGCACTCAAGGTCGAGTGGAGCAAAGCGGCGAAAGCGCGCAGCTACAGTTCCGGGGCGGTGGGCGCGGCCTACCAGGCCCGCTCGCGCGACCTCGCCGATGGCGGCGTGACATTCCTCAGCGAGGGCGATGCCAAGGGCGCCATGGCCAACGCGGTCAAGACCGTCAGCGCCGAGTTCAGTTCCGAACACGTCGCCCACGTCTGCATGGAGCCGATGAACGCCACCGCGCTCGTGACCGGGGACAAGATCGAAATCTGGGCGCCCAGCCAGTCGCCGTTTTTCATCGCCGGCGGCCTGACCCGCGTGCTCGGTTTCCGGCCCGAGAACATCACCACCAACATCACCATGCTGGGCGGGGGCTTTGGTCGCCGCGTCGAAGCCGACTATGTCATCGACGCGGGGATTCTCGCCAAGGCGATGGAAGGTACGCCGGTCAAGGTGGTGTGGACGCGGGAGGACGATGTCCAGAACGACAAGTTCCGCCCCTTGGTGGCACAGCACCTGTCGGCCGGCCTTGATGCCAAGGGCAATATCGTCGCTTTCCGCCACCGCATCGT
This sequence comes from Pseudomonadota bacterium, assembly GCA_025356665.1. Classification (GTDB taxonomy): domain Bacteria; phylum Pseudomonadota; class Gammaproteobacteria; order Burkholderiales; family SG8-39; genus CAITSH01. The sequence goes on from JANXRV010000141.1 coordinate 2,123, forward strand.
CGCCGAATCGATTTACGCGCGCGCCGCGCCGCCGTTGTTCCAGCAGGCCGGCGGCAAGGACCAGCCGGTGTGCGAGGGCGCCGAGGTCAACTACCACGTGGGCAATCACCTGGTTGAATACCTGCGCGAACAGCGTGGCGTGGACGTTGGCTTCTGGCGCGCGGTGGGGCCCGGCTACACCAAGTTCGCCATCGAAACGCTGATCGATGAAATCGCCACGGGCGCCGGTCGCGACCCGGTGGAATACCGCATCGCCATGCTGGAAAAATCCCCGCGTGCGCGCGCCGTCATCGAAGAGGCGGCGAAAATGGCCGACTGGAAAAAACCGCGCGCCGCGGGCCGCGCATTGGGCTTCGCCTACTCGGATGCATGGAGCACGCACTGTGCCCAGGTCGCCGAAGTATCGGTCAACAAAAAGACCGGCAAGTTCCGCGTGCACGAGGTGTGGAGTGCCGTCGACTGCGGCATCGCGGTGCAGCCGGCCAACGTCGCCGCGCAGATCGAAGGCTCGATCATGTTCGGCATCAGCCACCTCAACGAGCGCATCACCATACGCGAGGGCGTGGTGCAACAGTCGAACTTCCACGACTACCCGATCCTGCGCATGAACGAGGCGCCCAAGGTGACAGTGAAGGTGATCTCCACCGACAACCACCCTGGCGGCGTCGGTGAAGCCGGCCTTGCGCCAATCGGCGCGGCGGTGGGCAACGCCATCACCAAACTGACCGGCAAGCGCATCCGCACCCTGCCCTTTGATGCCAACCTGATCAAGGCCTGATCAAGCGCCGCAACGACAAAGGCCGCCATAGGCGTGGCGGCCTTTGTTTCGTGTGTTTTTCCTGCACTTTCGGCTGAAAAGCCGCGCCAAGGGCGGGTTTCCAGCATATTAGTTCCATCCAGAAAAGCCCTTCAGTCAATCAAAAAGGCGGACCGTGCGATCCCGGCAGCAGGTGCCGTAAATCTCTGAACCAAGCGGGCCATCATGAGATGGCCTGGCACCGCCGGCGCCAACATTCGATGTATTTTCCGGAATTGCCGCGTGCCCCAGGCAGACTGTCGCTGCAACGCCGGGAGTCACTCAGAAGTCTGCGGACTTCGCCGGTGAAACGGTCTCCTCTGAAATGCGAAATCCGCGCGAGTCGGTCTTTACATCCGGCTTGTATTTAACAATGCGTTCCGGTGAAACATGTATTCCCATCAAGCGCGTGACTTCGTTTTTGCTTGTCGTGAAAGCATGCCAAACGCCAGCCTGCAACTCTACAGAATCGCCTTTTTCGAGATCCACTTTCTGGACACCGTCCACCTCGATCCTGAATTCCGCAGAACCCTCGAGAACGATAAGGTACTCGGTGTACGGGTGACAGTGAACCGGCACGTCGTATCCTACCTGACATGTCTGAAGCGCGGCCCGGATCGGTGTGCTTTGCAAGTCATCGCCTACCAGCACGCGCAAGTCGCTTTTCGGGCCATACGATACGACTTCTGCGTCCACAAACCTGTTCACCTTGAAGCCACTCATATTCATCTCCTTGTGTAAATTAACACTTCACTCATCTCGCCCGACTTCCGAGCATGCCGAGATAAGTTTCGACAATTCGCGGATCACCAGACAACTGTCCGGCGGGGCCATCGAGCACAGTCTCGCCGGTTTCAAGCACATATCCATAGTCGGCAACCTGCAGCGCTGCCCTCGCATTTTGCTCAACGAGAAGCACCGACACGCCCGCCCCACGAAGATCAATGATGGCGCGGAACATTTCCTTCACCATAATCGGCGACAGCCCCAGACTGGGCTCATCGAGCATCACCAGTTTCGGCTGCGCCATCAATGCCCGCCCGATGGCAACCATCTGCCGCTCACCACCTGACAGGGTTCCCGCCAGTTGAACCCGCCGCTCCTTGAGGCGCGGGAAGCGCCCATAAACCGCCTCAAGGTCACCCTGCAATAGCGAGCGGCGCCGGCAACGCGAAAACGCTCCAAGAACAAGATTTTCCTCAACGGTCATTTCAGAAAACAACTCGCGGCGCTCCGGCACCAAGGAGATGCCGCTTTTTACGCGCGCCTCGACCGATGTGTGCTTGATGTCCTCACCGTTGAAACGCACCCCACCGGTGCAGGGAAGCAAGCCCATGATTGCACCCAACAACGTCGACTTGCCCGCACCATTGGGACCAATTACCGTGACGATTGTTCCTTCCTCGACCTTCAGCGTTGCGCGGTGCAACCCCTCAACACTTCGATAGAACACGCGCAGCGAGTCGATCTCCAGCAAAGCCCTCACCGTGCACTCCCAAGATACGCTTCGATCACTCTAGGATCAGCCTGTACCTGCGCCGGAAGGCCCGCAACGAGCAACTGACCGAACTGCATCACTACTACGCGGTCCGCAAGCCCCATCAGAAAGTCCATGTCGTGCTCGACAAGCAGGATACTCATCCCTTCTGCACGCAACTGCCGCAGAAGTCCCGCGAGTGCCTGTTTTTCCGCATAACGCAGACCTGCGGCGGGTTCATCGAGAAGGAGCAGCGCGGGGTCCGCACATAGCGCCCGTGCGATCTCGACCAGCCTTTGCTTGCCCAAGGCCAGACTCCCTGCCCCATCGTGCATGTGTTCTGTCAGGCCGACGCGCTCGATCTGTCTCGCCGCCTCGGCAAGCAGACGTCTTTCCTCGGCGCGATCCATATGCAACATTGAGGCGAGCATTCCGGAGCCGCCGCGGATGTGTGCGCCGATGGCAACATTTTCCAGGACCGTCATGCTGCCGATCAAATTGACATGCTGGAATGTGCGCGAGACGCCGCGGCGAGCGATCTCGGAAGGACTCAGACCATCAATGCGCTCTGCCCGATAGCAAACCATTCCGGAATCGGAGGGCAGAACCCCGGAAATAATGTTGAACATGACGCTCTTGCCGGCGCCATTCGGGCCGATCAGACCGATAAGCTCGCCCCTGCGTACGTCGAATGACATCTCCCGAACCGCTACCAATCCCCCGAATCGCTTTGTTATTCCGGACACCTGAAGCAGCATTGCCTCGGCGGGAGGATCACGCCGGGCAAGAGGCTCGCTTAGAAACACAAGCTTGTGACGCCTGGTCTTGAGCGCATAGCGTGCAAGCACCGGCGCAAGGCCGCCCACGTTGCGCTGGAGCAACAGCAGGATCAGCCCCCCCAGCACCACCGCCTCATAGTTCCCGCTTCCGCCGGGACCCGATGGCAGCAATCCGGCTAGACCCTCCTTGAGCATCATCAGAATTGAAGCTCCGACCAACGCGCCCCATACACTGCTCGCGCCGCCAATAATGATCATGAACAGATAGTCGATGCCGGTATTTACGTTGAATGCGCTTGGACTGACGAAACCGAGAAAGTGCGCATAGAGCCATCCCGAGAGCGCGGCAAGCAGGGCGGCCAGAAGGAAAACCGCCGCTTTCAGTCGCGTCGTGTTAACACCGAAACTCTCGGCCATCACTGCCCGCGAACGAAGCGCCCGCATGGCGCGGCCGGTTCGCGAGTCTAGAAGATTGGAGCAAGCGACAAGCAAAGCCAATAGCAGTACCCAGATCAGGTAGTAAATCTTCGCTGGAGTGTCGAGCCTGACGCCGGCAATTGAGATGGGCGGGACGCTGGAGATACCCGTGTGCTTGCCCAGCATTTCCATGTTGCCGAACACGAAATAGATGGCGATGCCCCAAGCGATGGTTGCAATGGGCAGGTAGTGCCCGGACAGTCGCAGGGTGATCGCACCCAGGAAGAGCGAGACCGTTGCCACCAGCGCGACGCCGATTGCGAGTCCCATCCAGGCTGACGCACCGTATTGAGTCGTCAACACTGCCGTCGCGTAAGCCGCCAAGCCTGCAAATACCTGCTGCCCAAACGACATTACGCCGGCGACGCCAGTCAGGAGCACGAGGCCTAGGGCAATGATGCCGGCGATACCGATGTAGTTGATCTGAATCACTCGGTACTCACCCAACAGCAGCGGCGCAAGCGCGAGGAGCAGCGCGAACAGTGCAAGCGCCATACGACCGGACATCATTCTTCTTCGTCTTCGTTCAGATGCCTGGCACGCAGCGACAGCCAGATCAGTGGTGGAATGATGATCGAAAAAACGATTGTTTCCTTGAACTGACTTGACACAAACGAAGCATAGGCTTCGGCAAGCCCCAGAAAAATCGCCCCGGCGACAGCGAGCGGAAAGCTCGCCATTCCACCCAGGATCGCCCCGACAAACCCCTTTAGGCCAATCAGAAAGCCGGTATCGTAATAGACGGTGGTGAGCGGGGAAATCAATATCCCCGAAACTATGCCGATGAAGGCGGCGAGCAACATGCTTATCCCGCCGGCAAGCTGCGGGCGTATCCCGACCAGTCGTGAGCCAATGCGGTTCACCGCAGTCGCGCGTAGTGCCTGACCGTAGATTGAACGGCCCATGAACAACCAAAGCCCGAGCATGACTGCGAAACTCGCAAAGAGCACAAGCAGACTCTGCGCGCTCATATCAAGCACCCCGAACTTGAAATGGACGTCGGAGAAAGGCGCGGTTCGCAGCCCTTCTCCGCCGAAAAATACAAGGCCCAGCCCTTGGAGTATGTAATGCACCGCCATGGACGCCATGAACAGCACCAACACGGATGCCTTGGCGAGCGGTTGAAACGCGACGCGGTACACGATCGGACCGAGCGGAACCAACAATCCCATCACCAGCAGAATCTGCCAAACCAGACCCAGCTTCAGCGGCGCCGCCCACCAGACCAGGGTCGCGATGGCGCAGGGAACCGCAATATAGCCCGCAAAGATCAGCGGCAAACCCCGCAGCGTCCGCGACCGGACGGCTGCCGCAGCTTCCATCCCTGCAGCGATAACACCACCGCCAACGAGCACATACACCGTTCCGGGCACCTGGCCGGACTGCAATACCGCGAGCGACATCGCGGCGTACGAAATGAACTCACCCTGCGGGACGAAGATGACCCGTGTTACCAAGAAAACAAGTAACAACGCAAGCGCGAGCAGCGCATAGATTGCACCATTCGTTATGCCGTCTTGCGCGAGCCAAAGAGCAATGTCGTAGGTCATCGTCGATTCTGCTGATGAACCTCGGCAGAACGGGGCCGGGGCTTCTCAATCCGCCCCGTTTGCCCGAGAGGCGTCCCTATCGGACCAATTGCCATTCCCCGTTCTCGACACGCACCAGAACGCGGGCGCGCTTATCCACGCCGTAGTGATCAGTCGGACTCATGCTGTAGACCGCGTGCGTGCCCTTCACTTCCTTGTTGCTTTCAATTGCGTCCCGCATGGCCTGGCGGAATGCCGGATTGCCTGGCTTTGCCGTCTTCAACGCAACCGGCACGGCAGCCTTGATGATCTGGCCAGCGTCATAGGCGTATGCCGCGAACGCGTTGCGGCTACCCGTGCCATACGTTCCTTCGTAGAACTTGAGAAACTCGATCCCGACCGCTTTCAAGGGATGGTCTACGGGCAATTGCTCCGCGACGACAACCGCGCCCGTAGGGGCGATGACACCCTCCGCACTTTTCCCGCCGACACGGATAAAGTCCCGGTTCACCACGCCGTGCGTGTGGTACATCTGCCCTTTGTAGCCGCGTTCGGCCGAAGCGATCTGGGGTAGCGCGGCCGGTGTACCCGAAGCCCCGACGAAAATAACATCCGGGCTTGATGCCATCACCTTCAGCATCTGCGCCGTGACGGATGTATCAGTGCGGGCGTAGCGCTCGTTGGTGGTGACATTGATACCTTTTGCAGTACCCCCACCCCTCAGGTTGCCGTATGTCAGGTCACCCCACGGGTCGGAGAAGCCGATAAAACCGGAATTCTTCACCTTGTTAGCCTGCATATGCTCGAGCACCGCCTCAATCATCAGGGGGATCGGTTGTGGCACGGCGAAGATATACGATTGCTTAACGGGGTCGATGGCAATGGGGCAAAGAGCGACAAATGGTATGCGCGCCTCGTTCGCCACAGCAGCTTGTGCAATCGCCACAGGCACCGAACTTGAACCGATAATCATGTCGACCTTGTCTTCTGTCGCGAATCTGCGCACGTTCCTTACCCCGACAGTCGGGTCACTCGCGTCATCCAACTGCACAAAGCGCACCGATTCTCCGCCGATTGTCTTTGGCAGGATGTTGATCGCATTGCCGACGTGCACTCCCAGGGATGCACCGGGGCCGGTGGCACTGACTGAAACACCGATCACGATTTCCGCGGAGGCGGCACCTGAGGCAAAGGCGAACAGCAGGCACAAAAGCTTTTTCATTTCGAACTCCTTTCAACAAAGACAAGGGCATGCGCCGTATGCCGCGCATGAACAGTGATGCTCTACAGTCTGATCAAACGATTAAAACAGCAATTTATTTTCCTACCATACTACGGTAGAATACTACCTATCAGAAGCGTTTGCGTCAAGGCATCGGGGGATGCTTGGCGACTCCTTTGAAGTTTGGCCTGGTGGTCGCTCATGTCACAATATCGTCAGGGGATTCGCTTAAGGGGAATGGCGGTGTCACATCAGCTGGAGGCAAAAGTTGCAATCGTCACAGGAGCGGCGAGCGGGATAGGCCGCGCGATCACGGAGCGATTTCTCGCCGAAGGTGCAGATGTGGTTGGTTTTGACCTGGTCGAAACGCAGTTTGCCGAAGACCACAAAGGCGGGAAATATGCCTGTGTCGCTGGAGATGTCCGCTCTGCATCGGACAACCAAAAGGCGGTCGACATGGCGATAAGCCGGTTCGGAAGGTTGGACGTGTTCGTCGCCAACGCCGGGATTTACGACAACCGGAAAGCCTTTCGTAGCTACGCGCCGGCTGAATTGGACGCCGCCTTCGACGAGCTTTTCCAGGTCAACGTAAAGGGATACATGCTCGGCGCGCTTGCCGCCGCGACCGAACTGGCAAAAACCCGGGGATGCCTCATTTTCACGAGCTCGATCTCGGGGACACACGCAGGCTTTGGCGGGGCGCTGTACGTAGCCTCGAAGCATGCAATCAACGGCCTGACCAGGCAACTTGCACTTGAACTGGCTCCCGAAATCCGGGTCAATGCAGTGGCACCCGGATACGTGCCAACAGGTTTGCGTGGCATCGAAAGTATTGGTCAGCAGAAAAACACGACCGGGCCCACGCCAGCCGACCTGCCGTTGCGGGTGATGGGAAAACCCGAAGACTACGCCGGCGCGTACGTTTTCCTGGCATCGGACTCCTGCTCGCGGATAGCCACTGGCACGGTCCTGGAACTCGACGGGGGCGCAGCCATCCGCGGTCCTCGTGCTTGATACCGGACCGGACCATAACCCGCAAACAGCAACATCGAGGCGAAGAAATGAACGACAGCGAAAACCAACCCACCCACACCCCCACGGCCACAGTTCTTCCGCCGCTGGTGTCCGAGGAAGGACGGATAGGCGCTTTCCGGGCGCGGGATCTCGTGGCGGTCGACGGTTCTGCCATCGACCGCCGCCTGTTTGTCGACGAGGCAACGTACCGGCTGGAGCAGGAGCGCATCTTTGCAAAATGCTGGCTCTATGTCGGCCATGAGAGCGAGCTGTCGGAAACGGGCTCGTTCTTTACAACGACCATGGGCGAGGATCCGATCATCGTTGTTCGCGACAAGACCGACAGATTGAGGGCTTTTCTGAACAGTTGCAGTCATCGCGGAGCAAAGGTCTGCCGGGTCGATTCCGGTGTTACAACCCTGTTCAGATGCCCCTACCACGCGTGGACTTTCAACACGGAGGGTGAGTTGATGGCCGTTCCACGCCTTGGGCCGGCCTACGGGAACAACCTGGATCGTAGCAAGTACGGACTGCGCGAGGTACCGCACATCAGTTCCTTTGGAGGAATGATCTTCGCAAACTGGGATCCTGCTGCGCCCGCTTTGCGCGACTACCTTGGCGATATGACCTTTTATCTGGACCTCATGCTCACGCGCATGGACGGTGGCACCGAGGCAATCGGCGGCATGCACAAATGGACTATCGACGTGAACTGGAAAATACCGTCGGAAAACTTCGCCGGCGACCACTACCACGTGCCTTCGACCCATGGCGCAGGCGTCGAGATGGGGTTCCGCCGGCCTCTCACCAACAACGGCTATTGCATCCAGACTGGCAACGGCCATTCTATCGGCAGCGAGCGCGGGGGTGCCCAGCAAGGCACCGCCGTGCAAACGGACTACGACGGATTTATGGCGGCAATGCGAGCGCAACTGGTGGCGAAGTACGGCGAAGCGGCGGAGGCGTTTGCCCCGATCGGGGTTGGAACCCTTTTCCCTAACATGTCTTTTCTTGATACAGCCCGCTTTCGATCGTTTCGCGTGTGGCACCCCAGAGGCGTTGACAAGATCGAAGTGCACTCATGGTGCATCGTGGACAAGGCCATGCCGGCCGAACTCAAGACTGCCGTGCGCCAGCAATATTCGCTTGCATTCGGCCCCGGGGGTATTTTCGAGCAGGACGACGGAGACATCTGGCAAAGCGTCCAGGATGCGATGCGCGGCCACATTGGCAGGCAAGGCCGCCTCAACTACCAAATGGGGCTTGGCCGCGAAGCTCCGACCGCCGAACGCTACGGGCCGCCCTTTCCAGGCAGCTGCAGCGATATGCTGATGACCGAAGCCAATCAGCGGGCGTTTTACAGACACTATGCAAAGGTCATGATGAATCGTGAGTAAGGAAACGCTGACGAACACCCTGCTTGGGTGGAATTTCTAAATCAGGTGCGAAATGATCAATGACATGTCGGATGACCCGCTTTGGCGTGACATCGAGCGCTTCTATCGTCGGGAAGTCATGCTCCTTCAGGATCGTCGCTATCGTGAGTGGCTCGATCTGATGGACAGTTCGATCTCCTATCGGGTTCCTGTCACCACGTCTACGCTCGATGGCCTCGTTACGCGCGACGGTGAACTGGGCTACTACGACGAAAACCTCAAACTGCTGCAGGCACGCGTCGCGAAGCTGGAAAGCAAGCTGTCCTGGGTGGAACAGCCGCCCTCCAGACTGCGCTATTTCGTACAGGTCATCGAGGTTTCGCGCCAGGAAGATGCCTCTGTCGTCGTGCGCAGCAATCTTCTGCTTCTACAGTATCGCTGGAATAAGGAACAGCAGTTCAGCGGTGGACGCACCGATGCCATGGTTTCAACCGCGGACGGGCTTCGGCTGCAAAAGCGAGTGGTTGTGCTGGACCGCCAGGCGGTCGCAAACCAGGGCCTGAGCGTTTTTTTCTAACGAGGAGCAAGGCCATGCTTATTGCCGCCACCGTTCACTTTCCCTATATGACAGCCTGGCCGGAGCGGGCATCTGCTGAGAATCAAGCGGCAACTTCGGCCGGATTCGGGCTCCTTGGCAGAGCCTTTGCCGAAACCGGCGTTGATACGATTATCGTCTTCACAAGTGAGCACATTGTTAACTTACAGCCCCGAATGGCTCCCGCATTTGTTGTCGGAGTTGGTGAAAGCCATCGGGCGTTTCCCGAGCCGCAGTTCAATTTGGCACCTGTTACACGACGCGGTGATCCCGAACTGGCGGAAGAGCTGGTCCGTGCGCTGTATCGGGAAGGGTTTGACCCGGCTCACTCCAGCGAGCTGCTGCTCGATCACGGTACGGTGCTCCCACTGGCCCAGATACGCATTGCCGCAGAAGTCGCAATAGTGCCGATCATCATCAACACTGTATTTTCGCCGCTACCCACACTGAAGCGCTGCCGCGAATTGGGCGCCTGCGTTGCGTCCGCCGTCGCACGCTCCAGACAAGGGCGACGTGTGGCGCTGCTTGCGACCGGGGGCATTTCGCACACGGTGGGGGCGCCCGGAATGGATCGCAACGACCCGGATTTCGACGCCCGGTTCCTTGGCGCGCTCGTTGAGGGAAAACTTGAACAAGCTTGCAGCTACGCCGACCAGGTGCTCGACGCGGCAGGCAACGGAACGCATGAGATCCGCAACTGGATTGCCGCCGCCGGCGCGGCGCATCCGCGGCGCCCCAAGGTGGTGACCGCGATTCCCTTCGCCCCGGGCTGGGACAGCGGCGTCCACCAACTCCTGTGGGAGTCAGCATGAAATCCGCAGAACTGACCCAGTTTCTGATTGACGTCACCCGCGGCCATCGAAAGAACGAGTTCATGAACGATGTCGAACATGTCCTGAGTACCTCGATACTGGACGACGCCACACGGGCTGCGGTTCGCACACAGGACATAGGCGCACTCTGGCTTGCAGGGGCACATCCCATGGCGCTTATGTATTTCGCTCGCGCCTGCGGCTGGGCAAACGAACGGTATTACGGCTGCCTATCGGATGCCGATGCCGCTAAAGCCGCTCAATCCGCTTCTGCTCAATAAGTTGATCCCGCGCGGCCACAAAAGCGCTTATTGAGCGTTCGACATGTTCAGTGATTTCACGCCTCGCTTTATCGCAATCATGCCGCTCCAGCGCGTCGATTATCCCGGCGTGCTCTCGAACAACGTTGTCGTTCCTCAGCGAGGTGACTTGGGTGCCGCTGGCCATCAAGTACATTTTTCCGCGGATGCTCAAGAGTTCACGGCGAATCTGACGCAAGCCGGCAAGCTCCGCCATACGAATATGAAAAGCCTCGTCGATGGTGTACATATCCCCTTGGCTACGCCCTTTTCCCTTGACGATTGCACGCAGCTCTCGGATGTCCCCCGGTGTGGCGGTTTCGCACAAGCGCCCGACGACCAACTGCTCGAGCGCAACACGCAGGAGCCGGATTTCACTGACCGCAGCCTCGTCCAGTTCGACGAGCCGATAGCCGCGCTTGGGAACTATTTCGACGATACCATCGCGATAAAGATTCAGCAGTGCCTCGCGCACAGGTGTGCGGGAGACTCCCAGCGACTGGGCAAGAGTACTTTCGGAAAAAAACTGGCCCCTTGCGATCTTGCCGTCCCGTATCGCGCGACGGATTGTGTGATACCCCTGTTGGGCAAGACTTTCCGGACGAACCAAGCTTGGTATTGATGACATCGCGTTCTGATTTTCCTAGAGTCACCGGCAAGCATCTGCTGGTGGTATGTAACATTCTACCGGCATCGGCCGAATCGAGAGGCAATCTATGGATCTTGGGTTGAAGGACAGAGTCGCACTCATTACGGGGGCATCGCGCGGGCTCGGTAGGGCTTGCGCCGAAGCCTTGGTCGCCGAAGGCGCAAAAATTGTCGTCGTCGCCCGCGGGGAGGCTGAGCTTGCGACTCTGGAAGCCGCCTATCCGGGACGCTGCGTGACGGTTGTCGGGGATCTGCTGGATCCTGCGGTTCCGCAGCGCGCGGTCGCTACCGCACTAAGCAAGTTCGGGCGGCTGGATGTCGCGGTGGTCAACACGCCAGGCCCAAGGACTATGCAGCCGCTTGACGCAACAGAGGCCGACTTTGCCGAGGCTTTCCGGACTGTTTTTTATCCGGCCATTCGATTGATCCATGCAACCACGCCGCCGATGCTCGAGCGCAAATGGGGTCGCATTATTATCGTCTCGTCCACCAGCGTAAAAGCGCCAAAACCTTTTCTCTGCCTTTCATCTTTGTCCCGCGGTGCGCTCTGGGCTTGGGCCAAGAGCGCCGCCCCTTCCCTCTACCAAGAGGGCGTGACCATCAATGCCATTTTCGCCGGCCCGCACGATACCGCCCGTGCGCGGGAACTGGGCGTCAAAAGCGACAGAGTAATCGGTTTGCCCAATGACTTTGGTCGCTTCGTGACTTCGCTTTGCGGCGATGCCACGCGCTTTATCACAGGCGCCGGCTATCTGGTAGATGGCGGGGAGTTGACTGGGATCTAAATAAAAACCGCCTGCGTTCATTACGCCGCGACCGCGGGCGCTTGCTTGTTTTTCGGCATCAGCCACCTCAACGAGCGCATCACCATACGCGAGGGTGTGGTGCAACAGTCAAACTTCCACGACTACCCGATCCTGCGCATGAACGAGGCGCCCAAGGTGACGGTGAAGGTGATCTGCACCGACAACCATCCGGGCGGCGTCGGCGAAGCCGGCCTTGCCCCGATCGGCGCGGCGGTGGGCAACGCCATCACCAAACTGACCGGCAAGCGCATCCGCACCCTGCCCTTTGATGCCAACCTGATCAAGGCCTGATCAGTCCTCAGCCGCTCAAAAGCCCTGCGCCGTGATTGCGGTGCAGGGCTTTTTTCCCCTCCTTTTTGTATAGACAGACGGCTGAAAAGCCGCGCCAGGCGGGGCTTTTCAGCCTATAGCGGGCCAAAATTCAGCACCACTTCTCCGGTCGGCACAGGAACCGAACACCGCCGCGCCCGCCTTCTGGGATTACACTGGAAACTGTCCCGGGCGGCGGCCGCCGCCGCGGGACTATATCGAGGGAGGTGCGACATGAAGAACGTCGGGCAAATCCTGGAAGAAAAAGGGCACGCGCTGTTATACGTTTCGCCCGATGCGACGGTGTTTGAAGCCTTGGGCGTCATGGCTGAAAAAAACGTCGGCGCCCTGGTCGTACTCGATGGCGAGAAGCTGGCGGGAATTTTTTCCGAGCGCGACTATGCCCGCAAGATCATCCTGCTGGGCAAGGCCTCGAAAGAAACGCGGGTGCGCGAAATCATGACCGCAAAGGTGCTTTGCGTGAGTCCGGCGCAATCCATAGAGGAGTGCATGGCGTTGATGACCGAAAAGCGCATCCGCCATCTGCCGGTGCTCGATCACAAAAAGGTGGTCGGCGTCATTTCGATCGGCGATGTCATCAAGGAGGTGATCTCCGAGCAAAAATTCATCATCGCCCAGCTCGAGAGTTACATCCACACCTAGGCGCACGGATACGACCGGGGCATTTGCGGCGCCGCAAATGCGAAGCCCCGCGAGTGCATCGCAGGGCTTCAGTGAAGCGCCACGCCAGTGGCTTTTTATCGGCGCGCAATGCGCCGCAAACATTACCGTGACCGCTCAACTGCGGCAGTAAGGCAGGGCAAGCGTCTGCAGCACTTCTCCGGTCTTGCGGTTTTGCACAAAGGCAACCGCACCGGCCTTGCCACGCTCGGCCGCGCCAAGCGCGGTACCAAGGCTCGCCGTGGCACGCCCTTCGACATTGAGCGCCACCGGGCCGCTCCACTCACGCGCGACGTAGTCGTGCAGCAAGCTTGCGCCCTTGTTCTCTCCGGCGCGCACTTCGCTTTTTAGTTCGCTCTGGTAAAAGGCGAGGTATAAGGCGGTGTCGGCCCGATCCTCGGGCTTTGCGGCAACCGCGCTGCCCCTGAGCTCAAGGCGCCCGGCACCGGCGTCGCGAAACTCCAGTTCGATGCTGGCCCTGGCCGGTTGCGCGTTGATACGCTTTACCTCGTCGGCTATGCCGCCGGACCAACGGCGAAAATCGCGCCCCGCCAGCACGACCTGCGGCGTATAGATGACCGTGGACTTGTTAATGCTGCCGGTTTCCTTTTTCCGCTCCGTGAACTGCGGCTTGGCATAAGGGTCTTTCCAGCCAATGTAATCCCAGTAATCGACGTGCAGCGACAAAGCCACCGCCTTGTCGGCGGTGATGCCGGCGGCCGGCAGCGCGCGCAGCCAGCGGTCGGCCGGGGGACAGCTGTCACAGCCCTCGGAGGTGTAGAGCTCCACCAGCGCAACGGTAGCGGCACCGCTTTTGGCGCTGCAAACCGGCGCTGCTGCGACGCCGCCCGCCATCGCGCAGGCAAGCGCAACCGTGGCAATTTCCATAGAAAAACGAACATTCATGTTGACTCCTTGTGGGCGCTAAATGTGGGTGCTTGATGTGCGGCCTAAATGTGAGTCCTTAATGTGGGTGCTTGATATGCGTACTTGATGTGGGTGCTTGAAGTGCGTACTTAGTATGCGTACTTAATACGGATGCGTAACGCCGGCCGCAAACCCTTTCCGCCAGCTCGCGGGATCTCTTGCCGCGCTCTGACGGTCTTGAAAGATCCGCGCCGCTGCAGTTTGGTCGCCCGCAGGCCGCCAAACTTACAGTTTGCATTCATTTGCCGGTCGGGCCGGGCAAAGTTCATAATGCAGGGCAAGTCACCGTGATGCACATTCCCCGCCCTCCCCATCCGCCATGAACAACCGCTCCGAGTCAGGGTTGCTGGGCGTTGCCGCGCTGGCACCGTTTTTCCTCAGCTCATTTTCATGGAATTTCGCCCTCGGCTCGACCTATATCCTGGTGCCGCTGTTTGCGCGCTCACTGGGCATGTCGGGGGTGCAAATCGGCACGCTGCTGGCGCTGCCTGTGGTGCTGCAAATCATGCTCAACCTGCTTGGCGGTGCGTTCTCCGACCGCCTCGGCGGCAAAAATCTCGCCATGGCGGCATGCGTAATGACCGTGCTGTCGGCACTGCTATACATGGTGGCCGACAGTTTTTCGCTGATACTTTTAGCGCAAGTGATAATGATCATGGCCCGCGCCATGTTCTGGCCCGCAACCTGGTCGATGGCAAGCCAGTTGCCCGGTTCACCGGGCGTGCAGATGGGCCGGCTCAACGCCGCCACCAATGCCGGCCAGATCTGCGGCACCGCCGGCGCGGGCTTCATCATCGCCGGGGCGGGATTTCGCGCCGGTTTCGCCGCCATGGTGCTGGCCGCGCTCATCGCCCTCGTGCTAAACCAGATGTTCCGCCACGCCAAACGGCCGCGCGGCAAACCCCAGCCGATGATCGCCACCTACCGCATGCTGCTCAAAAAGCGCAGCATCCTCTTCGCCATGGTCTGCGCCTATGTCTCGGCGCTGCCCATATCGCTTTCGTTTTCGTTTTACCCGATCCTGATGGTCGAGCAGGGCTTCAATTCGGACGCCGCCGGCGCCTTGATATCCCTTCGCGCGGTGGGCGCCATTATCGGGGGCTTTATCGCCGGCCATGTGCTCAAACAGGTGCGCAGCATCGCGGCACCGCTTACCGCGGCAGTAGTGATCGGCATCTCGGTGGCGTTGGCCGCCGCCTTCACACACCCTGCACCAATCACGCTATTCATGCTCGGCCTGGGCGCGGGCTCGGCGCTGATGACGATTTATTTCCAGATGCTGATCAGCAAGGTGAGCCCCATGGAAACACGCGGCTCGGCCATGGCGCTCGGTGGCCTGGGCTGGGGTGTGTCACACTTTTCAACACCGATGCTGATGGGTTTTTTCAAGGACTGGCTGGACATTCGAACCGCCTTCTACATAATAGGCATGATCGCGCTGCTGTGCGGGCTGGCGCTGCCGGCGCTGCAACGCTGGGCCTTCGCCAAGCCCGAATGAGTTGCCACACCGTATAATCACCTTTATGGTCTTGCCGCTGTTTGCCGTCCCCTGCCGCTGGTCCGGCCGTGACGCGCCCGGGCAGACACCCCGCTAACCCGCCTTCGGGAGATGGCATGAATTTGAAATGGGCTTATCTGACTTTCGGCATAGGCATTCTCATCATCCTGATCGAGTACGTCATGGCGTCAAAGAAAAAAGACGGCATCACCGCCACCGACAAGAAAAGCATGATCGGACTGTTCTGGCTGTCCATAGGCGCGGCGGGCCTGGTGGCCTTCCTCGTTAACGCCTGATGCGCTGCGATCATGGGCTGGCGCATGAAAATAACACCGTGAAAGTCGCGCTGTGAGCGCGGGCCTGCGCCTGGGCGTGCTGGACCAGTCGCCTATCATATCCGGACACACCCCGGCCGAAGCGGTGCGCGAGACCATCGCACTGGCCATTGAAGCCGAGAAGCTGGGCTATTCGCGCTACTGGCTGGCAGAACACCACGCCATCACGGCACTGGCCGATCCCTGCCCCGAAATTCTCGTCGCCGCGGTTGCCGCGGCCACCTCGCACATACGCGTGGGCACCGGCGGCGTGCTGCTGCCCTATTACAGCCCGCTCAAAACGGCCGAGGTGTTTCGCATGCTCGAGGCGCTCTACCCGGGCCGCATAGACCTGGGCATAGGCCGCGCACCGGGCGGTGACATGACCACCGCCCGCGCCATGGGTGGGGGCCAGTACGCCGGCGCCGAGGATTTTCCGGCGCAGGTGCAAGACCTCGTCGGCTTCCTCGACGACACGCTGCCCGCCGACCACCCTTTCGCCCGCGTCAAGGCGATGCCCTC
Organism: Pseudomonadota bacterium; assembly: GCA_025356665.1. GTDB lineage: Bacteria > Pseudomonadota > Gammaproteobacteria > Burkholderiales > SG8-39 > CAITSH01. The sequence continues at coordinate 18,204 of JANXRV010000141.1, forward strand.
GGGCCCGAGCGCACCGCAGGTATGGCTGCTCGGTTCATCCGACTACAGCGGCGCGCTTGCCGCACACCTTGGCCTGCGTTTTGGCTTCGCCCATTTCATCAGCGCCCAGGGCGGCGACTCGGTGATGCGCGACTACCACGCCAAATACCAGCCCTCGGCGCGCGAACGCAAGCCGGCGGCGCTGCTCTGCTCCTTCGTGATTTGCGCCGACACCGACGAAGAGGCCGAGCAGCTGGCAAAAAGCATAGACCTGCGACGCCTGCACATGGCACTGGGCGTGGATGCACCGGTGCCAACATTGGCCGAGGCCGCGGCGCGCAATTACTCGCCGCAAGAACACGCCTACATCCGGCAGCAGCGCGCGCGCCTGGTGCTCGGCTCTCCCGACACCGTCAAGGCGCGGCTGCTTGAGCTTGCGGCGCAATACGGCGCGGATGAGTTGTCCATCCTGACCATCACCGGCGACTACGCCAGCCGCCGGCGCTCCTACCAGCTGTTGGCCGCGGCATTCGGCCTGGCCAAACCCGCGATGCCGGCGGACAAGCAGAAAACCCCGGCCTGAAACGCCGCATGGCCCGTCCGCGCCTCACGCTGCACCGACGCTTCAACGAGATCGCCGTAGTGGTGTTTTTCGCCATCGCCGCCTGCGCGGCGGGTGTGGCCCTGGCGCTGCCGCAGGCCCCGCGCACCTTCCTGATCGACGCAAAACTGCGCGACGGCATCATGCAGGCGGCCGACATGCCTAGCCTGCGCAGCGCCGCGCTGAGCGTGGTTGACGAAACCAATCGCTCGCTGACGAGCGCGGGCCTCGCCCTCAACGCGGCCTTCGACGTGGCCCACTACGCACTTTGGGTCGCGGCGCTGTTTGCGCTTTTATCCGGGGCAATGGCCGTCTACACCCTCGCACGCATGGATCGCGACACCACAACATGAGCGCGCGCCCGCAAGCCGACCTGACGCTGCGCCTCGCCAGCGAAGACGATGCACGCGTCATCGCGACCATGTCGCGTGAGCTCATCGAGACCGGCCTTGGCTGGTCATGGACCCCCTCACGGGTGCTGCGCGCCATACGCGATCCGGACACCCTGACCCTTGTGGCCTGCGACGGCCCGGTCATCATGGGCTTTTCCATCATGCAGTTCGCCGCAGACCGCGCGCATCTTTCCTTGCTCGCGGTGCGCAAACTGCGCCAACGCCAGGGCATCGGACGGCGTATGGTGGCGTGGCTCGAAGCCTCGGCCCGCATCGCCGGCATCGCCCGGGTGCATTTGGAACTGCGCGCAAACAACCACGTCGGGCGCGCCTTTTACACCGATATCGGTTTCGCCGAAGCGGCGCAAGTGCCCGGCTACTACCGCGGCGTCGAAACCGCCGTGCGCATGGTGCGTGTGCTGCGCACCCACAACGAGTTGCCGCCGTTTCCCGATTTGTCTTAAGCCCCGCAGCGCAAGGTAGCTGGAAAGCGCCATCTGGCGCGGCTATTCAGCCATCCTCCGCTGAAATCCAGTGCGGAAATATATCCGGCGGCGCCGCGCTTCCCGACACCATGGCCTAATCATCCAGGTCATTGATGCCGGCCGAAGCGCGCAGCGCATCGTCGCTATAGAAGTTGCCGGTGGCCATGCCGTAGGCGACCTGGTGTGTTGGTGTTGTCGTTGTTTTGGCTACCGTCCCGGTCGCCGTGAAAGTACGCCGGCGCTCAGTTGAATTTTGAAAAATCCGGCGCGCGCTTTTCAAAAAATGCCGCGAACGCCTCTTTCGCCTCGGGCGAAGACAGCAGCGTGCCAAAGTGCGCGCTCTCGGTGGCCATCGCCTGTTCCACCGTTTTCATGTGCTGCGCCTTCATCAACTGCTTGGTCAGGCGCAGTGACGCGGGTGGTTTGGCGGCGAGTTTTTGCGCCGCTGCGCCCGCCACCGCCAGCAACTCAGCCTCGGGCACGATGGCGTTGACGATACCGGCCTCGCACGCCTGCTCCGCGCCAAAGGGCTCTCCCAACATCAAAAACGCGGCGGCGCGCTGGTAGCCGGCCAGTTGCGGCAGCAGGAAGCTCGAGGCCGCCTCCGGGCACAGGCCCAGATTGACAAAGGGCAGGTGAAAGCGCGCGTTGGGCGCGGCAAACACCAGGTCGCAATGCAGCAGCATGGTGGTGCCTATGCCCACCGCCGGCCCGCCGACCGCGGCAACAACGGGCTTGGTCGCATGGCTGAGGGTGCGCAAAAACTGAAACACCGGACTGTCGACGCTGCGCGGCGGGTTGTCGGCAAAGTCCTTGAGGTCGTTGCCGGCGGTGAAGCAACTGGCATCGCCGGCGAGCAGCATCACCCGCACCGCCGCGTCGCACTCGGCGGCGGCGATGGCGTCGGCCAGCGCCTGGTACATAGCGCGCGTGATGGCGTTCTTGCGCTCGATACGCTTGAAGCGGATGTGCTGGATATGGCCCTGGCGCTCGCTGGATATGCTGGTCATCGCTTCGGTCGGTTGAAATGGGATTTTGCCGCGGCCGCAGGAACGCCGCCAAGCCAGGAGGGGTCAGCCCGGCAGTTTGTGGTCCTTGAGATCCTGGCGCAATCTTGTTTTGAGCAACTTGCCGGTGGCCGTATGGGGCAACTGCTCAACGAACACCACGTCATCGGGCGTCCACCACTTGGCGATCTTGCCCTCGTAGAATTTGAGCAGCTCTTCACGTGTGACCGTGGCGCCGGGTTTTTTCACCGCCACCACCAGCGGACGCTCGTCCCATTTCGGATGGGCGATGCCGATCACCGCGGCCTCGGCGATGCCCGGATGGGCGACGGCGATATTCTCCAGGTCGATGGAACTGATCCACTCCCCGCCCGACTTGATCACATCCTTGGAGCGGTCGGTGATCTGCATATAACCGTCGGCGTCTATGGTGGCGACATCACCGGTGGCAAACCAGCCCTCGTGCAAGGGGTCGCCGCCCTCGTCCTTGAAATAGCGCTTGCATACCCACGGGCCGCGCACCAGCAGGTCGCCGAACGCCTGCCCGTCCCAGGGCAGCGCCACGCCCTCGGCATCGACGATTTTCATGTCGACACCAAAAATGGCGCGCCCGGCCCGCACCTGTACCGCGCGCAGCGCAGCGGCATCCAGCCCCTCGTGCTTGAGCTTGAACGTGCCCACCGTGCCAAGCGGACTCATCTCGGTCATACCCCAGGCGTGCAGCACCTTCACGCCATAGTCATTCTGGAAGCTGTCTATCATCGCCGGCGGACAGGCCGACCCGCCAATGACCACGCGCTGCAGCTTTGAAAATTTCAGGCCGTGCTGCTTCATGTGCGTGAGCAGGTTGAGCCACACCGTGGGCACGCCGGAACTGAAACTGACTTTTTCCGCCTCGAACAATTCGTACAGGCTCTTGCCGTCGAGCGCGGCGCCGGGCATCACCATTTTGGCGCCAACCGCGGCGCAGGCGTAGGGCGCGCCCCAGGCGTTGACATGAAACATCGGCACCACGGGCATCACCACATCGCGCGCCGACAGGCCAAGGGAGTCGGGCAGCGCCGACGCATAGGCATGGAGCACGGTGGAGCGGTGCGAATAGAGCACCCCCTTGGGGTTGCCGGTCGTGCCCGAGGTGTAGCAAAGCGAAGAGGCGAGGCGCTCGTCAAATTGCGGCCAGTCGAAGGCATCCGTTTGCGCCGCCAGCAAGGCTTCATAGCACAGCAGATTGGGAATGGCGGCCTGCGGCATGTGCGCCTGGTCCGTCATCGCCACCCAGCCCCTGACGCCGGGGCAGACCGGCGCGAGCTTTTCGACCAGGGGCACGAAGCTGAGGTCGAACAGCACGTAGCGGTCCTCGGCGTGGTTGATGATATAGGCGAGCTGGTCCGGGAACAGGCGCGGGTTGATGGTGTGGCAAACCGCGCCCATGCCCGATACGGCGAAATAAGTCTCGAAATGGCGGTAGCCGTTCCAGGCCAGCGTGCCAATGCGCTCGGACTGGCCCACGCCCAGCGCCCTCAGCGCCTTGGCCAGTTGCCTGGCGCGCTGGTGCGCAGCACTATAGGTGCTGCGGTGAATCGCGCCACGGCCGTCCTTGTCGGGGCCCTCAACCGTGCGCGACACAATCTCGGTGTCGCCGTGATGCCGATCCGCGTGCGCGATGAGCGACGAAATCAGCAGCGGCATATCCATCATCAGACCCTGCAGCATGCTCCCCTCCGTTTTTTTGCTGGAAATTTCCTGTTGATTTCTTCGGCTTGACTCGTTGCGGATGAACTTAACCCGCGGGTTACGGGGTGTCAACGCCGAACTATGCGCCGCAGCAAGCCTCGATGCCCGGGAGCGCTTGTAAATGCGATAATCGCGCTGACCATCGCGCCCCGCCCGTCGCCTGATCCATGAACCATGAACCATGAACCACGGCCCATGATCCATGAACCAGGACGACGCCACGGCAGACCGCGCAGCCCGGAGGAATTACCATGAGTGCCGACTACACCCTGCACGGCGACGTTGCCGTGATCACGCTGAACAATCCGCCGGTCAACGGCCTCAGTCTTGCCACACGCACGGCGATTGTCGCCGGCCTGAACAAGGCGCTCGCTGATGACGCCGTCCAGGCCCTTGTCATCACCGGCGCGGGCAAGGCCTTTTGCGGTGGCGCCGATATCCGCGAATTCAATACCCCAAAGACGCTGACCGAGCCGACCACGCGCGGCGTCATCGCCGAACTCGAGGCTTCGACCAAACCCGTGGTTGCGGCCATTCACTCGGTGGCCATGGGCGGCGGGCTGGAACTGGCCATGGGCTGCCACTTTCGCGTTGCCGCGCCCAACGCGCAAATCGCCCTGCCCGAAGTCAAGCTGGGCCTGTTGCCCGGCGCCGGCGGCACACAACGCCTGCCGCGCCTGGTGGGCGTCGAAACCGCCCTCAACATGATTGTGTCGGGCACGCCGGCCAAATCGCAAGACCTCGCCGACACCGCGCTGTTCGACCAGATGATAGAAGGCACTCGGCTGGAGGACTTGCTCGCCGGGGCCATCGCCTTCGCGCACAAGGCGGTCGCCGACAAGCTGCCGCTCAAGCGCGTGCGCGACATCATCATCGACTACCCGCATCACCAGGCCTTTTTCCAGTTTGCGCGCAACACCGTGGGCGCCGCCGCCAAAAACTATCCGGCCCCGCTCAAATGCGTCGAGGCGGTGGCCGCCGCAGTGGGCATGACATTCGATGACGGCCTCAAGTTCGAGCGCGAATGCTTCCTGCTGCTGGTCGAAACAACGGTGTCCAAGGCGCTGCGCCACGCATTTTTTGCCGAACGCGCCGCAGCCAAGATCCCGGATGTGCCCGATGACACACCCGTGCGCGCCATCAAATCGGCGGCCATCATCGGCGCCGGCACCATGGGCGGGGGCATCGCCATGAACTTCGCCAACGCCGGCATCCCGGTGACGCTGGTCGAAATGAAGCAAGAGGCGCTAGACCGGGGCCTCGCCACGGTGCGCAAGAACTACGAGGCTTCGGTCAAGAAAGGCCGCCTGAGCCCGGCCAAACTGGACGAGCGCATGGGCCTGATCAAATCCACGCTGTCTTACGATGAGATCAAAGACGCCGACATCGTCATCGAAGCGGTGTTCGAGGACATCGGCGTGAAAGAGCAGGTGTTCAAGAAACTCGACGCGGTGATGAAGCCCGGCGCCATCCTCGCCAGCAACACCTCGACGCTCGATGTGAACCGCATCGCCGCCTTCACCAAGCGGCCACAGGATGTCATCGGCACGCATTTTTTCAGCCCGGCCAATGTGATGAAGCTGCTCGAGATCGTGCGCGCGGAAAAGACCGGCGTGGTTTCCGGCGTGTGCGACGGCTTTATCGGCAACCGCATGCTCGAGGAATACATCCGCCAGTCGCTGTTCCTGCTCGACGAGGGCGCCTCCCCCGAACAGGTGGACGGGGCGCTGCAAACATGGGGCCTCGCCATGGGGCCCTTCGCCATGTACGACCTGGCGGGCAACGACATCGGCTGGCACATCAGGAAGCGCCGCTACATCGAGCGCCCCGACATGGCTTATTCGAAAATCGCCGACGCCATTTGCGAGCTCGGGCGCTTCGGCCAAAAAACCGGCGCGGGCTGGTACAAATACGAAAAGGGCAGCCGCAAACCGGTGCCCGATCCGGTCGTCGATGCGCTCATCGTGGCGCAGCGCAAGGCGCTGGGCATCACGCCGCGAAAAATAAGCAAGGAGGAGATCATCACGCGCTGCATCTACGCACTGGTCAACGAGGGTGCAAAAATTCTCGCAGAGGGTATCGCCATGCGCGCCTCTGACATCGACATGGTCTACCTCCGCGGCTACGGTTTTCCGCTCTGGCGCGGCGGCCCGATGTTTTACGCCGACACGGTCGGGCTGTCGAAGGTGCTGGCAGCGATGGAAAAACACGCCAAGGGCTACCACGGCGAATGCTGGCAACCCGCGGCCTTGCTGTCACGCCTTGCCGCCACCGGCAAAACTTTCAACTAAGGGAATGCATATGGGCTTTCAAGACGCACAAGCCACCTGGGACGCACGTTTTTCCAAGGCCGACTATCACTTCGGACGCGAGCCTGCGGTGTTTCTAGCCGCGCAGCAGGCCCTGCTTGCCGACTATCTCGCAACGACCCCCGGCGCAAGCGCACTCGCGGTTTCCGACGGCGAAGGCCGCAACAGCGTGTGGCTGGCGCGCCAGGGCCTCAAGGTCACGGCCTTCGACATTTCGCCGGTCGGCGTCGCCAAGGCGAAAAAGCTGGCGGCCGACGCCGGCGTAAGCGTGGACTACCGCGTCGAGGACATCAACGCCTTCGACTGGGACGCCGCGCAATACGATGTCGTCGCGGTGATATTCATACAGTACGCGTCGCCGCCGGAGCGGGCGCGCATTTTTTCCGGCATCCAGCGCGCGCTCAAGCCCGGCGGCCTCGCCATCATCCAGGGTTACGGCCTGCGCCAGCTCGAATATAAGACCGGCGGCCCGGGCAAGGCCGACAACCTCTACAGCCTCGATATGATGCGCACGTCCTTCGCCGCACTCGAACCGCTGCTCCTGGCCGAGCACGACGCCGTCGTCAACGAGGGCCCGGGCCACAATGGCGTTTCGGCGCTGGTTGATTTTGTCGGCCGGCGACCGGGCGCCTCAACCACGACTGAATGAGCCTGTTGCAAATCGCCATAGTCTCGAATCCGCGACAAAATAACCCCCTCCCCCTCGACGGGGGAGGGCTGGGGAGAGGGAACGCACTGCAAAAATTTGCGTCTTGCATGGCGTCCCCCATGCAGCGCCTTATTGATTAGATTATTGATTAGGTTATTGAGAGGGAACACACCATGACCGACGCCGTAATCGTATCCACCGCCCGCACCGCCCTCGCCAAGTCCTGGCGCGGCAGCTTCAACATGACCCACGGCGCGACCCTGGGCGGACATGTCGTGCGCGCCGCCATCGCACGCGCCGGCATAGACGCGGGCGAAGTCGAAGATGTGCTCATGGGCTGCGCCAATCCCGAGGGTGCCACCGGCTGGAACATCGCGCGCCAGATCGCGCTCGCCGCCGGCTGCCCGGTGACGGTATCGGGCATGACCATCAACCGCTTTTGTTCCTCCGGCCTGCAGACCATCGCGCTGGCGGCGCAGCGCATCATCGCCGGCGAAGGCGCTATCTACGCCGCCGGCGGCGTGGAGTCGATCTCCTGCGTGCAGAACGAGATGAACATGCACATGTTCGAGGACGTCTCGCTGAAAAAGCAAAAACCGGAAATCTACTGGCCCATGCTGCAGACCGCCGAGACGGTCGCCACACGCTACAAGATCGGGCGCGCAGCCCAGGACGCCTTTGGCGCGCAAAGCCAGAACCGCGCCGCCGCCGCGCAGGCCGCCGGCCGCTTCGACGCCGAGATCGTGCCGCTCACCACCATCATGGGCGTGGGCGACAAGGAAAGCGGCCGCCTGTTCACCAGGGAGGTCACCGCCACCAAGGACGAAGGCATACGCGCCGACACCACGCTCGATGCGCTCGCCGGCATCCGGCCGGCGGTGCCCGGGGGCAGCATCGCCGCGGGCAACGCCAGTCAGTTCTCCGACGGCGCCTCGGCGGCGATCGTGATGGACGCCAAGCTCGCGCAGAAAAAAGGACTCACACCGCTGGGCCTATTCCGCGGCTTTGCCGTGGCCGGGTGCGAGCCCGACGAAATGGGCCTAGGCCCGGTGTTCGCCGTGCCCAAACTGTTGGCGCGCGCCGGACTCAAGGTCGATGACATCGGCCTGTGGGAGCTCAACGAGGCCTTTGCCGTGCAGGTGCTTTACTGCCGCGACAAGCTGGGCATTGATAACGACAGGCTCAACGTCAACGGCGGCGCCATCGCCGTCGGCCACCCCTACGGCATGTCGGGCGCGCGCCTGGTCGGGCACGCGCTCATCGAGGGCAAGCGCCGCGGTGTCAGATACGTCGTCGCCACCATGTGCATAGGCGGGGGCATGGGCGCGGCCGGGCTGTTCGAGGTGGCCTGAGTTGATTCGGTGAAGGCGTGATGGTGTGAAGGTGTGAAGGTGTGAAAAAAGTGAACGTTGTACGGATATCGGCTGGAAATGCCCGTCTGGCGCGCCTCTCCAGCTTGTTGCCAATTTCGGAGCTGTCATCATGAGCGTAAAAAAACTGTTGGATTTGTCCGGCAAGATCGCCCTTATCACCGGCGGTTCGCGCGGACTCGGGCTGCAACTGGCCGAAGCGCTGGGCGAAATGGGAGCGAAACTCGCGCTCACCGCGCGCAAGTCCGATGAACTCGACGAGGCCAAAGATCACCTCGGCCAGCAGGGCGTCGAAGCGCTGCCGCTGGTCTGCGACCTGTCCAAGCACGACACCATTGCCGCCATGGTCGAGCGGGTGCTAGCGCATTACGGCCACATCGACATCCTGATCAACAACGCCGGCGCCACATGGGGCGCACCGGCCGAGGACCACCCCCTTGATGCGTGGGAGAAACTGATCAACCTCAACCTCACCGGCACCTTTGTGGTGACGCAGGCGGTGGGCAAGCGCAGCATGATCCCGCGCCGTTACGGCCGCATCATCAACATGGCGTCCATCGCCGGCATACGCGGCAATCCGGTGGACCTGCTCGAGACCCTCGCCTACAACACCACCAAGGGCGGGCTGGTGAATTTCACCCGCGCCCTCGCCGCCGAATGGGGCGAACATGGCATCAGCGTCAACGCCATCGCGCCGGGCTTCTTCCCGTCCAAGATGACGCGCGCCGCGCTCGAGCATATCGGCAAGCGCATCATCGAGCGCACGCCACTGCGCCGACTGGGCGATGACGAAGACCTCAAGGGCCTCGCCTGCCTGCTCGCCTCCGATGCCTCGCGCCACATCACCGGCCAGGTCATCGCCGTCGATGGCGGCGCCACCACAGTCTAGCGCTGCCCCAATGCAATTGACGTTCGACAAGCCTGAGATGAACAGATAAATTTGTCCCCTCCACCGATTTTTGACGTATTCATTTCCCCTTTCACCTTTCCCCTTTCCCCATTCCCCATTCCCCATTCCCCATTCCCCAACAATATGAGCACACCCGAATTCGGCGTCACCATCCCTTTTGTAGAACAGCTTGGCATCCGCCTCGTCGAACGCTCGAAAGAGCGCGCCATTGTTTCCCTCGCCAAACGGGCCGACCTGCTCAACAGCTGGGGCGCGACCCACGGCGGCGTGATCATGACCATGCTCGACCTGGTGATGAGTATGGCGGTGCGTGGTCACTACGATGTGGCCGGCGGCGTGCTGACAGTGGACATGAGCGTGGGCTTTCTCAACGCCAGCTTTGGCGACATCAGCGCCGAGGGGCGCGTGCTCAACGCCGGCAAGTCCACGGCGTTTTGCGAAGCCGAGGCGCGCGACGAAACAGGCAAGCTGCTGTCCAAGGCCATCGGCACCTTCAAACTGCTGCCGGAAAAAAAGCCGGCCTGAGCGCAGGCGGCAACCGAAAAAAACAACAGCACACCGCACCAACATCACAACACCACAACACCACAACATAAGCGAAAAAATATGCCCGGCCCCACACTCACACTCAGCCTCGGTTGCTGCGACTACGACCGCACCCGCGCCCTCTTTGACCGGCGCGTCACCATCGAGGGCTGCGACCTCATTGCGCTGGCGCTGCATCCGGAGGAGATTTTTCATCGCGCCTTTCGCTCGCAGGAGTTCGACATCTGCGAATTGTCGATGAGCAGCCATACGGTGATGACCTCGCGCGGACAGACCGATTACGTCGCGGTGCCCGCGTTCGTGTCGCGCGTCTTCCGCCACTCGGGCATTTACGTCCGCACCGACCGCGGCATCACCAAACCGGAGGACCTGCGCGGCAAGACCATCGGCATTCCCGAATACCAGATCACCGCCAACGTGTGGATCCGCGGCATCCTGCAGGATGACTACGGCCTCAATCCGGCCGATGTGCACTGGCGCTGTGGCGGCGTCGAGGTTTCCGGCCGCCAGGAACGCGCGGCGCTCAAACTGCCCGCCGACATCGACCTGCAACAAATCCCCGATGGCAAGACCCTGTCGGGCATGCTCGAGGCGGGGGAACTGGACGCGGTGTTCAGCGCCAAGGCACCGTCCTGCTTTACCCGTGGCGCGGACAAGGTCGCGCGCCTTTTCCCGGCGTTTCGCAAAGCCGAGGAAGACTATTTCAAACGCAGCCGGATTTTTCCGATCATGCACGTCATCGGCATACGCCGCGCGCTCGCCGAGCAGCATCCGTGGCTGCCGGTGAGCGTGTTCAAGGCCTTCATCCGCGCCAAGGACATGGCGATGGAAGAGCTGGCGCAAATCGGTCACCTCTATGCATCGCTGCCCTGGGGGGTGTCTGAATTCGCCGCGGCGCAGGCGCTGATGGGCGAGGACTACTGGAGCTACGGCCTGGAAGCCAACCGCCACGCGCTCGAGACCTTTACCCGTTACCACCACGAGCAGGGCCTGTCGGCGCGCAAGGTGGCGCCAGAAGAGTTGTTCGCCAGCGCTTCGCTGGACCTGTCAAAGAACTGAGCCCGCTTACCCCGGTGGAATGCCTGGTTCTTTATTCCCGGCAAAAGCCAGACAAGCAGCTGCAAAAAATAAATATTCTGATGTAAATACAATTGTATTGACACAGATAAGGTCTTACCCCAATCTGAACCGCTAGCGTAATTATTTTGAGCATAAGCTCCCTCCACTGAAAAAACAGATGGCATGCACGCCATCCGGAGCAGGGTATTGAGCCCCTGCCATCAAACTCGAATAGGAGCCCGAAACGTGAAACACAGCGCGCATGTCCTGACTTCCCTGCTATTGCTGGCGGCGACCCTCGCGCCCTTGCAGGCCTGGTCGCAAGCATTCCCGGCAAAGCCCATAAGGATTGTCACGACCTTTGCCCCGGGCAGCGTAATCGACATCACGGCAAGAACGATAGGGCAGCGGCTGTCAGAGCGTTGGGGCCAAGCGGTGACCATCGAAAACCGGCCGGGCGGCGGCGGTACCGGGACAGTGGGCACTGATTTTGCCGCCAAAAGCCCGGCGGACGGTTACACCTGGCTGCTTGCCCCCAACAGCGTCATGATCATCGGCCCTCATCTGGTGAAGGCCCCTTTTGACGTTTTTAAGGACTTCATACCTGTGGGGCAGGTCGCCACCACACCATTCCTTTTGGTGGTCAGCACGCAGATTCCGGTGCGTACCGTGCAGGAACTCATAGACTACGCCAAAGCGAATCCTGGCAAACTCAATTACGGTTCGTCTGGAAACGGATCCCCCCAGCATTTGGGTGGCGAATTGCTTAAGCGCGCCGGTGGCATCGACATGACGCACATACCCTACAAGGGGGCGGCATTATCCATCACCGATTTGATTGGAGGACGACTACAGGTTTTTGTCGGCGCGGCCGGGTCGCTGTTACCGCACATAAAAGATGGAAAAATAAGGCTTATAGCCAGTGCCGGCAACAAGCGGCTGGCAAGGTTTCCCGATGTTCCAACAATCGCCGAAACACTCCCAGGAGTCGAGGTCGATGCCTGGTTGGGACTATTTCTCCCCACCGGCTCGCCAAAGGAACTCGTGGCTAAAATCAATGCGGATGTCGCCGAGGTATTAAATATCCCGGAAACCCGGACAGCACTGTCCAATCAAGGCATAGAAGTCGCCGTTGAGTCGCCGGAGGCACTGGGAACACTGATGCGAAATGACTTCAATCGCTGGGGGCGCGTCATTCGCGAAGCAAACATCAAAGCCGATTGAGCCCAGTCCGGCGAAGAACAAGCTTAAAGACAGCATCGGCCTGCGTTCACCCTCAATCCTGTCCGGGCGGCGCAGGCCGGATGCTGACTAAATGCAGTAAGCGGGCTCCAACTTCAACAAGGCTGCGTCCATAGACCGTGGTGCAGCGCGACTTACGTAATACTCGCTTAGCATTCCATCCGGATCTTTGAGGAAAAAAGAACGCTTCCAAGGCAGATCTGTTCGCGCCGCAATAGCGTGTCCGGCTACCGCTAACGCACCCTCAGCGGCATCAAGCGCCGCCTCGCCCGACAGTTCAAAAGCAGCATGGTGATAGCCGGGACGCTCCCCCTTGCAGATGGCCAAGCTGAACGGATACGCACTGTGCGATGCGCCCATAAGAACCACATCGCCGCCTGAAAAAGCGCCGACAACGCGTAAGCCGCCCACGGTGGAGTAAAACTCAACCAATCTGGCCACGTCCGCGGAAACGAGCACGGCGTGTGTGATTCTTTGCGGCTTTACCGGGGCAGCCTCGACGACACGAATCTCAGGATTGATTTCGTAGCGCCCTTCCGAAAACCCTTCCGTGGACAGCGGATCCCATGCGGCCGTGATCAAATCCATCGGGCCATGCAGAACTTTGCGCCAATCACGCACCGTGTCACAGTAAAACTCGACGACGTTTTTATCCGGATCAGTCATATAAACACTATGTGCAACCTGATGATCCACTGTCATATCAACGGCTATGTTGTGGGCCTTTAGCGCCTTGTAGGCACGGACCAGCGAAGCCTCGTTCTCAAGCTCCCAAGCCAAGTGATTCAGTCCGGCCGCAAAGCCGATTCCCGGCGGCAATTGCAACAGCCCGTCACGCCCGTAGCGGGCTTTGCCATCGGTTTTTTCAATCATCCCCAGATCATGCGGCGTGTGGCCCGTTCCCAGGAAGGTCGCCACCAGGCCGGGCTCGGTGAATTCAACCGTTAGCCCGCATACTTCATTATAAAAAAGCTCGGACGTTTTTAGATCACTCACCCACAAATTGACATGGCCCAGCCGGCGTGGCTGAAAAAATTCGGTTTCTGACATGTTTCCCACATTCACCCCCGGGTGTTTGTAAAATTCAAAAATAGCCTAGCCGCAGTGGACGCCACATTGCAAGTACGGACACAGTACAAGTACGGATACATTCAGAACCAGATCGACAAGGAAGGAAACATGTCCTCTGAATTCACCAACAGTGCGGTCTTCGCCACGATTCGCAGTCCGGCCTCGGTTCTGCGCAGGCTGTAAACATAAGTCCCTGCGTACATATGCTGCCCCTGCGTTAAGCGAAATTCAAACAGCGCAAAATTACAACGGAACTTGATAAGGCCATTCCCATCCGCCTCAAAGTCGCGAAAATTCGAAACCATATGGACGGTACGTGAAGGCGGATCCTGAACATGAATGCGCGGATGGCGCAAACGGTTGGCCCGCAGCTTCATGGTGCGCACGTCATCATAAAACAAGGAAACATGGTCAAGCGGACTGGCCTGATCTGCGGCAACGGGTGCCCAGTAAAAACCGTCCTCGGCAAACAGTGCGATCCAATCCTCGAAGCGACGCTGGTCAAGGCAGTCCAGCTCGGCATGAACAAAGGCCGCAATGTCATCGACCCGGACCCTATCTGCGTCCTTACCCTGCGTTTTCACATTAGTCACGTCAAGCCACCTGCTCTTTCCAATCGACCATGTACTTAACCCAGGCCCGATGTTGGTTACGAATGCCAGCCTCGGTGAACTGGGGCCCGAGCATTCCGCCACGCTCTTTATCAGGCACATCGCGATCAATCGCGCGTTGTATCCGAATCCAATCCTCACCCTGACTTTGCAATCCGGCCTGGATGCGCTCAAAGGCCTCGACATCATCGGTTTGTGCAAGCGAGGAGCATGAGTGCGTCAGATTGAGCAGCCGCACGGTGTCATTGAACATCTGCTCCGGCGCACCTTTCAGCCGGATTGGAAATATCTGCACCTCGGTCAGGTCAACGCTGATAGGACGCACGATCCGAATGGCCTGTGCCAGTATATGCAAGTCAAAATTGGGGAAGAAAAACGCCAGATGCCGCTTGTGGGTCAGCAAGTCTCGCGTACGATCCACCCCGTTTATCCGCTCCAGATCGGAGCGGTATGCGTCAAATGCCTCGCCGCCCTGGTCGCCATCGGTTGACTGGGCACCACAGGCATTGTGCCCCCACGGGAACCACCATTGCCCCTTCGATTCTGTGCCGGGGGAGCCGTCCTTGTTCAGCATTTTTATCCGCGTGCCTTTTTCGCCCGGGCGCCTACTAAACTGATAGCCGTCCGGCGTGACGGATGACTCGTGGCTAAAGGGCGCGTGGTACTGATCCGCAAGATTTTCTATCTGATGCTTCCAGTTCCCCCTGAAATAGTACCGGTGCATGCCGCCCAAAACCTCGAGCTCTCCGACCGGAGAGCGATCGGCGATCTCATCCATGGCAAAGCGCGCGTCCCCCAGATGCTCCTGAAGGGAGGGGCCCTGCGCCGTCATTCTGGCGAACACAAAGCCACGATACAACTCCACGCAGGGCAGACTCGCCATTCCGCGTGAGCGATCTTTCAGATCGAAATCCGCGGGGAACCCGTCCTGAAGGGGAACACTAGCAAGGCTGCCGTCAATGTTATAAGTCCAACTGTGATACATGCAACGAAACCGCTTGTTGTTTCCGCGAGCCGTATTCACCACCTTCGCGCCGCGGTGACCGCATCGGTTATGCAACACGTGCACCCGCCCGTCTTCTGCGCGCGCCATGATTACCGGAGACCGTCCCAGTGTCGTGCAGAAGAAATCCCCGGCGGCGGGCACCTGACTCTCGTGCCCCACTAACAGCCACGCCCGCCCGAAGATTCTCTCAATCTCGAGTTCAAATACAGACTCATCAAGGTAAATCCGGCGATGAACGCGATCGGCCTCGACAAGCGCGCGCAAATCCGCATCGATATCGGCAGGTGATGCGCGTCTCATTTTCTCCACGTCGGTCACGACGCCTCCTTGCAGATGGAAGTCAGGTGTTAAGATAAACGTAAAATAGCGTAAGAAAATATACCGCTAACTCAAAAAGATCATGGTTTAGCGCTAATTAAATGTCAATACATATATCACCAGCACAGCGGGGTCGGATTAATAACGCCAATCAAATGAACGCCCGCCCACCCCGCCCAAGCTCCAATGACGCCTAAAAAACCGGCGCGCGCCACAAAGCAGTCCGGCAGACTCGTTGCGCCAGAGCGCAAGCGCAAGACAAGCGCACAAAAACCAGCCGCTCCCAATATGGCCAAGGCAAATGTCTCGGAGCATATTCATGACAATCCGGGTTTCCTGATGGCCAGCACGGTATTCCGGCTGGATCAGGAGTTGCGCAACACCATACTTCGCAAGCTCGATATCAGCTACACACACTTTCGCTTAATGCAGGTGATCTATGCCGGGGAACCCAAAACCGTGGGCGAGATCAGCAAGATGATTGTCGTCTCACCTGCAGTGCTCAGTCGCGTTATCGACCAAATGGAGGGCCGCGGCCTTGTCGAGCGACGGACGGATCACGCGGACAACCGGTTTGTAAATGTCGGCCTGACGCAAAACGGTCGGACAATCTACGAAAAGGCGTGGCAACCGGCACAATCTTTGTTGGCCAGAGCCACCTCTGCACTGAGCGCGCAAGAAAAGCGCTCCTTGTTGAAGATATTACGAAAAATAAACCAACCCTCGGATTGGTAGCAACGCCCCTCTGCCAATCTGGATAGTGCCAAACGGCCGGATCGCCGGGTTACTCCAACGGCGATTCTCGCTCCGGCGGCATTAAGTTCGTCCACATCCCCCACACAAATAGCAGAAGCTTGTGGAACTGGGACAACGCGGACTGAGAAGACTTACTATCACACAACGGAAGCGAAAATGATCACCAATGCACTGCCACAGTTTGAGTATAAGGACGGACGGGGCCAGAGTGATCTTTAAATTATTTCAAAACATATTAAATATTTAATGAAAAAAATTTACCTTATAGGCTTCCTGCTTAGTTTTACTGAGTTAGCAATGGCACAAGAAAATTCTGACACGCATATCGATATTAAGGCCGAATAAGGCGGCCTCCCGGCGCAGCCACCCTCTCCCCCCGTCTGAGCTATCCAACGCGCTGCGTTGGCGGCGCGACAATCTGCGCGCCTTCCTGTGCCCGCGTTCCTGCGCGACTGGCTGCGCTTTGTGGCGCCGGACACCTTCGAAGCGTGCGCAGCCAATGCCACCATCCTGGTGAACGCCAGACACCAGCCCTCTTCTTTGCAATGACGACTGCCACGCGCTGCGTTTATAGGGCCATCCGCGCAAGGATTTGAGCGTTAAAACCGAACGGCAGGAGCGCGCCACAGAGGCCTTCGCCACCGCAGCCAGCCAGCGCGACGCGGGGCCGCACTAACAGACCCTGCATGCCGGGCGCGGGCAAGCGCGGCTTGGCGATCTTCCCCCGGCCTGTGCGCCATTCGGGTGGCTGGGCTGCAATGCCAACAGTGCCAACAATGCCAACAGTGCCAATCCGGATTAAGTTTCGTTAACGCGTCGGATTTTCAATCGCTTTGGCTCACCCTAGACATTGATGTGCTTGGCTTCGGCCGGCTGGCGTCTGCAGACGCTGCAACTGCTTATGAAGACGGGGCGAAAAAACCGGGCCCCGATAAGCGGCGGTTGGGGTTTCTTGGCGCCGGCGAGAAGTGCGTGAATAAACAGATGGACTTAATTTCTGCGATGACTGATGCCTTCATTTGACCACCTGAAACCTGCTCTTGCCCCACCCCAAAGAAAAGGCGTTTGCGCGCAGGCTGTGCGTGGTGTAACGCTGATCGAGTTGCTCGTCGTCATGGCGATTATCGGCGTGTTGTTGAGCGTAGGCGTGCCATCGTATCGCTCGTTTTCGAACAACAGCCGTATCTCCGGCGCGATCAACGCCTTGCTCGGGGACTTGCAATTTACCCGCGCAGAGGCGAACAAGCGCGGCTCGTTTGTTACCGCCTGCGCCTCGGTCTCGGGCAGCACCTGCAGCGCCAGTACCAGTTGGGATACGGGCTGGATCGTGTTTGTCGACAACAACAACAACGGCGCGGTAGACGCGGGCGAGGTTATTTTGCGGCTAAAAGCCGCCTTTTCCACCACCGATAGCGCTGTTGCCGATTCAGGCGTAGCAAGAATCACCTTTAATCGCGAAGCCTTCATCAGCGGCCTTCCCGCCGATCCAGTTACGATTACGTTCAAGCCGATCAACCCCATTGACCCCACCTGGACGCGCTGCCTCGCGGTTGGCCAGATGGGTCGCATGACTGTCCAAAAATCGGGTACAGGAGTGTGTTTGTGAGGCCAGCGGGTGCCGGCCAGCGGCGCGCGGGTTTCAGCCTGATCGAGGTCATGATCACGCTGGCCATCACGGCGGTTGGTTTGCTCGGGGTGGCCAAGATGCAGGCGCTGGCGATTGGCAATACCAAAACGGCCGGATCGCGCGCCCTCGCCGCCATACACGCGGCAGGCATGGCGTCCGCCATGCACGCCAACAAGGCTTACTGGGCGGCCCGATTGGCCCCGGCCAATGTGAGTGTAAACGTCGGCGCCAGTGTGCTCAGCGACGCAACACTACAGGCCCAGAGCACTGACTGCGTAAGCAGCAATTGCACGCCGGTGCAAATGGCGGCCTATGACTTGAAGCTATGGGGCGCTGCGTTGACCCGGCAGTTGCCCGGGGGCACCGCAGCCCTTGCTTGCCCTGTTGTTGTGTCACCGACCCAAGTCGAATGCACGCTCACCGTGAGCTGGAGTGAAAGACATGTCGGTGTTAACCCCGCCATTCTCGATGCGGCCAAGCAAGAGACCACGCAGAGCCTGGTGCTATTGGTGCAGCCATGACGCCAAGGCTGACAGCTGTGACTCCAAGGCGAACAGCCGTGACTTCAAGGCGAACAGCCGTGACTTCAAGACTGCATGCAAAGCACGCATGGCGCAGGCAAGATGGCCTGACCATGATAGAGATCATGATCAGCCTGAGCATTGCGCTGTTCCTGATGACCGGTTTGTTTGCATTGTTTCTGTCGACCAAGCAGAACTCCGTGGCGCAAAGCGCCCTGTCCCAGTTGCAAGATGACCAGCGCATGGCCATGAACCTGTTGGCCATCATCATCCAGCAGGCCGGTTACTTTCCCAACCCTCAAACCTCCACCCTGGCGACGGCTTTGCCGGTGGATGCCACGTTTTTGGGCGAGGGGCAATCGGTGTTTGGCACAGTCACAGTCGGTGCGACGCAGCAGATTAGCATTCGCTTTGTCGCCGCTGCATCGGCTGCGGATTTCAGCATGAATTGCAATGGCGGTTCAAATTCCACCGGGGCCGATCTCACCTATGTCAATACGTTTGCGATTGTGTCCAACGAGCTTACCTGCCAGGTAAACGCCGGCGCCGCACGATCGTTAGTGGCGGGGATTAGTGCACTGACCGCCCAATATGGCGTAGACCCGGATGCCACGGGCTCTGTCAGCCAGTATCTTAATCCCGAGCAAATGACGACCGCGCTTTGGCAGAGCGTGCGCTCTGTTCGCGTGACCTTGACCTTCTTGAATCCCCTGGCCGGCCAGCCCGGACAACTGCCCATTGAGTTTAGCCGGGTCATCAACGTGCAAAGCAGAACATGAAGCGGGCCGGCGAGCGCCGCTGTGCAGGCCCCGCGCGCAAGGGGCGGGGATTTGTGCTGGTCACGGCGCTGCTTATTTTGCTGGTGCTGTCGCTGCTGTCGGCCAGCATGTTTCGCAGCTTTGCCCTGCAAGAGAATATCGCCGGCAGCACGCGCGAGAAGCAGCGCGCAGCACATTCTGCGCAAAGCGCACTGCAATACGGCGAGTGGTGGTTGGCGCAGGGCAACGGCGGGAGTGGTGCGTCTTGCACCGTCCTGCTCGACGCGTCTGCCGCACCGCCGACGACCCAGATTTGTGACACGGCCCTCACCAGCGCCCAAGTCGCCAGTGTTCCATGGAAATCCCTTGCTGCTGTGGAGATTGGCGTGCAGTACACGCCCGGTCAATTGGCAACCTCGGCGAATGGCGGTGCCAACACCTACAGCGACAGACCGCGCTTCCATATCTTCCCTCTTGGCCCGGATCCAAGCGGTCTCTCCCAACTCTATCAAGTGTCAGCCTGGGCCTACGGCGGCAACACCAACGCGATAAGTGTCGTGCAAAGCGTGTATTCCATTAAAGGCGGTGTCATTGACGCCGGAGGATTGTGATGAAACTGAAAAAACACGGCACGGCGAGCGGCGTTTGGCTTGCTCTTGCTTTATTTTTTTATCTAACGCCTCAGGCCAGCGCGCAAGTCCCTGTCGTAGACAACTTTACCGGCGCGAGTGCAAGCCAGACCTGGCTGCCTAGCGGCCAAGCCTGCCTGACTGCCGGCAATGGAACCGGCAGTATTCCAAGATGCGCCTCAGGTGGTGGCGGAAAAACGGGCACCTTGCCTGACCCTGTCGGAGACGGTGCGCTGCGACTCACGCACGCAACCAACTCTCAGACTGGCGCTATTTTGTCCAATTTTACGTTTCCCTCCAATGCGGGTCTTGCGGTGACCTTTACCAGCCTCACCTATGGCGGGAGTGGGGCTGACGGGCTGAGCTTTTTGCTCATGGACGGGGCTGTGCCTATTACTACTCCCCCAAAGCTTGGCGCAACGGGCGGCTCACTCGCGTATGCCTGCTCTAATAGTAATTACTATTCTGATGGCTTGGTAGGCGGCTACCTCGGCTTGGGTATGGATGAATACGGCAACTTTTTGAATCAAGGGGACGTGACTGATAAAGGTATCGGATTCCGACCCGGGACCATTGGATTGCGCGGGGCCGGCAATACTGCAGCCAGCTGGCTTAAGGCCAATTATCCTGGGACCTACCCCAATCCTACGTACCTTGACGTGCAAAAGGCGTGCAAAACTGGGCGGGTCGGTGGCGTCGCCGATACCGGGGTGCCATTGGCGAATTATCAGCCGATCACAAACGGGAATAAGACAATAGGAAAGAACGTGCTTTGGCAAAGCGTCAGCACGCGACCACTAGCGACGGCTATGACCTACCAGCTCAAGCTGACGCAATCGGGCTTGCTTTCCCTCAGTTACAGCGCGAACGGTGGCGTGGCTCAAGCGATTTTGACTGACCAGAGTATTAGCGCGGGTAACGGACCGATGCCCGCGACTTTTCGCTTCGGCTTCGCCGCGTCTACCGGCGGCGCTAACGCTAATCATGAAATTACGTGCTTCCAGGCCGCCCCTGCTGAGTATTCATCCACTTCGGCCGCGGTCAACACCCAGCAAACCGGCCAGGTCAAGACCGGCACGCAAATCTATCTATCGTTTTTCCACACCGCCAACTGGTGGGGCCAGCTTACCTCGCAAGATCTTTTGTACGACACAGTCAGCGGTGCGGTGAGCATAAAACCGGTCTCCAACTGGGATGCCAGCTGCGTGCTGAGCGGCGGAAGCTGTACTGCGACGGGGGTGGGCGGCATGTTGGCGCAGGACCCGACGGCGCAGGACTCGACCGGAAGAACCATATTGACCTGGGACACGGTGAATGGCCAAGGCATCCCTTTTCGGTGGAACAATCTGACCGCCGCGCAACAAGCCGCATTGACCGCTGGCGACGCGTTGCCGGTGAACGCCAGTCGTTTGAATTATTTACGCGGTGACCGAACGAATGAGCGCAATGATTTGGGGGTGGGTTTATATCGCAAACGCACGAGTGTCCTGGGGGACATTATTGAATCCAGCCCAACCTGGGTAGGGCCGCCTTCTGCGCCCTACCCGAACACCTGGAGCGACAAACGCTATCCCAAGGCCACCATCAACGAGAACCTCTCTGGCGCCCAAACCTATGCCGCATTTATTGCTGCCAAAAAAACGCGGCAACACGTCGTCTATTCCGGGGCGAACGACGGCCTGCTTCACGGCTACAGGGCGGGCGCGTCCGATGCCGACGGCGGATTTTTAGACAAAAGCACCAGCTTCCCCAATGATGGACGGGAGGTGCTCGCCTACATGCCCGCCGCAATGATCACGCGCATTCACAATACGAACGTAGCGCTAGACTATGCCAATCCCCAGTACGCCCACATCTTTGGCGTCAACGCCACGCCTTACGCCGGAGACTTGTTTTACGATAAAGCCTGGCACACCTGGTTGGTCGGCGGTTTGGGCGAGGGCGGCGCGGCAATCTATGCGCTGGACATCACCACTCCGGCCGATTTTTCGGAGAGTAAAGCCGCTGCCCTGGTCAAGTTTGAATTGACCCCGGCGGTCATAACAACCAAAAACTGTGCCAACCTGCCGCTCGACTGCGGCCCGAACTTAGGCAAGACCTACGGCACCCCGCAGATCCGCCGTTTTCACAATGGCAAGTGGGGGGTGGTGTTCGGAAATGGCCTGGAGAGCGCAAGCGGCAAAGCCGGAATTTATATCCTGATCGTCGGCGATAGCGGTGCAACCGACTTGTATTTTCTGGACACCGGCTCCGTAGCGCCTAACGGCATCAGCTTTGTCACACCGGTAGACTTGGATCAGGATCACATTACCGATTACGTTTATGCCGGAGACATAAAGGGTAATGTTTGGCGCTTCGATTTGACGAGCACGAGCGAAGCCGGCTGGGCTGTCTCGAAATTTGGCAATCCGGGTGCAACACCGCTGTTTTCAGCCGCAACGCCAGGACCAATAGGCACGACGGGCGTCATTGGCAGCATCGCCGGCACCACGCTTACCGTCACTGCGGGGACCGGGCTCAGTGTTGGCATGGCGCTTACCGGTACTGGCGTAACGGCTGGCACATGGGTTACGGCGCTTGGCACGGGGACCGGTGGTGCGGGTAGCTACCTCGTTAGCGCCACGCAGACCGTTGCCGGGGGGACTGCCCTCGCAGGGTCGCTGGCGCAAAATAAGATAAGCACCAAGTTGGCGGCGGCGCTGACCTTGGATACCAGTGCGGACTCCCTCTACCGACTCATTATCAATTTTGGTACTGGAAGCCAGACGCCACAAACAATCTCGGGGGATGTTAGCTACGCGGCCGGTCAGCATCGCTTATACGGCATTTGGGATTGGGATATGGATGCCTGGAATGCAGCATCGACGGTAAAAATGAAATCGCTTACCGGGCTCCGATCGATCGCGTTGGCCAGTCTTAAAGAACAAACGATTCTAGCGACTTTTATTGAACTGAAAGGCGCCAACGGCATCAGTGCTTATCGAACCACCAGCCAGAACGCGGTGAGCTGGTGCGCCGGCACGCCCTGCGTAGCCAACAGCAATTATGGCTGGACCATGCAGTTGCCCGCCGCGCTCACAGGGCAAACAGCGGGGGAGCAGATTATTTACAGCCCGATACTCTCGCAAGGCGCCTTTATCGTGAATACGGTCGTTCCCGCAACGAACAGTCCATTGAGTTGTGTTCGTGATCCCAACGGCGGTTGGACCATGGCCCTCTCGCCGGCGACAGGAGCGGCTTTTTTGAATTCTTTTTTTGCTGACGCGTCGAACAATTTTGTCAAACTGGGCGGACAAAGTGTCAGTGGTGCGCAGTTGAGTGCGGTTGGCTCCCCCTCGGTGGTGTCTGCGGGCGGCAAGCCGCACTTGGTCAACCAGACCAGCAAGGGAACGGGGGTGGTCAATAAGATTAATCCGCCGGCGGGAAGCATTGGCTCTCGCCTTACGTGGCAGAAAATTCGGTGAGGTGGTGAAAAATGAAACATTGCAAAGTTCTTAATGAGCAGGCCTTGGTGCGGCGCGACTCGTGCCGCGGCACGGCGTCACAAGCAGGCCGTGCCGGCCTTCGCGGCCAGGCCACATTGCGCGGCTTTAGCTTGATTGAGTTGATGATCACTGTCGCCATCGTCGCCTTGCTCGCGGCAATCGCCCTGCCCTCGTACACCAACTATGCGCGGAAAGCAAAACGCATGGATGCAAAGATAGCCTTGCTCGACATGGCCAGCCGGCAGGAGCGGTTTTTCAGCACCAACAACACCTACACTAGCTTAGCCACCAATCTGGGCTACACCACATTGCCCGCATCGGTGCCCGGCAGTGGCACGGTCACCTACGAAATCAGCGTCAGCTTGCCCTTGCCCCCGGCTGTAGGCTACAGCCTGCTTGCAACACCAAAGGGGGACCAATTAAAGGACAGCTGCGGCAGCTACAGCATCAACCAATTGGGGGTGCAAGCCAATACCTTCTCCGGCGCGGGCCTTAGTGCCACACTGTCGGCTGATTGTTGGCGCTGAGACCGCTAAATATGGTTGAACCCCGTGGGCGCGGCCGATGTGGACGGCGACGGCTGCGGAAAATTTTTAAATTCTCGAACCTCATACCCTGCTCGTTCCGCTCAAAGACGGGCGCCGCGTGCGTATTGACTGGCGCCCGACGGGGCCGCGCGCAGGGCCTGACAAGCCATGGCTGCAACAGCCCGGTCTACAGCGCTGCGTCAGCACCGGCCGGCGCCTAAGCCTGGCGCGGCTTGCGCAGGCGCAGAAAATATTCGACAGGCGTGACCCAGGCCACACCATCGCCGGGCTGTCCGGTATGGCAAACCTCGTGCAGTATGAATAGCAGGGATTCAACCTGCTCGTCGGGCGAAACGATCTCCAGGCGCACCTTGGCCGAATAATCGGTCAGCTCGCCCTTGATACCGGCCGCTGTGAGCTTGCCCGGATGGTAGCCCGAGCCCTCGACCTTGTACACGGTCATGCCGGGAAACTCGGGAATTTTTCGAAACGCCTCGCGGATTTTCGCCAGGCGAAACGGTTGCACCACAGCCTTGATTTCCTTCATGCCAATATCTCCTTTTTATTATCGGCTGGCGCCATCGCAAGCTCTCAGGCCTCGATGCGCTTTTCCTCGAAAAAACGGTACAGCGTGGGTACCACCACCAGCGTCAACAATGTCGAGGTAATGAGGCCGCCGATCACCACGATGGCCAGCGGGCGCTGCACTTCCGAGCCCGGCCCGGTGGCGAACAGAAAGGGAATGAGCCCCAGCATCGCCACCGTCGCGGTCATCATCACCGGGCGAAAACGCAGCCTGGCACCCTGCAAAACCGCAGCGGCGCGGTCTAGCCCCTCGTCCTGCAGCTTGCGTATATAGGACACCAGCACCACACCGTTGAGCACCGCCATGCCCCACA
This sequence comes from Pseudomonadota bacterium, assembly GCA_025356665.1. Classification (GTDB taxonomy): domain Bacteria; phylum Pseudomonadota; class Gammaproteobacteria; order Burkholderiales; family SG8-39; genus CAITSH01. The sequence goes on from JANXRV010000141.1 coordinate 42,695, forward strand.
GCGCGATAAAGCCCACCGAGGCTGGCACCGACAGGTACTCGCCAGTCACCGCCAGCGCCAGAATGCCGCCGATGGAAGCAAAGGGCAGTACGGTGATGATCAGCGTGGCAGAACGCAGCGAGCGAAACAGCAGGAACAGCAAAAAGAAGATCGCCGCCACCGTCACCGGCACGATCACCATCAGGTGCCCCAGCGCGCGCTGCATGTTCTGGAACTGCCCGCCCCATTCAAGGTAATAGCCCTGCGGCAACGCCACCTTGGCAAGGACATCCTGCTGCAGTTCGTCGACAAACCCGCCAAGGTCGCGACCGGCAACATTGATGCCGACGACGACGCGCCGCTTGCCCATGTCGCGACTGATCTGGGCCGGCCCGTCGACGATGCGGATGTTCGCCAGCGATTCGAGCGTCATTTGCGCGCCGTTTGGCGCGGAAAGCGTCAGGCGGCGGATTTCCTCGACCGAGTCACGAAAGCTCTCGGGCAGGCGAACCGCGGCATTGAAGCGGCGCTCACCCTCGTAAATTTGCGTCGCGACGCGGCCGCCAATCGCCGTCTCGATGACATCGTGCACGTCGCTGACGTTGAGTCCCTGGCGGGCAATGGCCTGCCGGTCTATGTCTATGGACAAATACTGCTGGCCGGTGACGCGCTCGACGCGAATATCGCGCGCACCCGGCACCGCACCGGCGACGCGGGCGACGTCGTTGGCGGCCTTGCGCAAGGCATCGAGGTCATCGCCGAATATCTTTACCGCAACGTCGGCCCGCACACCGGTAACCATTTCGTCGACCCGGTCGGAAATCGGCTGCGCCATCGCCAGTTGTATGCCCGGCAGCGCGCGCAACCTGTCCTGGATGGCCGCGGCAATGGTGTCCTGTGTCCAGCCCTTTGGCCACTCCGAGCGCGGCTTCAGCGACAGTATCGGGTCGGCCTCGTTGGGGCCGGCCGGGTCGGCCGGGCTCTCGCCACGTCCCAGCCTTGAGACGCCCGACTTCACGCCCGGCACTTCGAGCGCGAGGCGCATCGCCTCCATTTCCATTCGAATCGACTCGTCCATGGAAATATTCGGCACGCGGTCTATAGTCGGCGAAATTGAGCCTTCCTTCATTTCCGGAATAAAAGCCGTACCGAGAAAGGGAAGTACGGCCAGCGTCACGACAAACAGCGCGAGGGCGCTGCCTATGGTTTTTTTCTCGTTGGCCAGGGCCCAGGCCAGCAGGCGCAAATAGTGGCGCTTGATGAAGGCGATGAAGCGCGTGTCGTGCTCGGCGCCGCCCTTTAGCACCAAGCTCGCCAGCGCCGGTGACAGCGTCAGCGACAACACCAATGACACGGCGAGCGCGATGGCGATGGTGTAGGCGAGGGGTGCGAACATCTTGCCCTCCATGCCCTCGAGCGTCATCAGCGGCAGGAACACGACGATGATGATGCCGACGCCGAATATCACCGGCGTCGCGACCTCCTGCACCGCCTCGAGCAACACCCGCACGCGACTCTCATCAGGGCGCTCGCCAAGTCGCGTGAATGCGTTCTCGACCACCACCACCGAGCCGTCCACCATCAGACCGATGGCGATGGCGAGCCCCCCCAACGACATCAGGTTGGCCGACAGGCCGTAGCGGTTCATCACCATGAAGGTGATCAGCGGGGTCAGCACCAGTGTCGCCACCACGACCACGCTGGAGCGCACATCACCCAAAAACAGGAACAACACAATCACCACCAGGAACACGCCCTCTATCAGCACCTTGATGACGGTGGCGAGGGCCGCATCGACCAGTTCACTGCGGTCGTAATAGGGGACGATCTTCAAGCCGCCGGGCAGCAGGCCGCGCGCGTTGATCTCGGTAACGCGCGCCTTGATGCGCGAGACCACTTCCTTGGCATTGCCGGCGCGTATCATCATTACGACCCCGCCAACCGCCTCGGTATAGCCGTCCTTGATCATCGCTCCGTGGCGCACCTCGTGCCCGAGCGCAACCTCGGCGACATCGCGGATATAAACCGGCGTGCCGCGAAGCTCCTTGAGCACGATGTTACGGATGTCATCGACGCCCTTGATCAGGCCGACGCCGCGGATCAGGTAGGACTCGGCGCCCTGCGGCAGCACGCCACCGCCAGAGTTGGCATTGTTGCGCGACAGCGCCTGGTGCACCTCTTGTATCGACATGCGATAGTGCCGCAGCCGTTCCGGATTGACCAGCACCTGGTATTGCCTGACATAACCGCCGGTGGAGTTGATTTCAGCAACACCGGAAATCGAGCGCAGCAGCGGACGCGCCACCCAGTCCTGCACGATGCGCCGTTCCATCAATTCCTCGCGCGTCAGCGCGCGTTTGCCGTCGTCGGGTCGCTCCAGCGTGTACTGGTAGACCTCACCCAGCGCGGTCGATACCGGCCCCAGCACAGGCGTCACACCCTGCGGCAGGCTGGCCCCGGTCTCGGTCAGCCGCTCCATCACCAACTGGCGCGCGAAGTAAACATTGGTCGCGTCGGAAAACACCAGCGTGATCAGCGACAATCCGGGCTTGTTGAGCGAGCGCATCTCGACCAGTCCGGGCAGGCCGGTCATGGATATCTCAAGCGGCACCGTGACAAAACGCTCGACTTCCTCGGGTGAACGGCCGGCGGCCTCGGTGGCGATCTGCACCTGGACGTTGGTGACGTCGGGAAAAGCGTCAACCGAGAGCTTGCGCGCGGCGTTGAGGCCGAAGGCGAGCAGGATGACGGCCAGCACCAGCACGATGAGGCGCTGCGTCAGCGCGACGCGTATCAAAGAGTCGATCACGGCTCAGCTCCCCGGCGCGCTGCGCTTGCGCTCGTTATTCAGGTGAAAGGCGCCATCGACGACGATTCTGTCGCCACGGGCAAGCCCGCTTACCACCTGGCGCCTGCCCTCGTGCTCGGCACCCAGATTGACCAGACGCAACACATACTGGTTCTGCCCCGTCTCGACAAACACATAGTCGCGATTCTCGTCGCGCACCACGGCCGGGCCCGGCACCGCGAGCCGGCGCTCGGGTCGGCCCTTGATGAACATGGTCGCGAGCATCGCCGGCTTGAAGCGCCGGTCGGCATTGTCGAGTTCCATGCGTACGGTGATGGTGCGCGTCTCCGGATTAACGATGGCGGCGATGAAGGACAGCGTGCCGGCAAGGCGGTCGCCGGGCAGCGAAGCAATCTCCGCCTCGACGCTCTCGCCCCGCCGGATCAGCGTCGCCTGTTGTTCGGGCACTTCGGCAACCAGCCAGACGCGCGATAAGTCGGCCACCAGGAACATGGTGTCCGCCGGCTGTACCACCTGGCCCTGAGTGACCTTTCGTTCTAGCACGGTGCCGCTGATGCTCGCGCGCACCGATGCCTGGGAATTGACACTGCGATCGGCGGTCAGGCCGGCGACAGCGTCCTCGGCCATGCCCAGCACCATCAGCTGGCCGCGCGCCGCGCTGACCTCGGCCTCAGCCTGCGCAAACTCGCTCTGGCGGCGCTGCAACTCGGCGCGGCCGATGACATCGGCCTCGAACAACTGCTCGGCGCGCTGCGCGGCGCGCTGCGCCAGAAGGCGCTGCGAGTAGGCCCTCAGGAAAGCCAGTTGCGCTGTCGACAATTCCACCGAATTGAGGGTTGCCAGCCGCTGTCCGCGCTTGACGTCCTGGCCTGGTATCACCTCAAGGTCGGTGATACGCCCGGTAACCGAAGCGCCGATGCGCGCGAGGCGTGACTCATCGGCTTCAACACGACCGGAGACGCGCAGCACGTCGCGAAACTCGGCGTACTCGACCGGCGCGACGCTGAGGCGGGCGGCCAGCGCGGCTGCCGGCACGATGAGATTGGGATCGGCCTTGGCGACAGGCGCCGGCTCGGGCTTGTCCTTGCAGCCGCCGAGCACCAGCGCCGCGACCAGGGTCAGCGCACCGGACAGCGCGCGGGATGGCAACATCATGATTTTTCCTTTGGCTTGATATCGGCAGCACGCAGGCGCTCGAGTTCTATCCATGCAGCCTGCTGGTCGTAGTGCGCATTAAGGTAATCAAGGCGTACGGTGCGCAGCGTGCGCTGCGCGTCTATGACTTCGAGGATGCCGCGCTCACCGAAGCGATAGGCGGCCTGGGCGACACGCAAGGCGGCTTCGGCCTGCGCCACCACGCTTTGCAGCGCGCTGATCTGGCGCGTGGCAATGCGATGGCGAGAAAGGCTGGATTCGAGCGCGGCCTCGAGTTCTATGCGCCGCTGCTCCAGCGCCTGCTCGGCGATGGTCAGCGCGGCGATGCCCTCGCCAATCTGTCCCTCTCGCCGGTTCCACAAGGGCAGCGGCACCGAAATGCCGATGCGCCACTGGCGCAGTTCCGGATCCTGGTCGACACCGGCGCGCAGCACCGGCTGCGGCGTGCGCAATGCGCGCTCGGTATCGAGCCGGCGCCGCGCCTGCTCGAGCTGGGCGCGCGCCTGCGCCAGACCCGGGTGGCGTGCCAGCATCTGCTCGCGCAGCTGGCCGATGTCGGGGCTCACCGGCTGCGGCTCAGGCCTGCCATCGAGCTCGATACGCGCGGGCAGCGGCGCACCTATGGCCTGGCGCAGCTCGGCCGTGCCCTGCTCCACGCGCAGGCGCGCGCGTTCGGCCGCACTGGCCACGACCAGCGTCTCGGATTCAGCGCGCAGCAACTCCAGCCGCGGCGCTTCGCCAACGCGCACACGCGCGGCAACGCTGTCGCGCACCTGCTCAAACAGCTTTACCGTATCCTCCGCGACCTCCAGTTCGGCGCGACGGCGCAGAACTTCAAAAAAGCTCTGGCGGATTTCGGCATAGACGGAAATGCGCATGTCGTCGCGCGCATGTTCCGATGCGAGCACAGCGGCCTGCGCTGCGCGCTGCCGCGGCGCGCGCACGCCGGGCAGGTCGAGCGGCTGCGATATGCCTATGGTCTGGGTCGATCCTGGAACGGCACCAACCATACGGGAGCGGCTGTTGCCTGCGGAGACTTCGACGTCCGGATTAGGGTACTGCCCGGCGACGACCAGGCCGGATTGCGCCTGCTGTGTAATCGCATCGGCGGCGCGCAACCGCGGGCTGCCCTGTTCGGCAAGCGACAACGCCCGGTCCAGTGTCAGCGTTTCTGCGCAGACACCAAAGGACGCGCCCAAAAACACCCCAAAGGCCAGCAGTGCGACCCTGTACCGCCAGCCCGGTACAGGGAAAAATGTTTCCTCGCCGCGCGTGGCGCGACGCCTCATACTCGACATGTCAGAACTCCATTGCGGCAATACGCGAGGGATCTCGCGCATGGAAGGTCTTGCCTGCAACGGATGAACCGAAGCCCGGGAGCCGGGGGAAAACCCCGTGTTGACGGCCCGCGCGGAGTGGTCGGCGCTTGCGCGCCGCATCTTTCTTGGCTACTCCCCTTCTATGTCAATAGACCCTGGGGAGAAAAAACCGTTCCATTGATATTGGCAATGCATCCTCCCCATCCAGCAGGCCAGTCCGGCCGTCCTGAAACTGCCGCTTATATGCAGCAGCCGAGCATGCAACGCAACTCGGTATTAAGCAGGTTTTGCGGATGGCCGCCGATGCGGCCGAAACCGAACGCGGCAATGAGGTTCTCCACCGCGATCATCGCCATCTGCCGACACGCCTCGTCGCCCACGCCAAGGTCGGGCGTATTGGTCGCCATCACGCCGGAACAGGTGCAGGCATCAAGGTCGATGTCATCGTGGTTCGCGTCCATCTTGCACACCGCCCTGAGGTAAGGCAGGCCGGCAAGCAGTTCGGCATCGACGCCACCGCTCGAACCGGTGATCAGCCCCGCCTTGTCGCGCAATCGCGACTTCAGCATCGCCCGGTCCAGTGGGTCGCTTTCAACTTCGATGTCAAAAAATATCTCAAGCCGCGAGACGATGCCAGGATAGGCCTGGCCGCACAGCAGCACGGGGTGCCGCCTCAGGCCGGCCAGCGCAAGTCGCGGTGACGCCATGTCAGGCGGCCGGCGGCAACGGCGCGCGCCCGCGGATGTGGTCCGAAATTTTTTCGGCGATCATGATCACCGGCGCGTTGATATTGCCCGATGTCAGGTCGGGCATGACGGAGGCGTCGACGACGCGCAACCCGCGCAGGCCGAACACGCGGCAAGCGTCGTCGACAACGGCGAGCGAATCGCCCGACGGGCCCATCTTGCAGGTGCCCGCCGGGTGATGCACGGTGATGGCCGACTTGCGTATGAACGCGTCGAGCCCGGCGTCACTTGCAATGGCTTCGCCCGGCAGCGACTCACACTCGACAAACCGTGACAAGGCCGGCTGGCGCACCACTTCGCGCGTCTGGCGGATCGCCTGGCGCGCGATCGCCCAGTCGCCGGGATCGCCGAGAAAATTCTGGTGGATGCGCGGCGCGGCAAAAGGATCGGCCGAACCCAGGCGGATCTCACCCCGGCTTTTCGGATGCAGCAGCACGGTGCGGCAGGCAAAGCCGTCGGCAAAGGGTTTTTTTATGAAGGGGAAATACGGCCAGGCCGGCAAGGGCGCCGTGGTCAATATCATTTGCATGTCGGGACAGGCGAGCGCCGAATCACTTTTCAGGAACGCCATCGCGCCACCGGGGACGTCACTGGCAAAGCCGCGGCCCAGCGCATAGGCCTCGAGCAGCGACAAGGCGATGCGGTCGGCGCGCATGTTGCGGTAGAACGGGCTGGGCTCGCTGCGCCGGTACATGACGATCACCGAGACATGGTCCTGCAGGTTTTTGCCAACTCCGGGCAGTGCCGCCTTTACCGCTATGCCCTGCCCGGCAAGCGCCGCCGGATCGCCGATGCCCGAGAGCATCAGCAACTGCGGCGTGTTGATGACGCCGCCACTCAGGATCACCTCGCGCCGCACATGCGCCTTGCGCAGCACGCCGCCCTGGCGGTACTCGATGCCCTCGGCGCGGTCGCCATCGAACAGCACGCGCGTGGCATGGGCCTTGACGCGGATCTCGACATTGCCTCGCGCCAGGGCCGGGCGCAAATAGGCGCGCGCCGCGCTCATGCGCCTGCCTCCCGCAATTGTCATCTGCAGCTGGCTGAAGCCCGACTGGTTTTCGCCGTTGTAATCGTCGGTCCACGGATGCCCCGCCGCCAGGGCCGCCTGCTTGAACGCCGCGTTAAGCGGATCCTCGTAGCGGCAGCGCTGCACGGCAAGGGGGCCGTCACCGCCGCGCCAGTCTGTGCCGCCGTCCTCCCAGCGCTCCATGCGCTTGAAGTAAGGCAGCACGTACGCGTGATCCCACCCGGGCAGGCCGCTCGCCGCCCAGCGCGCGTAATCACCGGGGTTGCCGCGCACGTAAGCCATGGCATTGGTGGAGGAGGATCCGCCCACCACCTTGCCCCGGGCGCACTCGACGGCGCGGCCGTCGACATTGGGCTCGGGTTCGGCAAAGTACTGCCAGTCGTTAAGCCGCTCGGTCAGCAGCTTGCCCCAGCCCAGCGGAATATGTATCCACGGGCTGCGGTCCCAGCCGCCCGCTTCGAGCACCAGGATGCGCACGTCCGGGTCTTCACCAAGGCGGTAAGCGAGCGTGCATCCGGCCGAACCGGCGCCGACGATGATGTAGTCAAACTCCTTGGCGCTGCTCATGGATGAAATGCCCGCGATTCGAGAAAATAAAAATGAAAGAGCGGCTGTCACCGGAAACCTGTCCCCAGGAAAAAATCACAGCCGCTTTGCGATAAGACCTGACCGCGCCTAGCGCTTCAGTGGCGAAGATTTCTCGACAAAACTCGAGTTGAAGCCGATGGTCGCGTTGAAGTTGGCCGGCAGCACGCCCTGCTCCTGCAGCACCTGCGCCGTTTCACGCCATTGCACTGGGGATATCGCGCCTATGCCATTGGTCTTGGTGTAGTCGCTGAAAAAGGTCAGCTTGATGTCGGCCTCAATCTGCTTGAGCAGCGTGTCTTCCTTGCCCTTGTATTCGGGATTGGCGCGCACGATGATGTTCACCGCCTCTTTCGGGTTATCAATCACGAACTGGAAGGCCTGGATGTAGCCCTTGACGAAGCGCTGCACCAGGTCCGGCTTCTCCGCCACCATCTTTTCAGATGCGAACAACCCGGAGCCATAGGCCTTGTAGCCAAAGTCGGCACCCAACATGATGGACAGGGATCCGGGGCCGCCGGTCTTCGCCTCAAGTTCCGGCACCTCGGCGTCAACGTAGCCCGGAACCACATCAACCCGACCAAGAACCAGCATATTTTCGTAAGGGGGCGACATGGTGCTTTGCTTGAACTCCGCCAGGTTCAAGCCGTTTTTGGCAAAAAACGCCTTGAGAAAGATGTAGGTGGAGCCACTCGGGTGTACACCGATGTTCTTTCCGGTCAGATCAGACGGTTTGGCCAGCGGGTGCTTGGACTTGATCGAGATCACCGCCAGCGGGCTTTTTTGGTTGACCGCCGCCAACGCGACCACCGGCAGGCTTTGCGAGCGCCCCACCTGCAGCGTCGGCAAGTCGGAGAAGCCGAACTCGGCATTGCCGTTGGCGATCAGCTTGAGAGCGTTACCCGAGCCGGTGCCTTTGCGGATATCGGTGACGTTGATGCCATTTTGTGCGAAATAGCCCTTTTCCTTGCCGACAAAAAACATCGCATGGTTGCCGCGCACCAGGTAGTCGAGCTGCACCGCCACATCGTCTGCCGCACGCGCCGGCGCTGTTGCAAACAGCACGCCCACAACAGCCGCGCCGGCAAGCCACGCCGACAGTGTTTTGCCGCCGCTCATGTTTTTGGTAGCCATAGGTTCACCCTTTCGTTAACGTTATCAGTGTAAGAGCCAGAAAAATGCAAAACGAAAACCATACCCGAATGCCAACACCCGCATAGCCGACCGTGACTAGTCGGAACGTGGCACCCAATTGATGTAGCGCCATTCGATGAACTCGATCACGTAATAGAAAAAAAGACCGAGCACCGACACTTCGACCAGCGCCGCGAACACCAGCGAGGTCTCCATCTGCGTCGACGCAAACTGGATCAGGTAACCGAGGCCGGCCTGCGCCCCGGCGAACTCGCCGACGATGGCGCCAATCACGGCAAGGGTGACCGCGACCTTGAGCCCGGCCATCAGGTAGGGCAGTGAATTGGGTATCTGGATGCGCAGCAAAATTTCGTTCCTGCTCGCCCCGACCGAGCGCATCAGCGCCACCAGGTTGGGGTCCACCGACTGCAATCCGACCAGCATGTTTATTGCAACAGGAAAGAACGCGATCACGACGATCAACGCCACCTTGGGCATCAGATCAAAGCCGAACCAGAGGATGAACAGCGGTGCTAGCGCGATCTTTGGCACCGTCTGGAACAACACCACCAGCGGATAGAGCGCCCGTCCAAAGGCGGCAAAGCGCGCGATGACCAGGGCGACCGCGGCACCAACCACGGCAGACAACACAAAGCCGTACAACACTTCCTTGGCCGTGACCCATGCGGCGAAACCCAGCGCAGCCTGCTTTTCAACCAGCACCACGACAACGGAGGTGGGCGCAGGCAGCACGAACTCGGGCAGATTCATTACGTGCACAACCGCTTCCCAACAGGCCAGCATCACCACAAACAGCACGATGGAGGGCACCAACCCTGCCAGCACCGACTTGAGCTCCGCGCCAAGGCCCGATGCAGCCGACACAGCCTTGCTCGCGCCGCTCATGCCGCCACCGCCTTTCGGTGCCCCTGCTTGAGCAGGTGGCGCAGGTGCACCGTCGCCCGCGAAAATTCCGGCGCGGAGTAGCTGTCTTCATTGCGCGGATACGGCAGGTCTATGGGCATGGTCTCGATGATGCGCGCCGGGTTGGTCGCCATGACGTAAACCTCGCGCGACATGAAGGCCGCCTCGTCGATCGAGTGGGTCACAAACACGATTGTTTTATGCGTGCGCTCCCAAATCTCAAGGAGAAAGTCGCTCATTTCCTCGCGCGTGATGGCATCGAGCGCACCGAAGGGCTCGTCCATCATCAGCACCTCGGGGTCAAGCGCCAGCGCGCGGGCGATCGACACGCGCTGACGCATGCCCCCCGACAGCTGCGACGGGCGCTTTTCAGCAGCATGTTCGAGGCCCACCAGGCGCAGCATGTCGATCGCACACTGGCGGATCTGCTCGCGCGAACTGCCGACGTGCGCCACCTCCATCAGCATGGCGACGTTGTCTAGCGCGTTTTTCCAGGGCAACAACGTTGGCTCCTGGAACACGATGCCAATGCGCCGCTGGCGCACCGCCTCGATAGGCGTCACACCTGCGACCGAGACTGTCCCCAACGTAGGCGGCAAAAGTCCGGCGAGCACCTTCAACAGCGTGCTCTTGCCGCAACCGGAGGGACCGATCAGCGATACAAAGCCGCCCTTGGGCACAGTGAGGTCGACGTCGTGCAGCACGCGGTTGGTGCGTCCGGCGACGGTGAAGTCGACGCAGACACCGCGCGCCTCGATGTGGGCCGCCACCGGCGCCGGAGCAGAAACTTCCGCAGTCATGTCGAATCCCGTCGTTCTTGAGTCAACCGGCCGCCACGGCCTTCTGGAACGCCGGCCGCGCCTGCAGCACCGCAACCCAGGCCGCGGTTTTTGGGAACACCGGCAGGCCGAGCGGAAAGGCGATGCAACGCTTGACGATGGGCCCGAGCGCAATGTCGGCGAGTGAAAACTGTGCGCCGGTGACGAAGGCGTTCTTGGAGAGCTGGGCCTCAAGCACCTTGAGTTCCGCGGCGAGATTGGGCACCGTGTCGGCAGCGCGCTCGGCATCGGGCTTTTTCGCATCCTTGAAACCGCCCAGATAGGCACCGTTCAGCTCGGACAGCGTCCAGTCCATCCAGCTGTCTATTTTCGCGCGCTGCGCCGGATCGGCCGGGTAGAGCGCCGTCGGGTGCGTCGCGGCCAGATAGCGCAGGATGGTGTTCGACTGCCAGATGACGTTGTCGCCGTCGATCAGCGTCGGCACCTTTTTTATCGGGTTCATGGCAATGTATTCTGGCGTCGTGGTGTTCTCCCACTGCTTGCCGTAATCTTTGCGCTCGAACGACAGGCCCAGCTCTTCAAGTAAGAAAATTACTTTTTGCACGTTGCCCGAGGTGGCGCGGCCAAGTAGTTGAATCATGTTCTGCTCCCTTTTTGTATTGATTTGGATCGTTTTTTAAAGCGGTTTATAGGCGACACATTCGATTTCTATTTTGGTGCTGATGACCGCACGCGCCTCCACGGTGGTACGCGCGATGCGTCCCTCGGGGAAATATTCCTTGAATACGCCGTTGTAGCGGCCGAAGTCACGGGCGTCTTCGAGGTAGGTGGTGACCTTCACCACGTCGGTGAGCTCGCAACCGGCTTCCTTGAGCACGCGCTTCACCGTCTCCAGGGTGGCACGCGTCTCCTCTTCGATGCTGCCCGCAACCATGGTGCCGTTCTCATCCTTGCCGACCTGCCCGGACAAATAAACAAAATCGCCCGCACGCACCGCCGGATGGAATGGCAGGTTGGGGTTTTTCTTGCCGTAGACCTCTATCTTTCCCTTGCTCATTGTTGCGCTTCCTTTCGCGTTGTTTCATTTCCCGCGCCGGCTCAGCCTCAGCTTACGGTGCATTCGATGATGCTCAGGCCGCGCTGGCGGTCGAGCAGATAGACAAGGCCGCTTGGATCAACGGTGACATCGTTCGAGGACACCATCTCATAGCCCTGCGGCGGATCGGGTTCGTAATAGCCCACTTCTTTGGGGGCGAGCGGATCGGCGACATCGACGAGGCGCAGCCCGTTGGCAAACCAAGCAAACGGAATCACCGTGCCGTGGAAACGCTCGGAAGGCTGATGGCAGCCCATCATCGCCGGTTGCGCCGCGCCGTCCGGGTCGAGGCCGGGCTTTTGGAAGGTCGCGATTTGCACCGGCTTGCGCTCGTCGCTGATGTCGTAGATGCGCGCGTAAGCGGGCGGCGACGGGTACAGCTTGGCCACGTCCTCATCGGCCACCAGCAGGATATCGCGGCCCTTCAACTTGCCGGGCATGCGCAGCGCGGTGTGCGTGGGGTGAGGGTTGTCCGTGCCGAGATTAATACCGGACACGAGCCTGGGTTTGGACATGTCGGCGATGTCGAGGATGTAAAACCCGTGATGCCAGTAGGAGACATAGAGGCGGTCGCCTACGCGCAATGGGTGGTGGCAGCGCGGCCGCACATAATTGTCCCAGGGATAGTCCTCGCCGCCGGCGACATGCTGGCCCGGAATCCACCAGCGGCCGACTTCCTCGGGCGCGTCTGGCTTTGCCAGGTCCAGGATCATCATGATGTTGCCGACATAGCCGTCGGCGGTCGGGGAAATATAGGCGTAACGGCCGTCGAAGTCGTAACGGTGCACGCCGCCACCCTCGCCGCTGACGCGCCACTTGTTGATCAGCTTCGGCCTGGACGGCGTGGAAACATCGAAGATGCCCAAGCCGCCGCCGAAATCGGGCGCGCCATCGCGGAATTTTTCGTAGTTGACGACCATGATGCCGTTGGCTGTGCGCACCTTGTGCGAATGCCAGCCCATGGGCACATCGAGCTTGGCGATCAATTTCGGATTTTTCGGGTCGGCAACATCGTAAATCGACGTGCCGTCCGGCGGACGCATATGCGACACATACAAAGTGTTGTTGTCCCACCAGACCTGACCGCCACCGGGGCAGTCGATCTGGCTGACAAGCTTGGTGTTCCAGGCTCGCGCCATGTCTATCGAGCCCGCATCAATTCGCGGATGCGAATTGATGCTGTTCTCACCATCTCCCTCGGGGAGAGGGCCGGGGAGAGGGCGTGAGCGTTCTTATTTTTTTCCATCACGAAACGCTCATAAGCCCTGCAACAGGTTGATGATATCGCCCGAAGCGGTGCGGCCGTAGCGCGTCAGCAGGCCGAAGGTCGCCAGCGCCGGCTCGTCGCTGGCAACGAACAGCACCATCGGATCCCGGCCTTCGTTCACGTACTCGGTCCAGTTACCGCCGGGCACCGCCAGGGTGTCGAACAGTTCAAGATCAAAACGCTTGCCCTCCACCAGCGCATGGCCGCGCCCCTCGATCGGCGACACCAGCAGGCTGGAGGACTGCTTGATCGGCAGCGTTTTTTCGCCCGGCCGCACCATTTGCATGAAGAACGTCATGGTCTTGAACACCGGGCCGCCGGTCAGCGGGTCGATGTATTCGAGCAGCAGGCCCTCGTGCAGGTTATCGGCGTAATCGCGGTTCTTCTCCAGCATCTCGCGCATCGGCTCGTAGCGGTAGGCATACATCGGTGAGGAGCCACCGACGCCGCGCGCATGACTGACAAAGCGCGCCTTGTAGCCGCCTGTGCCGTATATTCGCGACGAGTAATCGGTGGGGAAACGCGCGGTTTGCTGTTTCTTGGCGACGCCGCCCTCCTTGTAGTCGTGGTCGAAGGCGAGCGCGTTGAGACTCTCCACCAGCGGATAGTCAAGGACAGAGAGGTTGATGGCCGGCGCGTCACCGACGTTGCCATGGTTGTGCCAGGTGTCGCGCGGCGTCAGCACCAGGTCGCCGGGGCCAAAGGTGATGTCCTCGCCCTCGACGCCGGTGAAATTCTGCATGCCGATAAGACCTAAGCGCGCGGCGCTGGCGGTATGGCGGTGTGGCGGCATGATTTCGTTCGGGTCGTTCTGGCGATAGGCGGTGTAGAGGGTGCTCACCGTTGCGCGGCGCGGCGACAGGCCAGGATTGATCAGCACCAGAGACCGGCGGTCGGTGTCTTCGGCCGTCACCAGTTCCGCGGAACGGTGCAGCAGCGATTCGATATCGTCCTTGTAGCTCCAGCGGAACGGAACCGGTTTGGGGCCGTTCATCAACTGGCGCACCTCGTCATGCTCGACATCGGATTTTTTCGCCCAGAACGGAAACATGCTCTTGGCGTTGATATCGGCATACATCGCACGCAACGCGACTTCTTTTGCTGCGCCGGCCAGCTTGATGTCGCTGTGATTGCCCATGGCAACTCCCTTGCGTCTGTTTAAATTGAACGGATTCGATAGTGCCAAGCCATCAAATCCCTGTCAACCAAAAAAAACCAGAATCATTTTGGTTGTCATATATTGAAAACCCAGTGCTTCAGAATGCCTGCACCGGCAACGTGTAAAAAGGCTGAATTCGATTGCTTTTATTGTGCGGTTATTGAAATTCGGCTAGCATTCTGACAAACCCACAAGGGGCAACCAATGCGCAACCAAATTCAACCAGGCTTCGATACCGATCTGAATTCTCTGGTAGAGCAGCTGCGCCGGCGCCTTGCCGCGGGCGAGCCCCTTCCGGCGGAACGCGCCATCGCAGAACAGTACGCCGTAAAGCGCCACAAGGTGCGCCAGGCCCTTGCCCAATTGCGCGAACTGGGCGATCTCGAACAGACGCGGCGCATGAACGCTGCCGGCGGCGAATCGCTGATACGCGCCACCAACCCCCTGGAAGTGATCGAGCTAAGGCTGGCGCTTGAGCCCGCCCTGGCGCGCCTCGCCGCCGTGCGCGCGACACCGCTTGAAATCGCGCGCATCGTGCGCGCCGCGACGACACCACCGGACATGCAGCGCAGCACCGCCGACCTGGCTTTCCACAAGCTCGTCGCCGCGGCAAGCGGCAATGCGCTCGCCGCCGACCTCTACAGCCTGCTGCGCAAAGTCGGTTCGGATGCGCGTGTGCGCGTGCAAAACGCCGCGCCCACCTGCCCGAACCGTTTGGCACAGCGCGATCAGGAGCACCGCGCAGTAGCCGAAGCCATCTCCGCGCGCGACCCGGAACGCGCCGAGGCGGCGATGCGCGCCCACCTCAATACGGTGCACCGCCTGATATTGAACCGCCTGACCGCAGCCAACGCCGCCTAGCAGGGTGTTGAAAAAGGGGACGATGCCCCCCCCTTTAGATTCCCTGAATCAAAGGCTGCTGAGAGAGAAGCCGGCGCGCCGGTTACGTTATTTCCATCCGGAGTAAGCATTTTTCAACCACCTGCCGACGGACGCTCCCGGCACCGGCAATGACGGCGATCAGGCTGAGAAACGCCATCCCGTATAAACCCTACAGAATGCCAAAGCTTGGATACTCCGGGCCGAGCGGCGCAACGGCAATCGTCCCCAAGTCCAGCGCCATGGGCAGGGACAGGGACAGCATGGGGGCGACGACGCCGGCAAGGACGTTGCGGGAGGGTTCGACGCCCCAGCCGGCGGGTAACTTGGAGAATTTCCAGCGCGAAGATGCGACTACTGAATCAAAGATGCGTGATCCCAAGATTCTCACTCAGTCATCGGTGAGATTCCCCGGCGGGTGTTTCATCGCAATACCGCCTCAGCCCTCAGCGCCGACGTTGTGGCCGGGCCGCTTGCTCTCCAGCGCAAACTTGATCAGCGCCGCCATACGGTAGATGCCGTGCACGAACTTGCCGTAGGGCAGGGTCACAAACAAGGCCATCACCACCCCAAGGTGCACCACCAGCAACAAGCCCAGCGCCGCGGTTTCGCGCCAGGCGAGCAATGCAAGACCGGTCAGGCTGGTAAGCAACAACAGCACAATGAAGGCGGTGTTCATGCCCCGTTGCGCCGGGTCAGCGGTCGCCTCGTCACGCCGTTTTCCGAGCCAATAGAGGCCGGCGGGGCCGATCAAGAGGCCGATGCCGCCCACGGTGCCCAACACCACCGGCAGACTGCTCAGCGCATAGGGCGCGACCCAGCCGAAGACATAGTGATAAATCGTGCCGACCGAGGTTGCGGCAAAGCACAGCATGAAGCCGTAAAAGGTGAGATGGTGGAACCAGCGGCGCCAAGGCGAGCGTTGCTCTTCGCCCTTGAAGGTGCAGTCGGCGCCGGCGCTATGCAGGTTTTTCATGCTCAATGCATCAGCCAGGCCCTGCCATAGCGCACCGGGCTTGAGAAGTTCGCCCGGGGATTCACCGACATCGCGCCAGAAATTGAGAAAACCCATCAGCAAGGCGGTCAGCACAAACAGGCCTACGGCACCGAAGGAGGCCGCCATAACGTTATGGGGAATGAGCGCATAAAAGTTGCCGCCCGGCACGGCGGTGAACAGGCGTCCGCCGCCCAGCAACAGTGAAGCGAGCATAAGGCTCGCGATCAGCACCACCGACAGCACCAGCGCCGACACCAGTCCGTTGTCGCGGAAGGCCCGTCCCAGCGGTGCCGGCCAGGCGTAATGCGCATAAGTCTTGACGCGTATTTGCGCCATCACGCGCGGAATATCGACGCCGAACTCGT
This sequence comes from Pseudomonadota bacterium, assembly GCA_025356665.1. Taxonomy (GTDB): domain Bacteria; phylum Pseudomonadota; class Gammaproteobacteria; order Burkholderiales; family SG8-39; genus CAITSH01. Next base: position 58,918 of record JANXRV010000141.1, read on the forward strand.
GCGGCGGTGCGTACTGGCAGGCGTAATAGCACTCGCCGCAGTTATGGCACAGGTTGGCAAGATAATTAAGGTCTCCGGTGGCAAAATCCAGACGCCGTTCCATCGCCGGAAACACCGCGCAATAGCCTTCGCAATAACGGCAGGCGTTACAGATCGCCATTTGGCGCGCGCCCTCCTCGACCAGTTTAGCGAGCTGCATGCGCAAGCTCCTTTGACGAGGCGCGCGCCGCGATGGCCGCCTGCTTGCCGGCGATACGGCCGAACACCGTGCCTATGGTCATGCCGAAGCCGGCGAGGTAGCCCTTGCCAAGAATGTTTCCCGACATGATTTCTCCTGCTGCAAATATGTTTTTCGCCATGCTGCCATTCTTCATACGAATACAGGCCTTGTCGTCGACCTTGAGGCCGAGGTAGGTGAAGGTGATGCCCGGGCGCAAGGGGTAGCCCGAAAACGGCGCCTTGTCGATGCGCAGCGCCCAGTGGGTTTTTTCCGGTGCAAGGCCCTGCGTTTTGCAGTCGTCCTGCACTGAATGGTCGAAGGTGCCCGGTTGCACGGCGGCATTGTAAGCGGCGACCGTGGCCTCGAGTTTGGCCGCATCAAGCCCGAGTTTTTGCGCCAGCTCGGCGATGGTGTTGGCGCGAATGGCCGGGAACACCGAGGGCATGAAGCGGCCGATGGCCTTGGCGTCGATGATGGAATAAGCGATCTGGTCGGGTTGCAGCGCAACGAGGCGCCCCCAGATGGCGTAGCGCTTGGGCCAGAAATCCTCGCCCTCATCGTAAAAGCGCTGGCCGTCGCGGTTGACAACAATGCCCAGCGACACGCTATCGAGGCGTGTCACCAGGCCGCCGTCAAATTTGGGCGCGCGCGCATCAATGGCGACGCAATGCCCCTGCGTCGGATCGCCTATCTGATCGGCGCCCTTGGCGAACAAGGCCTTGAGCATTTTGCCGGTGTTGTAGGGCGTGCCGCGGATCAGGAAGTTATCGGCCGAAGGCCCCCAGGCCTCGCGCAACCATTCCAGATTGGACTCGAAGCCGCCGCAGGCTGCGACCATGGCACCGGGCTTGACAAGGATGCGCTTGCCGCCGGCATTAAAGCTCACGCTGCGCAGCGTGTCGCCCTCGATTTCAACCTCGTCCGCCTCGGCGCCATACAGCACGCGCACGCCCAAGCGCTCCGCCGCCGCGTAATAGGTGTTCATCAGGCCCTTGCCGCCGCCAAGAAAAAACGCATTGGTGCGGCCAAGATGCAGCGTGCCGCCAAGGGAGGGCTGGAAGCGCACGCCGTAGGCCTTCATCCAGTGCGTGCATTCCGCGGAACTGCGTATGGTCAGTCGCGCCAACTGTTCGTCGGTCTGGCCGCCGGTGACGCGCAAGAGGTCGGTGTAGTACTCGTCCTCGCGGTATTCGTCGCTGAGCACCTCGGTAGGTGCATTGTGCATGCAGCGCAGGTTGCGGGTGTGGCGGCTGTTGCCGCTGCGGAGCTCGCGCGGCGCACTCTCGATCAACAGCACGCTCGCGCCCTGCTCGCGCGCGGCCAGCGCCGCACATAGCGCGGCATTACCGCCGCCGACCACCAGCACATCAGGATTTTCAGTTTCCGACACGACTTGCCTCAGATTAATCAGATAACAAACAAAGCCGGCTTGCGCCGGCGCCAGGGGCCGCCATTATCGGGCCAAACGGGCGCTCGCGCATCCGCCGGGCAATCTAGCCGGCGGCTTTTTCGAGAAACTCAAGCACCGAGGCATCGATACGCAGGCCCTCGTTTTGCTGCTGGCGCATGCGCGCGAACTCGGCTTCACCGGGCAGGCGCACCGGCACCGCCGGATCGCTGGGCGGCGAGGCGCGCACAATCGCGGCGAAATCGGCGATGCGCGCGGCAAGGTCGCCTATGCCCAGTTTGGCCGTATCGATAAGGATAAAAACATGGCCGAGGTTCTGTGCCGCCGCCGGATCATCAACCCAGGATTTGACGTGGGTCAGATAAGCGGCACCGGATAACAGCCCGGCAAACAAATCAACCATCAGCGCCAGGCCATAGCCCTTGTAACCGCCTATGGGCTGCAAGAAGCCCTCGAGTGCCGTGCGCGGATCGGAGGTCGGACGTCCAAGGCCGTCGGTGGCCCAGGTGTCGGGGATGGTTTCCCCACGGTCGAGGGCGCGGCGGATTTTTGCCCGCGCCACCACGCTCATGGCCATGTCGAGCATGACCGGGTCACCCCCGGGATTGGGCACGCAAAGGCCCAGCGGATTGTTGCCCAGGCGTGCATCGCTGCCGCCCGTGGGCGCAATGGTTGTGCTGGCGTTGCTGGCGATAATGCTGGCAAAACCCTGCTCCGCGGCGAGCCAGGCATAGGAGGCAATAGGTCCGAAATGGTTGCTGCTGCGCGCAAACGCGACACCCACGCCGGTTTCCTTCGCCGCCGCCATCGCCGCCTCAAGCGCACGCGTGCCAACCAGGGTGCCGATGCCATTATCGCCATCGACCATGGCGATGGACGGCGAGGTTTTCTCGACGCGAATTTTCGCCCTGGCGTTGATGCCGCCTATTTTCAGACGCTCGCCGTAGGAGATGACACGGTGTACGCCGTGTGTCGACAGACCGAATAAATCAGCGATGACCAGAATGCGCGCCGCATCACGCGCATCCTGCGCGGCAAGGCCGCACGATTGCAGCGCCCGCGACGCGAGGTCTAGCAGTTGTGCTTCGGTGATCAGTTTGGTTTTGTCAGTCATAGCGGCAGGAAAAGCATTCGGCGAGGTTATTTACAGATGTCATTCACAGATGTCATTGCGAGGAGCGTAGCGACGAAGCAATCTTGCGGCATTGCACATCTGCAACGAGATTGCTTCGCTGCGCTCGCAATGACGGCAATGGCAGCTATAACAGCTATGACAATTAAGACAGCAATGACAGGATTCAAATTCCTACTCGGCCTTTATACCGGCGTCGCGTGCCACCTTGGACAGGCGTGCGACCTCGGATTTGATCGTCTCGCCAAACGCTTCGGGTGAAGGGCTGGCGACCAGTTCTATGCTGCGCTCAGCAAAGCGCTTGATAAGTTCGGGCTGTCTGTAGGCCTTGGCCACTTCGGCGTGAAGCTTTGCGATGATCTCCTTTGGCGTACCGGCGGGAGCCAGCAAAAAATTCAGCGTCACATCCTCGTAGCCCGGATAACCGGACTCGGCCATGGTCGGCACATCAGGGAACAGCGGCGAGCGCTGCAGGCTGGTCACGGCGAGGGCGCGCAGCTTGCCGCCCCTGACGTGCGGGCCGGAGGTGCTGATCTGATCGAACATCAGCATGGCCTGGCCGCCTATCACATCGATCACGGCCTGTGCGCTGCCCTTGTAGAACACGTTGAGCAGCTTCACGCCGGCGCGGCTGGCGAAGACCTCGCCGGCCATGTGACCGGTAGAACCATTGCCCGAATTGGCGTTCGTCATTTCGCCCGGTTTGGCCTTGGCCAGGGCCACGAACTCGGCGACTGTGCGCGCCGGCACGCTCGGATGAACCTCCATGAACATCGGCGCCTTGCAGGTAAGCGTGATGGGGGCAAAATCCCTGACCGGGTCGTAGCCGGCATTGGCCGAAATCGTCGGCGCGGTAAAGAAGGTGCTCGAATGCGCCAGCAGGGTGTACCCATCCGGTGCGGCCTTGGCGACCAATTGCGTGCCGACGATAGAGGCCGCGCTCGGCCGGTTTTCGACGATCACCGGCTGGCCCATGCTTTTGGCCAGCTCCGCCGCAACAGTGCGCGCAACGATATCGACGTTGCCGCCGGGCGCCACCGGCACGATGATGCGTATGGCTTTGCTGGGGTAGTCGGAAACGGCCTGACCGAAGGCCTGGGCTGCGCACAAAGCGGCGGCCAGCAGGGCCGCGGCCGAAAGTGAAAGTTTGCATTTCATTGCCTTCTCCTCTTTGATTGACCGCGTGCGCATTCGCATCGCCGCCTTGTTCTTTTACTGCGCCTTGATGCCCGCTTCTTTTACCACCCGCGCCCATTTTTCCGTTTCCTGCTCGATATAGCGCCCGAACTCTGCCGGGGTCATCTGCACCGCCTCGACCGCCTCGGCTTCAAATCGCTTGATCATCTCCGGCGTCTTTTGAATCGCCGTCAACTCCTTGTACAGGCGGTCGCGCACCGCCTGCGGCGTTGCCGCAGGGGCGATGATTCCCCACCAATTCACCGCCTCGTAGCCCGGCACCCCCGCCTCGGAAATAGTCGGCACGTCGGGCAGCGTGGGCGAGCGCTTCAAGCCGCCCACGGCCAGCGCCTTTAGCCGGCCTGACTTGATTAGTGGCAAGGTCTGCACCAGGGAACTCAGCATGATCTGGGTGTTGCCCGCCACCACGTCCGCCATCGCCGGTCCACCGCCCTTGAAGGGCACGTTGACGATATCAACATTGGCCATATTGACGAACAAGGCGCTGCCAAGATGCTGGAAGCTCCCTATGCCGGCCGATGCGTAATTGAGCGCGCCGGGCTTGGCCTTGGCCAGCGCAATAAGCTCCTTCACCGAGTTAATCTGCAACTTCGGACTGACGGCGAGCACATTGGGGCCGGCCGCGATCATCGCCACCGGCACGAAGGCCTTGACCGGATCGTAAGGCAGTTTGTAGAGCGAGCCGTTGGCGGCAAAGGCCGACGAAATGAACAGCAGCGTGTAGCCGTCGGGCTCGGCTTTGGCCGCCTGCTCCGTGCCAATCAGGCCGCCCGCCCCGCCGATTGTCCACCACCACCTGCTGACCAAGGCGCTCCGACAGTTGCTGCGCGATGACGCGTCCGACCACATCATTGCTGCCGCCCGGCGGGAAGGGAATGATCAGGCGTATGGGGCGCACCGGGTAGGCATCAGCGGCCGCTGCGGGCGAGACAGCGGGCGAGACAGCCAGCGCGCCACACAGCATTGCAACAGCGCCCATGATCACCCGCGCGTTGTGCCGCGATAGCCGGCGCAAAATCCGTGGCAAAAATGATTTCATGTCGATTACCTCACTCAAACAAGAAGGGCACATTGCAACGCCCGCAGATCTCGCGGATATGCTCGGCCAGCGAATGCGGGATCGGAATGCCCTCGCGCAAACGCTGTTCGCGCTTGAATGCCTCGGGGTCGCCGGGCACCAGCACCGGCTCGTCCGGATTCGAAGGCGGGGTCTGGTGCAGCACATCGATGGCATCGTCCAGATCGTCCTCGAAATCGCCTTCGTCGCGAAAAGCCTTCGGGTCTATGGCCATGAAAAAATGACCCAGGTTGTCCGGATCCCCGGGCTTTTGCGTCTTCACCCTGATGGGCGAAAACGAGGCCCCCGACAGTGCGCCGCCCAGAATGTGCACCATCATCGCCAGGCCGTAGCCTTTATGACTCGCCATCTGCGCCGTCCCGCCAACCGGTGTCAGGCCGCCGCCCGCATTGGGACCGCGCTTGTACAAAATATCCATCGCCGCAGACGCATCGGTCACCGGCGTGCCGCTTGCGTCGAGCACCCATCCGGCGGGCAAAGGCTTGCCGTTGAGCTCATAGACCTTGACCTTGTTGGCTGCGGTGCTGGATGTCGCCATGTCCAGCAGGAAGGGCCGGTTGCGCCTCGCCGGGGCGGCGAAGGCGATCGGATTGGTGCCAAGCAGCGCCTCTTTGCCGCGCGTCGGCACGGTGTTGATAGTGCGCGTGGCGCTGGTGACCATGCCGATAAAGCCTTTGTTCAGTGCGAGGCCGGCGTAATAGCCGGCGGCGCCAAAGTGATGCGAATTGCGCACCGTCACCACGCCCACGCCGAGTTTTTCAGCCTTGCTGATCGCCAGCTCCATGCCCATCACGGCGGCCGGATGGCCAAGACCCGCATCGGCATCGACCAGGGCGGTAACCGGACCCTCGCGCACTACGCGCGGTATCGCCTTGAGATTGAGCTTGCCCTTGCTGCGCGAGGACTCATAGTCCATCAGCATAGACACGCCGTGCGAGTCGACACCGGACAGATCAGTGGCAATCATCACCTCGGCCGTCGTCTCCACCAACTTGGGATCCATTCCCCAGGCGCTCAGTATGGAGACAATCTGGGCGCGCACGCGCTCTGCCGGCACATTCATCACATCCTTGCCGCCCATCATTCGGCCTTGATGCCGGCCTCGCGAATCACGCGGGCCCATTTTTCGGAATCAGCGCGCATGGTGGCGCCAAACTGCTCGGGCGTGTCGCCGACCACGGTGGCGGATAAGGCGGTGATCTTTTCGCGCAACTCCGGATTTTCCAGCGCCTTGGCGACGTCGGCGGAAATCTTCGACAGGATGTCTTTGGGCGTCGCAGCCGGCGCGACCAGGCCGAACCAGTTGGTCAGGTCATAGCCGGGCAGCACCTCGCTGATCGAGGGCACGTCGGGCAACTGTGCCGAACGCGACTTCCCAAGCACACCGAGTGCGCGCAGCCTGCCGTCACGGATATAGGGCAACGCCTGAATCTGGCTGTCCATGGTCATCATGACCTGGCCGCCAAGCAGGTCCTGGAAACTCTGCGCGCTCGCCTTGTAGGGAATGTGCGGCATGTCGATACCGGCCAGTCGCTTTAACGACTCGGCGGCAAGGTGCGGCGCGCCGCCCGGGCCGGATGAGGCGTAGGTGATCTGCCCGGGCCTGGACTTGGCCAGCGCGATGAATTCGGCCAGGTTGCGCGCCGGCACCGACGGATGCACAACCATGACAAAGTGCACGTCGACGACCTTGGTGATGGGCGCAAAATCCTTCAGCGGGTCCGAGCTCATTTTCGGATAGAGGTGCTTGTTGACGCTCAGATTGCCCAGCGTTCCCATGAATAGCGTGTAGCCGTCAGGCGCCGCGCGCGCGGCCAGGTCGGTGCCGATAGTGCCGCTGGCGCCGGCGCGGTTCTCGACGATGATCTGCTGGCCCCACATTTCGGTGAGCTTCTGGCCGAGCAGGCGCGCGACTATGTCGGTGCCCCCGCCGGGTGAGAACGCGACGATTATTTTTACCGGCCGCGTCGGGAAATTCTGTGCCTGCGCCAGACCGCTGCAAACCGCCGCAAGCAGTAGTGCCAAGCCGAATCGCTGGATCTTCATGTTGCCCTCCTTTAAGCCGTCATTAAGCCGTCAGTTCAAACAAAGTGGTCTTGTCCAGGCCATCGCCAAACCAGGCCTTGATCGCCGCTTCACGGGTACCGAGGTATTTTACTTGGTCGTTCTCCAGAACCATGGGCACATCATGTCCCGGCACCAGAATATTTCCCGGCCGTTTGCGCCACATTGTCCAGATCGCCTCGATGGAAGCCGCGCTTTGCGTGGCATCGTCGGTCATGTCGGTGCTGCGCGACAGCATTTCAGCCCGGTTCTTGGCCGCATCGCCGGTGAAAATGACATCACGCTCGCTGCCAGAGAGCACATACACCAGGTGCCCGGGCGTATGGCCCGGAGCGGTGTAGGCGGTCATGGCCGGAAACACCTCCTCGCCTTCGACCGCCTTGTGCAGCGTCGGCCAGGTTTGCAGTTCGCGCATGTAAAGTTCCGGCACCGGGGTCTCACCCCATGGCTCCTTCACCGACCACTCCAGTTCCCGCGCGCCGATGACAATGCGCGAACGGTTGAACAGCGTCCAGTTGACCGAATGGTCGTGATGCGAATGGGTCAGCAGCAAGTCGGTCACACCGCGCGGGGTGAGCCCGCGCTTGGCCAGGCGTTCGATCAGCATGCGACGCATACCGAAGGACCCGGCGTCGACCAGCGCGACCCGACCGCGGCCGCGAATCAGCGCCACGGTACTCCAGCCAAGGCCGCCGTGGCAGACCGATTTGCCCGGAAAGCCCTGCACCACGATATCAATCTCGAATCCACCCGCCTGGATCATTTTGTCCCCTCCATCACATTACAAAGCATGCTGCCCATGCCGGAATAAAAAATAATACGCGCCGTCATTGCGGGCGCAGCGAAGCAATCTCGTTGCCATAGCGAGGATCGTCGCCGCGCGACGCGATTGCTTCGTCGCTGTGCTCCTCGCAATGACGATGCAAATGCGGGGATGCGGATTGCTAGAAGCCATACAGCCGCGCCGGGTTGTCGACGAGAATGCGCCTGAGTTCATCGGCATTCACCCACCCGGCCAGGCGGTTCAGCGCCTTGCCATCATCGATCGGATGAAAGGGCTCGATTGCATCGCGTTGGCGCGGCACGCCCGGCCACGCCCCGGGATGCGGCCAGTCGGTGCCCCAGAGCATGCGTTCCGGATTCGCGTTGATCAGCGCGCGGGCGATCATTTGTGCATCCGAGCAGTCGGGCAAGACTGAAATACGGTGCGCCGCGGAAAGTTTGACGTAGGCCTTGCCCGAGCTGACCAGCGACACCATCGCATCAAAGCCCGGCTGGGTACTCCCTTTGGCCGCGTCCGCGCGGCCAAAATGGTCGATCACCACGGGCACGGGCAATTGCATGATGGTGTCGTGCAGCGAAGCGATCAGCTGCAGGTTGGTGAAGGTCTGCACGTGCCAGCCAAGGGGCGCCACGCGCGATGCCGCCTCGCGCATCAGCCGTTGCGCGACCCCGGGGTCATGTTGCCCGGCTGATTCGAGGTTGACGCGAACGCCCCGCACCCCGGCAAGGTGCATCGCCTCGAGGTCCGCCTGTGTCGTGGCGGCGTCGATCACCGCCACGCCGCGCGCGCCGCGCCCCATGGCTTGCAGGCCTTGCAGCGCGTCCACGAGGCAGGCATTGTCGCTGCCCTGCGGACTCGCCTGCACGATGACCACGCGCTCAACGCCCAGCGCGGTATGCAGCGCCACCAGGTTCTCGACCGAGGCCTCGCCCGGCGTGTAATTGCGCTCCGCGGCCAGCGCAAAGCGCCCATAAGGACCAAACACATGGACATGGCAGTCGCATGTGCCGGCAGGCATCCCGAAGGACGGCGCGCTGTGGCCGACCCCCATCACCATACTCACCGCGCGATGTCCTTCACCTGCCTGGCCTTTTGCGTGCTTGCGCTGAGCAGGAAATTCAGGTCAGTGCCGGTGGACACATAGCGCGCGCCCATCTTGACGAACTCAGCCACCAGGTCGGGGCGCGATGACAGCCCGCCCACGCCGCAATGTTTGCCGTGTTTGAGGCAGGCGGCGATGGCCGTTGCGTAAGCATCCTTGACCAGTTGGTGGTCGTATTGCCCGGGGATGCCCATGTCGGCCATCAGGTCGTTGGCGCCTATCATCACCATGTCGACGCCCTCGACCGCCATGATTTCATCGGCGCGCTCCAGCGCATCGGCGGTCTCGAACTGCACCATCACGATGGTCGCATCGTTGAGCGCCTTGTTCGCCTCGGCGACCGGAAAGGCGCGGTATTGCAGGTGCGGCAGGCCGCCTGAAGCCGAGCGCTCGCCAAAAGGCGGGAACTTTGCCGCGGCAACCACCTCTTCGGCCTCCGCCGCCGAGCGGATGTGCGGCGCGATCACGCCCTGGGCGCCGCCATCGAGCACCCGCGACACGTGCTCGGGGCGGCGCGTGGGCACACGCACCAGTGGCGTGACGCCCATCTCCATTGCCGCCATGCAGATCTGCCCCGCCGCGTCGAAGGAAAAGCTGTTGTGCTCAATGTCGACGTAAATCGAATCAAAGCCGGCGGTGCGCGCGATATGCGCGATCTCTATCGTGCGCACGAGGCGCACGGTCATCGACGAGGCCACTTCACCCCGCGCCAGTTTTTCCTTGAGCCTGTTGCGAACGATATCCTTGAGCTCTGCTGCCATGTCAATGCTCCTTCTGTTTATCCGGTTGTTTGGCCGGCATCCAGCGGCGTGCCCGCTGCCGCGTTTTTCGCCATGAATGGACTACTCAGCCTTGATGCCCGCCTCTTTTATGAGCTTGCTCCATTTCGCGTGCTCGGAACGGATGTGCGCGGCAAACTGATCGGGCGTGCTGCGCGACAGCGTCAAGCCCTGCGCCAGCAGTTTGTCACGCACATCGGGCAGTGCCATCACGCGTAACACCTCGGCATTGATGCGCGCGACGATGTCACGCGGCGTTGCCGAAGGCGCGATAAGCCCCAGCCATGTCTCGGTTTCGTAGCCGGGCAGGCCCGCCTCGGCCACCGTCGGCAATCCGGGCGCGGCGTCGATGCGCGCGGCGCTGGTCACGGCCAGCCCGCGCAACTTGCCCGACTTGACATGCTGCATCGCCGCGGCGACGTTGGAGAACATCATCGGCAGTTGGCCGCCAAGCATATCGGTCAGCGCCGGCTGCTCGCCTTTGTAGGAGATGTTGGTCATTTTAATGCCGCTCATCATGGCGAACAGTTCGCCCGCCATGTGCGGCGTGGTGCCCACGCCACCGGAGCCAAAATTGAGTTCACCCGGCCTGGCCTTGCCAATCGCAATCAGTTCCTTGACCGAATTGGCGGGCACGGCGGGATTGACCACCAGCACCAGCGGCGTGCTGCCCACCAGCGCCACGGCGGCAAAATCCTTCAAGGGATCGAAGCTCGTGACCTTGTTGATTATGGGCACCACCGCCAGTATGGTCTGGCTGGCGATCAGCAGCATCGTCCCGTCCGCAGGCGCCTTGGCGACCATTTCGGCGGCGATCATCTGCGCGGCACCGGGACGGTTTTCGACAATCACCGTCTGCCCCAGCCCGTCCATGCGCGAGGCAAGGATGCGCGCCACCGTGTCGTTGGCCCCGCCCGGGGGCGTGCCGACGATAATGCGAATCGGCTTGGACGGGAAGCTGCTTTGCGCTATCGCTGCGCAAGCGGCAAGGGTACATAAGAGGCCGCTAAGGGCGCGTAAACATTTCATGTTCTCTCCTTGTTCAAGACATGTTGACTGGCGGCGCCGGCGCTGCGGCCGGCTCAAGCCTTAGGATTCAAACCTTAGGATTCAAGCCTTAGGATTCAAGCCTTAGAATTTTTGCAACGCATCGCGCACACCCTTTGTCCACGCACCCGCGGCGGCGGCAAGAAAGCCGATGTCGGTCTGCGTCGTGACATAAAGACAGCCCTTGCGCACAGCAGCCGCCTGGCGCTCGACGTCGCGGTTGCCGCCTATGCCGGCGAATTTTCCGTGCGCCTTGGCCGCGGCGATCGCACGCTCCTGCGCGGCGACGATTTGCGGGTCATCGAACTGGCCAGGCTTGCCCATATTGACCAGCAGGTCGTTGCTGCCGACATGAATGACATCGACGCCCTGCACCGCGGCAATGGCCTCGACGTTATTGAGCCCCTCGACGGTCTCTATCATGCACACCACCAGCGCCGCATCGTTCAGCGCAGGCACACTTTGCGTCAGCGGCACCGCGCGGTAGTCAAAATGCGGGTAAGCGCCGCAGACCGAACGCTTGCCGATGGGGCCGAATTTGGCTGCATTGACCCCGCGCTTCGCATCCGCGGCGGTGTTAACGTCGGGAAAAATGATTCCGGTCACGCCGTTATCAAGATAAAGCGACACATTCGGGTCATCGACACTGCGCACGCGCACCATTGGGGCGATGCCGCAAGCGAGCGCGACCTGCGCCATGTTGCCCACCGTCTCGAGGTTGTAGAGCGAGTGCTGCACGTCGATAAAAATGAAATCGTGCCCGCTCGCCTTGGCGATGCGCACGATGTCACCCGAGCGCCCCATGCGCACGGTCATGCCCAGCGCCGGTTGACCGGCGCGCATGCGGTCCATGACCGGATTGGGAATGAAAACAGGGTTGGACATGGCTTGCTCCTGGTTGCGAATCGGATTTGAATCGGATTAAAGACGGATTTAAAAAATCAGACAACGCGATTGGCCGGTTCGCCGCCGTTGAGCACATGCCACATCTGCTGCCCCACCAGCAGCGAGCTTTTTTCCTGCGTCTCGCGCGTACCCCCGGCCGCGTGGGGGGTGGCGATGACGTTGGGCAGCGACAAAAGCGGATGGCTGGCAGGCGGCGGCTCGACTTCCTCCCACACGTCCAGACCGGCGCCAAACAATTTCCCGGCCTTGAGTGCGGCGCACAAGGCCGCCTCGTCGACGATGCCGCCGCGCGCCACGTTGAGCACAATCGCGGTCGGTTTCATCAATGCCAGCTCGGCCACGCCCACCATGTGCCGGGTCTCCTCATTGAGCGGCACGTGCATGGTCAGTACGTCGACGCGCGGCAGCATCGCCTCAAACGAAGCGACACGCTCATGCGGCAGATCGGACCAGCGGCTCGCCGGCACATACGGATCATAGGCAAGAATTTTTGCGTTGAAAGCGCCGTGGTACTTGCGCGCGATCAGCGTGCCGATATTGCCCATGCCGACTACGCCGACCGTCTTCTCCCAGCTATCGAGACCGAGGTAGTCGTTTCTTTCCATCTTCGCGCCCGAGCGCAGGATGCGGTCCATCTCGGCCACGCGCCGCCCCAGGATCAGGCCCATCGCCAGTGCCAGTTCGGCCACCGCTTCGCTGTTCACACCCGGGTTGTTGCAGACCGTGACACCGTGCGCCTTGGCCGCCTTAAGGTCCAGGGTATTGACGCCAACGCCCTGCTTGGCCACAACCTTGAGTTTTTTGGCCCTGGCAAAATCATCCGCCGTGACCGGCTGCATGCGCACCATCACCCCGTCCGCATCCTCGTGCCAGCGGGCCATGCGCGGGTCACCGTAGGGGACAACATCGCAATGCCGGCTGATGAACTCCACGCCGGCCGGATGAAAGACATCGAGGCAATAGACTTTGAATTTGCTCATGTTCGTGCTCCGTTCAATCCGTTTTCAAACGTGTGAATACAACACGCGTCCGGCCACCGGCACGCGCGCGCTGAGGATGCAGCCGCTGCCCGCGTCTGTGATGAACAGGGTCTTGCGGTCCGCTCCGCCGTAGCACAGGTTGGTCAGTACGTCGCTTTTGCACGATTGCACGCGATACGCCGGCTCGCCGCGGTGGTTGAAAATCCACACCGCACCCATGTCCGGGTGGGCCACCGCCAAGCCGTCGTTCTCGTCTATGGCCATGCCGTCAGGCCCGCGTCCGCCGGACAACTGGATTTGCAGGCCCATGCGCACCACGGTGCCATCGGGCGCAAAAGGCATGCGCCACACCGCGTTGGCACGCGTCACCGCAACATAAAGGGTCTTTCCCGCGCCATCGAGAACCAGGCCGTTGGGACTGGCGACATTGCTGGCAATGCGTTGCGTCAGGCCCGCCGCCGTATGGCGGTAGACGCATCCTGTAGGGTCGGCAAGGTCGCTCTGGCCCTGGTCGGTGAAATACAAATCACCGTTGAGCGCATAGGTCAGATCGTTGACGCCCTTGAAGCCCTGCTGGTGATAGCGCGTTACATGGGGCGTGAGCTTCGCCGTCCCGGTCTTGCCGGTCTTGCCGGTTTCGAGCAACATGACGCCGTACTTGTGGTCGGCAACGAAAATGCGCCCGTCCTTGTGGATCACCAGGCCGTTGGGCTCGCCGTCATACTCGAGCACCAGCTCGAACTCCCCCTTGGGCGACACACGGAAAATGCGGCCGTAGGGAATGTCCACGCACCACAGATAACCCTCACGGTCGAAGGTCGGCCCCTCGAGAAAGGAGCCTGCGGCGACCACGCTCTTGCCGGCGGCGATGCGCTCGGCCGGCATGCTGGTTTTTTGCAGCGCCTTGGGTACTTCGGCGAACACTTCAGTCTTGATCAATTCAGGTGGCGCGAAAAATCCCATATCAGTCTCCGTAGGCTTGTGGTGTGCCACTCAAATCCGTTTGTAAATAATTGCATGTCATTGCGAGCGAAGCGAAGCAATCCCGTCCCCATGCGGAGCGCTCGGCATTGCCGCGAGATTGCTTCGTCGCTTTGCTCCTCGCAATGACAATCTAAGGGTCACGTCGCAGCCGACCCCTATTTCCTGCCCGGATAATTCGGCAACTCAATCGCCAGCATGACGTTGCACAGGCTCTTGCCGTGAATATCCTGCGCCAGCGAAATGGTGACGCCGCCACCGAGCGCATTCTCGAGCACAAAATTGAACGCCTTCAGGTTGCGAATCTCATGGCGCTTCACCGGCCCCTTGGCGATGAGCTTGTAGGCTTCGAGCACGCGCTCCTCGGTCAGTTCCCGCTGCAGGAAATCCCAGTCCCTGTCGTCATAGCAAATGACCGAGATGTTGGAAGTGTTGCCCTTGTCGCCGGTACGGCTGTGGGCCAGGTCATATACGCGCACGCTCATTTTCCGCCCTCCACAACGATTTCCGTTTTGACAAAATGCCGCGGCAGCAGCACCGATTTCACCGCCAGTACGTCTTTTACGCGGGGCTCGCAGGCACCGCCCGAACCGCCGGGGCCGTGCATGTGCATGGCGCGGGTTTCAAATCCCACGGCGTGCGCGGCCTTGCGGTCCTGCGCGCGGCCGGCCAGACGCAAGCGCACCTCATACGGTTCGGGACGATTGCCGTTGTCGCCGTGCAAGCTGGTCATGCCGATCAGGTCGACGCGAAAATCATCATAGTTGAAACCGCGCCGGCGCAAGCGCTCCTGGATTATTTCGGCCGCCCATTTGGCGCGCGCCACCGCGCCTATGCCGCCATAGGACACTTCGCCCTCGCCGATATAACCGTCGGCGTAACCAACGGTGACCTTGAGCGTGTCGGTGCGCGGCCTTGCACGCGCGTGCTCGACGCGAACGCGGTCGGCGCTCTCCTGGGTGAACTTCAGTTCGGTGATATCGAGCACGCAATCGGGCGTGATGTAGGCCTTGGGGTCGTGCATTTCATAAATCAATTGCTCGGTGCAGGTCATGACGTTAAGCAGCCCCCCCGAGCCCGGCGTCTTGCTGACAACAATGCCGCCATCGGCCGTGACATCGGCAAACGGAAAGCCATTATTGGCAAGGTCGGGCACATCCTTCATGCCGGGCCAGCCGAAACAGCCGCCGGTGACCGACGCCGTGCATTCGAGCAGGTGGCCGGCCGCCGTGCCCTGGGCAAGTCTGGCGTAATCATCATAAGACCAGCCGAACTCGTACATCATCGGCCCGAGAAAAAGCGACGGGTCGGCGACGCGGCCGGTCATCACCATCGGTGTGCCCCTGGCCAGCGCCGCGCTGACCAGGTCCGCGCCCAGATAGGCGTTGGCCGATGCAAGCTTGGGCAGCAGCGACTCGAGCGGCTCGCCGTTTTCCATCAGCCTCAGCTGCGGCATGCCGCGCACGATGTCGGTCACATCATCACCGAGCACCACCGCCACCGGCATATCGCCCAGACCGAGGTCTTTGGCTTCCCTGCGCGCGGCGCGCGCGCCGCCCAAGGGATTGGCCGCACCCATGTTGCTGACAATGCGAATGCCTTTTTTGATGCAAGTGGGCAGCACCATGCGCAAGCGCTCGTGCAAAGAAGGCGTGTAGCCTTTTTCCGGATCCTTGACACGCGATTGATTCTCGCGCGCCACCGTGCGCTCGGCGAGGCATTCGAACACCAGGTAATCAATATCGCCGCGTTCGGCCAGTTCCAGCGCCGGCACCATGCGGTCGTCCGAAGTGCCCGCTCCCGACCCGACCCGTATCTTGTCGCGTTTGCTCATGCTGCCGTCTCTCCTTTGGTTGCCGTTGCGGTTTTACCGCTTCGCGTTATTGTGTCGCTCGTTTATCTGCTCAGTTATCTGCTCAGTTGCGTGCTCAGTTGCGTGCTCAGTTGCCTGCTCAGTTGCGTGCTCAGTTGCCTGCTCAGTTGCGTACCCGGGTTGTTCGCTTATCCGGTGCGTGTATCAGCGCAATGCGCGCAGCCGCCATGTCCTGTTCCTTTGTCGGGGGTTTAGGCGAGGCGTTCGGCAACGGCGCGACCAAAGGCGGCGCAACCGAGTTTTCCGCCCAGGTCGGCGGTGCGCGTGGCCGGATCGTTCAGGCAGGCGTCAACGGCCGCCTCGATGGCGATGGCCGCGCTGGCCAGCGCGGCCGACATGTGCCGCCGCGACATCCACTCGAACATCATCGACGCCGACAGGATCAGCGAGGTCGGATTGGCCTTGTCCTGCCCGGCGATGTCGGGCGCCGAACCGTGCTGCGCCTGGGCCACGCACAAGTCGTCGCCGGCATTGACCGAACCGGCGAGGCCCAGACTGCCGGACAGCTCCGAGGCCTCGTCCGACAGGATATCGCCGAACATATTGGTGGTGACTATGACGTCAAAACGCATCGGGTCGCGCAGTATCAGCGCGGCCATGGCATCGACTATGGTTTCCTCCAGTTGCACGTCCGGAAAGTCCCTGGCCACCTTGCGCACTTCGCGCAAAAACAATCCGTCGGAAATCTTCAGTACATTGGCCTTGTGCACGGCCGTCACTTTCCTGCGCCGCCCCGGCGCCTGCGCCGCCTCGAAAGCGCGGCGCGCGATGCGCTCGCAACACTTGGCGGTGACGCGGCGCACCGCCATGGCCATGTCCTCGGTCGGCATGAATTCGCCTATGCCCATGTGCATGTTACGGTCGGCGTAAAAGCCTTCGGTGCACTCACGAAAGATGATCATGTCCACAGGCTTGCCGGTCAGCCCGACGCCCATGCGCGATTTGGCCGGGCGGATGTTGGCATACAAATCGAGTTTGACCCGGAACGCCCCGGACGGATTAATGCCGCCCTGTTCGCGCGGCGGGTAATCCAGATGCGACACCGGGCCGAGGATCACTCCGGCGCATTTGCGGCCGGTCTCCAGAATACGCTCGGGCAGCGTCGTGCCTTCGGTCTTCAGCGTGGCTAAGCCCATCTGGTCATGCTTCCACTTGAGCCCGAGGCCGAATTTGGCATTGGCGCGGTCGAGCACGGCCAGCGTTGCCGCAGTGATTTCGGGGCCGATGCCATCGCCGGGCAATACGAGCACTTCCATGCATCTCTCCTGGGTTTTCGCGTTTGGGCTGGGGACGCAAGCATCAGGCCGAACCTGATAAACATCCAATCATTTTTATGGCAGACTTCATAAGCCTGACTTAACAGTCAAGCTTCAAATATCCAATCCAGGAAAAACATCGCGCCATGATGGATTTACGCCATCTCGAAGTATTTCACGCCATCATGCAGACCGGCTCGGTCACCGGCGCCGCACGCCTGCTCAATGTGTCGCAGCCGGCGGTGAGTTCCGTGCTCAAGCACTGCGAAGCGCGCATGAAAATAAAACTATTCACGCGCACCGGCGGACGACTGCAGCCAACGCCCGAGGCGGTGGCGATTTTTCCGGATATCGCCGCCATTTACGGCCGCCTTGATGCGGTGGGGCGCCTGGTACAAGATCTGGCCGGGGGAAGATTGGGCACGCTGTCGGTCGCAGGCTCGTTTCCGATCGCCAACGGCTATCTTGCCAAGGCGGTGGCGACCTTTATCACCGAGCGGCCGGGCACGCGCGTGACGCTGCAGTCGATGACCTCGCCGCAGGTGGTGGAGCGCGTCGCCAGCCGCGAGGTCGAGTTGGGCGTCGCCTACGAACCGGTGGTCAACCCGGAAGTGGAGACCGAGGTGCTGGTCAGCACCGGTGTCGCCTGCGTGATGCGCGACGACCACCCGCTGGCCAAGCGCAGCGAGGTCGATGTGCATGAACTGGAGGCCTATTCCATCATCACCTACCTGCCGCAAAACCTGTTGCGCGGCTACGTCGACCGCTACTTCAGCGAAGCGGGCATCGCACCGCACATCAGCGTCGAGATCAGCGTGTCCCTGACCGGCATGACGCTCGCCTACTACGGCGCCGGCATCGCCCTGGTTGAACCGTATTTGCTCGAGTCGATGCCCGTACCCGGCCTGGTGGCGCGGCCCTTGCGCCCGCGCATCGAGCTCAAGACCCTGCTGGTGCGCGCCCGCTCGGCGCCACGCTCGGCCATCATGGACACCTTTGTGCCGCACCTGAAAAAGACCGTGCTCGACATGCCAAGGCATTAGCCCTTCTTATGGACGCCCCCGCAATAGCGATTGGACGCTTAAGGCAGGCCGGCAGCAGAATGACCGCAGTGACGCAAACATAGCGGGCCGACAAATTCGGCAACGCCGGCGAAAAGGCAAACAGCATGAATTACACCACCTCCACCTTCAAATCGATTCGCGACCAGGTCAGTGCAGAAGAATGGCAGGCGCGACTGGAGCTTGCCGCCTGCTACCGGCTGGTCGATCGCTTCGACATGACCGACCTGATTTACAACCACATCACGCTGCGCATCCCTGGCACCGATCAGCTGCTGATCAACCTGTACGGCCTGCTCTACAAGGAAATCACCGCCTCCAGCCTGGTCAAGATCGACCTTGCCGGAAACATCCTGTGGAAGCAGGACACCGACTACGGCATCAACCGTTCCGGCTATGTCATACACGGCTGCATTCATGCGGCGCGACCGGACGTTAAATGCGTCATCCATACCCACACGCGTGCCGGCATGGCGGTGTCGGCGATGAAATGCGGCCTGCTGACCTTGAGCCAGACCGGCATCCGCTTTGTCGATCACATCGGCTATCACGACTATGAGGGTCCGGCCATAGACCTGGCCGAACGCGAACGCCTGGTCGCCCACCTCGGACAGCATAACGCGCTGGTGTTGCGCAACCACGGCCTGCTCACCTGCGGCCCCAGCGCAGGGGAAGCCTTCAACCTGCTCTACAACCTGGAGCTCGCTTGCCGCACCCAGGTCGATGCCATGGCCGCCGGCGCCGACCTCACCATGCCATCGGCGGCGGTGCTGGCCAAGACCGCGCACCTGTACCAACCCGGCGCGCGCCGGCCCTATGGCGTGCTCGAATGGCATGCCATGCTGCGCTTGCTTGAGGCCGAAGCGGGCCAATCGGGCTTTCCACCCTACTCGAGCTGACTGCCATAGCGGCTGGAAAGCCGCGCCTGGCGCAATGGGATGGACCCCTCCTCACCTAATCGGCATCAAAGTGCCAGACTGGAAGTGGTATCCACCAGTCGATAGAGAGGAGAGGTCCACATGAAGCTTATTCGAATCGGGGTTGATTTGGCAAAGGACGTGTTTCAGGTGC